>NZ_CAXRAZ010000014.1:0-46137 GCF_964229035.1 Nocardioides sp. | reverse complement strand
CCGGGGCGGGGGGGCCGGGCGGCCCCCCCCGCCCGATCGCGGGCTGCTGGAGCGGTCGGTCGCGATCGGCGGCGCCGGGTGGCGCTCGCGCTTCCTGGCCACCGTGCCCTCCAACCTCAAGAACCCCGCCTGGCTGGCCGTCCAGGCCGCCGAGATCGCCGAGCAGGCCGGTCTCGAGCTCACGGTCTGGGACGAGCAGCGTCTGGCGGCCGAGGGCTTCGGCGGCATCGTCGGCGTCGGGCAGGCCTCGGCCACGCCTCCGCGACTCATCCGCCTCGACTACACCCCGCGCGGGATCTCCGCCCGTGCGGCCCGCAAGCTGCCCACCGTCGTGGTGGTCGGCAAGGGCATCACCTTCGACTCCGGTGGTCTCTCGCTCAAGCCGGGACCCTCGATGGCCTCGATGAAGCGCGACATGACCGGCGGGGGCGTCGTCCTCGCGACGATGGCCGCACTCGCCGACGTCGACTGCCCCGTGCGGGTGGTCGGTCTCGTCGCAGCGGCCGAGAACGCCGTGTCGGGCCGTGCGCTGCGCCCCGGCGACGTGCTGCGCCACTACGGCGGTCGCACCACCGAGGTCGGCAACACCGATGCGGAGGGCCGGCTGGTGCTCGCCGACGCCCTCGCCTACGCGGTCGAGCAGATCCGGCCCGCCGCGATCGTCGACGTCGCAACCCTCACGGGCGCGGTGAAGGTCGCGCTCGGCCAGCAGGTCGGAGGACTCTTCGCCAGCGACGACACGCTCGCCGAGGCTCTGCTGCGCTCGGGGGAGCAGTCCGGTGAGCCGCTGTGGCGCTTCCCGCTGCACGCGGCGTACGAGGAGACCCTGGCCTCCAAGGTGGCCGACGCGCGCAACGATCCCGGCGGCCCCGGCGCCATCACCGCGGCGCTGTTCCTGCAGCACTTCGTCGGCGACGTGCCGTGGGCCCACCTCGACATCGCGTCGGTCGGCGATTCCGAGAAGGACTCCTACGAGTGGACGGCGGGGCCTACCGGCTTCGGCCCGCGCCTGCTGCTCGGCTGGCTGGGCTCGCCCGAGCCGCTGGCCGGCATCGTCGACTGAACCGCCTGCCCGTGGCTTCGCGGGATCAGCGCCCGCGGAGTCACCGCCCGGGTGCTCAGGCGGTGTCGCCCGCCCACTCCTTCTTGGCGACCAGCAGGCCGTCGCCCACGGGCAGCAGCGCCGGCACGAGACCGTCGGCCTCGGCCACGTGCTGCACCAGGTCGCGGATGGCGACGGTCTCCTCGTCGCGCTGGGCGGGGTCGGCCACCCGGTCGTGCCACAGCGCGTTGTCGAAGACCACCACGCCGCCGGGACGCAGCAGGCGCAGGGCCTCGGCGAGGTAGGCGCTGTACTCGCGCTTGTCGCCGTCGGCGAAGACGAGGTCGTAGTGGCCGTCGGTCAGGCGCGGCAGCACGTCGAGCGCGGCACCGGCGATGGTGCGCACCCGCTGGGGCGCCACCCCCGCCTCCTTGTAGGACTCGCGTGCGAGGCGCTGGTGCTCGGCCTCGACGTCGACGGTGGTGAGCACGCCGTCAGGACGCATGCCCCGCAGCAGCCAGACCCCGGAGACCCCCGTGCCGGTTCCGATCTCCACCACCGCGCGCGCCTCGATGAGGGCGGCGACCAGACGCAGGGCGGCACCGGCGCCGGGGCCGACGGACACGACGCCGACCTCGTCGGCGCGCGATCGCGCGGCGAGCAGCACGTCGTCCTCGGCGAGGTAGGTGTCGCTGAAGCTCCAGCTGGTCGCAGACGGCGGAGTCGGTGCTGAGGAGGCGGCCACGGGCCAACCCTAGGGCCACGCGGGCGCGGAGGACGCGCGACGCGACGAGATCGGACCGTGGGAACACCGGGTCCCCATCGTTCGTTGATCCGCTTCACAGGCAACCCTCAGGAGCCGTCCCTACCGTAGGAGAGGAGCCAAGGACCTTGGCGTGGACCCAGCGGAAGAAGGCCGTGATGAAGGAGCCCGTCGATCCCACCCCGACCGAGACGGCGGGGGCCGACGCGTCCGCCTCCCTCGTGCCGAGCTGGCAGGAGATCGTCGAGCAGCACACCGACCGGGTCTTCCGCCTCGCGCTGCGCCTGACCGGCAACCGTCACGACGCCGAGGACCTCACGCAGGAGGTCTTCGTGCGCGTCTTCCGCTCGCTGCACACCTACGAGCCGGGCACCTTCGAGGGCTGGCTGCACCGCATCACCACGAACCTCTTCCTCGACCAGGCCCGTCGCCGCCAGCGCATCCGCTTCGACGCGCTGTCGGAGGAACGCGCAGCGAAGCTGACCAGTCCGTCGCCGGCCCCTGAGACCGCGTACGCGGAGCGCACCTTCGAGGCCGACGTCGAGTCCGCGCTCGCAGCGCTGCCGCCCGACTTCCGCGCTCCCGTCGTGCTCTGCGACATCGAGGGCCTCACCTACGAGGAGATCGCTCAGATCCTCGACGTCAAGCTCGGCACGGTGCGCTCGCGCATCCACCGTGGTCGCTCGCTGCTGCGCGCCGCCCTCGCGCACCGCGCTCCCACCGACGGTCGCAGTCGCTACGCAGGGGCGCCCGTGCCCGCCGGGGGCACAGCATGATCGGGCACCTCAGCGGCCCGCGCGTCACGGCCCTGCTCGACGGGCGTCTCGCCAAGCGCGAGAGCGACGAGGCCTGGGCCCACGTGTACTCCTGTCACCCGTGCCGCGACCTCGTCGAACGCGAGGGGTGGATTAAGAGTCGGCTCGCCGGCCTCGGCGCCCACAGCGAGGACGACGCGCCGTCGGCGTCGTCGGCGCTCAAGGGCTCGCTGCTCAACCTGCCGCCGTCCGGCGCCGGTTCGCCCTGGGACGCCGCTCTCGCGCCGTCGGCCGTGGCGCCGCGGCGTGGCGAACGCCGTCCGAGTGGGGCGCTGCTCGCCGGCGGGGGTGCGCTCGGTGCCGCCGTCCTCGGCGTGGTCGCGCTCGGCGTGGCGCCGGGCGGTGCTCCGGTGACGCCGCGCCCTCCGGTCACCCAGATCAGCACCGGTGTGCCCTCCTCGCCGACGCCGCCACCTCCCGGACGCCCCGGTCCCGGCGGCGCCACGTCGGTGGGGGGACCCACCAGCAGCAGTGCCGCCGTGCAACCCGCGCAGGACCTCATCACCCTTCTCCGCACGCCGGTGCGCGCCGCCCGTCGCTGAGCGGCTGGTGGCGTCGTACATGATGGGGGAGTGAGCGACGAGCGTGAGGTGTCACCCGAGCCCGACGAGTCCGCGGCGAACCGTCCGGTGCCGCCGGTGACCCCGCCCTCCACGAACGGCGGTGCGGGCGACGACCGGTGGGCTCCGCCGTCCGGGCCTCTGGTGCCGCCGTCCGCCGCCCCCGACCCGGCCGCCTCGCGTCCGGCTCCGCCCGCTGCGCCGCCGCTGTTCGGCGCCCCCGCGGCGCCCGGCTCGCCCGCGCCGTCGGGGCCGCCCTCGAGCCCGCCCCCGTATCCGGGGTCGAGCCATCCCGCACCCCCGGCCGCTCCCGTCGCGCCCGTCGGCCCCGGAGGAGCAGAGCCGCCTCTCACCCTGTTCCCGGGGTCCTTCGAGCCGATCCCGCCGGCGCCCACCAGCTCGCACCGCGCTCGTCGAGCCACGTGGCTGCCGGTCGCCGCGCTCGCGCTCGTGGTCGGGCTCGCGGGCGGCTTCCTGGGCAGCGCCCTGCAGAACGGCTTCGGCGGCAGCGACGACCCGCCGGGCCTGGCCGGCGGAGGTCTCGCCGACGTCGACCTCACCGACCTCCCGCCGCTGAAGGCGCCCGGCTCGGTGGCGGAGGTGGCGCAAGCCGTGCTCCCGAGCACCGTGCAGATCCTCGCCGAGTACGACGGCCAGGACGCCGGGGCCACCGGTTCCGGTTGGGTGCTCGACGGCGACGGGCACATCATCACCAACAACCACGTCGTGGCGCAGGCGGCCAAGGACGAGGGGCCGATCGTCGTCATCGACCACGACCGCAACCGCTACGAGGCCGAGGTCGTGGGGCGCAGCCCGGTGTACGACCTCGCCGTGCTGGTGGTGAAGAACGGCGACCGGCTCAAGCCTGCCAAGCTCGGCTACTCCGCGCGTCTTCGCGTGGGCGAGCCCGTCGTGGCGGTCGGCTCGCCGCTCGGCCTGCCCGACACGGTGACCTCCGGCATCGTGAGCTACCTGCAGCGCCCGGTCACCACCGGCTCACGCGCCGACGAGTCGTCGTTCATCAACGCCGTGCAGACCGACGCCGCCATCAACCCGGGCAACTCCGGCGGCCCGCTCACCAACATGCAGGGCGAGGTCGTGGGCGTGAACTCCGCGATCGCCACGGCGGGCGGCGGCGGCACCACGGGTGCCGAGGCCGGCAACATCGGCGTGGGCTTCGCGATCCCGGTCGAGCAGGTGCGCATCACCGCCGACCAGATCCTGCGCACGGGCAAGGCGCAGTACCCCGTGATCGGCGCGAAGGTGAACACCGGCGGCGTTCCCGACGGGCGCGGTGCCGAGATCAGCGAGATCATCGCCGACAGCCCCGCGGAGGAGAGCGGCCTCAAGCGCGGCGACCTCATCACCGAGATCAACGGCACGCGCGTCACCGACGGCACCTCGCTGATCGTCGCGATCCGGACCTTCCAGCCCGGCCAGACGGTCACCTTCACCCTCGACCGCGGGTCGAACGAGCGCAAGGTCAAGGTCACCCTGGACGGCGAGACGGGCTGAGCGCCTTCGGCAACCAGTCGGCGGACGGCGCGGGCTACTCGAGACCGGCGTCGACACCGGCCTCGGACTCGGCGAACGGGTGCTCGGCCACGTAGCGCTCGGCGTGGCGGTACTGCTCGGCGATGTACTCCTCGAGCCGGCTCGCCTCGACCCGCCACTGCCCGCGGCCGCCGATCTTGATCGCGGGCAGCTCGCCGCGCCGCACCATCGCGTAGACCTGCGCGCTCGAGGTGTTGAGCACCTCGGCGACGTCGGCGAGGGTGAGGAAGCGCGGACCGGCAGCCATGCGCCCATCGTCGCATCCGCCGGCGACGGTCGACACCGCCGCCTCGCGACCCTGTGGAGGAGGCAGGTGACGAGCGCGCCCCCACTGGGCATGATGGCGGCGTGTCCAGAGATCTCGGGATCCCTGCGGGCACGTCGGCACCGGCTGCCGTGCGCACGGCGCGGCCCGGCTGGCGTGACCCGCGACTGTGGTTCGGCCTGCTCCTCGTCGCAGGATCGGTGGTGCTCGGTGCCCGCGCGCTCGCCGCGGTCGACGACACCACCGCGGTGTGGGTGGTGGCCGCCGAACGCGGAGCGGGGGCACCCGTCGTCCGCGACGACCTGGAGGTGCGCCGGCTGCGGTTCACCGACGACGCCACCGCCGAGCGCTACTACCCGGCCTCGCAACCGGTGCCCGAGGGCCTGGTCTTCGCGCGGCCCGTCGGGGCGGGCGAGCTGCTGGCGCGCTCGGCGGTCGGCGAGGCCGACGCGGTGGCGCAGCTCAGGGTGCCGCTCGAGGTCGATCCCAACCGGGTGCCGCCCGGGGTGCGTGCCGGCTCCGTGATCGATGTCTGGCTGAGCGACGCCACCGGTGCGGGCGAGGGCGGCGCCGACGCCGCCGGTGCGGGCCGCGGGGCTGCTCCGGCGCTCGCCGAGGTCACGGTGGTGGCGGCGCCCGCCGACGAGGACGCCCTCGTGGTGAGCGGCGCCCGCCAGATCGTGGTGGCCGTCGACGAGCAGCGCGCGGCGGCGTTCGAGCGTCTGCTGGGCGACCTGCAGGATCCCGTGCTCCGCGTGCTCCAGCGCTCCTGAGGTCGACGCCGTGATCATCGTCCTCCTCGCCTCCTCCGGCGCTGCCTGGGAGGGTCCGGCGCTCGCCGCCCTGCAGGCCGACCCCGGCGTCGTCGTCCTCAAGCGGTGCGTCGACGTCGACGACCTGCTCGCCGTGGCCAGCACCGGGCAGGCAGAGGTCGCCGTCATGGGCACCGACCTGCCCGGTCTCGACGCGCGCGTGCTCGACGAGCTGGCCCGCTACGAGGTGCGCGCTGTCGGCGTCACCGGTCCCGAGACCGCCCGCTCGTTCGTCGGTGGGCGCACCGGTCTCGCCCTGACCGTCGACGTCGACCGGGTCGACGCCCTGCCGGGGCTGCTGCCCGGGGTGCTCGCCGGCTCCGTGGATGACGGCGGGGCCGGCCCGGCGTCGTCCACGGGGGGAGTGGCGCTGGCCTCCCGCGTCCCCGAGACTCCGGACGGTCCGTCCCGTACGCCCGCGAGGTCGCTGCCGCCCCGGCCGCCGGGGCCACCGCCAATGACCGCAGGGGAGAGCCCGACGGGCGGGGCCCCCACCGCGCCGCCACCGCCACCGCCCCCTGAGGTCGCGACAGCCACGATGCACGGCGAGGGGCGCGTGGTGGCCGTGTGGGGCCCGGCCGGCGCTCCGGGACGCACCACCGTGACCACCGCCCTCGCAGGCGAGCTCGCGCAGCGCGGTCTGCCCACCCTGCTCGTGGACGCCGATCCCTGGGGCGGCGCGGTGGCTCAGCAGCTCGGCATCCTCGACGAGGTCTCGGGGCTGCTGGCCGCGGCCCGCCTGATCGGGTCGCCCGACCTGGCCGACCGCTTCACCGGCACCCAGCGGCGCCTCTCCGAGCGGCTGCGCGTGCTGACGGGACTACCGAGGGCCGACCGGTGGAGCGAGGTGCGTCCAGGGGTGCTGAGCGACCTCGTGGGCCTGGCCCGCCGCGACGCCCAGGTGGTGCTCGACACCGGCTTCACCATCGAGCAGGACCTCGCCGTCGACCTCGGTCGCCCCGGCCGCAACGACCTCACCCGCGAGGCGCTCGAGCTCGCGGACGACGTGGTGGTCGTCGGCTCCGCCGATCCCGTCGGTCTGGCCCGGCTCGTGCGTGCGCTCGACGAGGTGCGCGAGATCGCGTCGTCGCCGCTCGTCGTCGTCAACCGGATGCGGCCCACCCTCGGCTGGCGCGAGCGCGACGTCGTGGCGATGCTCGAGGGATTCGCCGGGCGTCACGGGCTCGCCGCCGTCCACTTCCTGCCCGACGACCAGGCGGCGGTCGACCGGGCTGCCGTCGCGGGGCGCCTGCTCGCCGAGACCGGTGACTCGGCGCTGCTGCGCGCTCTCGGTGGACTCGTCGACCTGCTGGCCGTGGCGCCGGGCGCGCGGGCTCAGGCGTTGAACAGCAGGTAGAGCCCGCCGCCGGTGAAGGCGACCATGATGAAGAGCATCGGCAGCTGACCCACGATCTGCTCACGCCGGGGCAGCAGCGCAAGTGCGCGGTCGTGGGCGGCCACGGCGGCCACCACGTGCCCGATCACGACGGCCAGCACCTTGATCGTGGCCAGCAGGGTGGGGTGGTAGCTGAACCAGTACGACGGGGTGAGGCCCGCGGTGCCGAAGAGGTTCGCCCCCGTGCTGAGCGGATCGCTGACCCGCGCCAGCGTCTGGGTGCCGACGTCGACCCACAGCGTGAGGTAGTGGGCGAGGATGTAGCCGAGGATGATCGGCACGATCGAGTGGGCGTAGCGGCCGGGCAGCTCGCGGCGCGCGACCGACCCGCCGCCGCGGGTCAGTGCGCTGCCGACCGCCAGCAGCACGCCCGCGGTCAGGCAGAAACCGACGAGCGCGAGGTTGTCGAGCAGCACCTTGCTGACGCTGGCGTCCTGGTAGGTCTTCACCCAGAAGCTCGACTCGCGGAAGGAGTCGAAGGCGGTGCTGCCGAACAGCACCGCCACGACGGCCACCAGGCCGGGTCGCGGCACGATCGTGGCGAGGTTGGCCAGCGGGCTGCGGAGCACGAGACGACCATCGACCCGCGCCCAGGGGGAGAGTTTCGCGATGAGACCCGAGTAGACCTCGAAGGGGTCGCCGAGCTCGTAGAAGCGGTTGCCGAAGAGCGCGCCCCCCACGAGCATCACCGCGAAGTAGACCGCGCACCACAGGCGCACCGGACCCAGGTCGGTGGGATAGGCGTAGGCCAGCTCGAGCCAGACGAAGGCGAACAGGCCCAGCGCCGCCGGCCAGTGGCCGAGGCGCTCGGGGTAGGTCAGGAGCCCCCGATCGGGATCGCTGTCGGCCAACCGGGCGATCACCGCATTGATGGTGCGCACCGGGCTGATCGCGCGCCACACCGGCCCGAGCAGCGCGGAGGCGAAGATGAGGCCCACCCAGAGCCACACGTAGAAGATGCCGAAGAACGGGTTGTTGAGGTCGTCGCTGCCGAAGATCGCGCACACGGCGGTGAACACCGCCAGCGCGAGCCCGAGCGCCCGAGCGGCGAGGTGGAATCCGTGGGAGCCCACCACCCGGTCGAGGACGGCGGGCGCCGGCCGCCCCGCGCGGCGGCGCAGCACGGCGTCCTCGTGCTCGGCGTCGACCGCGGGTGCGTCGAGGCCGGGGTCGAGGCCGGGGTCGAGCGCCGAACCGCTACCGACGCCGACGGTTGCTCGGACGGTGCCGCCGCCGGCGAGCTCGTAGCGCGGACGACGCCACGCCACCACGAGCACCGTGAACGAGACCACCAGCGCTGCGACGGCGCCCGAGATGGCGAGCGTGAGCGGGATGGGGAGGTCGGCCTGGCCGCCGATCCCGTGCGCCTGGACGGTGTCGGAGCCGACGGTCGATCCGATCGCCGAGGCGGCGACCGCGTGGGCGGTGGCGAGCGGAGAGGTCACCGGACCTCGAGCTGGACGATGACCTTGTCGAGCGCGTGGTCCTCGACGGCCACGACGCCGGGCCGTTCGATCGCGAGGGAGAAGGTCTGCTCACCCTCCTTGTAGGCGAGCTCCTGCTCGGGGTCGGAGTGCACGTGGATCTCGCCCTCGCTGTCGGCGGTGACCTTGAGCTCGACCGTCTGGCCCCGCTTCACCTCGATGCGGTCGCCGCTGGGGGAGACGTCGCCGTCCTTGATCGCGATGTCGATGACCTTGGCGTCGTCGGCAGGTGCGCTCGAGCTCGCGGCGCCGGACGACGCGGTCGAGGAGGCCTCCGACGACGAACCGCTCGTCGCGGTGCCGGCCGAGCCGTCGTCCTCGCCGCAGGCGGTGAGGCTGGTGAGCAGGGCCGCGCTGAGGAGGGCGGCGCCGAGAGCGCGCGGGGTGCGGGGCACGGGGGATCATCCTTCGTCGTCCGGGGAGGGGGCACGTCGCGTCGGTTCACGCGGCAGGCGGACCCGTCGGGAACGGTCGGCGATCCATGCCAGAATCTCACGCGGACTCCAGGGGCGATCAGGTCGGCCCCGCTCGGCACGACGGGAGTCCCTCGTAGCGCAGCGGTGCTGGCGCAGGGCGGAGGAGCAGTGGTGGATCGGGTGCGTCCGCGCGACCTGGCTTTCCTGGAGGTGGAGAGCCCCGAGACGCCGCGGCACAACGCCACCATCGAGATCTTCGAGGCGGGCGCCGGCGAGGGTTCGCTCGACTACGCGCGCTTCGTCGAGCTGATCCGTGATCGGATCGCCTTCGTGCCGCGCTACCGCCAGCGGCTCCAGGCGGTGCCCGGCCACCTCGCGAGCCCGCTGTGGGTCGACGACGAGAACTTCGACCTCGCCTTCCACGTGCGCCGCTCGGCGCTGCCGCGCCCCGGCACGCCCGAGCAGTTGCGCGAGCTCGTGTCGCGCATCGTGTCGCGTCCGCTCGACCGCACCCGCCCGCTGTGGGAGATCTACGTGGTCGAGGGGCTCGAGGGCGGCCGGGTCGCGGTGCTCTCCACGACCCACCAGGCGCTCGTGGACGGCGTGCACACCGTCGACCTCGGGCAGCTGCTGCTCGACCTCCAGCCCGAGCCGCGCGATCTCGAGCCCGACGACTGGCGCCCGCGCCGGGTGCCGAGTCCGGCGAGCCTGCTCGCCGGTGCGGTGCGCGACAACCTCCTCGACCGCGCGACGCTGGCCGAGACCGTGAGCACGGGCTCGCGTGCCCTCACCCGTCTCGCCGATCGCCGCACCGCGCGAGCCCGCACGATCGCGGCGGCCGCGACGGGCCGTCGTCCGAGCTCGAAGGGGCCGCTGGGCGGCCCGCTGTCGCAGCAGCGCCGCGTGGTCACCGTCGACACCCGGCTGCAGGACTACCGCACCGTCCGCGAGGCGCACGGCGGCACGATCAACGACGTCGTGCTGGCCACCATCACGGGCGCGCTCCGCGCCTGGCTGATGACGCGCACCGAGTCGATGGGCGGTCTGCGCCAGGTGCGGGCCGTGGTGCCGGTGTCGGTGATCGACGAGGAGCTCGAGGCGACCTCGCTGGGCAGCCAGATCGCCGCTCACTTCGTCGACCTGCCGATCAGCGAGCCGAGCCCGATCGTGCGCCTGCACCAGGTGTCGTACTCGTTCCAGGCCCACAAGGACACCGGCCGCAGCGTCGCCGCCAACCGCCTCGCCGGCATCGCCGGCTTCGCGCCCACGACCTTCCACGCCATCGGCTCGCGGGTGGCCGCCGACGAGATGCGCCGCGGCTACCAGCTCTCGGTCACCAACGTTCCCGGCCCCCAGGCCCCGCTCTACGCCGCCGGAGCCCGCATGGTCGCCAGCTACCCGGTGCCACCACTCACCACCGCGCACCCGATCGCCATCGGCGTCACCTCCTACGACGGCGGCGTCTACTACGGCATCACCGCCGACCGCGACCAGGTCCCGGACGTCGAGCTGCTCGGCGTCTGCGTGCGCGAGGCGCTCGACGAGCTGCTCGAGCTCTCGTCGTCCACGCGCCCGCGGGCACCGCGTGGACGACGCGGCGCCAAGGGCTCCTCCCGCGCCACGCCACGGGCCCGACGGCCGCGATGAGTCCGCTCACCGCCCACACGCTCTGGCACCTCGGGGCGCTGCACCCCGCCGAGCAGGCGCTCGCCGCCGCTCTGGCCTTCGGGCCGTTCCTGGTGCTCGGCGTGGTCGTCACGCTGCGTCAGCGCGCGCTGCGGGCCGAGGACGACGCAGCCCGGGGCGCCGCCGCATCGCAGGAGGCATCGGTGGACTCGCGCTGATCCCCGAGGACGACGAGGCCGCCGCCCCCCCGGGGGGAGTGACGGCTTCGCGTGGGATCGAGCGGCTCAGCGGGCCAGCCACGCCTTGCCGGTGCGCTCCTCGGCGCGCAGGGCGCTGCCGAGCAGCTTGGCGAGCAGCTCCTCGATCTTGCCGGCGATCAGCGGGATCTTCACGGTGATCTCGAGGTCGACGGTCTCGGTGGTCACACCGTCTTTCTCCACCAGCGTGGCGGTGCCGCGCATCTCGCCGGGCTTGCCGGGTATGGAGACGTGGATGTCGCCGCGCTCGGTCGAGGTCCACGTCTCGGTCTGCACGATGGTGGTCGACTCGCCCACGATCTTCTTGGCGAACGACGGCACCTTGTCGGTGGGCTGGTCCATCTGGATGCGCACCGTGCGCGCCGTCGCGTCGCCCTCGATGCTCACGTCGTAGGAGGTGGCGCGCTGGTTGCGGCAGACCTCCTCGCGGAAGGCGGTGTCGGCGAGCATCGCCGCCACGTCGGCCAGCGGCGCCTCGTACACCAGCTTCTGCTGCAGTCGCTTGCTCATGGGAAGGGCCTTTCCTCCGGGGCTCACGGGGAGCGGGGGTGGGGTCGTGTTCGTCGGGGTCGCGCGTCGCAACCCGGGGCGAACGGTACCCGGCCCGGAGGGGCGCGACGCGCCGCGCACGCCCCGGCGTTGTGACCCCCATCGCAGGGGTTCTAGTGTCGTGGTGTGCCAGCGACGACGCCTGCGTCCGCGTCCCCCCGTCCCCGTCAGGCCGCCGAGCGCGACCTCCTCCTCGAGCGGGCGGCGTCGGCCGCGAAGGAGGCCCGCGGGCCCGGCTCGCCGCCGCGCGAGCAGCTCGTCGGGCTGCTCGCCGCCTACTACCGCCACGTGCCGAGCGACGAGCTGGCCGCCCGCAGCGAGGCCGACGTCTACGGCGCCTTCGCCTCCCACCACCGCCT
Organism: Nocardioides sp.; assembly: GCF_964229035.1. Classification (GTDB taxonomy): domain Bacteria; phylum Actinomycetota; class Actinomycetes; order Propionibacteriales; family Nocardioidaceae; genus Nocardioides. Next base: position 34,239 of record NZ_CAXRAZ010000014.1, on the reverse strand, counting down.
CGCCGCGGTGCGCCAGCCGGGCACGACGAGCCTGCGCGTGCTCACGCCGACAGTCGGCGAGCACAACTGGTCCGCGGGCGGGCACACGGTGGTCGAGGTCGTCGTCGACGACATGCCGTTCCTGGTCGACTCGGTGACGATGGAGCTGGCACGTCAGCAGCGCGACGTGCGCCTCGTCGTCCACCCGACCTTCGACGTGCGCCGTGACGAGGCCGGCACCCTGCTCGAGATCGCCCCCACCACCGGTCCACGCCCTGAGGACGGCTGGCTCCGCGAGTCGTGGATGCACGTCGAGGTGCCCCGCCTCAGCGGCGAGGACGACGACCTCCCCGACCATGTGGCGCAGGGCGTGCGGCGGGTGCTGGACGACGTCCGCGCGGCCGTCGACGACTGGCCGGCCATGCAGCAGCAGGTGTCCGAGATCGTCGCTGCCCTGCAGACCTCACCGCCCCCCGTGGACGCCGAGGAGGTGCGCCGTGCCGCGGGTCTGCTCGGCTGGCTGGCCGAGGACCACTTCACCTTCCTGGGCTACCGCGAGTACGAGCTCGTCGAGCAGCCCGGTGACGACGGTGAGCCCGAGGACGTGCTGCGCGCGGTCGAGGGCAGCGGGCTCGGCATCCTGCGCGCCGCGCCCACCGGCGGTCCGATCAGCCGCCTCCCCGCGGCCGTGCGGGCACGGGCTCGTGAGCCCCACGTGCTGGTGCTCACCAAGGCCAACTCCCGCTCCACCGTGCACCGCCCGACCTACCTCGACTACGTGGGGGTCAAGACCTTCGGCCCCGACGGCCGGGTCACCGGCGAGCGGCGCTTCCTGGGGCTCCTCTCGAGCCGCGCCTACACCGAGTCGGTGCTCACTGTGCCGCTGCTGCGCGACAAGGTCGCCGACGTCGTCGCGGCCTGCGGCTACGACGTCCGCAGCCACGACGGTGCGGCTCTGCTGGCCACGCTGGAGACCTATCCGCGCGACGAGCTGCTGCACACCCCGCTCGACGAGCTCACCGTGATCGCGGAGTCCGCCATGCAGGCGCGTCAGCGGCGCGCGGTGAAGCTGTTCATCCGCCGCGACACCTACGGTCGCTACCTCTCCGTGCTCGTGTACCTGCCGCGCGACCGCTACAACACCGCGGTGCGCCAGCGTTTCGTGCAGATTCTCGCCGACCAGATCGGCGAGGGACGCGTCCCTGCCGGCGACGTCGAGTTCAGCGTGAGCATCAACGAGTCGGCCACCGCGCGGGTGCACCTGGTGATCCACCTGCCCCACGGTGAGCTGCTGCCCGACGACATCGACACCGCCGACCTCGAGCGGCGGCTGGTGGACGCGTCGCGCTCCTGGCAGGACGACTTCCGTCAGGCGATCATCGCGGAGTTCGGGGAGGAGCGAGGGGCCTCGCTGGCTCGGCGCTACCTCGACGCACTGCCCGAGGCCTACAAGGAGGACTTCACCCCGCGGGCCGGCGCGATCGACATCGGGCGCATCGAGGCCCTCGACCTCGACGGCGGCCAGGGCCTCGACGAGTCGCTCTACGCCGATGTCGACGCCCCCGAGGGGGAGGCGCGGCTCAAGCTCTACCGCGTCGGCGAGCCGCTCTCGCTCACCTCCGTGCTCCCGATGCTCGCCTCGATGGGGGTGGAGGTCGTCGACGAGCGGCCCTACGCCCTCGCCGGCCTCGAGCGTCGTACCCACATCTACGACTTCGGGCTGCGCTACTCCGGCCCCCTCCCGGACGACGCCCGCACCCTGTTCGCCGACGCCCTGCGCGCGATGTGGTTCGGCGCGGCGGAGGTCGACGGGTTCAACCGGCTCGTGCTGCACGCGCGCCTCACCTGGCGCCAGGTCACCCTGCTGCGCGCCTACGCCCGCTACATGCGCCAGGGCAACAGCCCGTTCTCCACCGACTCCATCGAGCAGGCCCTCGTCGACAACGTCGCCTCCGCGCGGCTCCTGGTCGAGCTGTTCGAGACCCGCTTCGACCCCGACCCCGACCTCGCCGGCGACGAGCGCAGCCGGCGCGAGGAGGAGCTGGTGGCGCGCATCCGCGCCGCCCTCGAGGAGGTCGTGAGCCTCGACCACGACCGCATCCTGCGCAGCTACCTCACCCACATCACCGCCACGCTGCGCACGAACCACTTCCAGCTCGAGCAGCCGCTCGCCGACCGCCCGGCGGCCCCCAAGCCCTACCTGTCGCTCAAGCTCGAGCCGTCGGCGATCCCCGACCTGCCCGAGCCCCGGCCGCGCTTCGAGATCTTCGTCTACTCCCCGCACGTGGAGGGTGTGCACCTGCGCTTCGGTGCGGTGGCGCGCGGCGGCCTGCGCTGGTCGGACCGTCGCGACGACTTCCGCACCGAGGTGCTCGGCCTGGTGAAGGCGCAGATGGTGAAGAACACCGTGATCGTGCCGGTGGGCGCGAAGGGCGGGTTCTACGCCAAGCAGCTGCCCGACCCCTCCGACCGCGAGGCCTGGCTGGGCGAGGGCGTGGCCTGCTACCGCACCTTCATCCGCGGCCTGCTCGACGTCACCGACAACCTCGTCGGCGGCGAGGTCGTGCCGCCCCCGCGCGTGGTGCGCCACGACGGTGACGACACCTACCTCGTGGTCGCCGCCGACAAGGGCACCGCCACCTTCTCCGACATCGCCAACGGAGTCTCGGCCGACTACGGGTTCTGGCTGGGGGACGCCTTCGCCAGCGGTGGGTCGGTCGGCTACGACCACAAGGCGATGGGCATCACCGCCAAGGGGGCGTGGGTCTCGGTGCGCCGTCACTTCCGGGAGATGGGTGTCGACTGTCAGAGCGAGGACATCACCGTCGTCGGGATCGGCGACATGTCGGGTGACGTCTTCGGCAACGGCATGCTGTGCTCCGAGCACATCCGCCTGGTCGCTGCCTTCGACCACCGCCACATCTTCCTCGACCCCGAGCCCGACGCCTCGTCGTCCTTCGCCGAGCGGCGGCGGCTCTTCGACCTGCCGCGCTCGAGCTGGGCCGACTACGACGCCTCGCTGATCTCCGAGGGCGGCGGCGTCTACCCGCGCAGCGCCAAGGCGGTGCCGATCAGCCCCCAGGTACGCACTGCACTCGACCTGCCCGAGGGCACCGAGTACCTCACGCCCGCCGAGCTCATGCGGGCGATCCTGCTCGCTCCCGTCGATCTGCTCTGGAACGGCGGGATCGGCACCTACGTCAAGGCGGCGGGGGATACCAACGCCGACGCCGGCGACAAGGCCAACGACGCGATCCGCGTCGACGGGGCCCAGCTGCGAGCGCGCTGCGTGGGTGAGGGCGGCAACCTGGGCTTCACCCAGGCCGGTCGGGTGGAGTACGCCCAGGCCGGCGGTCGGATGAACACCGACTTCATCGACAACTCCGCCGGCGTCGACACCTCCGACCACGAGGTCAACCTCAAGATCCTGCTCGACCGGGTGGTCGCCGACGGCGACCTCACGGGCAAGCAGCGCAACGAGCTCCTGGCCTCGATGACCGACGAGGTCGCCCACCTCGTGCTGCGCGACAACTACGACCAGAACATCGCGCTGGCCAACGCCGCGAAGAACGCGCCGTCGCTGCTCCACGTGCACGAGCAGTGGATGCGGCACCTGGAGTCCATCGGTCGCCTCGACCGCGAGCTCGAGGCACTGCCGAGCTCGAAGGAGGTGCGCCGACGCCTGGATGCCGGAGGGGCGCTCACCCAGCCGGAGCTCTCGGTGCTGATGGCCTTCACCAAGATCGTCCTGGCCGACGAGCTGATCGAGTCCGACCTGCCCGAGGACCCCTACCTCACCCTCGACCTCGAGTCGTACTTCCCCTCCGCGGTGCAGGAGGGTTTCCGGCACCAGATCGGCCAGCATCCGCTGCGGCGCGAGATCATCGTGACCCAGGTGGTCAACGACCTGGTCAACGGCGCCGGCATGACCTACTGGCCGCGGCTCGCCGGCGAGACCGGGGCCAGTGCCGCCGACCTGACCCGCGCCAATTTCGTGGCGCGCGAGATCTTCGGCTCCCTGGCGCTGCGCAAGGAGCTCGAGACCTACGACAACGTGCTCGACGCGGCTGTGCAGACCCGCATGCGCGTCGAGATGCGCACCCTGGTCGAGCGGGCCTCGCGGTGGCTCATCACCAACCGGCGCGCACCCATCGACAGCCAGGCCACGGTCGACCTCTTCGCAGCGCCCGTGCAGGCCGCCTTGCCGATGCTGCCCGATCTCGTCACCGGTGCCGAGCGGGCCGCCTACGACGCTCGCCGCGACCTTCTCGCCCGGCAGGGCGTGCCCGACGACCTCGCTGCCCGCGTCGCCTCCTTCGACGTCGCCTACGCCCTGCTCAACGTGGTCGAGATCGCCGTCGACAACGGCCTGGAGCCCGCCGAGGTGGCGCGCGTGCACTTCGCCGTGGGCGAGCGCCTCGGCCTGGTGGCCCTGCAGCAGCGCATCGTCGACCTGCCGCGCGCCGACCAGTGGCAGACGATGGCGCGTGCCGCGGTGCGCGACGACCTCGGTGCTGTGCACGCCGGGCTCACCGCCGCCGTGCTCGCCGCCGCCGGTGCCGAACCCGCCGAACCCGGCCCCGAGGACGACGCCGAGCGCGCCGCCGCCTGGGTCGAGGCGTGGGAGGAGTCCTCGCGCGGCGAGGTCGAGCGCGCGGCGACGGCGCTGGCCGCGGTGTGCGCCGACGAGCCGGCGGACCTCGCCAAGGTGTCGGTCGGGTTGCGCGTCGTCCGGGGCCTGTTGGCCTAGGCGCCGCCAGCCCACCGTGCGCGCGGTGGGGAGGTCGGTGACGCCCGGTCGCCTATCCTTGCGCCGACGACGCTCCGCCCCCGGGCCTGTGAGGACCCCGTGAACCCACCGCCCCCGCCCGCGGGCTCCGGCGGCGCCCCCGGGGCGAGGGAGCGCGCGGCTGCGGCGCCGGGCGAGCTCGTGGTGCAGCTCGAGGGTCGCCTGCTGCGACTCGACCCCGCGCGCGTCGTCCACCGGGTGGGGCGGGCTGCGGAGGCCGAGGTGGTGCTCACCTCGGCGTCGGCCTCACGTCGGCACGCCGAGCTGCGCGTCACGCCGCAGGGCTGGGTCCTCGTCGACCTCGGCAGCCAGTTCGGCACCTTCGTCGACGGGCGACGCATCGAGCAGGTGCTCGTCGACCGGCCGCTGGAGGTCACCTGCGGCCCCGTCGGACCGGGAGCCGCCTTCACGCTGGTGCCGCCCGCCCAGCCCGCCGCGCCCGCCGCGCCCGACCCGGAGCCGGCGGCCGAGGAGACCCAGGTGCTGTCGCTATCGCCCCTGGCCGTTGCGGCGGCAGGCGCCTCCGCACGATCGGGTCCCGACCTGCTCGTGGTGGTCGACGGTCGCGAGCACCGCATCCACCATCCCGCCACCGTGACCCTCGGACGACTCGCCGACAGCGACGTCGTGGTGAGCGATCCGGCGGCCTCCCGCCAGCACGGGCGCCTCGAGGCGGTGCCCGGAGCCTGGGTCTATGCGAACGTCAGCGACGAGGGGACCTTCGCCGGCGGACGCCGCGTGGATCGACTGCGCTTCGACGCCCGCACGGAGCTGCGCCTCGGGCACCCGGTGGCGGGCCCGGTGGTGACGCTGGTGCCGGTGCTCTCGGCCCAGGAGGAGGAGCAGCGTCTCGCCCGGGGCCGACTCAAGCGCCGCCTGCTGTGGGCCGGTGGGGTCGCCACCGCGCTGGCGGTGGTCGGCGGGCTGCTCGCGGTGGCCCTGGCCGTCGGGGGCGAGCAGGATCGGATCGACCGCTTCGACGCCGAGCCCGGCCCGACCCGCGGGCTCTCGCGGGAGGCGCTCGACACCGCCAAGGCCGCCACGGTCAAGATCAGCGCCGAGACGACGCTGCTCAGCGATCCGGCGCAGACCACCACCTACCACGGATCAGGATCGATCATCCGCAGCGACGGGTTGATCCTGACCAACGCTCATGTGGCCGCACCCGAGTCCTCCGGTCTCGGCGACGCGTACGGCGACGAGGACCTCGCCGATCCCGACTACCTGCTCGTCTCTCTCACCGACGGCCTCACCGACACCAACGCCGCCCCGGCCTACCGCGCGCGGGTCGTCGCCTCCGACGGCCGCCTCGACGTCGCGGTGATCAAGATCTACGCCCGCGCCGACGGACGACGCCTCGACGGCGATCTCGACCTGCCCACGGTGCCGATCGGCTCGTCGTCCGCGCTGCGGGCCGGTGACGACGTCACCGTGCTCGGGTTCCCGGCGGTGGCGGGCTCGGGGGAGTCGATCACGGTCACCACCGGCGTGGTCTCCACCGTGCTCAACGACCCCGACCTCGGGCCCCGCTCCGAGCTCGACACCGACGCCCGCATCGCGCCCGGCAACTCCGGCGGCATGGCCATCGACGACGGCGGGCGCCTGATCGGTGTGCCCACCTCGCTCTTCGCCGACAAGGACACCAGCGTCACCAGCGGGCGTGTGCGCAGCATCGATGCGATCAAGCCGTTGATCGCCCGCGCCGAGCAGAAGGCGCCGGCCGCCTGAGGCTCAGCCGGCCTTGCGCGCCGGAGCCTTCTTCGCCGGAGCCTTCTTCGCTGGGGTCTTCTTCGCGGCCGCCTTCTTGGCGGTGGTCTTCTTCGCTGCGGTCTTCTTGGCCGCCGCCTTCTTCGCGGGGGGCTTCTTCGCGGCAGCCGTCTTCTTCGTCGCGCCGCTCGAGGACGACGCCGGCTCGCCGACGTCCTCGCCCCGGGCGGTGCGGGCGGCCTCCACCGAGCGCTGCAGCGCGGCCAGCAGGTCGACGACCTCGCCGCCGGTCCTGGTCGAGGTCTCGGTGCGCTGCACCTCGCCGCCCTCGATCTTGGCCTTCACGACCGCCTCGACGGCCTCGGCGTAGTCGTCACTGAACTCCTCGGCGTCGAAGTCGCCGGCCAGGGTCTCGATGAGCATCTCGGCCATCTTCACCTCGGCGTCCTTGACCTCGCCCACCTCGACGGAGAAGTCCGGGGTGCGGATCTCGTCGGGCCACATCATCGTCTGGAGCACGATCACCTCGCCGGCCGGCGTCTCGCGCACCCGCAGCACCGCGGTGGTGGTGCGCTGGCGCAGCGCGACCGTCACGACGGCGACGCGCTGCGAGGACTTGAGAGCCTGGCGCAGCAGGGCGTACGGCTTGGCCCCGGCACCCTCGGGCTCGAGGTAGTAGGCCTTCTCGAGCAGCAGGGGGTCGATCTGGTCGGCGGGCACGAACTTCTCCACCGCGATCTCGCGCGAGGAGGTGGTGGGCAGGTTCGCCATGTCCTCGTCGGTGAGGACCACCATCTCGCCGTCCTCGGTCTCGTAGCCCTTGGCGATGTCGGCGTAGGGCACCTCCTCGCCGTCGAGGGAGCACACGCGCTGGTACTTGATCCGCCCGCCGTCGGTCACGTGGACCTGGCGGAACGACACGTCGTGGCTCTCGGTCGCGCTATAGAGCTTGACCGGCACGTTGACGAGGCCGAAGGAGACCGCGCCCTTCCAGATCGCACGCATGGGGCGGAGCCTACGCGCAACGGCGCGGCGGCGGACCCCTCCGCGACGCCGGGCCTCACCCCGGTGGGTGAGCCGCGGGCGGCGTCCGGGGCGGCATGATGGCCCCGTGCCCGCCCTCCTGCCCATGCTCGCCAGCCCGACGCGCAGCGTGCCGTCGGGGGAGCAGTGGCAGCACGAGGTGAAGTGGGACGGTCTGCGCACCCTCGTCACGCTCACCGCGGACGACGTGCGCCTCACCAGCCGCAACGGCAACGTGATCACCGCCGCCTGGCCCGAGCTCACCGCCGCGCCGAGCGGGTGGGGGACCGCTGGCGAGACGGTGCTCGACGGCGAGATCATCGCCCTCAACGACCGCGGCCTGCCCGACTTCCGGGTGCTCGCCGATCGCATGCACGTGCGTCGTCCCGCGCTTGTGGCCCGCCTCGCCGCGCAGGTGCCCGCCACCTTGATGGTCTTCGACGTGCTGCGCCTGCGCGGTCGCGACCTGTGCCGCGAGCCGCTCGAGCAGCGCCGCAGCATCCTCGAGAGCCTCGACCTCGCCGCAACCGGCTGGCAGGTCCCGGTGGTCTACGACGACGGCGCGATGCTGCTCGAGGCCACCCGCCTCCAGGGGCTGGAGGGAGTGGTGAGCAAGCGGCGCGACTCGGTCTACCGTCCGGGCGAGCGGAGTCCGCACTGGCTCAAGCTGGCCCATCGCCACCGCGGCACCTACGTCGTGGGTGGTTGGCGGCCGCAGGTCGGCACGCGCGACCGGCTCGCCTCGCTGCTGGTCGGCGAGGTCACCGACGGCGGACTCGCCTACCGGGGCCGGGTGGGCAGCGGCATCAGCGGCGAGCGCTCGCGGGTGCTGGCCGATCTGCTCGCCCCGATCGTCCGCGCCGAGAGCCCGTTCGCCGACGACGTGCCCCGCGAGGACGCCACCGGCACCACCTGGGTCGAGCCGGTCGTCGTCGTCGACGTCGACACCCACGGCCGCGGCTACCGCCGCCTGCGCCAGCCGTCCTTCCAGGGCGTGCGCTCCGACGTGACGCCCGCCGACCTCGCCACCGGGGATCGGTGAGATGGCCGACGGGATCGACGTCGAGGTCGAGGGGCGCACCCTGCGCCTGACCAACCTCGACAAGGTGCTCTACCCGGCCACCGGCACCACCAAGGGCGAGGTGCTCGACTACTACGCCCGGATCGCCCCGGTGCTCCTGCCGCACCTGCGCGGTCGCCCGGTCACCCGGGTGCGCTGGCCGCACGGGGTGGGCCGCGAGAGCTTCTTCGAGAAGAACGCCCCCGCCGGCACGCCGTCGTGGGTGCGCACCGCGGAGGTGCCCACCACCGGCAGCCGCGGCCCGAGCCGCCACGGCGACACCCTCCGCTTCCCGCTCATCGACGACCTGCCCACCCTGATGTGGGCCGCGAACCTGGCGGCGCTCGAGCTCCACGTCCACCAGTGGCGCGTGGACGACGAGGGCCGCCCCGTCGGTGCCGACCGGGTCGTCATCGACCTCGATCCCGGTGAACCGGCCGGGCTGCACGAGTGCTGCGCCGTCGCCCTGCTCGTGCGCGACGAGCTGGCCGAGCGCGGCCTCGCGGCGCAGCCGGTCACGAGCGGCAGCAAGGGGCTGCACCTCTACGTGAACCTCGACGAGCCGTGGGACGCGGAGGCGACGAGCGAGCTCGCCCGCGAGGTGGCCGAGACGCTCCAGCGCGCCCACCCCGACGCCGTCACCGCGACGATGACCAAGGCGCGCCGACGCGGCAAGGTGTTCCTCGACTGGTCGCAGAACGCCGGATCGAAGACGACCGTGAGCCCCTACTCGCTGCGCGGCACCTCCCGGCCGCAGGTGGCCACGCCGCTGAGCTGGGACGAGGTCGCCGACGGCGCCGAGGATCCGCTGGCGCTCGAGCAGCTCGCGCCTGCGGCGGTGCTCGCACGCATCGAGGAGCAGGGCGACCTCCTCGCCCCGCCCGCCTGAGCCGGAGGGACGGCTCGGCGCGAGACCGATCAGCCGGCGCGGCGTCGACGCATGCCGTAGACGTCGAACTCGGTGATCGCGCCGGCCGGATCACCCGACGTGCCGACGAGGTCGGCGAGCTCCTCGGGGGCGATCGCGTGATCGGCCTCGTCGAGCGTGGCGTCGATCAGCATCTGCAGCTCGGGGCTGTGCACCGTGGCCCGGGCCGGGTTGGTGTCGATCCGCCACCCCTGGCGCCCGAGCTCGTCGAGGACGCCCATGAGGGTCGTGTTCTTCTCCGCCACGAAACCCTCGAAGCCGTCGGCGGCCTCTACGAGGTAGAGCGGGCGGGTGACGGCGAGCGTGGCAGCGTCGTACATCGGCACCCACAGCCGGGCGTACTCGTAGATCCGCTGCCTGCTCACAGCCACCAGTCTAGGCCGTCGCGCCGACACCGGCCGGACGAAGTCGCCGATGCCGGTGCGCCGGCGGGGCCCCCCGCCGGCACAGCACGGGTGTCAGGAGCGGAAGCCGACCTGCCCCGCGGTGCTGCGGCCGATCTCGACGTAGGCGAGCTTGGCGATCGGGACGATCGTGACCTTGCCCTTGGTGTCGGTGAGGGTCAGCACGCCGTCGGCGGCGCCGAGCGCGTCCTTGATCTGCGCGGCGACCGACTCGTTGGTCTCCTCGGTCTCGATCACCAGCTCGCGCGCGGTGTTCTGCACACCGATCTTGACCTCGACGGACATGTTCTGCTCCCTCGTCTCGCTGCACGCCGGCCTGGGCGGCCGACCTGCTCCTCAGCCTAGTGGTGCGGTGTCAACCGCGTGCGGCGCCCGGTGCGCACGGTGCGCACCGTGCGGGAGGCCGACCGCGGGCCGCAGGGTCAGCGGGGGTCCTGCTGCTCGGCGGCGTGCTGCTCGTCGGTCTTCGGGTAGCCGCGGATGCCGCGCCACGCCAGGCCGGCGACCAGGGCGGTGGCCTGGTCGCGGCTGAGGCCGGCCATGTCGCCGTCGGTGTCGGTGAGCCAGAAGCGAGCGCTGACCTGGGCCATGCCGACCAGCGAGACGGCGAGGAGCCGGGCCGCCGCGGTGGGCAGGCCGGTGTCGTCGCGGATGACCGCGGCGATCATGTCGGCGCACTCGGTGGTGACCCGCTCGACGTGCCCGCGCACGGCCGGCTCGTTGGTGAGGTCGCTCTCGAACACCAGCCGGAAGGCGCCGGCGTCGTGACCGACGTAGTTGTAGAAGGCGTCGATCGCCGCCGCCACACGCTGCTTGTTGTCGTCGGTGGACTCCAGCGCGCTGCGGCAGTTGGCGATGATCGCGTCGCAGGCGCTGTCGAGGATCGCCAGGTAGAGCTCGAGCTTGCCGGGGAAGTGCTGGTAGAGCACCGGCTTGGAGACGCCCGCACGCTCGGCGATGTCGTCCATCGCCGCGGCGTGGTAACCCTGGGCGACGAAGACCTCCAGAGCGGCCGCCAGCAGCTGGGCGCGCCGCTCGCGCCGGGGGAGACGGACGCCGCGTCGGCGCGACTCGTCGAGATCGAACTGCTCGGTCACCACGGCAGCACCCTACTCGCTGGTAGCCCTCGGGTGCGGCGTGGTGGCACGCTCGGACCGGGCGGTCCGGATGACGGGACGTCGCGCAGGCGGGTGGCGCTCGGCGTCCACGATGGGGGCGCGGGAACACCGCGGGCCGAGGCCACGTTGCGCTAGGCGGCGGGACGCCTCCGACGCCCATCGGCACCGCGACCGTCCCACCGCAACCGCACCGCCCGGTCCACCCGCCGGGCTCCACATCTTCCGAGGGAGCAGATCCGACGTGAGCATTCCGCCGCTCGTCGAGCCGGCAGCCGAGCTGACCATCGACGAGGTCCGCCGCTACAGCCGCCACCTCATCATCCCGGACGTCGCCATGGACGGGCAGAAGCGCCTCAAGAACGCCAAGGTGCTCGTCATCGGTGCGGGCGGCCTCGGCAGCCCCGCCCTGCTCTACCTCGCCGCCGCGGGTGTGGGCACCCTCGGCATCGCGGAGTTCGACGAGGTCGACGAGTCCAACCTGCAGCGCCAGGTCATCCACGGCCAGAGCGACGTCGGACGGCCGAAGGCGGACTCGGCCAAGGACTCCATCGCCGAGATCAACCCGCTCGTCAACGTGATCGTGCACAACGAGCGCCTCGACAACGACAACGTGCTCGAGATCTTCAAGGGCTACGACCTCATCGTCGACGGCACCGACAACTTCGCCACCCGCTACATGGTCAACGACGCCGCGTACTTCCTCGGCATCCCGTACGTGTGGGGCTCGATCTACCGCTTCGACGGCCAGGCCTCGGTGTTCGCACCCACGCTCGTCGAGGGCGCGCCGTGCTACCGCTGCCTCTACCCCGAGCCCCCGCCGCCGGGCATGGTGCCCTCGTGCGCCGAGGGCGGCGTCCTCGGTGTGCTGTGCGCCTCGATCGGCTCGATCCAGGTCAACGAGGCCATCAAGCTGCTCGTCGGTGCCGGCGAGCCCGCCATCGGCAAGCTCGTCATCTACGACGCCCTCGAGCTGGAGTGGCGCAAGCTCAAGGTCCGCAAGGACCCCAACTGCGCCCTGTGCGGCGACAACCCGACGGTGACCGGGCTCATCGACTACGACACCTTCTGCGGTGCCATCTCCGAGGAGGCCGCCGACGCGGCGGCCGACGCCACCATCTCGGTGGGCCAGCTCGAGCACCTGCTCAAGGAGCGCGAGGAGGGCAGCCGCGACTTCGTCCTCGTCGACGTCCGCGAGCCCGCCGAGGCCGAGATCAACCACATCCCCGGCGCCGTGCTGATCCCCAAGGGCGAGTTCCTCAACGGCAACGCCCTGGCCCAGCTGCCGGGGGTCGACTCCGGCAAGCAGGTCATCCTGCACTGCAAGAGCGGTGTGCGCTCGGCGGAGTGCCTGGCCATCGTCAAGGGCGCGGGCTACGACGACGCCGTGCACGTGGGCGGCGGCGTGGTGGCCTGGGTCAACCAGATCGACCCCAGCCAGCCGTCGTACTGATCGCTCGACCGGTCGGGCGCGGGCGTCGTCCCGCGTAACCCGCCGGCAGCGGGACTCGTTGGCCCCGGTGACGGACCGTGCGTTCCGTCACCGGGAGCCCCTGACGTCACACCGCACCGAGGGAGCACCCGAGAGCCTCGTCCGCACCGGACGGGGCTCTCGGCGTCTCCGGGTGCCGTCGTGGCGTGCGGTGCGGCACGATGCCGGTGTGCGAGCCGGCGAACCACCGACCGATCCTGACGACGACGCCCGGGCGCGCCGCGAACGTCTCGTCGAGCACGTGCTGAGGGTCGTGGAGTCGGTGCCGCCCGGGCGGGTGACCACCTACGGGGCCGTCGCGGCCGTCGTCGGCGGCGGTCCGCGGCGCGTGGGTTCGGTGCTGGCCCAGCACGGCGGCCCGGTGCCCTGGTGGCGCGTCGTGCGCGCCGACGGCACGCTGCCGCCCAGCCACGGTGAGCGGGCGGCGTCCGCCTACCGGCGCGAGGGCACGCCGCGGCGCACCGACGGGCGCCCCGACCTGCGTGCCGCGTTCTGGGATCCCGCCGCGGACGACTGACGCGCCGTCACGGCCGCTGATGCGACGACCCCCGCGCCCGAGGGGCGCGGGGGTCGGTGGGCGGCGGTGACCGCCGGAGCAGCGTGGGTCAGCTGAGAGCGGCGACCGCGGCGTCGTAGTCGGGCTCCTGGCCGATCTCGGGAACGAGCTGCACGTGCAGCACGCTGCCGTCGGCGTCGAGGACGACGACCGCGCGGGCCAGCAGGCCCTCGAACTTGCCGTCGACGAGCGTGACGCCGTAGTCCTGGCCGAAGGTCGAGCGGAACGCCGAGGCCGAGGTGACGTTCTCGATGCCCTCGGCGCCGCAGAAGCGGGCCTGGGCGAACGGCAGGTCGTGCGAGACGTTGATGACGACGGTGTTCTCGAGGCTTCCGGCGAGGGCGTTGAACTTGCGCACGCTCTCGGCGCAGATGCCGGTGTCGACGCTCGGGAAGATGTTGAGGACCGCGCGGGAGCCGTCGGGTCGCGTGACGTTGCTGAAGTCGGAGCCGAGGAGCTCGAAGTCGGGCGCCGTGGCGCCGACCGCGGGGAGCTCGCCGACGGTGGAGACGGGAGTGCCGCCGAGTGCAGTGGTAGCCATGCCCGCATGTCTAGCAGGTGGCGCTGCACTCGGCGGCAGGTGTCCGGCGGACGGTGCGTCAGCGCAGGCGCTCCAGCACTCCGCGGGCCTCCCGGAGGTTGACGAGCCGCTGCTCCCAGGTGGTTCCGACCACTGTGAGCACGGCGCCCGCGGCGGCGAGCCAGGCCCACGTCGGCACGCTGCCGGCGTACGGACCGAGGGCGCGCAGGGCGAGCAGCGCGAGCACGGTGCCCCCGACCGCCAGGGGCGCGGTCCAGCGCAGCGTCGAACCGGCCACCAGCAGGGCGACGCAGCCGAGACCGAGCACCGCTGCGCGCAGCGCCAGCGGCTCGGCGAAGACCCACAGCAGCGTCGGCACGGTGGCGAGGAGCAGGCCGGGCAGCAGCGCCGGCACCGAGTCGATGTCGGTGGTGCGCATGCGGCGCAGGCCGAGTCCGAGCAGTGCGGCCGCGATCGGGAGGGTGTAGGCCTCGGGGGCGTGCACCTGGAGGTCGATCAGCCGCACCCACGCGGCCACCAGCAGCAGCACGCAGCCGGGGGCGAGCAGGGTGCGACGGCTGTGGTGCAGCAGCGAGGAGGCGCACAGGGCTCCGCCGGCGACGGCCAGCCAGAGCGCGGTGAGCGCGGCGCCGTCCGTGGCTGCCGCGAGCGACAGCGGGAGCACCGCGGCGGCGCTCACGGCAGCGCTCGCCTCGACCTCGACACGCGGCATCGCGAGGGCGAGCAGCGACACCGCGAGCAGCACCGGAACGGCGAGCCACGCGTCGACCGCTCCACCGGCCACCAGCGCCGCCGCGGTGCCGGCCGCCAGCAGCGGCGCGGAGAGGAGGCCGGCGACCACGGTCGCCGTTGCGCGCTCCTGCACCCGGCGAGCGCCCGGCGCGGCGGCGATCGTCACGGCGACCGCAGCTCCCGCCGAGGCTGCGAGGGCGGCGAGGGGAGCGCTCGGCCAGGCGGCGAGGGCCGCGAGGACGGCGAGACCGAGTGCGGCCAGGGCGGCCCGGGCGGCCGGAGCGGTCGCCGTCGATCCGCGGAGCGTGGCAGCGGCGCACGCGAGCGCCGTCAGTGTCACCAGGCCCACCGGCAGTGCGAGGGGCACCGCGTAGCAGCCGAGCGTCAGCGCGACCGCGAGGACGACGACCAGGGCGGCACCCCGCAGGGCTGCGGCCCGCTGGGGACGGCGGCCCTCGAGCCCCGCGTGCAGGAGGCCGACGACGCCGACGAGCACCGCGCTCGGCAGCAGGGTGAGCGGGTCGGTGAGCGGTGAGCCGAAGGTGCCGTCGACCGGCAGTCGCACCGCGAGCGTGCGCTGCAGGCCGCCGCCGCTGTCGAGCAGCGCGGTCCAGCGCCCGAGCACGGTGACCGCGCTGAGGATCGCGGATCCGGTGAGCACCAGGGCGCCGGCGGTGGCCGGCACCAGCGCGACGCGGCGTGCGCCGCCCCGGGTCGTGGCGGCGGCCGTCGTCCACGCGGCGGTGAGGGCGAGCACCGTCCAGCCGAGCGGCTGGGCGCCCTCGTCCAGCACGGGGAGCAGGGCGACCAGGGAGAGCAGAGAGCCGGCTGCAGCGGCCCCGGCACGAAGGTAGGCGGGCGCACGCAGGACCAGGCCGGGGGCCAGGAGCCAGGCGGCCGAGAGCAGCAGCCAGCCCCCGGGCGTGAGCGACAGCAGCGACGCGACGTCGGGCAGGCGGACGACCTGCACCATGCCCGCGATCGTGGCGACGGTCCAGGCGAGTCCGGCGACCGCCGCGGTGGCGCTGACGAGGAGGCTCGGCGCCTGTCGACGGACGGCCCGGTCGAGCAGCGCGATGATCACGGCCGCGCCCACCGTGGCGTGGGCCGGCCAGTACCCGTGCCCCGAGCCGATCTGCGTCGCGCCGAGGTAGGCGACCAGCAGCGCCGGCGCGGCGGCCACCTGGGGAGCGAGCAGCGGGACGCGCCGGCGGGCGGCGACGAGGGTCCAGGCGGTGGCCGCGGCCAGCACGACACTGCCCGCGATCGCGGCTCGTGCACCGTCGTCCGCGGTGCCGAGCCAGCCGGACGCCCCGGCTCCCGCGAGGTCGAGGGCGAGCAGGCCGAGGGTGATCGCGCTGAAGGCCTCGGCGGCCAGGCGCAGACCGCGGCGAGCGGCCCAGGCGGTCGCCGTCGCGGCGACGGCGGTGAGGGCGGCGAGGACGCCGGTGCGGCCCGCGACGCCGAGGAGTGACCAGGACACGCCCAGGAAGACCACGGCGGCGACGAGGAGGCAGAGGGCGCCCAGGCCGAGGAGCAGGCGCGGCACCGTCATGAGGTCGCGCAGGCCGGTGCCGCCGGTGCTGGTGGTTCGAGTGGCGGGGGCCGGCCCCGGGGAGGGGAGCGGTGCGGCGCGCGGCCCGGGGAACGGGGGCAGGGCGGTCGAGGCGGCCCGGGTGCCGACCGCCCGCGGGTCGAGGGTCGGCGGGGTGACGCCGGGGGCGGGCTGGGGAGATGCGGCCGACGTCGTCGGCGCGGTGGGAGCCAGGCGCCGGAGGCGCTCGAGCTGGTGGTCGGCCCGCTGCAGGGTGCCGAAGAGCTCGACGGCCAACGGGTGCCGGACGACGAGGCCGCAGGCGGCGCAACGGGCGACGCCGGCGCCCAGGGACGCTCGGCAGTCGGGGCACAGGGACGGGTCGGCGTAGCGCATGTCCCCATTGCCTCGCATCCTCGAGGGCGACAGCAGGGCGAGACGGCTCAACGTGCGTGAGTAGCCCTACCCAGGGCCTTCGCCGGGCACACTGCTGCCCGTGCCCGACAACGATCGCCCCGCGCTCGCCGACGTCCTGGACCTGCAGCCCCATCCCGAGGGCGGCTGGTACCGCCAGACGTGGGCCGCGCCCGAGCAGGTGACGCTGCCCGACGGGAGGGTGCGACCGGCGTCCACCCTCATCTACTTCCTGCTGCCGGCGGGGGAGCACTCCGCGTGGCACCGGGTCCGTTCCAGCGAGCTGTGGCTCGCCCACCGCGGCGAGGTGCACCTGCAGCTCGGCGGCGACGGCAGGGTGCCGGAGGCGGGGGAGGTGCTCGTGGTGGGTGAGGACCTCCCGCAGGCCCTCGTGCCGGCCCACGTGTGGCAGCGCACGCTGCCCGCCGAGGACGACGCCCTGGTGAGCTGCCTGGTGAGCCCCGGCTTCGACTTCGCCGACTTCGAGCTCGCCTGAGCCTGCTGCTCCGGCGAGCCGCCGGAGCGCGCAGGCGGAGGAGCCACCGCGCGTCAGCGCAGCGGGAGCAGGTACTCGCGCTCCACGCCGACGTCGACGAACCCGCAGCGGCGCAGGATCGGCGCGCTCGGCGCGAGATGGCCCTTGGCGAGGGCGAGGTCGGCGTCCTCGAGGCGCGCGCGGTGCAACCGGGCGGCCAGGAGCGCGCGGTAGACGCCCCGGCCCCGCACCTCGGGGTGCACGCTGCCGCCCCACAGTCGCACGACGCCGGCATCGAGCGTGGCACCGGCCGCGCCGACCGGTCGGCCCTCGGGCAGGAGGCGTGCGAGGAACCAGGCGGCCTCGGGCATCTCGGTGTCGGCGCGCAGCTGCTCGCGCAGGTCGTCGTCGTCGAGCGGCGCGGTGCCGAACGCGGCGGCGGCGACGTCGGTGGCTGCCCGGAGGTCGGCGAGGTCCTCGACCGTGGTGACCACGACGTCGTGGGGCGCGTCGAGGCGGGGGAGGGCGTCGTCCACGGACGCGGCGAGCACCTGCGCCTCGTCGACGAGCGTGCCGCCGCGCAGCAGTACCTCGCGCTCGAACTCGTCCGGGTGACCGGGACGCACGCACCAGGTGAGGTGCTCCACGCCCATGCCGAGCGCGATCTCCCGCACTTCGTCGACGACCTGCCGCACCGTGCGTCGCAGCGGCCCCAGCCACTGCAGCTCGACGCCTCCGCCCGACCAGGAGGGATGGCCGACGAGCCGGTACTCGGGCGTGCTGACCTCGCGCGCCCCCTCGGGCGTGTAGGTCCACGCGGCGCTCGCCGCCTGCGCGCGGATGAGGTCGACGGGCACGCGGCGACGCTAGCGGCCCGCGCCGACGGCCTCGGACGAGGGTCGTGGCGGGCCGGATGGACGAGCAGCGCGGGCGAGGGGCCCCGGTGGCGCGGACTTGTGTCGGGGGTGCGTGATTGGCTTCGTCCGTGGACGGCTTCGGATCGGACGATGGCAGGAACGGCGCTGCGGCGCCCGGCCCGGGTGCGGGCCCGGCCGGTGGCGCGCGCGGCCCCGCCTACCGCTTCGCGCCGGCTCCAGCCGCTGCCGCCGTGCCCGCGCTCGACGACGACCAGCGCCGTGTCGTCGACCACCCGGGCGGTCCGCTCCTGGTGCTCGCCGGTCCCGGCACGGGCAAGACCACCACGCTGGTCGAGGCCATCGTCGAGCGGGTCGAGCAGCGCGGAGCGCGCCCCGACCAGATCCTGACGCTCACCTTCTCGCGCAAGGCCGCCGACCAGCTGCGCGACCGGGTGAGCGCCCGACTGGGGCGCACCACCTCGGCGCCGCTCAGCGCCACCTTCCACTCCTTCGCCTACGCCCTGGTGCGCCGCTACGCGCCCGCCGACCTCTACGACGGCCCGCTGCGCCTGCTGTCGGCGCCGGAGCAGGACGTCGTCCTGCGCGAGCTGCTCACCGACCATCCCGAGTCGGTGCGGTGGCCCGAGCGCTTCGGCCGCGCGCTCGGCACCCGGGGTTTCGCGAAGGAGGTGCACGCCGTGCTGGGGCGCGCCCGCGAGAAGGGTCTCGACGGTCACGACCTCGTGGCCCTGGGCCGCGCCGAGGGGGTCGAGGAGTTCGTCGCCGCGGGCCTCTTCCTCGAGCAGTACCTCACCTCCCTCGACAACCTCGGGGCCACCGACTACTCCGACCTCATCCGCCGCGCCGCGATCGAGGCGCAGGCCCATCGCGAGGAGTTGCGCTCCGAGCTGAGGCACGTGTTCGTCGACGAGTACCAGGACACCGATCCCGGCCAGGTGGCCCTGCTGCGCGCCCTCGCCGGCGACGGTCGCGACCTCGTCGTGGTCGGCGACCCGCACCAGTCCATCTACGGCTTCCGCGGCGCCGACGTGCGCGGCATCCTCGAGTTCCCCACCGCGTTCCCCCGAGCCGACGGCTCGCCGGCCGACGTGGTGGCACTGCGCACCACCCGCCGGTTCGGGCTGCGGGTGCTCACCGCCGCGCAGCGTGTGGCGGGGCGCATCGGCCTGCCCGGCTCGATCGAGCCCGGCGCTCGCGAGGCCTTCCTGCGCCCGGTCGCCGCGCCCGGACCTCACGGCGACGGCCGGGTGGAGGTGCACACCTTCGACACCGACCGCGCCGAGGCCGAGCACCTGGCCGACCTGCTGCGTCGCGCCCACCTCGAGCAGGGGGTGGGCTGGGACGACATGGCCGTGCTCGTGCGCTCGGGCCGGGCCAGCATCCCGGCGCTGCGCCGTGCTCTGGGGGCCGCCGGCGTGCCGGTGGAGGTGGCCGCCGACGAGGTGCCGCTCGTGCGCGACCCCGCCGTCCTCCCGCTCCTCGAGGCGCTGCGGGCCGTCGTCCACCTGGAGGTGAGCGACCCCGACGATGTCGCCCACGTCGACGCGGGGCGGGCGGTCGCCCTGCTCACCGGTCCGCTCGGCGGGCTCGACGCCGGCGACGTGCGTCGCTTGGCGCGCCGGCTGCGGGCTCGCGAGAAGGATCGGGCCCAGGCCGAGCACGACACCCCGCTGCCGTCCGCGGCGCTTGTGCGACGCGCGGTGGTGGAGCCCGGCTTCCTCGACGGTCTCCCCGGCTCCTCCGCCACGGAGGTCGAGCGTGCACGGGCGCTGTCCGCGCTGCTGGCGCGCGCCCGGGCCGAGCTCCTCGCCGATGCCGATGCCGAGTCCCTGCTCTGGACGCTCTG
The DNA here is from genome assembly GCF_964229035.1 of Nocardioides sp. Taxonomy (GTDB): domain Bacteria; phylum Actinomycetota; class Actinomycetes; order Propionibacteriales; family Nocardioidaceae; genus Nocardioides. The sequence continues at coordinate 14,766 of NZ_CAXRAZ010000014.1, read as the reverse complement.
GTCGGGCACCTCCTGGCCGCAGCGCCTGCGCCGCAGCGTCGACGCCGGCGGCGCCGCGGCCCGTCGCGCTCACCGCGACCTCGATGCCGTGTGCGCGTTGTTCGACGTCGCGGCGCGTGCCGGTGAGAAGCGTGAGCACCTCGGTGTCGTCGCGTTCCTGGAGAGCCTGGTCCAGCAGGAGATCCCCGGCGACACCCTCGCCGATCGCGGTGCCCGGGGAGCCGCCGTGCGCCTGCTCACCGCGCACCGCAGCAAGGGCCTCGAGTGGCGGCTGGTCGTGATCGCCCACGTGCAGGACGGCGGCTGGCCCGACCTGCGGCGCCGCAGCACGCTGCTGGGTGCCGACCGCATCGGTCCCGGCGTGCTGCTGCCCGCGGTCTCCACCCGCGAGCTGCTCGCCGAGGAACGACGCCTCTTCTACGTCGCCTGCACCCGGGCCCGCGAGCGCCTCGTCGTCACCGCCGTGCGCTCGCCCGACGACGACGGCGAGCAGCCGAGCCGCTTCCTGGCCGATCTCGTGCCGACCCTCGACCAGATCGCCCACCACGTGGGCCGCCCGCGCCGCCCGCTCTCGATGAGCGGCCTCGTCGCCGAGCTGCGTCGCACGCTGGCCGATCCCGACGAGTCGCCCGCGCTCCGTGAGGCGGCCGCCCGCCGGCTGGCGCGGCTGGCCGCCGAGACCGTCGGGCAGCGCCCGGCCGTGCCCGCGGCCGATCCCGCCACCTGGTGGGGCACGCGGGCGCGTAGCCGCTCCGAGCAGCCGGTGCGCGAGGCCGACCTGCCCGTCGCGGTGTCGGCGAGCACCCTCGACGCGATCGCGACCTGCCCCGCCGCGTGGTTCCTGGAGCGCGAGGCGGGCGGCGTCACGCAGAGCCATCAGTCGGCCAACGTCGGCCAGATCGTCCACGCCCTGGCCGAACGCGTGGCCGACGGCAGCCTCGAGCCGTCGGTCGACCTGCTCATGGCCGAGGTCGACGCGGTGTGGGATCGCCTCGACTTCCGCACACCGTGGTCGAAGCAGCGCGAGCACGAGCGCGTGCGCAACGCCCTCGAGCGCTTCCTGCACTGGCACGGGCAGAACCCACGCCGGTTGCTGGCCACCGAGGCCCGGTTCTCGGCCGTCGTCCCCATGGACGACGGCACACCGGTGCGTCTCACCGGCTACGCCGACCGCGTCGAGCTCGACGGCGCGGGCCAGGTCGTGATCGTCGACCTCAAGACGGGGCGCTCCAAGCCCAGCGGGCCGGCGGTCAAGGGGCACACCCAGCTCGCCCTCTACCAGTTCGCGGTCGAGGCAGGTGCGCTCGACCGCCCTGACGACGACCTCGTGGGCCTGCGGCCGGCCGGTGCGGAGCTCGTGCAGCTCGGACTGGAGGACGGGTCCGCGAGCGCGACGGTCCAGCCGCAGGACCAGCACACCGAGATCACCCCGGAGCGCGTGGCCCTGCGCGAGCGCATCGCCGCCACCGCCCGGATGCTGCGCGAGGAGGACTTCCCCGCGATGGGCGGCGATCACTGCCGCAGCTGCTCGTTCATCACGCTGTGCCCGGTGCGCAGCCCCGGATCGGTGGTGGAGTCGTGACCACGGACGGCACGTCGACGGTGGTGGGGCGCGAGCTGCGCACCCCGCAGGACCTCCAGCGGGCGATGGCGGCGGAGTTCCCGCCGAGCGAGGAGCAGTGGGCGGCCATCACGGCGCCGCTCGCTCCCGCGGTGGTGATCGCCGGAGCCGGCTCCGGCAAGACCACGCTGATGGCCGCGCGGGTCGTCTACCTGGTGCTCACCGGGCAGGTCCGCCCCGAGGAGATCCTGGGTCTCACCTTCACCAGCAAGGCTGCGGCCGAGTTGCGCTCACGGGTGCGCGAGGCCCTCACCCGGGCCGGGGCGCTCGATCCTCGAGCAGCCACCGCCGACGGCCCCGGCGGCACGGACCCCGACGACGAGCCCCTCGAGCCCACGGTCGCCACCTACAACGCCTACGCGGCGGGCCTGCTCACCGATCACGGGCTGCGGATCGGTCACGAGCCCGACACCCGCGTCATCACCGACGCCGCCCGCTACCAGCTCGGCGCCCGGGCGGTGGAGCGCTACACCGGTCCGATCGCCAAGCTCTCCGATCACCCGGCCACCGTCATCCAGGCGCTGCTCTCGATGGACTCCCAGATGAGCGAGCACCTCTGCGGGCCCGACGACGTGCTCGCCGTCGACGCGGGCGAGCGCGACCACTTCGAGCGGGCCCTGCAGGCCGAGATCGCCGAGAAGAACCGCAAGACCTACCGCGAGGCCATCGAGAAGGCGATCGACGCGATCGACCGTCGTGCCGAACTGCTCGGGCTCGTGCGCGCCTACCGGCGCCTGAAGTCCGACCTCGGCCTGATGGACTTCAGCGACCAGATCGCCCTCGGCGCACGGCTGGTCACCGAGCAGCCCGATGTCGGCGCCGCCGAGCGAGCGCGATTCAAGGTGGTCCTGCTCGACGAGTACCAGGACACCTCGGTCGCGCAGGCGATCATGCTCTCGCGGCTCTTCGGCGACGGGCACCCGGTGATGGCGGTGGGCGACCCGAACCAGGCGATCTACGGGTGGCGCGGTGCGTCGGTGTCGAACATCCTCAACTTCCCCGAGGTCTTCGCGTCGCGGGAGGGGGCGGTGCCGGTGCTGCCCCTCACCATCAACCGACGCTCCGACGAGCGCATCCTCACCGTGGCCAACCGCCTCGCAGCGCCGCTGCAGGAGAAGTACGCCGGCAAGGTGGCCGGCCTGGTCCCCGGCCGGTCCGATCCCGGCGAGGTGGGCGTGGAGGTGTTCGAGACCCAGGCCGACGAGCTGACCTGGCTCACCGCCGAGGTGCGGGCCACCCACGACCGGGGTGCGGCGTGGCGCGACATGGCCGTGCTGAGCCGCGACAACGCCCACGCCGAGCTCGTCTTCGACGCCCTCTCCACCGCCGGCGTGCCGGTGGAGATCGTGGGGCTGGCCGGCCTCGTGCGGCTGCCCGAGATCGCGCTCGTCGTCGCGACGCTGCGGCTGGTGCACGACGTCACCGACAACGCCGCACTGCTGACCCTGCTCGCGGGCCCGCGCTGGGCGATCGGACCCCGGGACCTGAAGCTGCTGGGCGATCGGGCGCAGGAGCTCGCCGGCGGACGTGGTCGGGCGACCCCCGAGCAGGCGCCCGGCGTCGCCGAGCAGCTCGTCGCGATCGCCGACGGCATCGATCCCGCCGAGATCCCCTGCCTGGACGACGCCCTGGCCGATCCCGGGTCGGCGCCGTACTCGCCCGAGGCGCTCGAGCGGTTCGCGCTGCTGCGCGAGGAGCTCCGGGTCCTGCGAGCGGCGCTCGGTGAGCCCTTGCTGGACCTGGTGCGCCGCATCGTGGAGGTCACCGGCGTCGACGTCGAGCTGGCCTCCTCCACCAGTCCGGCGGCCGCGGCGCGACGCGACAACCTCGACCTCTTCGTGCGGGCCGTGGCCGACTTCCCGGCCGTCGACGGCGAGGTCACCCTCGCCGCGCTCGTGGCCTGGCTGACGGCCGAGGACGAGGCCGGCAACGGTCTCGAGGTCGCCACCCCGTCGGAGGCCGACTCGGTGAAGCTGCTCACCGTGCACCGCTCCAAGGGGCTCGAGTGGCCGGTCGTGTTCTGCGTCGGGGTCGGCGAGACCCGCTTCCCGAGCAACCGCGGCCGCTCCCTGTGGACCTCGAGCCCCGCCGTCCTGCCGGCGATGCTGCGCGGCGACGCCGACGACCTGCCGCAGCTGCGCGGGCACGACAAGTCCGCGCTCGACGCCTACCGCGCCGACACGAAGGCGCACGAGGCCGAGGAGGAGCTGCGCCTCGGCTACGTGGCCTTCACCCGAGCCGCGCACCGGCTGGTCGTGTCGTCCTTCCTGTGGGGTCAGCGGGCTCGCTGCTTCGGCCCCTCGCCCTTCCAGCAGGTCGTCCGCGACCTCCTGCTCGACTGGGGGGTCGAGCACACCTGGCGCGACAAGCCGGGCTCCGACGAGACGAACCCTGCTGCCACCGACGACCTCGTGAGCCCCTGGCCCCGCGACGGTGCCGGCACCGAGGCCGAGCGGCGGGTCGCCGCGGCGGATGCCGTGAGGGCGGTCGACCACGCTGCGCCCGAGCCCGAGTACGACCTCGTCGAGGCTGCCCGCGTCGAGCAGTGGGACGCCGAGATCGAGCGCCTGCTCGACGAGCTCCACGCGGATCGGGCGGGTGAGATCGTCGTCCCGCTGCCCGCGTCGCTCTCGGCGACGGCACTGGCGCGGCTGCGCGACGACCCCGAGGCGTTCGCCCGCGAGACGGTGCGGCCGATGCCGCGGCCACCGGCCCCGGCCGCCCGCTTCGGCACCCGCTTCCACGCCTGGGTCGAGTCGCGCTTCGGCCAGCTCGGTCTCTTCGACACCGACGAGCTCGACGGACGCGCGGATCTCGGACTGTCGGACGTCGCCGACGAGGTCGAGCTCAAGGAGCTCATCGCCTCCTTCGAGAACGGTGCGTTCGCCTCGCGGGTGCCCGCCGCCGTCGAGGCGCCGTTCGCGCTGGTGCTCCAGCGCCCGGGCGGCGCCGGGCAGGTGGTGCGCGGACGCATCGACGCGGTCTACGAGGAGCCGGCCGGGTCGGAGGCGCGGTTCCTGGTCGTCGACTGGAAGACGAGTGCGCGCCAGAACGCCGACCCGCTGCAGCTCTCGATCTACCGCCTCGCCTGGGCCGAGCTCACCGGCGTGCCGCTGCAGCAGGTGCGTGCGGCGTTCTACTACGTGCGTTCGGGCAGTCTCGTCGAGCCTGAGGGCCTGCTCGACCGCCCGGGCATCGAGGGGATGCTCCGCTAGCCTCGGCGCCGTGACGCTTCCGCACCTGGCGCTGGTCGCCGACCCTCACGATCGGCGCGGCCTGCTGCGCACCGACGACGCCTGGCTGGCCGAGCGGTGGGACGATCCGACGAGTCGGGTGCTGGTCGTCTCCGGGACCCGGATCCGTCCGGTGGAGGGCGGCATCGAGTGGCTGCCCACGGCGCAGGCGCCGGACGGCGTCCGCGTGCTGCTCGGCGATCGCGACGGCGTGACCTGGTGGGCGGTGATCGTGGGCTCCGAGCTGGGCCGCAGCGAGCCCGACCGCTGGGTGCCGCTGCGCGGGCTGCTCCCGAGCTTCACCGACGACCTCGCCCGGGAGGCGCCGCTGGTGTTCCACGCGATGGGCCTGGCCGAGTGGCACGCCGCTCATCGCCACTGCCCCCGGTGCGGGGGATCGCTCGAACCGCGGGCGGCGGGCCATGAGCTCGTGTGTCGCGACTGCGGCAAGCCCCAGTTCCCGCGCTCCGACCCGGCGGTCATCATGCTCATCGCGGCGGGTGAGCCCGGCTCGCCCGAGGAGCGCTGCCTGCTCGGGCGCCACCCGTCGTGGCCCGCCGGCCGCTACTCGACGCTCGCCGGATTCTGCGAGCCCGGCGAGACTCTGGAGGACGCCGTGCGCCGCGAGGTCGCCGAGGAGACCGGGGTCGTCGTCGGCGAGGTCACCTACGTCGGCAACCAGCCCTGGCCGCTGCCCGCCAGTCTCATGGTGGGCTTCCACGGTCGCGCGATCAGCGAGCGGGTCGTGCTCGAGGACGACGACGTGGAGGACGCCGGCTGGTTCACCCGCGAGGACCTGCGCCGCGGCGCGGAGTCGGGGGAGCTCGTGCTGCCCGGGGGCGTGTCGATCAGTCGCTCGCTGATCGAACTCTGGTTCGGAGGGCCTCTCCCCGGAAGCTGGTGACGGGGTCCGCCGAGCTGCGCAGGCGCCGCGGAGTGGTGCCGAACCAGCGCTGCACGGCGTGGTTGAGGGCGGCCTGCTCGCTGAAGCCGGCCAGCGCGGCCACCTGCCCCACCGGCAGGCGCGAGTCGCGCAGGTGCCGGACGACGACCTCGCGTCGGACGTCGTCCAGCACCTGCGCGTAGGTCGTGCCCTCGCCCGCGAGGCGACGCTGCAGCGTGCGCGGATGCAGCGCGAGCAGTCGGGCGACCCCCTCGAGGGTGGGCGCTCCCGCCGCCAGGGCTGCGGCCACCGCCACCCGCACCCGGTCGCGGACGCCGGTCGCGCCCGATCCGTAGCGCTCGGCGAGGTGGCGCACCGCGCGTTCGCGCACCTGCGGGTCGCCGGCCGCGAGCGATTGCTCGAGCAGGTGCCGTTGGACGCACAACGCCGCCGTGGGCGCACCGAAGCGCACGTCGGCACCGAAGTAGTCGGTGTAGCGCCTCAGCGGTGACAGCGGGCGATGGGGCACGTGCACCGAGCGCAGCGACGGTCCGAGCCCGACGAGGGTGCGGGCGACGCGGAAGAAGACACCGAGTCCGTGCTCGATGCCCTGCGCCGAGTACGGCGAGAGCCGCGGATCCTTGGCGTAGGTGAGCGCGACGACCCCGCGGCGACCGAGCGGGTCGTCGTCCACGGCGACGGTGAGGGCGGGTGCGTGGGCGAAGAGGTAACGCGCCGCGATCGCGACCGCGTCGGTGCCGCTGCCGCAGGCCTCCACGGCCACGGCCAGCGGACCGAGGATCGACAGGTCCTGGCGTTCGGCCAGGCGCAGTCCGAGGTCCGGGCACGACCACTCCTCGGCCGCTTCGTCGAGCATCGCGTCGTGGGCGGTGTGCGAGAGGAGGGTCTCGGGGTCGCGCAGGTCGCCCGGCTCGATCCCGTGGCGCCGGAGCAGTGCGCGGGGGTCCCCGCCGACCTCGCGGGCCAGGTCGACGAAGCCGTCCAGGCTGGCGGCGCGGATCGTGGTGACCATGGCCATATTGTCGCCCTCGATCAATTCCTGGACGACGGATCCCACCTACCGTCGGGGGAGGGCCGGAGGACGGCCCGGCACCACAGCGACGACGCGGAGGCGCGAGATGACCACCGAGACCACCGAACCGACCACCTCCCAGGACACCGCTCCGGCCGCCCCGACGACCACCGACCCCGATGCTGCGCTGGCCGCCATCGGGGCGCGGAGCATCCCCGAGTTCGCCGGCGTCCACGAGGTGTGGCCGCGCGGCGAGCGGTTGCGGGCGGTGCGCGAGGCGGCCGCCGCCTACAAGGTGCGCTTCAAGGAGCAGGGACAGGTCACCGCGGTGCGCTCGGTCGACATCGCGGCCGCGCCCTACCCGGTGAAGTACGCCTTCCACGACGCCGTGGCGGTGCCGACGCTGCCCCTGATCTCGATGGTCAACCGGATGATCGTGGTGCAGTACGACGACTTCGACGCTCGCCCGCGCACGCTGGTCTTCGAGCCGACGGTGCCGGACGGCTCGGCGCGCGCGCCCTTCTACAGCAACCTGCAGCGCCTGGTCGAGAAGGTGCCGGGCGGCGGGCTGCTCGAGCGGTTCGCGGTGCGCTACTACAACGAGCCCTCCGACGTCCTCGACGTCGTCGGGCTGCGCCCCGAGGACGTCGACTTCTGCACCTTCGACCACCTCCACGTGCAGGACCCCCGGATGATCCTCGGGTCCTCGGCGGTGATCGAGGGCGAGAGCGCTCCCCGCCCGCCGCTGTTCGGCGACGCCCGCATGCTCGTGCACCGCCGCGAGCTCGCGACCCTGGAGTCGATGCACCCGATGCAGTGGGCCTGGTACGTCGAGGAGGGCCTCGACGGCGTCGACCCTGACCGGTTCGTCACCTTCGACACCGACATCGAGCTCGGCCCAGGCATCGCCCTGCTGTGGACGCCGGGCCACACCGACGGCAACCACTCGCTCGTGATCAACACCCCCGACGGCGTGTGGGTGTCGTCGGAGAACGGCGTGGCGCTCGACAACTGGCAGCCCGAGCTCTCGCGCATCCCGGGCGTGCGCCGCTACCACGAGGCGCTCGGCCGCGAGATCGTGCCGAACGCCAACACCCTGGAGGACTCCCTCGACCAGTACGACTCGATGGTGAAGGAGAAGACGCTGGCCGACCGCAGCACCCGCGACCCGCGATGGCTGCAGATCCTGCCCTCCACCGAGCTGGTGGACTGGAAGCGCTTCTGGCCGGTCGTGCCGACCTTCCGCCACGGGGGCATCTCCTACGGCACCATCCGCCCGCAGCGGTGAGCGCCGCGGACACGCCGTCGGCGCAGCTCGCCCCGGCGCACATCGACGACGTCTTCATCACCGGTGCCCGCGGATTCATCGGCCGCACGCTGGCCCAGCACCTCGGCTCCCACGGGACGACGGTCGCGGGCGTCGACATCGCCCCCGATCCGTCGTCGAGGGTGGTGGCCGGCGACATCACCGAGCCGGAGGGTTGGCGGTCCTCCATCGCACCGGGGGCGGTCGTCGTCCACACGGCGGCGCTGGTGTCGAACGTGCCGACCCTCGCGGAGGCCTGGCGGGTCAACACCCTCGGCACCCGACGCGTCCTGGACGCCGCGATCGCGGCGGGAGCGCGACGGGTCGTCTACGTGTCGTCCGTGCGCGCCTTCTCCGACCTCGGCTTCCCGGACGGCGTCACGGAGGACCACCCGCTGCGACCCGACGGCAACCCCTACGTCGACACGCGCATCGCCGCCGAGCAGGCCGCCCTGCAGGCGCACGCGGCAGGCGAGATCGAGGTCGTCGTCGTGCGCCCCGGCGACGTCTACGGACCGGGTTCGCGACCGTGGACCGTGCTGCCGGTGCAGATGATGAAGGCGCGACAGTTCGTGCTGCCGGCCGGTGGACGCGGGATCTTCAGCCCCGTCTTCGTCGACGACCTCGTGGAGGGGCTACGTCTCGCGGCCGCGCACCCCGCCGCTGCCGGACAGGTCTTCACACTCAGCGGGGGAGTCGGCGTGACCAACCGCGAGTTCTTTGGTCACTACAGCCGGATGCTGGGCCAGCGGGGGCCGCTGTGCGTGCCGACCCCGGTCGCCCTCGCTCTCGCCACGGCGGCCGACCGCGCGGCGCGGGTGGTCGGCGGCGAGACCGAGGCCAACCCCACCGCCGTGCGCTACTTCCTGCGCACCGGCACCTACTCGATCGACAAGGCCCGCCGCGTGCTGGGCTACGACCCGCAGGTCGACCTGGCCGAGGGGATGGCGCGCACCGATCGGTGGCTGCGTGCGGAGGGGCTGATCGACTGACCCCGCGGCTGACCGGCGCCCGACCGGCTCCCGGTCAGGCCAGGGCGGCGAGCTTCTCCTTGACCTGCTTCAGGCTCGGGTTGGTCTGGGCGGTGCCGTCGCTGTAGACAAGGGTCGGAACGGTCTGGTTGCCGTTGTTGGCCGACTCGACGATGGCGGCGGCCTCCGGCTGCTGCTCGATGTCGACCACCTCGTAGGCGATGCCTTCGCGGTCCAGCTGGCTCTTCAAGCGGTGGCAGTAGCCGCACCAGGGGGTCGAGTACATCGTGAACTGAGCGGTGGACATGATGCTCCTGTCAGGTCGGTGCCACCTCGCCGCGGCGGCGGGGATCGTTCTTCGGTCGGTCCAACGTCGGGCCGCGGCCGACCATTCCGAGGCCGGACCCGGGGACGGGCCGGGCTCAGGCCGGTGTGGCCTCCGGCGCGCGATCGGGGTCGGTCCCGCGGCCCGCGCCGGGGTCGTCGGCGGCGAGCAGGGCCCGGAGCTCGTCGTCCACGAGGCGCTGGTGCGCGGCGGCGTCCTCACGGGCGGCCCTGATGCTCCAGCGACCGTGCAACCGCCACGAGAGCGGGACGACGAGCAGCTGCCCGATCAGGCAGATCCACCACCAGCGCTGCCACTCGCCGGGCCCGCGCTTCGCGGCGTCCTGCACCGGGGGGCCGTTGCGGGCGAGGTACTCCAGGTCCGCCGGCGGCACCTTCGCGGCCGCCAGCACGGCGTCGCGCCGGTCCGCGCGCGTGCCGGGGACGCCGGCCGCACGGAGCTCGCGCATCGCCGCGAGGCGGGCCGCCCGGCTCTCCGGGGCCTCCCTGAGGCGCTGCATGGTGGCGGGCTTGACCACCGCGAGGGTCTTCAGCTCGCTCGCGTAGGTGGTGCTGAGGGCGCCCACCTTCGCGCCCTGGTCCACCAGGACGCCGGCCGCGGTGACCGTGCTCATGAAACCGATCAGCGTGATCACCACGAACCCGCGCACCACGCTGCCGTAGACGGCGAGGCCCCGGGCGGTGGCGGTCGGGTCGATGCGCTCCACCGTCTCGGTGAACGCGGCCAGCCACGTGCTCGAGGTCATGCCGCCGGCCACGGCCAGCGCCACCAGCAGCACCACGAAGGTGGTGTAGGAGGTGTCGGTGGAGGTGGCGCGCTGGGCGAAGACGGCCAGGGCCACGACCGAGGCCAGCGAACCCACGAGCATCACCGGCTTGCGCACGCCGAGGCGGTCGGAGAGGACGCCGGCACCGACGAGCGCTGCCACGTTGGCCACCCAGTACCAGGTGGCCAGGCCGTTGGCCTCAGCCGGCGTGTAGCCGAAGTTCGCCACGAAGTAGAGGACGAAGAAGCCCACCCGCGTGACGTAGAACATCAGGAACAGGGCGATGCCGAGTGCGGGGATCACGATGACGGGTCGCCACATCGAGCCCAGCGTCCCGGCGCCGGCCGGGGTCTCGCCGGCGCGCTGCCGCGCCCGGTGCTCGACCAGCGCCCGCTCGCGCGCGCTCACCATGACCTGCTCGCGCAGCGCGGGGGAGAGTTCGCGCAGGAACACGAAGGCGAGCACGAAGACGGCGGCTCCGATCGCCCCGGCCACGTGGTAGTGGTACTGCCAGTCGGGGTGGCCCGGCAGCATCCGCCGCGTGATCACGCTGACCACCAGGTTGCCGAGCGAGGGGCCGACCGCCCACAGGCCCATCGCGGTGGCCCGGCCGAGTTGCGGGGAGAAGTCGCGCACGAGCGCCGAGGTCGCGACGATCGCCACGCCCCCGACCAGGGAGAGCAGGGCGTAGACGGCCGTGTACGCCGTCGGCGAGGTCGTCGAGGGCAGCACGAGACCGGTGAGCACCGCTGCGCTGGCCGCGCCGGCCAGGACCAGGTTGACCCGGCCGAACCGGTCGGCGAGCCCGCTCGCCCACGCGGCGAGCGCCCCCACCGCGTTGCCGACGATCGAGACGAGCACGAACGTGCGCAGCGAGATCGAGAAGTCGGCGATGATCGCCGGCGACACGGCCCCCTGGACGTAGACCTGGTAGAACACCGCGGTCGACACGAGTGTGATCAGCGCGAAGTGGCCCGCCCGGGCCCGGGTCGACGGGTAGGTCTCCAGCCGGCGACGCGACGGTGCGAGCGGCGGTGTGGGAGCGGACACGGAACCTCCTGGGCGTGCGGCCGCCGGGAGGACGGCCGCGTCAGGTTACGTGCCCGCCGCGGCCCGCGTGGGCGCTTTCAGGCAACCGCCCGCGCGAGATCGGCCACGCCCGTCGTGGACGTCGCGACCGGGCTGGGGACGGCGGCGGATCGTGTCGGACCCACGCTCTAGGGTCGAGGACGACGCCCGCCCCAACCGCGACGACGAGGAGCACCGCCCGTGACGCCCGAGGACCTCCTGAGCGCCCTCGACCCCGAGCAGCGCCAGGTGGCCGAGGCCCTGCGCGGACCGGTGCGGGTCCTCGCCGGCGCCGGCACCGGCAAGACGAGGGCGATCACCCACCGCATCGCCCACGGCGTCCACAGCGGTGTGTACGCGCCCACCGAGGTGCTGGCGGTCACCTTCACCACCCGCGCCGCCGGTGAGCTGCGCGAGCGGCTGCGCGCCCTCGGAGCCCCGGGCGTGCAGGCGCGCACCTTCCACAGTGCCGCGCTGCGGCAGCTGCGCTACTTCTGGCCGCACGTGCACGGCACCGAGCTGCCGAGCCTCATCGAGTCCAAGATCCCGATGGTCGCCCAGGCGTGCCGCGACCTCGGCATGCGGGGCGACCAGGCCCTGCTGCGCGACCTCGCGAGCGAGATCGAGTGGGCCAAGGTGTCCAACATCGGCGCCGACGACTACCCGCGCCTGGCGCCGCCCAAGGGCCGCTCGGTCGGCGACCAGACGCCCGAGACGATCGCGCGGGTCATCGCCGCCTACGAGCAGGTCAAGCGCGACCAGGGCCGCATGGACATGGAGGACGTCCTGCTGCTCACCGCCGGTCTGCTCGCCTCCGACGAGCGCGTGGCCGCGCAGGTGCGTCGCCAGTACAAGTGGTTCGTGGTCGACGAGTTCCAAGACGTCTCGCCACTGCAGTCGGCGCTCCTCGACCTGTGGCTCGGCGGCCGCGACGAGCTCTGCGTCGTCGGCGACCCCGCGCAGACCATCTACTCCTTCGCCGGCGCCGATGCCGACTACCTGCGCCGCTTCCCCCAGCGCTACCCGGGCACGACGTCCATCGAGCTCGTCCGCAACTACCGCTCCACCCCGCAGGTGGTGGCCGAGGCCAACAAGCTGCTCGCCGGTTCGGGCAGCGCGGGCGTCGAGCTGCGCTCGCAGCGTCCCGCCGGTCCGACGGTGCGCTACGTGGGCGAGGCCGACGAGGTGGCCGAGGCGAGCGAGGTGGCCGCGCGCATCGCCAAGCTGCACCGCGGCGGCATCGCCTACGGCGAGATGGCGGTGCTGTTCCGCATCAACGCCCAGTCCGAGACCTTCGAGGACGCCCTCACCGACCGCGGCATCCCCTATCTCGTTCGCGGCGCCGCACGCTTCTTCGAGCGTCGCGAGGTGCGCGAGGCCGTCACGCGCCTGCGCGGCGCCGCGCGCTCCGGCGAGGCCGGCGACGAGCCGTGGCTCGACGTCGTCCGAGCGGTGCTGGCCGGCATGGGGTGGAGCGCCGAGCCGCCCACCAGCCGTGGCCAGGTGCGCGATCGCTGGGAGTCGTGGCAGGCACTGGCCGACCAAGCGGAGGAGTTCGGCCGCGACCAGGGCGACGCGGCGTCGCTGACCGCTTTCGTGGCCGACCTCGACCGCCGTGCGGCCGAGCAGCACGCGCCCACCGCCGACGGCGTCACGCTCGCCACCTTCCACGCGGCCAAGGGGCTGGAGTGGGACGCCGTGTTCTGCTGCGGCGTGCACGACGGCACCGTGCCGATCTCCTACGCCGAGCAGGGTGGGCGCCCCGAAGCGATCGAGGAGGAGCGGCGGCTGCTCTACGTCGGCATGACGCGGGCGCGCCGCGAGCTGCAGGTCTCCTGGGCGGCGGCGCGCAACCCCGGCCAGGCACCGCGTCGTTCCCCCTCGCGCTTCCTGCTCCCGATGCTGCCCGCCTCGCAGCAGCCCCAGCCCACGAAGGGTGGGCGCGGCAACCGTGTGGCGCGCTGCCGCGAGTGCCTGCAGCCGCTCTCCAGTGCGGCGGAGAAGAAGCGGGGGCGCTGCTCCCACCACCCCGTGCGTTTCGACGAGCGACTCTTCGACCAGCTCAAGGACTGGCGGCGCGAGACCGCCCGCCAGGCCGGCGAGGACGGCAAGTCCCTTCCCGCCTACGTCGTGTTCACCGACGCCACCCTCGAGCTCATCGCCGAGCACCGCCCGCGCACCCTCGCGGCCCTCGCGAAGATCAACGGCGTCGGGCCCAGCAAGATCGAGCGCTACGGCGAATCGGTCCTCGCGCTCCTCGCCGAGCTCGACGGCGACTGAGCGGTCGCCTGCTCGGGCCGCCGGAAAAGAATCTCGATTCCTCCGATAAATGGTTTGCGTCCTCTTTCTCGACCCCGTTAGCGTGACGCCCACACACCGCGCCCGGGCTCTGCCCGACCAGCGCCCGACGACGACGAAGGAGGTGGCACCCGTGAAGACCATGACCCAGGAGTTCTCGATGAACCAGTCCAACGCCTGGCAGTCCACTGCCGCCACCGCCGCTCACGGCTCCTCCGTCGTCCTCGCCTGCGCCCTCTCGACCGTCACCGTCGAGGGCGTCGCTGTGCGTGCCGCCGCCGACGAGACCCGCCGTCTGCGCGTGGCCCACGCGGGTGTCGACGCTGCCGTGGCGGCCAAGCCGTTCGGTGCCTTCGGTGCCTTCGCAGCCCGCCCCCAGGGCAGGGGTCTCGGCCTGATCATCCCGGCCACCGAGACCACCGCCCTCCCGGGTCCCTCCGCCTGGAGTCCGCCCGTCTGAGACGAACTCAGACCAGCAGCCTCCAGGCCGCGGAACCCGACACAGACCGGGATCCGCGGCCTTCGTGCTTCTCATGACCTGAGCGCACGGACGTCGCGGGACCCACCGAGAAGACGACCGAGCGATCAGGTGAGAGAGGAGGAGGTGAGAGCAGATGACGACCAGTGTTCTGGAGCCGACACTGGACGAGATGCTGCCGTGCCGGCGCAACGACCCCGACCTGTGGTTCGGGGAGACGCCGGCCGACGTGGAGTCCGCCAAGGCGATGTGCCTGGAGTGCCCGATGGTGCAGCTGTGCCTCGAGGGCGCACTCGAGCGGCGTGAGCCGTGGGGCGTGTGGGGCGGGCAGCTGTTCCTGGCCGGCGTGGTGATCCCGCGCAAGCGGCCGCGGGGCCGCCCGCGCAAGGACGCCGCGGCCTAGCAGCGATCCCGACCCGATCCATCCGACCGACCTTCCAGAGTGATGCGTCCCCGGGCCGAGCGCCCGGGGACCTGAGAACCCACCGACCAGAGAGAAGAGAACGATGTCCCACCTGATGAACGAGGACCTGGCGCGCGCGCAGATGGCCGCGCGCCTGGGAGAGGCGCAGCAGCTGCGCGTGGCCGGCAACCTGGCCCGCGCCCGCCGCTTGAGCCGCAAGGCCGAGCGGGCAGCGCAGCAGGCTCGTCTCGCCCTCGCTCGCGCTCTGTGACCTGACTCCACAGGTCAGCGAGACCCACCTGATCGCGAGTGATGACCCGCAGGGGCCGGGCCGCCCCCCCCGCGGGCCGGGCCCCGGGG
>NZ_CAXRAZ010000013.1:0-61342 GCF_964229035.1 Nocardioides sp. | reverse complement strand
ACACGACGCTCTTCCGATCTTGCGTCTCAGAAGTGCGACCAGCCGGTCGCGCCCTCCGGGGTGGTGCCGTCGACCAGGACGCCGGGCTCGCCGCCGGCCGCGGTGACCGACCCGATCCGCCGCCACCCCTCGGGCAGCGCCACGTCGGCCGGGAAGGTGGCGAGGAGGGCGTGGTCGTCACCGCCGGTGAGCACGAGCTGCAGCGGGTCGGCGCCGGTGGCGGCGGCCCCCGCGGCCAGCGGCTCCGGCACCTCGAGCGCGGCGGTGTCGATGTCGATGCTCACGCCCGAGGCCCGGGCGAGGTGGCCCGCCTCGGCGAGCAGGCCGTCGGAGACGTCGACCATGGCGGAGGCTCCGGCCTCGGCGGCCTGCGGTCCGGCGGCGTACGGCGGCTGCGGACGACGATGCGCCTCCACCAGCACCCGCGGGGAGCGGAACCCTCGGCCGAGCACGGCGAGGCCGCCGGCTGCCCAGCCCTGCCGCCCGCACAGGGCGAGGACGTCGCCCGGCCGCGCGCCCGAGCGCAGCACCGGCGACACGGTGCAGGCGCCCATCACCGTGACGGCGATGGTGATCTGGTCGGCGCGGCTGAGGTCGCCGCCCACGAGACCCGCGCCCACGGCGCCGCACTCGGCGCTGAAGCCGCGCGCGAAGTCGAGCACCCAGGACGCCGGCAGGTCGGCCGGCACCGCGAGCCCCACGGTGAGCCACTGGGCCCGCCCGCCCATCGCCGCGATGTCGGCGAGGTTCTGCGCGGCGGCGCGGTGGCCGACGTCCTCGGCCTCGGACCAGTCGCGGCGGAAGTGGCGCCCCTCCACCATGAGGTCGGTCGAGACGACCACGTGGCCGCGTCGCACGCGCAGCACCGCTGCGTCGTCCCCGGGGCCGACGAGGACGTCCTCCCCGGGCGCCTGCTCGGCGGTGACGCGCGTGATCGCCTCGATCAGGCCGAACTCGCCGAGGTCGGCCACGGTGGCGGTGGGGTCGAGGCGCTGGCTGTCCACCCGTCCAGCCTCTCAGGCACGTGGCCGTGCATCGCGCCCACCCGCCGGGATGCCCGCGCCGGCCGGCGAGCGGAGGGCCGGCGACGGTTCGGCGGGTCGGGGGCGGCGGCGGTAGCGTGACGGCGGCGTCGCCGACGCCGATCCACCCACGAACGACGGGAGCACGACCCCATGACGGTCCAGGCCTACATCCTCATCCAGACCGACGTGGGCAAGGCCGCCGACGTGGCGCGCGAGGTCGGCGCGATCAGCGGCGTCACGCTCGCCGAGGACGTCACCGGTCCCTACGACGTGATCGTGCGCGCCGAGGCCGGCACCATGGACGAGCTCGGTCGCCTGGTGGTCTCGAAGGTGCAGAACCTCGAGGGCATCACCCGCACGCTGACCTGCCCCGTCGTCCACATCTGATCGGTATGCGCCCCTCGCGGCGTGCCGTCCGGGCTGCGGCGCTGGCCGCGGCCGCGGCGGTCGCCACCGGCTCGCTCGCGGCCTGCGGCGGCCCGGTCGAGATCGACGTCCCGAAGCTCTCGGCCGCCGACGCCCGCGCGTGCGACGCGCTGAGCGCCGAACTGCCCGACACCCTCGCCGAGCAGCCGCGCGTGGCGTCAGAGCCCGCCGACGCTCCCGGTGCCGCCTACGGCGATCCCGCCATCGTGGTGCGCTGCGGCGTCGGCACGCCGAAGGGCTTCGACGAGACCGCCTCGTGCGAGGACGTCGACGGCGTCGGCTACTACATCCCCGACGCGGCCTACGACGACCAGTCGCTCGACATCACCGCCACCACCGCGGGCTTCCGCCCCCGGCTCGAGATCGCGCTGCCGGCCGAGTACCGCCCCAACGGCATCGCCGCGGCGATGGCCGCGCTCGCCCCGCTGGTGAAGAAGCACCTGGAGCTCGTCGACCCCTGCGACTAGCGCGGTGGCCTCCGCTCAGCGCAGCCCGGTGTCGCGCTGCAGCGCCAGCTGCAGCAACCGGTCGATGAGCTCGGCGTAGGGCACGCCCGTGGCGGCCCACATCCGCGGGAACATCGACAGCGGGGTGAAGCCCGGCATGGTGTTGAGCTCGTTGATGACGAGCGAGCCGTCGGGCAGCAGGAAGAAGTCGACGCGGGCCAGGCCCTCGCAACCGGCCGCACGGAAGGCGTCAGCGGCCATCTCCTGCATCCGCAGGGTGGTGGGCTCGTCGAGCACCGCGGGCACGTCGAGCTCGGTGGCCTCCTCGGGCAGGTACTTGGCCTCGAAGTCGTAGAACTCGTGGTCGCCGGTGATGCGGATCTCGGCGGGGACGCTCACCTCCACCGAGCCGCCCGGAGCCTCGAGGACGCCGCACTCGATCTCGCGCGCTCCCTCGGCGGAGACCTCGATGATCACCTTGGGATCGTGCGCCAGCGCACCCTCCACGGCCGCGGCGAGCTCGTCGCGGCTGTGCGCCTTGGCGATGCCGATGCTCGAGCCGCCGCGGGCGGGCTTCACGAACAGGGGGGAGCCGAGCTCCTCGCAGCGCAGGTGCACCGAGATCTGCTGATCGGCCCACTCGCGCGCCGTCACGGTGATGCCCGGCATCACCGGCAGGCCCGCGGCCTGGAGGGCGATCTTCATGAACGCCTTGTCCATGCAGAGCGCGGAGGCCAGCACGCCCGAGCCGACGTAGCGCACGTCGCTCATCTCGAGGAGTCCCTGGATCGTGCCGTCCTCGCCCCAGGGCCCGTGCAGCAGCGGGAAGACGACATCGACCCCTCCCAGCTCGCGCGGCGGCTCCGCGGCCTCGCTGACCACCAGGCCGGTGCCGGACGACGTGCGCCCGAGCGCCACCTCGGGCAGCGTGGCGTCGACGGCCGGCAGCTGCCCCGGCCCGGTGATGCGGTGCTTGCCCGGCTCGTCGGCCTCGAGCACCCAGCGCCCGTCGGCAGCGATGCCGACCGGTACCACGTCGTACTTGTCGCGATCGATCGCAGCGAGGACGCTGCCGGCGGTGACACACGAGATCGCGTGCTCGGTGGATCGACCGCCGAAGACGACGGCGACGCGGACTCGGCGGCCGGTGCCAGTGGGAGCGCTCATCGCGCCAGACCCTACCGTTGGGCCATGCCCGCCGCCGACTCCAGCACCCCGCCCCTGCGCCCTGCCACGATCGCCGTCACCGCCGGTCGTCCCCCGCACACGCCGGACGAGCCGCTCAACGTGCCGGTGACGATGGCCTCGACCTACGTGGCCGGTGGCGACCTCGAGTACGGCCGCTACGGCAACCCCACCTGGACGGCGTTCGAGGACGCCCTCGGCGCGCTCGAGGGCGGGCGTGCCCTGGCGTTCTCGAGCGGCATGGCCGCCATCACGACGCTGCTCGACCTCGTCGGCCACGGCGGCAGCGTGGTGGCGCCGCGCCACTCCTACTCCGGCACGATCGCCGCGCTCGCCGACTTCGAGGCGCGCGGCCGCCTGCGGGCGCAGCTGGTCGACATCACCGACACCGAGGCGGTCGTGAAGGCGATGGAGGACGATGAGGACTGCGCGCTGCTGTGGCTGGAGTCGCCGACCAACCCGGCCCTCGAGCTCGCCGACGTCGCGACGCTGGCCGAGCACGCCCACCGCCTCGGCATCCAGGTGGTGGTCGACAACACCTTCGCCACTCCCCTGCTGCAGCAGCCGCTCGCCCTCGGGGCGGACGTCGTCGTCCACTCGGCCACGAAGTTCATCGCCGGCCACAGCGACGTGCTCATGGGGGCGCTCGTGGTGGGCACCGACGCCGCCGAGGTGCACGCCGCGCTCAAGGGTCGTCGCGATCTCGCCGGCTCGGTGCCCGGCACCTTCGAGGCCTGGCTGTCACTGCGGGGCCTGCGCACCCTGCACGTGCGCCTCGAGCGCGCGAGCGCCAACGCAGCCGAGCTCGCCGCGCGGCTGCGCGAGCACCCGGCCGTGGACGACGTCCGCTACCCCGGCTTCGGAGCGATCACCTCGCTCGTGGTGCACGGCGGGGCCGATGCGGCCGACCGGCTGGTGCGCTCGACCGCGCTGTGGGTGCACGCGACCTCGCTCGGCGGCGTCGAGTCGACCTTCGAGCGCCGCCGCCGCTGGAAGCTCGAGGCCGCCACGATCCCCGAGGGCCTCGTGCGCCTGTCGGTCGGCATCGAGGATGTCGAGGACCTCTGGGAGGACCTGCGCGGGGCGCTGGACCGCCTGGTCTGAGCTCAGCTCAGCTCAGCCCGGCTCAGCTCAGCCCGGCTCAGCTCAGCTCGGCCTTGGTGTCGCGGTTGATGAAGGCCTCCATCAGGCCGGCCGTGGTCAGGCGCCCCTGCACGACCTCGTCGACGGCGTCGGCGATCGGCACGTCGACGTCGCTGCGGGCGGCCAGGGCACGCAGCGAGGAGCACGACTTCGCGCCCTCGGCGACCTGTCGGGTGGAGGCGTAGATCTCCTCGACCGTGAGCCCCTGTCCGAGCTTCTCCCCGAAGGTGCGGTTGCGCGAGAGCGGCGAGGAGCAGGTGGCGACGAGGTCGCCGAGGCCCGCGAGCCCCATGAGCGTCAGCGGGTTGGCGCCCAGCCGCATGGCCAGGCGGGCGGTCTCGGCCAGGCCGCGGGTGATGAGCGAGGCCGTGGTGTTGTCGCCGAAGCCGAGGCCCACGGCCATGCCGACGCAGAGCGCGACGACGTTCTTGTAGGCGCCGCCGAACTCGCACCCGAGCACGTCGACGCTGGTGTAGGGGCGGAAGGCCGGCGAGTGCACGCGGCGCTGGAGCATGGTGGCGACGTCCTCGTCGGCGCAGGCCACCACCGAGGCGGCCGGCTCGCGGCGCGCGATCTCGAGGGCGAGGTTGGGCCCGCTGACGACGGCGATGCGTCCGGGTGCGATGTCGCCGACCTCGGCGATCACCTCCGACATCCGCTTGAGGGAGCCGAGCTCGACGCCCTTCATCAGCGAGACGAGCACGGCATCGGGCTCGAGGAAGGGCAGGAAGGTGGGCAGGTTGTCGCGCAGCGACTGGGAGGGCACGGCGAGCACCACCACGTCGGCCCCCGCGAGCGCCTTCTCCGGGTCGTGGCTGGCCGTGATCGCCCGCGGCAGCTCGATGCCGGGCAGGTAGTCGACGTTCTCGTGCCGTTCGTTGATGCTCGCGGCGACCTCCTCGCGCCGCGACCACAGGCAGACCTGGTTGCCGGCGTCGGCCAGCACCACCGAGAAGGCCGTGCCCCACGAGCCTGCACCGATCACCGCGATCTTGTCGCCCGTCACGCCTGTCGCGCCGCTGCCTGCCATCTCACGCCTTCCGCTTCTTGAACCGGTCGCCGTGCACGGCGATGTCGTACCGCTCCGCGGGAGCACTGCGACCGCGCAGCACCTCGACCTGCGCGGTGATGGCGGCCATGATCCGCTCGGTCGCCTCGGCGACGACCTCGGGGGTCAGCGGGCGATCGCGCAGGTCGTCGAGGTCGACCGCGTCGCCGACACGCATCGCCACCCGGTGCCGCGGCCACAGGTGCGGCTTGCGCGTGTAGGGCGGGAGGATCTCCTGGGCGCCCCACTGACCGACGGGGAAGATCGGTGCACCGGTCTCGAGGGCGATGCGGGCCGCGCCGGACTTGCCGCGCATCGGCCACAGGTCGGGGTCGCGGGTGATGGTGGCCTCGGGGTAGACGACGACACACTGGCCCGCGCGCACGGCGTCCACCGCGGCGGCGTAGGCGCCGACGGCGTCGCGGGTGTCGCGCTTCACCGGGATCTGGCCGGCCTGACGCATGAAGAAGCCGAGGGCCGGGTTGTCGAACAGCCCGGACTTGGCGAGGTAGCGGGGTCGGCGTCCGTGGTCGTAGACCAGGTGCGCGGCCGTGAGCGGGTCGATGTGCGAGATGTGGTTGAGCGCGACGACGAACCCGCCGCTCTCGGGCAGCTTCTCCCCGCCCTCCCAGTCGCGACGCGTGGCGGCGAGCAGCAGCGGCTTGATGACGAGCACGGCGAAGCCGAACGCCCACCCGCGCGGCTCCTGCATCCGACGCACCCTCAACCTCACGAGAGTGCAGGCTACCGGTCCGCTCGGGCGCTGCGGCGCCGCGTGGGCGCACGGCGCGGCCCGCCGCATCGGCCACGCGCACGCCCGCCGCGAGACGGCGCGCAGGGACTGCGAGGATGGCGCGGTGAGTGCGGGCGGATGGGTGGTGCTGCTTCCGGTGAAGTCGCCGCAGCAGGGCAAGTCGCGCCTCGGCGCGATCGCGGACGACGACCGCGCGCTGCTCGCCGACGCCTTCGCCCGCGACACCGTCCGCGCCTGCGAGGAGGCTGCATCGGTGCGCGCCCTCGTGATCGTCAGCGACGACCTCGACTTCGCCGCGACGCTGAGCGATGCCGCCTCCACGCTCCTGTGCGCTGATCCGGGAGACGGGCTCAACGCAGCCCTGCGCGCGGCGGCCGCCCTGGCCCGTGCGCACCACCCGCAGCGACGGGCGGTGGCACTGCTCGCCGACCTGCCAGCACTGCGCGGCGAGCACCTCGACGTCGTCCTCGGAGCCCTCGCCGCAGACGGCCCTGAGGGCACCGAGCGCGCCGAGGGGGCCGAGGGCACCGCCCACGTCGTGATCGATGCCGACGGCACCGGCACGACCCTCTACACCGCCGGGTGGGACGCCTTCGACCCGCGCTTCGGGGCGGGATCGGCCGCGCGCCACCGGGCGGCCGGAGCGCGCGACCTCACGTCGGTTCCGGCCGCCCTGCGCCGCGACGTGGACGACGCCGCGAGCCTCGCCGACGCGATCGCGCTCGGCGTCGGCGAGGCCACCGCGCGAGCGCTGCGGACGATCGCGGAGCGCTCCTGACGAGACGACGACGGGCCGCCCTCGCGAGGCGAGGACGGCCCGTGGTCGGTGGAGCAGGTGGGGCTCAGGCCTTCTTGGCGGCGGCCTTCTTGGCCGGCGCCTTCTTGGCGGCAGGAGCCTTCTTGGCCGGAGCAGCCTTCGTGGCGGCGGCCTTCTTCGCCGGCGCGGCCTTCTTGGCAGGGGCCGCGGCCTTCGCCGGAGCGGCCTTCTTGGCCGGCGCCGCCTTCTTCGCGGGCTTCGGCAGCGCCGGGAGCTTCTTGGCACCGGAGATGACGTTCTTCAGGTCGGCGCCGGCGGTGAACTTCGGCACCGCCTTCTTCTTCGTCTTCACGCGCTCGCCGGTCTGCGGGTTGCGCACCCAGCGGGCGTTGCGGACGGCCTTCTCGAAGGAGCCGAAACCGGTGATGGCGACCTTCTCGCCCTTCGCGACCTGGCGGGTGATGGTGTCGAGGACCGCGTCGAGCGCATGCGCTGCGTCCTTGCGACTTCCCTCGAAGCGATCCGCGAGCGTGTCGATCAACTGAGTCTTGTTCACTGCCTGTCCTTTCGAGATGCGCCGATTCGGGCATCTCTTGGGCCTGCGGTCGCGCCCTCGCGCGACCGTCCTCCTGCGAAAACTAGGCATAAGCGAGCATCGCCACAATCACCACGCCGCAGTAATGGCCAAGTTTTTCGGGGCGGAACGGGCGACTCCCGCCGCCGCGATCGGGGAATCCGATCGCCGGCGACGGGAGTCGCGTCGAGTTTCGCGTTATTTCTAGCGGGTTCTGAGATTCGAGAGGAACTCGAGAGTCAGCCTCGCTGCGTGACCGGCTTCCAGGAAGGCCGCGTGGCCTCGAAGGCCGCGATGTCCGCGTCGTGTCCGAGGGTGATCCCGATGTCGTCGAGGCCCTCGAGCAGCCGCCAGCGCGTGTAGTCGTCGATGTCGAAGGAGTCCTGCACCTCGCCGCCGGCGGTGCTGACGGTGCGGGCCTCGAGGTCCACGGTGATCTCCGCGCCCGGGTTGTCGTCGAGGTGGTCCCACAGCGCCTGCACGACCTTCTCGTCGACCTGCGCCGCCACGAGGCCCGCCTTGCCGGAGTTGCCGCGGAAGATGTCGGCGAAGCGCGAGGAGATCACGACCTTGAAGCCGTAGTTCTGCAGCGCCCAGACAGCGTGCTCCCGCGACGAGCCCGTGCCGAAGTCGGGGCCGGCGACGAGCACGGAGCCGTTCGCGTAGACGGGGTTGTTCAGCACGAACGACGAGTCGTTGCGCCAGGCGGCGAAGAGGCCGTCCTCGAAGCCGGTGCGCGTGACCCGCTTGAGGTAGACCGCCGGGATGATCTGGTCGGTGTCGACATTGCTGCGCTTGAGCGGGACGCCGACGCCGGTGTGGGTGGTGAACTTGTCCATGGGTGCTGACTCCTTCGGGATCAGACGGCGGCGGGAGCCAGGTCGGCGGGCGAGGACAGCGTGCCGCGGATCGCGGTGGCCGCGGCGACCGGCACCGACACGAGGTGGGTGCGACCGCCCTTGCCCTGACGACCCTCGAAGTTGCGGTTCGAGGTCGAAGCGCTGCGCTCGCCGGGCGTGAGCTGGTCGGGGTTCATGCCCAGGCACATCGAGCAGCCGGCACCGCGCCACTCAGCCCCTGCCGCCAGGAAGATCTTGTCGAGGCCCTCGGCCTCGGCCTGCAGGCGCACCCGCACCGACCCGGGGACGACGAGCAGGCGCGTGCCGTCGGCGACGGTGTGGCCCTCGAGGATGGAGGCGGCCAGCCGGAGGTCCTCGATGCGGCCGTTGGTGCAGGAGCCGACGAAGACCGTGTCGACCTTGATGTCGCGCAGCGGCGTCCCGGCGGTGAGACCCATGTACTCCAGGGCCTTCTCCGTGGCGACCTTGTCGTTCTCCTCCTCGAAGTCGTCGGGCGAGGGGACGACGGCGCCCAGCGGCGCGCCCTGGCCGGGGTTGGTGCCCCAGGTGACGAACGGCGTCATGGTCGAGGCGTCGAGCACGATCTCCTTGTCGAAGACGGCGTCATCGTCGGTGACCAGCGTGCGCCAGTGCTCCACCGCGGCGTCCCAGTCGGCACCCTTCGGCGCCTGGGGCTTGCCCTCGATGTAGGCGAACGTCGTCTCGTCGGGGGCGATGAGGCCGGCCTTGGCGCCCCACTCGATCGACATGTTGCACACCGTCATGCGGCCCTCCATCGAGAGCTCGCGGATCGCCTGGCCCCGGTACTCCACGATGTAGCCCTGGCCGCCGCCGGTGCCGGTGTGCGTGATGAGGGTGAGCACCAGGTCCTTGGCGGTGACGCCCTCGGGGAGGCTGCCGTTGACGGTGACGGCCATCGTCTTCGGCTTGGCCTGCGGCAGGGTCTGGGTGGCGAGCACGTGCTCGACCTCGGAGGTGCCGATGCCGAAGGCGATCGCCCCGAAGGCACCGTGGGTGCTGGTGTGCGAGTCGCCGCACACGATCGTCATGCCGGGCTGCGTGAGGCCGAGCTGGGGGCCGACCACGTGCACGATGCCCTGCTCGACGTCGCCGAGCGGGTGCAGGCGCACGCCGAACTCGGCGGCGTTCTTGCGCAGGGTGTCGACCTGGGTCTTGCTCACCGGGTCGGCGATCGGCTTGTCCCAGTCGAGGGTCGGGACGTTGTGGTCCTCGGTGGCCAGGGTGAGGTCGGGACGACGCACCGCGCGCCCGGCCAGGCGCAGGCCGTCGAAGGCCTGCGGGCTGGTCACCTCGTGGATGAGGTGGAGGTCGATGTAGAGGAGGTCGGGCTCCCCCTCGGTCGATCGGACGACGTGCTCGTCCCACACCTTCTCGGCCAGGGTCCTGCCCATGACTGGCTCCTCGTCTGCCTGCGGCACGCTGGTGCCCGGGGTTGGCGGCCGGGTACGGGTGCCCCGGCACGGTGATCGGATCGACGCGCCGCAGGAGCCCTCGACGGTCGGGTCGAAGGCCCGGCAACGCGCCGTGACGCAGCCTACTCTTGCATCCCATCATCCGAGACGGCAGTATTGCCATATGGACAACTCGAGCGGTGTGGGAGTTCTCGACAAGGCGGCGCTGGTGCTGACCGCCCTGGAGTCGGGTCCGGCGACCCTGGCGGGCCTGGTAGCCGGCACGGGGCTGGCCCGGCCGACGGCGCACCGGCTGGCGGTCGCGCTCGAGCACCACCGGCTCGTGGCCCGCGACATGCAGGGCCGCTTCGTGCTCGGCCCGCGCCTGGCCGAGCTGTCGGCCGCCGCCGGCGAGGACCGCCTGCTCGCCACGGCCGGCCCGGTGCTCGCCCGCCTGCGCGACATCACGGGCGAGTCGGCGCAGCTGTGGCGCCGCCAGGGCGACCACCGCGTCTGCGTGGCCGCGGCCGAACGCCCCTCCGGTCTGCGCGACACCATCCCGGTGGGCTCGCAGCTCACCATGCGCGCCGGCTCGGCCGCTCAGGTGCTGCTGGCGTGGGACGACCCCGAGCGCATCCACCGCGGACTCCAGAACGCCGCCTTCTCGGCCGCCGAGCTCTCGGCGATCCGTCGTCGCGGATGGGCGCAGTCGGTGGGCGAGCGCGAGCAGGGCGTCGCCTCGGTGTCGGCACCGGTGCGCTCCCCCGGCGGCAAGGTGATCGCGGCCGTGTCGGTCTCCGGCCCCCTCGAGCGGCTCTCGCGCCAGCCCGGCCGCATGCACGCCCCCGCCGTCCTCGCCGCCGCCGAGCGGCTCTCGGAGTCGCTGCGCCGCGCTGCTGCGGAGTGACCCGCCACCGGCCTCGGACCGAACTCCTGCGCCGGGTTCACAGCAGAGCCGGGTTCAGAACAGGGCCTGATTCAGAACAGGGCCGGCTGTTCCAGCTGCAGCAGCAGCTGCTTGCGCTCGAGACCGCCCGCGTAGCCGGTGAGCGTGCCGTTCGCCCCCACCACCCGATGGCACGGGATGACCACCGGGATGGGATTCGCTCCGTTGGCCAGTCCGACGGCGCGGGAGGCGGCGTTGGTGCGGCCGAGTCGCAGCGCGATCTCGCCGTACGACACCGTCTGGCCGTAGCCGATCCCGCGCAGCTGCTCCCACACCGACTGCTGCCAGGTCGACCCCCGCGGCGCCAACGGCAGGTCGAAGCGGGTGCGCTCGCGGGCGAAGTACTGCGCCAGCTGGCGCGCGGCCTCCGCGAGGAGCGGGTGGTCGTCGTCCCGCTCGCCGCGCGCACCGGGGTCGGCAGGGGGGAAGGGCGAGAACTCGATCGCGGTGAGCGAGCCCTCGCGCTCCACCAGGCGCAGCGGGCCGATCGGGCTGTCGGTCACGGTCCACACGGGGCGGTCTCCTTCGTCGGGCGGGCGGGACTGCTGGGAGTCGGGGCGGGCGGGGCGGGCAGCGAGGCCCAGAGGTGCTGCAGCGCGTAGGAGCGCCAGGGGGCCAGGCGCCGGGGGTCGGCCGGGCCTCCGCGATCCTGGACGGCGAGGGCCCGCCGCAGCGCGGCGTCGCTCTCGAGCCACACGTCGGGATCGCCGAGGGCGCGCATCGCGACGTAGCCGGCCGTCCAGGGCCCGATGCCGGGCTGCGCGAGGAGGCGGCGGCGGGTCTCGCCACGATCGGGCCCTCGGTCGAGCACGAGCGTGGCGTCGTCCACGGCGGAGGCTAGGGAGAGCAGCGCGCGGGCGCGCGCCTGCGGCATGGCCAGGCCGGCCGGGTCGAGCGACGCGATGCGACCGGGCGAGGGGAACAGCCGATCGAGTCCGCCCAGCCCGGCGAGCGGCGGAACCACGGGTTCGCCGAGCTCGCGCACGAGGCGCGCGGTGAGCGTGCGCGCGGCGGCGATGCTCACCTGCTGGCCGAGCACGGCGCGCACGGCGAGCTCCGCGCCGTCCACGTGCCCGGGCACGCGCAGCCCCGGGCGCAGGGCGACGAGGTCGCCGAGACCGGCGGCGGTCAGGTGGGCGTCGACCGCGACCGGGTCCGCGTCGGCGTCCACGAGGGCGCGCACCCGCGCCAGCGCCGGTCCGGTGTCGCGCAGGTCGTGCAGCCAGAAGCGAGCCGCGACGTGGCCGCTCGTGCCACCGCTCGGGCCGGTGTCGGCGAGGACGACGCGCACCCACCCGGGCCCGTGCGGCAGGCGGAGCGTGCGGGCGTAGCTGCTGGCGGCGGGGTCGACCTCCTCGACCCCCGGCACCGCGCGGGCGGCGAGGTAGGCCAGCAGCTCCGCGCCGGCGAACGGTCGACGCACCGCCACGCGCAGGTCGAGGGCGAGGACGCCGGCGTCCCGGCCTTCGGCTCGCCGCCCCGGCGCCCCACGGCCATGGCGCAGCTCGCTCGGGGCGACGCCGTAGACCTCGCGCATCGTGTCGTTGAACTGCCGCACGCTGGTGAACCCGGCCGCGAAGGCCACGTCGGCGAGCGCGAGGCCGCTGCTCTCGACGAGGATGCGTGCGGTCTGGGCACGCTGCGTGCGGGCGAGCGCGAGAGGTCCTGCGCCGAGCTCGGCCACGAGCAGCCGGTTGAGGTGCCGCGGGGTGTACCCGAGGTGGGCAGCCAGCCCGGGCACGCCCGAGCGGTCGACCACCCCGTCGGCGATCAGGCGCATCGCGCGCCCGGCCGCACCGGCGGCGACATCCCAGTCCGGACTGCCGGGCACGGCATCGGGGCGACACCGCTTGCAGGCCCGGTAGCCCGCTCCCTGGGCAGCGGCCGCCGTGCGATGGAAGCTGACGTTGGCCGGCGCCGGTGTGCGGGCCGGGCAGGAGGGTCGGCAGTAGATGCCCGTGGTGCGCACGGCGGTGTAGAACATCCCGTCGAAGCGCGGATCACGTGCCTGCACGGCCGCGTAGCAGCGGTCGAAGTCGAGCGCCGGGTGCGTGGGCGGAGCGGTCCTGGGGGCGGGCACAGCTCCATCCTGCCCTGTGCGCGCGACGGAGGCTGGCGGGAATCGGACACGGCGTCCCGGGAGGACGTCGACGTCTGCGAGGGTGAGCCATGCCGAACTCGACGTCGCGCCCCTCCTCGCCCGAGCCCTCGCCCGGCGAGCCCTCGCCCGACGGCCTCTCCCCCGCCGCGGGCGGCGGAGGGCTGAACCCGATCGAGCTGCTCGTGCGCTCGCAGCAGGCCGCGCTGCGGCTGACCACCGACGTGCTGCGCTCGGTGAAGGACACCGCGGTCGCGGGGGTGACGCATCCCGACCAGGTGACCGCGCAGCTGACCCAGCAGGTCGGCGACCTCGCGGGAGCCGTGGCCGGCATGGCCGGCGCGGTCGGCGGCCTCGCGAGCGCGACCGCCCAACCGCTGCAGGACTTCATCGTGCGCCAGCGCGAGCTCGCCGACACGATGCACACGCTCGCCGAGGCCCAGGCCGAGCTGGCCGGAGTCGTGGCGACCCTCGCCGAGCGGCACGCCGACGCCGTCGCCGCCCTCGAGCGCGTCACCGCGCCGGTGTTCACCCTCGTCGGCACCGACCCCACCCCGCCGCGCACCCGAGCCTCGAAGCAGCGGGCCGCGGCCCGCAACGCGGGCGGGAACCCTCGTCAGGACAGGTGACCGGGGAGGTCGAGCGCGAAGCTCGCCCCGCCGAGGGGCCCGCCCCGAGCGCGCACGAGGTCGACGTCCCCGCCGCAGGCGTGGGCGACCCGCCGGGCCAGCGCCAGCCCCAGACCGGATCCGGTGGTGCCCGCACCGGGCTCGAAGATCCGGTCCGCCACCTCGTCGTCCACGCCGGGGCCGTCGTCGGCGACCGTCACCACAGCTCGCCCCGACCGCACCGCGGCTGTGACCTGGACCCGCTCCCCCGCCCGCAGCGCGTTGTCGACGAGCGGTCCGATCGCCCGCAGGACGACGACGCGCGGCGCCGCGATCACCAGGCGCGGCGGCAGATCGACGTCGAGCCGGCCGCCGTCGCGTGCCGCCGCCAGCGCGCGGACGTCCTCGGCGAGCTGGGCGCCGGTGCACCCGTCGCGATCGCCGGTGTGGCCGGCGCGGGCCAGCTCGAGCAGCACGGTGATCGTGGTCGACATCGTGGTGCAGGCCGCCACGATGTCGGCGACGTCCTCGCGCAGCTGCTCGTCGAGGTCGGGGTGCAGGGCCATGAGGTCGGCGGTGGCGCGGATCGTGGTGAGCGGGCTGCGCAGCTCGTGCGCCATCTCGGCGGTGAGTCGCTGCTCGGCGCGGATCGCCGCCGCGACCTTCTCGAGCAGCTCGTCGAGCACCTGCCCCAGCGCGCGGATCTCGTCGGTGGGGGCGCCGAGGTCGAAGCGGCGCTCGAGGTCGCGCTCACTCCACTCCCGCGCGGTGCTCGCCATCTCCTGCACGGGTGCGAGCGCCCGGCGGCTGATCCACGCGGCCACCGTCATCGACAGAGCCACCAGCAGCGTGCCGGTGACGATCGAGAGCCAGAGCGCGGCGTCCTCATCGCCCTCGTAGACCGCGAGCGACTCGGCGAGCACGAGCACGCCCCGGCGGCCCTCGACCTCGACCGGGCGGGCGAGCAGCCGGTAGGTCTCGCCGATGTCGAGGTAGCGCTCGCTGCGGGCGCGGTCGAGCCGGGCGAAGGCATCGGCGAGCCCCGGGAACCGGAAGGACTCCGGCACGGCGCCGGCCACGCGTCGTCCACGGTCGTCGTAGAGGACGTCGTAGGGCCCCACCGCGGGCGCCGCGTCGTCGGCGTCGTCGCTGGTGCGGGCCAAGGTGGCGACGATCGCGTCCGCCCGCTCGGCGAGCACCCGACGCACGGTGGCATCGCCGGCGCGGTCGAGCACCAGGTGGGTCGTGACGACGAGCACGACGGCGGCCACCGCCGAGGCCAACCCGGTGGCGGCGATGAGGCGTCGGCGCAGCGCACCGGGAGCCGCCCGCCGCGCCCGCTCGAGCAGGTGCGTCGGGTTCATCTCCGCTCCTTGGCCGTGAAGCCCACGCCGCGCACGGTCTCGATCGTGAGGGGCGCGTCGACCTGCTCGAGCTTGACCCGCAGGCGGCGCAGGAAGGAGTCGACGGTGTTCTCGCTGACGATCGCGCCGTCGGGCCAGCCCGCTGCCACCACCGCGGCGCGACGCACGACCTCGCCGGGCCTGGTGACGATGGCGGCGAGCATGCGGTACTCGGTGGGCGTGAGCGCGACCTGCCGCTCGCCGTGCCGGATCGCGTGGGCCAGCGGGTCGAGCTGCAGCCCTGTCGCCACCGGAGCGCGGTCGTGGCGCCGGGCGAGCACCTGCAGGCGTGCCAGCAGCTCGCGCAGGTCGAAGGGCTTGACCAGGTAGTCGTCGGCGCCGGCCGCGAACCCGCTGAGGCGGTCCTCGACGGTGCCGAGCGCGGTGAGGAAGAGCACCGGCGCCCGCTGCCCGCCGGCCTGGAGGGCCTGGACGACGTCGCGACCGTCGGCGTCCGGCAGCCCGACGTCCATGATGATCGCGTCGAGGGCGACGCCGCCGAGCAGCGCGACGGCCTCGCGACCGTCCTGCGCGGCGGTCACGTCGTGGCCCGCGCTCCGCAGGCCCCGCACGAGCACCTTGCGGATGCCCGGGTCGTCCTCGCAGACGCCGATCCTCAGCACGGGGTCCATGATGGCCCGCCTCTCACGACCCGACGGATGTCGGCCCGCGAGCCGACGGACCGAGGTGGATCAGTCGCTGTCGCCGGCGACCTTGCCGCCCGCAACCCGGTCCTTCCACGCGGCGCTCGCACCCGAGTCGCCGATGCGGTAGACCTGCACGGCGGTGGCGAGCGAGGCGACCACGGCGAGCGCCGCCACGCCGGTGGCGATGGCCTTGGCGGAGTCGCCGCCGACGGGCCTGCCGGAGGCCTTGCGGCGCTCGAGAAGCACCACGGCGACGGTGAGCAGCAGCAGCGGGATGCAGAACCAGATGAGGGTCTCGCCGAGCTCGGCGTGCTCGCCGGGGTCGCCGACGTACTGCTCGAGCTGCTCACCGCTGGAGGTGGCGACGGGCGTCAGCACGGTGCCGATCGCGGCCGCGGCCACGACGAGCCAGCCGTACGTCAGGCGCCAGGCGGGCTTGACCACGATGGCGATCAGGCCGATCACCGCGAGCGGGATCAGCACCACCACCGCATGGACGACGAGCGGGTGGACGGGCAGGCCGTTGATCAGATCGAACACGAGTGGTCTCCTCTGTGCGTTGCGCCCCGGGCTGGAGCCGATGCGTCGACCCTAGAGGCAGACACCTGCCGAGAACCTGACTGCCGCGCACGGTTCTCGATGGGGTCTCGGGCCCGGAGTCCTCGGATCGTGGCGGGAAAAAGACGAAGGGCCCGGCGAACCGGGCCCTTCTGCTGTACCCCCGACCGGATTCGAACCGGCGCTACCGCCTTGAGAGGGCGACGTGCTAGGCCGCTACACAACGGGGGCATCTCGATCACTACGGGGCTTGCGCCCGCGCTGCGACCTGCGGAACTCTACAGATCCTACGTATCCGGCTCCAAATCGGGATCCGATGTGGGGCGTTCTTCGCGTTCTCACGGAGAGTTCGCTGGTCTACTAGGACTCGAACCTAGACTAACTGAACCAGAATCAGTCGTGCTGCCAATTACACCATAGACCACTGCTGCCGACGCCTGAGCGACGGCCGCGAGGGCCCTTCCCCGAAAGGCCGAGCCGACGTGGAACCTTACACGCGGCCGCGCCGGGCGACCAATCCGGGTCCTCCCCCGCGCACCTCGATGCCGCGGCGTCGCGCGGCCCACGTGGCGAGGACGACGAAGCTCACCGACTGCGTGAGCGTGACCGGCAGCGCCCACCACGTGCCGTCGCCGGGCTGCAGCGCGGAGGTCATGTCGCCGAAGGCCAGCGCGAGGCCGAAGGCGAGGAAGTTGTTGAGCACGTGCATCGCGATCCCGGCCTCGAGGCCCCCGGTGCGCAGCACGAGCACGCCGGCGACGAGACCGAAGGCCAGGCGATCGGCGAAGACCGGGAGGTCCTGGGCACCGTGGGCGAGCGCGAAGAGCAGCGCCGGCACGGTGACGGCCACGATCGCGCCCACCCGGCCCGCAGCGAGCTGCCCGAGCGCCTGGGTGAGGTAGCCGCGGAAGACGTACTCCTCGCCGGCGGCCTGCAGGGGCGTGAGGAGCAGGATGACGAGCAGGAAGTCGCGGGTGGCCGTCGTCCACGGGTTGAGGCCGCCGTCGACGCGGGTGCCCGCAGCGCCCTGGTCGGGCAGGAAGCTGCCGACGACCAGCGTGAGCACCAGGGAGAGCGCCGCCAGGGCGAGGCACACGGCGAACCAGCGCCACCGCAGGCGCCCGACGACCGAGGCCAGCCGACCCGCGCCCTGGCCGTGCACGAGGCGGACGACGAGGATCGCCGCCGCGATGGCGAGCGCCCACCCGAGGTTGACCAGCGCGAGGAACGACGGCGTGGTGGGGTCGCCGCTCAGCGCGTCGGTGATCTCCGCCGAGCTGCGGCCGCTGAGCGCCAGCGCGGCCGAGACGACCACGCCGCAGACAACCTGCGCGGAGAGGATGAGCAGCACCAGCAGGCCGATGCCGACGACGGGGCGCCACGCGCCGGGCAGGCCGAGTGTGCCGAGCCGGTGGTACGGCTCGGCCCGCGTGCCCACCGGCGCGAGGGTGGGCGAGGCGTCAGTCGAGCGCACGCTGCAGTCGTCCGAGGCTGCGCTCGCGACCGAGCAGCTCGAGGGACTCGAACAGCGGCGGCGAGATGCGTCGTCCGGTGACGGCCACGCGCACCGGGCCGAAGGCGTTGCGCGGCTTGAGGCCGAGGCCCTCGACGAGCGCGGCCTGCAGCGCCTCCTGGATGGCGTCGGTCGACCAGGTCGGGAGCGCGGCGAGGGCGTCGTGGGCCGCCTGGACGACGGGGCGGCCCGTCTCACCAAGCTGCTTCTCGGCGTCCTCGGGGTCGACGACGAAGGCGGCCTCGTCGACGAACAGGAAGCTCAGCAGCGGGCCGGCCTCGGCGAGCTTGTTGATGCGCTCGGCCACGAGCGGCATGGCGAGCTCGAGCAGCTGGGCGTCGGCCTCGGAGACGGGGTCGCCCACCACGCCGTCGCGCTTGAGGAAGGGCAGCACGCGGTGGCTGATCTCCTCGACCGAGAGCTGGCGCATGTGCGCGGCGTTGATGGCATCGGCCTTCTTGAGGTCGAAGCGAGCCGGGTTGGGGACGACATCGGTGATCTCGAAGGCCGCCACCATCTCCTCGAGGCTGAAGACGTCGCGGTCGGCCGCGATCGCCCAGCCGAGCAGGGCCAGGTAGTTGAGCAGGCCCTCGGGCAGGTAGCCCTGGTCGCGGTAGGCGAGGGCGTGCGCCTCGGGGTCGCGCTTGCTGAGCTTCTTGTTGCCCTCGCCCATCACGTAGGGCAGGTGGCCGAACTGCGGGGTGAGCTCGGCGATGCCGACGGCCTTCAGGGCCTCGTAGAGGGCGATCTGGCGGGGCGTGGACGACAGGAGGTCCTCGCCGCGCAGCACGTGCGTGATCTGCATCAGCGCGTCGTCGACGGGGTTGACGAGCGTGTAGAGCGGGTCGCCGTTGGCGCGGCAGAGCGCGAAGTCGGGCACGAACTCGGTCTCGAAGCTGACCTCGCCGCGGACGAGGTCGTTCCAGGTGATCGAGCCGTCGGGCATGCGGAAGCGCACCACGGGGCGGCGGCCGTCGTCCACGAAGGCGGCGACCTGCTCGGGCGTCAGCTCGCGGCAGAAGCCGTCGTAGCCCTGCACCTTGGAACCGGCGGCCTTGCGGCGCGCCGCGGCCTCCTCGTTGGTGCAGTAGCAGTCGTAGGTGAAGCTGCTGGCCTTGAGGCGCTCGAGGGCATCGGCGTAGAGGTCGCTGCGCTCGCTCTGCTTGTAGGGCGCGAACGGGCCGCCGACCTCGGGGCCCTCGTCCCAGTCGAGGCCGAGCCAGCGCATCAGGTCGATGATCGCGGCGTAGGACTCCTCGGTGCTGCGCTCCTTGTCGGTGTCCTCGATGCGGAAGACGAAGGTGCCTCCGTGGTGGCGCGCGAAGGCCCAGTTGAACAGGGCGGTGCGCACCAGGCCGACGTGCGGGCTGCCCGTGGGCGAGGGCGCCATCCGCACGCGCACGGGGCGCTCGCCGGCGTGGGGGGCGGTGGTCGTGTCGGGGGTGCTCATCAGCGTGCTTCCACCTTGTTCGTGAGGGTGCCGAGGCCGTCGATGGAGATCTCCACCTCGTCGCCCGGCCGCATGGGGCCGACACCCTCGGGGGTGCCGGTGAGGATGACGTCGCCGGGCAGCAGCGTCATCACGCTGCTCACGTGGGCGATAAGCGCCGGCACGTCGAAGACCATGTCGGCCGTCGAGCCGTCCTGCACGACCTCGCCGTTGAGGTGGGTCTGCACGCGGCGTCCGGTGCTGAAGTCGTGGGGGTCGAGGTCGGTCTCGATCCACGGCCCGAGCGGGCAAAAGGTGTCGAAGCCCTTGGCGCGGGTGAACTGCCCGTCGGAGCGCTGCAGGTCGCGGGCGGTGACGTCGTTGGCGAGGGTGTAGCCGTGGATGACGTCGGTGGCCTGCTCGACCGGCACGTCGCGGCAGATGCGCCCGATCACGACCGCCAGCTCACCCTCGTAGTGCACCTCGCTGCTCTGCGCGGGGTAGCGGACCACGTCGCCGGGGCCGATGACGCTGGTGTTCGGCTTGAGGAACATGAGCGGCTCGCGCGGCACCTCCCCGCCCATCTCCGCGGCGTGGGCGGCGTAGTTCTTGCCGATGCCCACGACCTTGCTGCGCGGCAGCACCGGCGCGAGCAGGCGCACCTCGTCGAGGCGGTACTCCTTGTCGAGCAGCTTGATGCCGACATAGAGGGGGTCGCCGGCCAGACCCACGATCACGGCGTCCTCGGCCGGTTGGCCGTAGTCGTCGAGATCACCGGTGAGGACGCCGTAGGCGGGCTCGTCGCCCGCGGAGAATCTGACGATGCGCACCGCTCGAGCCTAGCCACCTACGATCGGACGCCGTGAACCCGCACGCGCCCGCCGACTCGGCCGTCGACCCGGCCGCCGCGACCGCCGCGACCGGGGGCCTGCTCACCGCCGCCGCGTGGCGGGCGCGGGCCGCGGCGCACGCCGCGCGGGTCGATCGCTACGTGGTGCCGCACCTCGAACGACGCGAGGCCGGCGTCAAGCACCCGGTGTTCGACTTCCTCTTCACCTACTACTCCCACCGTCCCGCGCAGCTGCGCCAGTGGCATCCGGGAGCGGGCGTCGTCCTCGAGGACGGCGGGGAGTACGCGGGCCTCAAGGGCTACTCGCTGCGCGCCGACGGTGGCGTCGCGGTGGATCCCGCGTTCGTGGTGGAGCGGCGTGGGCTGATCGAGCAGCTGCACCGGCTGCTGGTGGCGACCGCCGGGCGCGCGCCGCAGCTCGGGTGCTTCGGGCTGCACGAGTGGGCCATGGTGCACCGCTCGGCCGAGCACGGCGTGCGCCACGACGCCTGGCCGCTGCGGCTCGGGGCCGAGGGCACCGACGCGGTCGTCGAGAACCACCGCATCGCCTGCTCGCACTTCGACGCCTTCCGCTTCTTCACCCCCACCGCCGTGTCGCTCAACACCCTCTCCCCCGGCCGCGACGACCGCGAGGCGTTCGAGCAGCCGGGGTGCCTGCACGCGGGTATGGACCTCTACAAGCACGCCTTCCGGCTCTCACCGCTCATCTGCTCCGACCTGGTGATGGACGCCTTCGAGCTGGCCTGGGAGATCCGGATTATGGACATGCGTGCGGCGCCGTACGACTTCGGTGGCGTCGACCTCGGCGAGCACGGCACGTGGACGCCGATCCGCATCGAGACGCCCCAGGGGCGACGGGACTACGCGGAGGCGCAGCGCGGGTTCGCCGAACGCGGTGCGCCGATCAGGGCGCGATTGGTCGCTGCATGCGAGCGCTTGCTGCGGTCGGCGAACACGTGACCGGAAGACGGACAGAGCTCGGCGCGGACTCCGACCTGTCGACACTCGACACTCATCGGCGAGGGCGGGCCGCCCCACTCCGCCGCCGGAGTCGGAGCAGGCTCCCGACGTCCGCAGCGACGGATCGCCTGAACGTGACCGGGCCCTCCGTGGTCTCGAGCATGACCGCCGGAAATCCGAATCTGCCCGAGCGCACCACCTCAGGTGAACCGTCCAGGTAGGCGAGCGCGATGTCGCGATAGCTCCGGAGGTACAGCTCGACCTCGTCGTCGGTGTGGCCCTCGTGGAACTGGTCCAGGCTGAATCGACTGGGTGCACCGAGCCAGTCGCCCTCGAACTCCACGGACGTAAACGTCAGGCCGGAGGTGTGGACCACCACCCAGCGTTCAGGCGCGGAAGTTCGATGCATCCGGAGATGGGCAACATGCTGCCGGCACCCGACCTCCGATTCGATGGTGGGATCGACAGGCGCCAGGCTCGCCAGAAGTGCATGCGCCCGTTCGACCTCCACGAGAGAAGTTTCCCACCCGGGTACAGCGGCGTGCCGTCGAGCGCCACCCGCTCCCCTCCACCTCAGGTACGCCGGTGGAAGCGGATTCGTCCGTCGGGTTGTCGTTGCCAGTCATAGCGGGGGTCGTGGAAGAGGTGGTGGCGTGAGCAGGCGGGGACGCCGTCGGTGAGGTTGGTGTGGCCGCCTTCGGCCCAGGGGTGAGGTGGTGGATCTCGGTCCAGGCGACGGGGATGTCGCAGCCCTCGGCGACGCAGTGTTTGTGCTTGTTCTTGATGAGGGTGCGTTGGGTGCCGGTGAAGAGGCGTCGGGTTCGGCCGGCGTCGAGGATCTGTCCGGTGCCTGAGAGGACGACGGGCAGGATGCCTGCGTTGCAGGCCAGACGCCTGGTTGCGGTGGCGGTGAGGTCGTGTTCGGTGTGGGTGAGGATGCTGGCGGTGGCGAGGTCGGCGCGGAGTTCGTCGATGCCGATGGTGACGATGACCTGGGTGGCGTTGCCCGAGGTGGTGGGGAAGCCGTGGGTGGGGAGGTTCTCCAGCAGGGTCTGGAACGCCCACGCGCGGCGACGTGCGAGGGGGATCCGATCGACCTGCCGAAATAGGGAACCCGAAGCGGCATCCGCATCAGTCTCGCTCTTCGCACGCTGCTCAGACTGCTCGGGCTGCTCGGGCTTCTCGGGCTTCTCGGGCTTCTCGGGCTTCTCGGCCTGCTCGGCCTGCTCGGCCTGCTCGGCCTGCTCGGCCTGCTCGGTCTGCTCTGCCTGCTCGGCCTGCTCGGCCTGCTCGGCCTGCTCGGCCTGCTCGGCCTGCTCGGCCTGCTCGGTCTGCTCGGTCTGCTCGCTCTGCTGGGCTTCTTGTTTCGGCGCGAAGGGGTTGTCGAGGGCGTCGAGGTAGAGGGTGAGGCGTTCGATCATCGCGGTGGGGCCGGTGATGGTGGCGGCGCTGCGGCCGTTGCCGAGGTGGCGGACCCGGTAGGTCGCGCGCTCGTGCGCCGCCTGCTCTTCGGCTTCGAGGCGGGCGGCGTCTTCTTGGTCGGCGATGTCGGGGGCGATGACGGCGAGGATGTGGACCCCGAGACGTTTGAGATCGGCTGGTGCGTGGTCGGCCGCGAAGTGGATGAGGGAGGCTTCGGCGTCGAGTTTGACCTGGGTGCCGAGGCGGTCGGGCAGGTTGTCGACCGTCTCGATGATGACGCGGGCCTGACCCTCGTTGACCAGACCGGATGACATGGCTGCTGCGAGGCGGGGCAGGCGCTCCAACGCTTGGGCGAGGCGGTACTGCGTGGCGGTGATGCGCCGGTCGGTGCGGGTGGCGTGGGCCAGCCAGACGCCGGGGTCACGGGCGCCGGTGTCGTCGGCGACATCACCGGAGGCGGCCAGCACCCGGGCCTTCAGCTCCGCGACAGCGGCCTCGACCTTCGTGAGCTCGACCAGCGCGGTCTTCTTGTCCTCCACGCTCATGTACACCGCCTGCACCTCACGGACCTCACCCAAGGCGGTTTGAAGGGTGTGGGCGCAGGCGATCACCGGGTGGGTGGTGGTGACGTCGACGCTCATGACAGGTGGTGCTCCGAGACCTGCGAGAAGGAGGAGGACTTGTGGGGACCATCATGAGATGGGGGTCCGACACAATGAGCAGCTCGATCCCGGGTTCTCCACACCCCACACCGGGCCGCCCCGAGTGCGCTGCCGGCGGGCCGTCGTCCACGCCCGAAATCACCTGACTACTCGACCGAAACTCGTGCTTCTCGCATGAAGCTTCAGCCGACCAGCACGAGATTCACCGGCCCACCGGTGAATCCCGAGCCTTGTCCCCGCCGCGCGACACGCGGCTCACCTAGGAGCGGAGCCTCTGTCCGCACCCCACCCCGACCACGCCACCGGCATCCCCGATCGACAGCTCCCGGCATACGTCGTCCACGCCCCGCGCCCGCCAGCGCCGCGGCGGCCCGGCTGACCGTCGTCCACGCTCGAAACCGCCCGACTACTCGACCGAAACTCGTGCTCCTTGCATGAAGCTTCAGCCGACCAGCACGAGATTCACCGGCCCACCGGCGAATCTCACCGCCGCGCGAACCCGTCCTTCACCAGCTGAGCGGGGAGGGCGGTCTGCTCGGCGCTGACGATCCGCCCGACCTCGAGCGCGACCGACTTGCGGGCCTTGCCGGCGACCTGGACCAGTGAGCCGCGCCCGTCGGGGAGGACGCGGACGTGCAGCGAGAGCTGCTGGCGGATGAGCAGGAGCAGCAGCAGGCCGACGGGGAAGGTGAGCAGGCCGACGAGGATCGCCCAGCCCGGGATGGATGAGCTGGTGAGCGCCACGTGGCCCGGGAACACCTGGCCCATCTGACTGCGCCGCACCGCGCCGAGACGGCCGAAGACGCGACGGTCCAGCTCCGCAGGACTCATGCCGTCGATCGACATCTCGTCGTCCACCGTGACGACAGGATCGCGGAGGAGGAGACCGAGCGCGACCGCACCGACCAGGAGCAGCGCGACCACCACTTCGGCGATGCCGAATCCGAACATGGCGACCACACCTTCCACGCGCGCTGGCAGGGCTACGGACGCTAGCAGGAGCCAACCCACCGACGCTGCGATCGGCGCGTGCTTTACCTACGCGTTCGCCGCCGGACCGGCGACCGCAGCTGACGACGGCGCCGCCTCCTCGCGCTTCCCACGCTTCTCGCGCTGCCACGCCCGCCAGGCGAGCGCTCCGACGGCCGCGACCCACCCCACGATGAGGACGGCGTCGAGCCAGCCGGGCAGGTCGGCGAAGGAGCCGATCACGGCGACGGCGTTGACGAGGATGACCAGACCGCCGACGAGGGTGCCCATCGGCGCGTGCGGGAGCCGTCCGGCGAGTCGCGCGGCGATCGGTGCGATGCAGACGCCGCCGATGATGAGCCCGATGACCGGGAGCCACGGGATGTCCTCCTGCGCGGCGCCGGTGAGGAACCC
Source organism: Nocardioides sp. (assembly GCF_964229035.1). Lineage (GTDB taxonomy): Bacteria > Actinomycetota > Actinomycetes > Propionibacteriales > Nocardioidaceae > Nocardioides. Next base: position 37,233 of record NZ_CAXRAZ010000013.1, on the reverse strand, counting down.
GGTGGAGACCGAGAGCGCGACGACGAACTCGGCGGCGTTCGTGGTGCCGACGACCTTGCGCGGCTCGTGGCGGGTGACGGTCATCAGCGACGGGGTGACGACCGGCCCCCAACCGCCGCCTCCGGTGGCGTCGACGAAGCCTCCGAGCAGACCGATCGGCGAGAGCCAGCGCGCAGTGTGACCACCGGCCGGCACGGGGATGAGGCGCTTGCCGAACCCGAAGCGCACGAGGATCACGAATCCGAAGAACAGCAGCAGCCCGGCCATCGAGCCCTTGGCGGCCTCGAGGCTGATGGAGGTCAGCACCACCGCGCCGAGGAAGCCGCCGATCGCTCCCGGCACGGCGACGCGCACGAGGATCGCGCGGTCGACGTTGCCGGCCCTCCAGTGGGAGAGGCCCGAGATGAGCGTGGTGGGCAGCTTGGCGGCGTGGGTGGCGGCGCTGGCGGTGGCCGGAGCGACGCCGAGGGCCAGGAGCACGGTGGCCGAGGTGACGCCGAAGCCCATGCCGAGGGTGCCGTCGACGAACTGGGCCGCAGCCCCCGCGAGGGCGAACGCGACGACCAACCACATGTGAATCTCCTAAGTGCATCGAACCGCTCGGGATCCATGGTGACAGGTGGTACCTCTCACCGACTCATCGTTCCGCCCGCCGATCAGATCGACCGCTCGCCGCGGCGCCCCCACCTGTCATTGAGCCCTGTGACGACGCTCACTAGCGTGGCGCCATGTCCTCTGCACACCTCGGCGGCCCCGCGCTCGCGTCGGCGGCACCCGGCGAGGGCGCGCGCCTGCTGCGCACCCTCGGCGAGTTCAAGGCGCTCGGCGGCGCCGACGTCGCCTTCGGAGGGCCGGTCTCGCGCGGCGGCGCCGGTCTCGACATCACCGGCCTGCACGGCACACGCACCCGATCGCTGCAGGGACTCCACGTGCGCGCCCGGCGCGGGCTCGGCGGCCAGGCCCTCGCGCTCGGTCGCCCCGTGTCGGTGACGAGCTACCACGACGCGCGCGGCATCACCCACCACTACGACGAGCCCGTGCGTGCGGAGCGTCTCCAGACTGTCACCGCACTGCCGATCATCGTCGACCGCGCGCCGCGCATGGTGCTCTACCTCGCCCACCGCGCCGAGGTGAGGCTCGGCGACGTCTGGTTCGAGCGCCTCCTCCCCCTCACCCGCCGCCTCGAGCGCGACATCAGCGTGGACGACGAGGTGCGCCGCCGCCTCGCCCACCTGCTCCCCCGCGCGACCCGCCGCCCCGCCGCCGGCACCGCTGACCTTGCCAGCACCCCCGCCACCGCCGATACCGCCGACCTCACCCGCAGCGACCTGGGCGAGATCGCCGCCGAGCTCGGCGCCCTCGCCGACCTCGTGGACGACGACCGCCTCCGCGCCCGCCTGGCGACCGTGCAGCAGCGCCTCGAGCGCGGGCGCGGCGGCACCGCGCACGCGACCCCGCAAGAGACCCCGCACCTGTCGGCGCGCGAGGTCGACGTCCTCGCCGAGGTGGCGCTGGGGCACACCAACCGCGAGGTCGCCGAGGCGCTGGGCCTCGTGGAGAGCACCGTGAAGGGCTACCTCAAGGGCGCCTCGCGCAAGCTGGGCGCGAGCAACCGCGTGCACGCGGTGCGGCTGGCCCGCGAGGCGGGCCTCATCGACTGACGGCCGGGTCAGCCGTCCTGCGGGCTGCGGTCGCGCCAGGCGCGCTCGAACGGCAGGCGCCACGCGTAGGGCGCGACGAGCTGGTGGATCTGGTTCGGACCCCAGCTGCCCTGGCGGTAGGGCCGCACGACCGGCGGGCTCTCGAGCAGCGGCGCCGAGACCTCCCAGAGCCGCTCGATGCCCTCGGCGGAGGTGAAGAGGGTCTGGTCGCCCCGGGCCGCGTCGTAGATGAGGCGCTCGTAGGCCTCGAGCACCGAGCCGGCCCACGTGGTGTCGCCCATGGCGAACTGCATCGACAGCTTGTCCAGGCGCATGCCCGGGCCGGGGCGCTTGCCGTAGAACGACAGCGACATCTTGGCCTTGTCGGCGAGGTCGAAGGTCAGGTGGTCGGGGCCGTGGTCGCCGACGCCCGAGTTCTTCGGGAACATCGAGCGCGGCGGCTCCTTGAACGCGATCGAGATGATGCGCGCGCCCTCGGCCATGCGCTTGCCGGTGCGCAGGTAGAACGGCACGCCGGCCCAGCGCCAGTTGTCGATGTAGCACTTGAGCGCGATGAAGGTCTCGGTCTCCGACTCCGGGTGCACGCCGGGAATGTCGCGGTAGCCCTGGTACTGGCCGCGCACGACGTCGGCGGGGTCGATGGGCACCATCGAGCGGAAGACCTTGTTCTTCTCGTCGTTGATGGCACCCGGCGAGAGCGAGGTGGGCGGCTCCATCGCGGTGAAGGCCAGCACCTGGAACAGGTGGGTGACGACCATGTCGCGGTAGGCGCCGGTGGACTCGTAGAAGTCGGCGCGCTGCTCGAGGCCGAGCTCCTCGGGCACGTCGATCTGCACGTGGTCGATGTTGTTGCGGTGCCAGATCGGCTCGAACAGGCCGTTGGCGAAGCGGAAGGCAAGGATGTTCTGCGCCGCCTCCTTACCGAGGAAGTGGTCGATCCGGTAGATCTGCGACTCGTCGAAGGTCTGGTGCAGCTCGTTGTTGAGCGCCTTCGCCGAAGCGAGGTCGACGCCGAACGGCTTCTCCATGATGATCCGGCTGCCCGCGGCCAGGCCCGCCTCGTCCAGCGTCTTGACGACCGCCAGCGCCGCCCGGGGCGGAACGCTCAGGTAGTGCAGTCGCACGCGCTCCCCGGCGTGCCCGTGCTCGGCCTCCTCGACGACCTTGCGCAGCCCCTGCGGACCGTCGGCGCCGGGCGCCCAGTGCAGGCGGCGCGAGAACTCCGGCCAGGCGGCCTTGTCGCCGTCGTCGCCGGCGAACTCCTCGATCGCCTCGTGCACGAAGGCGAGGAAGGTCTCCGCGGTGTGCTCGTCGAGGGAGGTGCCCACGATCTGCAGGTCGGGCAGCAGGCCCGTCTCGAACAGATGGAGCAGCCCCGGGAGGAGCTTGCGCCGCGCGAGGTCGCCGGTCGCACCGAAGAGCACCACCGTGACGGGGCGCTGGGTCTTCTGGGCCATGTCGTCCACACTGCCTCCTGCTCGTTGCGATCACGATAACGACAGGCGACGGCTCGTCACCTGCACCCCGCGCGGCGGTACCCGCCCCGGGCCGCGCACCCGGCGACGGACGTCGCTCAGGGCAGCCGGGCTGCCAGGCCGTCGAGCAGCAGGGTGAGGCCGAGGTGGAAGTCGCCGGAGCTCGGCTCCGCGGGCGCGCCGTCGGGGCGCCCCTCGGCGGGCCGCGCCTCCGCCCGCTGCAGCTGCTCGTCGGCCGTGTGTCCGAAGACGTAGTGCATCACCGAGCGGGCGCCGACCCGCGCGAGGTCGTCCTCGGCACCGGCGCGGCGCAGGGCGTCGGCCATGCGCTGCTCGGGGCCGCGAGCACCGAGTCCCAGCGCGTGCACGCGGGCCACCAGGGCCGCGCCGTCGCGGCAGGCGAGCATCGCGGCCCGCAGCTCGGCGGCGGCCAGACGCAGCTCGGCGTCCCAGGTGACGACCTCGCTGGCACGTCGTCCCCGGGCCAGCAGCTCGTCGGCCACGAGGGCCAGCAGGGCGTCCCTGCTCGCGACGTGGTGGTAGAGCGCCCCGGGCTGCACCCCGAGGTCGGCGGCCAGGCGCCGCATCGACAGCCCGTCAAGCCCCCGTTCATCGAGGACGACGAGGGCGCGCTCGACGACGTCGCCTCGCCGGTAGCTCATCGCACCCCTCCCCCGCACGGCCCGCTCGTCGCGCGTCCGCGACGCGTGAGCCGAGCGGGCGCAGCCTAGCCTGAACACCGTTCAGTCGATCCGTGGATGCGGGTGACACCGCCCGACGACAGCGGCTATCCTCACCGCATTCCTGAACACTGTTCAGTTCGCGCTCCCGACGGAGCGAGCCGGCGGCGGGTGCCGACCCGACGCCACCGAGACCTTCGAGAAGGATGCCGCCATGACCACGAACTTCGACGCCCTCGCCACCCGCATCCTCGAGGGCGGCCAGGCGAGCGAGGCCGACGCCCTCGCCGTGCTGCAGGCACCCGAGAGCGAGCTGCTCACCATCGTCGCCGCGGCCGGTCGCCTGCGCCGCGAGCACTTCGGCACGACGGTGAAGGTCAACTACCTGGTCAACCTCAAGTCGGGCCTGTGCCCCGAGAACTGCAACTACTGCTCGCAGGCCCTCGGCTCGCAGGCCCCGATCCTCAAGTACTCGTGGCTGTCGAAGGAGGAGACCCTCGCCCAGGCCGGCGCCGGACTTCGCGGCGGCGCCACCCGCGTGTGCATGGTGTCCTCGGGTCGCGGCCCCTCCGAGCGCGACATCGACAAGGTCGTGGAGATGACCGAGGCGCTGAAGTCGGAGTACGAGGGCGTCGAGGTGTGCGCCTGCCTCGGCCTCCTCAAGGACGGCCAGGCCGAGCGCCTCAAGAGCGCCGGCGTGGACGCCTACAACCACAACATCAACACCGCCGAGTCGCACCACGACTCGATCGTGCAGACCCACACCTACGACGACCGCGTCGACACCATCGGCAAGGCCAAGTCGGCCGGCCTCTCGCCCTGCTCGGGTCTCATCGCCGGTCTCGGCGAGACCGACGAGCAGCTGGTGGAGGCACTCTTCGCGCTCAAGGCGCTCGAGACCGACTCGATCCCGGTCAACTTCCTCATGCCCTTCGACGGCACCCCCTACGAGAACACCTGGGAGCTCAGCCCCACGCGCTGCGTGAAGATCCTCGCGATGGCGCGCTTCGTGTGCCCCGACAAGGAGATCCGCATCGCCGGCGGCCGGGAGATGCACCTGCGCTCGCTCCAGGCCACCGCCCTCCACGTGGCCAACTCGATCTTCCTCGGCGACTACCTCACCTCCGAGGGCCAGGACGCCAAGGCCGACCTCGAGATGATCCGCGACAACGGCTTCTCCATCCTCGGCCTCGACGACGCCTCGTTCGACGAGATCCTCGCCGCCCACCAGCACGCCGCCGCCCACGGCGCCGGCGGTGCCTGCGGTTCGGCCGGCGGCTGCGGCGAGTCGTGCTCGGGCTGCGCCAGCCACGGCGAGACGGCCGCCCCGGCTGAGGGCGACGTCCGCGAGCCGGCGATCCGTCGCCGCGGCGCCGGCACCGAGGTGCCTGCGAACGCCTGAGCGCCCGGCGCTCCGCCGATCCACCACCCCCGACCCACTACGCCGACCCATCACGCCGACCCACCACGCCGATCCGACGGGAGCCCGCGATGACCGCCCTCACCGGCACCCAGGGGTCTCGGGTCTCCGTGCTCGACGGCGCCGGGCTGCTCACCTTCGACCGCGAGCACGTGTGGCACCCCTACACCTCGATGGTCGACCCCGCCCCGGTGCGGCTCGTCACGGGAGCGCAGGGGGCGCGGCTTCGCGTCGGCGGCGTCACCCCCGCCGGCGAGGACGACGGCCGCTGGGTGGTCGACGGCATGTCGTCGTGGTGGGCGGCGATCCACGGCTACGCCCACCCCGTGCTCGACCGTGCGGCCGCCGAGCAGATCGGGCGGTTCAGCCACGTGATGTTCGGCGGCCTCACCCACGAGCCCGCCGTCGCCCTGGCCCAGCGGCTCGTCGACATCACCCCGACCGGCCTCGAGCGGGTCTTCCTCGCCGACTCCGGATCGGTGTCGGTGGAGGTGGCGCTGAAGATGGTGCTGCAGTACCAGCGGGGGCTCGGTCGCCCCGAGCGCACGCGGATGCTCACCGTGCTCGGCGGCTACCACGGCGACACCTTCGACGCCATGTCGGTCACCGACCCCGTCGGCGGCATGCACACGCTGTGGCGTGGCGTGCTGCCCGAGCAGGTCTTCGGGCCGCGCCCACCGCGCCACGACGCCGACGACGCCGAGATCGACGTGTGGGCCGCGGCGATGTGGTCGCTGGCGGCCGAGCACCGCCACGAGTTGGCGGGCATCATCGTCGAGCCGCTGCTGCAGGGCGCCGGCGGCATGCACCCCTACCCGGAACAGTGCCTGCGGGTGCTGCGGGCGATCGCCGACGAGCACGACCTCGTGCTGGTCTTCGACGAGATCGCCACCGGCTTCGGCCGCACCGGACGGCTCTTCGCCAGCGAGGTCGTCGCCCCCGACATCGTGTGCCTCGGCAAGGCGCTCACCGGCGGCTACCTCTCGCTCGCGGCCGTGCTCACCACCGACGCCGTCGCCCGTGGCATCGCGGGGAGCGAGTCGGGCGTGCTCATGCACGGGCCCACATTCATGGGCAACCCGCTCGCCTGCGCGATCGCCTCGGCCTCGATCGACCTGCTGCTCGACCAGCCCTGGCAGCAGCGGGTCGCCCACGTCGGGGAGCGCCTCGCCGCGGGCCTCGCGCCGCTGCGCGCCCACCCGCACGTGGCCGACGTGCGCACGCTCGGCGCGGTGGGCGTCGTCCAGCTCGACCGGGCGGTGGACGTCGCAGCCGCCACCACCGCCGCCCTCGACGCCGGCGCCTGGCTGCGTCCGTTCCGCGACCTCGTCTACGTGATGCCGCCCTACGTCACCAGCGACGACGAGCTCGACATCCTCGTCGGCGCCGTCGCGGCCGCGGTGGAGTCGGCGTGAGCGGCGGAAGCTGGGGCGACTGGCTCGACGCCGAGGCGCAGCGGCGTGACGAGGCGGGCCTGACGCGCCGCCTGCGCCCCCGTTCGGCCGACGACGCCACCATCGACCTCGCCGGCAACGACTACCTCGGCCTCACCGGCGACGCGGCCGTGCGGCGGGCTGCCGCCGACGCCGCGCTCACGTGGGGCGCGGGCGCCGGCGCCTCGCGGCTCGTCACCGGCACGCTCGCGCTGCACGACGAGCTCGAGCGCGCCCTCGCCGACTACACCGGTCAGCCCTCGGCGCTGGTGATGTCGACCGGCTACCAGGCCAACCTGGCGGTCGTCACCGCGCTGGCCGACGCCTCGGTGCGGGTGATCTCCGACGCCCACGTACACGCCTCGCTCATCGACGCCGTGCGGCTGGCCAGGGCACGCGTCACGGTCGTGCCCCACAACGACGTCGCGGCGGTGCGCACCGCCCTGCGCGCCGCGCAGGACGCCGGCGAGCGCACGCTCGTGCTCGTCGAGTCCGTCTACTCCGTGCTGGGCGACGCCGCTCCCCTGGTCGAGCTCGCCGAGGCGTGCGAGGAGACCGGGGCGCTGCTGGTCGTCGACGAGGCGCACGGGCTCGGCGTCCACGGGCCGGGTCTCGTGGCCACCCAGGGGCTCGCCGGACTGCCGCACGTGGTGGTCACCGCCACGCTCTCGAAGGCGCTGGGGGCCCAGGGTGGCGCGGTGCTCGGTCCGGTCGCGCTGCGCGAGCACCTCGTCAACCGCGCCCGCCCGTTCATCTTCGACACCGGACTCGCCCCCGCGCCCACCGCCGGTGCACTCGCCGCGCTCGGGGAGCTGCAGGCCCGCCCGGAGCTCGCCGCCACCGTGCACGAGCGGGTGCGGTCGCTCGCCGCCTCACTCGGCGTCGACGTGCCCGCCGGCGCGGTGCTGTCGGTGCCCATGCCCTCACCGCAGGCCGCCGTCGCCGCGCAGGCAGCCGCACTGGAGGCGGGCCTGCGCGTCGGCTGCTTCCGCCCGCCGTCGGTGCCCGACGGCATCTCGCGCCTGCGCATCACCGCCAGCGCCGGCGTGGCCCCTGCGGAGTGGGAGCACGCCGTCGAGATCCTCGTCGCCGTCGTGAAGGAGCACCAGTGACCCGCGTGATCGTCGTCTGCGGCACCGACACCGGTGTCGGCAAGACCATCGCCACCGCCGCCCTCGCCGCACGCGAGGCCGGGCTCGGACGACGCGTGCTCGTCGTCAAGCCCGCGCAGACCGGCGTCGGCGGCGACTGGCCCGACCCGCCCGACGCCGACACCGTCACCGCCCTCACCGGACTTCCGGCCCGGCACTTCGTGGCGCTCGCCGACCCACTCGCCCCCGACACCGCTGCCCGCCTGCGCGACGTCGCCCTGCCGACCGTGGCCGAGCACGCGGCGTCCCTGCGCGCCCTGCTGCCCGAGCACGACACGGTGGTCGTCGAGGGTGCCGGCGGACTGCTCGTCCGTATCGACACCGAGGGCGGCACGCTGCTCGACCTCGCCGTCGCGCTCGCGTCCGACGCCGACCCTCTCGAGGTCGTCGTCGTGGCCCGGCCCGGCCTCGGCACGCTGAACCACACCGAGCTCACCGTCGCGGCGCTGCGGGCGCGCGGCGTGGAGCCGGCGGGCGTCGTCCTCGGGTCGTGGCCGGCGGCGCCGGGGCTGGCCGAGCGCTGCAACCGCGAGGACCTCCCCCGCGTCACCGCCCTGCCGCTGCTCGCGGTCATCCCGGACGGCGCCGGGTCGCTCTCGCGCGAGGACTTCCTCGCCGGCGTCCCCACCTGGTTCGCCTGAGCGCCACGTCGGCGCATCATCCCTGCCACGTCGGCGGTCACCAGAGCGGGGGGCGACGGTCCTTCCAGGGCAGGGCCTGCTCGACCTGGGCCGAGAGGGCGAGGAGGGTGGCCTCCTGGGCGGGACGGGCGGCGAGCATGACGCCGATCGGGAGGCCGTCGGCGCTCTGGTGCAGGGGCAGGCTGATCGCCGGCATGCCTGTGACGTTCCACAGCGAGGTGAACGGCGTGAAGCGCTTCTGGGCCTCGAAGTCGGCGAGCGGGTCGGCGTCGTCGCGCAGGGCACCGACCGGCAGCGGCAGCGTGGCCAGGGTCGGGGTCAGCACGACGTCGTAGGGCGCGAGCGCCACCAGCGCCTCGGCGGCGTGGCGGCGCAGCTGCCCGATCGCGAGGCCGAACTCCGGGCCGGAGACGGCCTCGCCGCGCTCCCCCAGCCAGCGGGTCAGGGGTCGCAGCTGCTCGCGCTGGTCGACGTCGAGGTTCGTGGTCGACAGCGCCGTGAGCACGGCCCAGCAGGTCTCGAACACGCCCACCGCTTCGCGGGGCAGCGGCATCGGAACGCCCTCGACGGCGTGGCCGAGCGAGCCGAGCAGGCGCGCGGTGTCGTCGTAGGCCCGACGCACCTCGGGGTGCAGGTCGACCTCGGCGATCACCGGCTCCTCGAAGCAGGCGATCCGCAGCCGGCCGGGCTCGCGCCGCGTCGCCTCGAGGAAGGTGGACGACGGCTCGGGCGCCCAGGAGGGGTCGCCCGCACGTCGTCCAGCGAGGACGTCAAGCAGCGCCGCCGCGTCGGCCACGGTGCGCGCGATCGAGCCGGAGGTGGAGAGGCCGACCGGGTCGCCGTAGAGCGGGAAGCCGCTGATGCGCCCGCGGGTCGGCTTGAGCCCGACCAGGCCGCAGCAGGCCGCGGGGATGCGGATCGAGCCGCCGCCGTCGGAGCCGTGCGCCACCGGCACCAGGCCCGCCGCCACGCCGGCCGCCGCGCCGCCGGATGATCCGCCCGCCATGCGGGTGGTGTCCCACGGCGTCACCGCGGGTGGGCGCCCCTCGGGCTCGGTGTAGCAGGGCGAGCCGAACTCCGGGGTGCTCGTCTTGCCCAGGCTCACCAGGCCCGACGCCTCGATCGCGAGGGTGATCGCGTCGGACACGCTCGGCACGTGGTCGGCGAAGACCGGCGAGCCGAAGCGGGTGGGCACCCCTGCGGTGAGGTTGAGGTCCTTGATCGCGGTGGGCACCCCCGCGAGCGGCGAGACACCGTCGCCCACCGGGCCGACCGCGGCCACCTCGAAGGCGCGGCGACGCGCGGCCTCGGGGTCGCGGTGGGCGAAGGCGCCGTCCACGAAGTCGGCGGGCAGCTGCTCGGCCCGGGCGAGGTAGTGCTCGGTCAGCTCGACCGGCGAGAGCTCGCCGCGGCGGATCAGGTCGCCCTGCTCGAGGGCGGTCAGCTCGTGAAGGTCAGCGAGGTCGGCCACACCTCGAGAGTAGGCGGACGACGAACGGCCCCCGCACGCATGAGGCGTGCGGAGGCCGTTCGGTTCGGCTCAGATGACTGAGGTGAGCTCAGGCGGCCTGCGCCGGAGCGGCCTCGGCGAGGGTGGTCAGGGCCGCGAGCAGGCGGGCACGCACCTCGGGGTCGGTGGTCGGGTCGACGTCCACGGCCGGCTGGGAGACGGTGACGTCCTCGACGACCTGGGCACCGGCGATGCCGGCCGAGCGGGCGGCGTCGGCGTGGGCCCACTTGCCGCCGTAGGGGGTGGGCGTCGCGCCCACGACACCGAAGGGCTTGCCCACGATCGCGCCGGCGCCGTAGGGGCGCGAGAGCCAGTCGATGGCGTTGTTGAGCACGGCCGGCATGGTGCCGTTGTACTCGGGGGTCACGGCCAGCACGCGGTCGGCCTCGCCCACGCGGCGGCGCAGGGCAGCGGCGGCCTCGGGGCCGCCGTCGACGTCGACGTCCTCGTTGTAGAACGGGATCTGGTCGAGGCCGTCGATGATGTCGACCTCGATGGCCTCGGGCGACTCGTCGCGCAGGATCTCGGCGATGCGGCGGTTCACGGAGTCGGCGCGCAGGCTACCGACGAGCACGGCGATGCGGGTGGTGTCAGTCATGGAGGTCGAAACGGACCGCGGTCCGCTTCTATTCCCGGGGTGGCGAGGATTCCTTCCGTCTCGTACCGATCGGCACCGCCGAAGCCGCTCGCCCGGCACGGCAGGCCCCTAGGCTGGCGGTGATGGACCGTTCGCTCCCCCTCGTCACCGCGCCGACCGCGGCCCCCGTGCGCCGCGATGCCGCGCGCAACCGCGAGGCGCTGCTGGCGGCGGCGAACGCGCTCATCGCCGAGGGCGGTGTCGCCGCGCTCACCATGGACGCCGTGGCCTGCCGCGCCGGCGTGGGCAAGGGCACGCTGTTCCGGCGCTTCGGGACCCGCGAGGGACTCATGGCCACGCTGCTCGACGAGTCCGAGCGGCGCTGGCAGGAGGCCGCGATGAGCGGGCCACCGCCGCTGGGGCCCGGCGCACCTGCTCGCGACCGGCTCCTCGCCTTCGCCGGCTCGCGGCTGGAGGAGCACGTGCGCCAGGACGCCCTCATCCGGGCCGCCGGCACGACGTGGGGCGACAACCAGAGCGTGATCGGCTTCCACGTGCTGCACGTGCGGCACCTGCTGCTCGAGGCCGGAATCACGGGCGACGCGACCTACCCCGCCACGGTGCTCGTGACGATGGTGTCGCCGCCCGTGCTGCGCCAGCAGCTGGACGCCGCACGGCTGACGCCGTCGCGCGTCCTCACCGGCTGGACCGACCTGCTCGACCGGCTGCTCCCCGCCGACTGAGCGACGGGGGGCGACGAGGGCGCTAGCCGGCGTGGTGGCGCAGCAGGCCGTAGGTGATGCCGTCGGCCAGCGCCTCCCACGAGGCCTCGATCATGTTGGCGCCGACGCCCACGGTGACCCAGCTGGAGGTGCCGTCGGAGGTCTCGATGAGCACCCGGGTGATCGCGTCCGTGCCGTGGCCCTGGTCGAGGATGCGCACCTTGAAGTCGATCAGCTCGAGCTTGGCGACCTCGGGGAAGGCCTGCACGATCGCCGCGCGCAGGGCCTGGTCGAGCGCGTTGACCGGGCCGTTGCCCTCCCCCGTGACGACGTAGCGCACGCCGGCGGCGCGCAGCTTGACGGTGGCCTCGGAGACGGCGTCCTCGCCGGTGGGGCGCTCGGTGTGCGAGGCGTGCGTGGCTGTCTCGGTGATCACCCGCCAGCTCTCGACCTCGAAGTACGAGGGACGCGTGCCCTCGGCCTCCTCGATGAGCAGCAGCTCGAAGGAGGCGTCGGCGGCCTCGAAGGTGTAGCCGCGCGACTCGAGCTCCTTGACCCGCTGCGTGACCCTGGTGACGACCTCGGGCGAGTCGGAGAGGTCGAAGCCGAGCTCGCGGCCCTTCAGCTCGATCGAGGCGCGACCGGCCATCTCGGAGACCAGCAGGCGCATGTCGTTGCCGACGCCCGCGGGGTCCATGTGCTGGTAGAGGTCGGGGTCGACCTTGATGGCCGAGGCGTGCAGGCCGGCCTTGTGGGCGAACGCGCTGGTGCCCACGTAGGGCTGGCGTGCCGACGGGGGCACGTTGGTGACCTCGGCGACGGCGTGGGCCACACGGGTGGCCTCGGTGAGCAGGCCCGGCGGCAGCACCTGGCGGTCGAGCTTGAGCTCGAGGTTGGCGACCACGTTGACGAGGTCGGCGTTGCCGGTGCGCTCGCCGTAGCCGTTGATGCACCCCTGCACGTGGGTGGCACCGGCGTCCACCGCGGCGAGGGTGTTGGCCACGGCGCAGCCGGTGTCGTTGTGGCAGTGGATGCCCACCCGCACGCCGGTGGTGTCGATGACGTCGCGCACGACGTCGGAGACCCACGGCGGGAGCATGCCGCCGTTGGTGTCGCACAGCGCCACGACGTCCGCACCCGCCTCGGCGGCGGTGCGCAGCACCTCGAGGGCGTAGGCGCGGTCGAGTCGGTAGCCGTCGAAGAAGTGCTCGGCGTCGAGGAAGACCTGCTGGCCCTCGGCGCGCAGGTGGCTCACCGTGTCGCGCACCATCGCGAGGTTCTCCTCGAGCGTGGTGCGCAGCGCCTTCTCGACGTGCCCGGCGTGCGACTTGGCCACGAGGGTGACCACGCCGGCCCCGCTCTCGCGCAGCGCCGCCACGAGCGGATCGTCGGCGGCGCGGACGCCGGCGCGACGGGTGGCGCCGAAGGCGGCCAGGCGCGCGTGGCGCAGGTCGAGCTCGGTCGCCGCGCGCCGGAAGAACTCGGTGTCCTTCGGGTTCGCGCCGGGCCAGCCGCCCTCGATGTAGCCGACACCGAGGCCGTCGAGCTGGCGGGCGATGGTGAGCTTGTCGGCGACCGAGAGGGTCAGGCCCTCCTGCTGGGCGCCGTCGCGCAGCGTGGTGTCGTAGACGTGGAAGGCGCCGTGCAGGTCGAGGTCCGAGCCGCCGGCCCGCGCGGTGTCCTGGTGCTCGGTCATCGCGTCGTCCACTGGTCCTTCCCCTCGGCTGGGCCCTCCTCGGTGAGGGTCGTCACGCCGGGGCGAAGTCTGCCACGCCCCGCCCGCGCCGCGGCGCGGGCGTCCGGCCGCTGGCGGGTGCCCGGCGGGTGGTCAGAGACCGAACGGACCCGAGGAGAACGGGGCCCAGCTGACGCCCTGCGAGGCGATGAGCAGACCGATGCCCAGCACGGCGCCGAGCAGCAGTGCACATGCTCCGAGCCACGGCAGCGGCGTGCGCGCCGCCGGGACGAGCACGCGCGCCACGGGAGAACGCAGGCGCGGGGCGGCCGGCCCCGACCACAGTCCGACCCCGAGGGCCGCGCCCGCAACAGTGAGGCTGCTCTCGACGGCGAGGTCGCCCGCGTAGCAGAGCAGCAGACCGGCCGCGGCGAGCCCGACGCTCCACCCCACCAGGAGCAGTGCTCCGGGGACGGCGCGGACGAGGTGCCAGGGGCTGCTGACGAGCCAGCGCAGGCCGTCGTGCCACTTGGCGCCGCGCGCGCTGCGGCGCGCGGCGACCGCGGAGCTCGCGAGCGAGCCGGCGCGCAGCAGCCACACCGTCACGAGGACGACGCCCAGCGTCAACCACGGTGCCGCCGCGAGCGCGACGCCGACGACGACGGCACCCAGACCGACCAGCACCAGACGACGCAGCCGCTCGCCCAGCGGCGCGGGCGGCAGCGTGCCGAGGTGCTCCTCGCCGGCCGGTCCGGCGGCATCGATGCCCTCGCCGTCGAGGGGCGCGAGCCCGTGCTGCTCGTCCCAGCGCCGCTCCATGCGCGCGAGCGCACCGGGGTCGGGCAGGGCGCCACCGGGCCCGACGGGAGTGACGACCGGGATCGGAGGCTCGCCGCCGGCCGGTGCGAACGGCGGCGGGGGCGGCGGGGCCGCGGTGGGCGCGGCGGAGAGCGGCGTCGTGGCCGGGAACGCGGTGGTCGTGGGCGGGAGCACTGGCGTCACGGCGTCGGCGAGGGTGCGCGGCTCGGCGTCCACAGCATCGCGGCCGTCGCGGGCCTGACCGGCGAGCGCGAGCGGCATCGTGGCGTCGCCGCCGGAGAACAGCACGCCCGGCGGCGGCGCGGGGGCGAGCTCGGGGCGGGTGCTCTGCGGACGCAGCCACGCGAGCAGCTCCACGAGCGACGGACGGTCGAGCGGGTCGGGGCTCAGGGCGGCGGCGAGGACGTCGCGCAACGGCTGCTCGATGCCGGAGAGGTCGTGCTGGCCGCGACGACTGCGGTCCATCACCGCCATCGCCGGCCCCTTGCCGTAGGGGTTGCGGCCCGTGGCCGCGTAGGCGACGGTCGCCGCCCAGGCGTGGACGTCGGCGGCCGCGGTGGCATCGTCGCCGTAGAGCACCTCGGCAGCCAGGTAGCCCGGGGTGCCGAGCAGCCAGCCGGTCTGGGTGAGGCGGGCGTCCTCGGCGACGCGCGCCAGACCGAAGTCGATGAGGATCGGCGTGCGCCCCTCCATCAGCACGTTGCCGGGCTTCACGTCGCGGTGCAGCACCCCGGCCGCGTGGACGGCGGAGAGCCCCTCCGCGAGGCAGCCGGCGATCCACAGCAGGTCGCCGCCGACGACAGGTCCCTCGGCGGCCACGTGCTCGTGCAGCGAGGGCCCCGGCACGTAGCGAGTGACCACGTAGGGCACCTCGGCCCACGGGTCGGCGTCCAGCATCTCCGCGACCCAGGGGCTGCGGATGCGCTGCAGCGAGCCCACCTCGCGCTCGAGCCGGCCCCGCGCCTCACGGTCGCCCACGATCTGCGGGCGCAGCACCTTCAGCGCCACGCGGCGCCCGTCGGGCCCCTGCGCGAGGTGCACGATGCCCATGCCGCCCTCACCGAGGAGGGTGAGCAGGCGGTAGTCCCCCACGCGCTGCGGGGCGCTGCTGTCGGGGCGCATCGTCACGCCGCGAGATTACCCGCGCCGGTGCCGCGGGGTCAGCGGGCGCGCGGTGGGCGCCCCGCCGCTACTCAGCCGTCACCACCCGGACGGGCGTCGAGGACGGCGACGAGCCGCGCCGGCGCGAGCAGGCGGTAGGAGGCGTCGATCAGCTCCGCGACCTCGTCCCAGTCGGTGCGCGGGTCGGCGAGGTCGAGGGCGCGCCACGGCGAGGTGCCGGCGTACATCGGCACGAAGAAGCGGTCGTCGGCGTCGACGGCGGGCAGCTCGGCGTCCTCGATGCGCAGGGTGAGGGCGGTGTCGACGCGCACGTGCTCGCCCTTGCCGGACCCCGTGCGACGCCCCGCTCCGTAGCCCGCGAAGATCCGCCCCTTCTCGCCGGCCTTGAACACCGGGCGGCCGTGGCTGACGTACTCGATCGTCTCGGGCAGGGCTCCGCAGAGCGCGCGCAGGCGGGCGAGCACCGGATCGTCCTCGTCGAACATGATCGGGTGTGCCATCCGGCCCGCCCTCGCGTCCGCCCCGCCCGGGCTCAGGCGCCGGTGGCGACCCGGTGCATCCAGCCGAAGGTGTCGTCGGCGCGGCCCAGCTGGATGCCGACCAGCTGCTCGCGCAGACGCATCGTGAGGTCCTGCGAGGCCGGTGCCGGCACCTCGCCCTCGCGGGTCTTCAGGCTGCCGACCGGCGTGACCACGGCGGCGGTGCCGCAGGCGAAGATCTCGGTGATGCGACCCGAGGTGACGCCCTCGCGCCACTCCTCGATGCCGAAGCGGCGCTCGGTGACGGTGTGACCGAGCTTGCCGGCCAGCTCGATGATCGAGGAGCGGGTGATGCCCTCCAGGATCGTGCCGGTCTCGGGCGTGACGATGGAGCCGTCGTCGAAGACGAAGTACATGTTCATGCCACCGAGCTCCTCGACGTAGCGCCCCTCCTGGGCGTCGAGGAAGACCACCTGGTCGCAGCCCTGGGCGTAGGCCTCCTGCTGCGCGACGAGGGAACTCGCGTAGTTGCCGCCTGTCTTCGCTGCGCCCATGCCACCGCGGCCGGCGCGGGTGTACTCCTCGGTGAGCCACAGCGTCACCGGCTTCACGCCGCCCTTGAAGTAGGCGCCGGCCGGGCTCGCGATCACCATGAACGTGACGTGCTGCGAGGGCCGCACGCCGAGGAACTTCTCCGAGGCGAACATGAAGGGGCGCAGGTAGAGGCTCTTCTCGCCGCCGTCGGGGTTGGCCGGCACCCAGCGCTCGTCGACGCGCACGAGCTCCTCGACAGCCTGCAGGAAGTCGTCGACCTCGAGCACCGGCAGCGCGAGGCGGTGGCTGGAGCGGATCATCCGCTCCGCGTTGGCCTCGGGGCGGAACAGCCACGTCGAGCCGTCGTCGTGGCGGTAGGCCTTCATGCCCTCGAAGGTCTCCTGCGCGTAGTGCAGCACCGCGGCGGCGGGGTCGAGGGTGATCGGCCCATACGGCGTGATGCGAGCGTCGAACCAGCCGCGCTCCGGCGTCCACTCGACGGTGAACATGTGGTCGGTGAAGTGCACACCGAAACCCGGGTTGGCCAGGATCTCCGCCAGCCGGGCCTCGTCGGTGGGGTTCGCAGAGAGCGTGGTGGTGATCTGCATGGCCATGAATCTAGTCCTCGGGGGCGAGTCGGCGGGAGGGCGGGCTGAGGTGCGGGAATCGCCGGAACGAGCCGACCGGCGATCCCTGCACGTGGCGCACGTTGCAACACGTGCCACGTGCAGGCAACGCGTGCCAAGTGCGACGCGCCGCGAGGTGTCAGCCCGCTACTCGCGCGGCGATGGCGTCGCCGACCTCCGGGGTACGGCGCTGCTGGCCGGGGGTGCGGGCCTCGAGGTCGGCGAGGACGGCGGTCTCGATGCGGGCTGCGGCCTCGGGGTGGCCGAGGTGGTCGAGCAGCAGCGCGGCCGACAGGATGGCGGCGGTGGGGTCGGCGATCAACTGGCCGGCGATGTCGGGCGCCGAGCCGTGCACGGGCTCGAACATCGATGGTGCGGTGCGGTCGGGGTTGACGTTGCCCGAGGCCGCCAGCCCGATGCCGCCGCTGATGGCGGCGGCGAGGTCGGTGACGATGTCGCCGAAGAGGTTGTCGGTGACGATCACGTCGAAGCGCTGCGGGTCGGTGGCCAGGTAGATCATCACCGCGTCGATGTGGCAGTAGTCGGTGGTGACGTCGGGGAACTCCTTGGCCACCTCCGAGAAGATGCGCCACCACACCGAGCCCGCGTGCACGAGCACGTTGGTCTTGTGCACCAGGGTCAGCTTCTTGCGCGGGCGCTTCTGGGCTCGGGCGAAGGCGTCGCGGACGACGCGCTCCACACCGAAGGCGGTGTTGACCGACACCTCGGTGGCGACCTCGGCCGGGGTGCCGACGCGCAGCGAACCGCCGTTGCCGGTGTAGGGGCCCTCGGTGCCCTCGCGGACGACGACGAAGTCGACGTCGCCCTTGGCGAGCACCTCGCTCGACAGCGGCGAGACCGAGCCCGGGTAGAGGCGCGAGGGACGCAGGTTGACGTAGTGGTCGAGCTCGAAGCGGAGCTTGAGCAGCAGGCCGCGCTCGAGGATGCCCGGGGGCAGGTTCGGGTCGTTCGGCTTGCCGCCGACGGCTCCGAGCAGCAGCGCGTCCTGAGCGCGGATCTCCGCGAGCACGCTGTCGGGCAGCACCTCGCCGGTGGCGAGGTAGCGCTCGGCACCGAGGTCGTAGCGCGTCTGGGCGAAGGTGACGCCCTCCGGCGCGGCGACCTCGAGCACCTTCAGCGCCTCGGCCGTGACCTCGGGACCGATGCCGTCACCGGGGATGACGCCGAGGGCGACCTGGCCGGTGGCCGGTGCGGTGGCGGTGGTGGTGGCGGGGTCCGAGGCCTGGGTGCTCATGGTCGAGCAGATTAGTTGTCGTCGGGACGGCCGGCGTCGGCGTCTCGCCCGTCGTCGGTGGCCCACCCGGCGTCCGCGCGGTAGGGGTGCTCGGGGTCGTGCTTGGCCGGCCCCCACTCCAGGGTCGAGGCGTCGTGCGGACGACGGGCGGCGCGGGTGCGGGGCGAGCGGGACGTGGGGTGTGCGGTGTGCGGCATGGTCATCTCCATGGCAATGCGATCGGCTGCGGATCGCGGAGGGTGAGGCGAGTGGGCCGCCCGGAGGCGGCGGTGCCCTCGGCCCGACTCGTGCGAGTCGGACGGCTGCGGGCCTGCGGCCCCGGTCCGTGCTGTGTCGCGGCTGTGTCGCGCTGCCCGGGGCTTCGTCCAGAAGGGGTGAGAAGCCCACGCGGGTCAGATGGGTACGCCGCAGTCACCGCGGCGAGGTGGCCTCTCTCAGGCCTCGCCGCGGCGCACGATTACGAGAAGGGCGGCGCGCATGGTGTGACCACCGTACGCGCGCCTGCAGCGACCTGTCCGCCGAATCCCACGATCCGGTCGACGACGTGGCCCAGCCCACACTGCGGGCGAGCATGGAGCCATGAGCGCGCCGCCCGAGCTTCCTGACATCGTCACGAAGGCCTTCGACGTGTCGCGTCGCGCCGGCTACGTGTCGTTCTGCCGCAACGAGACGGGGCGCCTGCTGGCGATGCTGGCGGCGACCCGCGAGGGCACGATGGCGGAGTTCGGCACCGGTTGCGGTGTCGGCACGGCGTGGCTGCGCTCCGGCGTGCGCAACGACAAGGCGCGCATCCTCACCGCCGAGCTGAACCCCCGCCTCGCGGCGGCGGCCGGCGAGATCTTCGTGGACGACCCGCTGGTCGACGTCCTCGCGGCCGACTGGTCGACGCTGATGGACAAGGGGCCGTTCTCGCTGCTGTTCCTCGACTCCGGCGACCCGCAGGCCGTGCGCGTCGATGCGCTCGCCGATCTGGTGGAGCCGGGCGGGATCGTCGTCCTCGACGACTTCGTGCCGTGCGAGATGTGGCCTCCGATCACCGGCGGCCGGGTCGACACGCTGCGCGAGGAGTGGCTGACCGACGAGCGCTTCACCTGCGTGGAGGTGATGGTGGCCTCCGACGCCTCCACCCTGGTGGCCACCCGCCGCTGAGGCTCGGCCCGCGCGCCGCTCAGGAGCCGGTGACGCGCTCGTCGTTGGCGACGTTGCGAGCGCTCGTGGAGCGTCCGAGGGCGCGCACCTCGGCGTCCATCTGGGGCAGGATCTCGGGCACCATCGCCAGCGTCTGGCGGGTGCCGAAGCGCGAGTTGATGGCGTTGCGGTTGAGGAAGGCGCCGCGCACCCAGCCGGGGCAGAAGACCCGGCGCGAGCGCTTCTCGATGCCGGCGACGAAGGCGTCGACGCAGGCCTGCACCGGGCTCGTGCGGTTGAGCGGCGGCGGCAGCTTGCTGAGCATCTTGCGGAACGAGGGCAGGTCGTCCTTGGCATCCTGCACGAGCGGGGTGTCGATCCAGGACATGTGCGCGACACCGACGTCGACCCCGCGGTGGGCGACCTCGAGGCGCAGCGCGTTGGCGAAGTGCTCGACGCCGGCCTTGCTCGCGTTGTAGGCCGCCAGCCCGGGCGCCGGCGCGAACGCCGCGAGCGAGGAGACGACGAGCAGGTATCCGCCGGCCTGCTCCAGCGCGGGCAGTGCGGCACGCGCGGTGTGGAAGACGCCGGTGATGTTGATGTCGACCGTGCGCCGGAAGACCGCGGGATCGATCGCCAGCACCGAGCCGTAGCTGGCCACGCCGGCGTTGGCCAGGGCGACATCGAGGCGGCCGAAGCGCTCGAGCGCGGCGGCCACGGCCGCCTCCATGGCGGCGAGGTCACAGACGTCGGCCACGACGCCGAGGCAGCTCTCGGAGCCGAGGGCGGCCACCGCTTCGTCGAGCGCCGGCTGGTCGAGATCGGTGAGCACGACCCGCGCACCGCGAGCCACGAGGGCCTCGGCGGTGGCCCGCCCGATGCCCCGGGCGCCGCCCGTGATGAGGATGACTTGGGAGTCGAGCCGCTGCGTCGTCGCCATGGCCGCGATCCTCGCACGCCCCGCCGGGTGCGGCCAGTGCCTGCCGACCCCCCGCCTCAGGCCTCGCCGGGCTGCGCGCGCCGGATCACCAGGCGCGTCCACGCGCCGAGGTACACCGAGTCGTCGGGCCCGATCTCGCGCCGCTCCCCCGCCGGGATCGGCGTCGTCGGCAGCTGCTTCACCGTGGAGCCCAGGTAGGTGCCGTTGGAGGAGCCGAGGTCCTCGACGAACCAGCGCGAGCCGTCGGTGGTGAGCTGGCAGTGGCGGCGGCTGATGCCGTTGTCGGTGGCCAGGTCGACGTCCGGGGTGATCTGGCGGCTGCGCGAGGCCCGACCCACCAGCGCGGACGACGACCGCAGCCGCACCACCGTGGGCACCCCCGCCGAGGGCAGCGGGTCGTCCGAGGCCTGCGCGACGTACCAGTCGGGATCGATCCACACCTCGACCACCCAGCCGTCGGCGAGCGGCGGCGCGAGGTCGCCCGGGGTCGCGGGAGCGGCCGGGGCCGGCGTCGCCGGCCCGGCCGGCGCCGCCGGCGCGGCCGGCGCGGCCGGCGCGGCCGGCGTTCCGGGATCGAGGGGTGCGAGCGGGCGCGGTGGCGTGCCGGTGGTGAAGTCGTAGCCGCAGGCCTCGCAGAACAGCGCGTCCGTCGGGTTGCCGGCACCGCAGTGCGGGCAGGAGCCGTCGGCCGCGGCGGCGGCGGGCGTGGGCTCAGGCGCGGCCGGTGCCGCCGGTGCCGCAGGGGCCGCCGGCGCGGAAGCGTCGGACACCGGCAGCCCGCACACGTCGCAGTAGTCGGACGACGCGGTGTCGTGCCCGCTCGGGCAGGTCGGCATCAGGAGTCCCTGCGGATGCGGGTGGTCTTGGTGGAGGCGGTGTCGAGCGCCATCTCGTCGGCCTTGTCGACCCCGCGCTTGAGGCGCACGGTGCCCTCGCCGGCGTCGTCCACCTCGACGACCTTGCGGAGCTTGCTCGTGGCCTCGTCGTTGCCGGAGGCCTCGGCCAGCTGCACCGCACGGCCGAGCTTCGTGGTGGCGGTGGCCTCGTCGCCGGCGGCCTTGGCCGCGAGGCCCTCCTGGATGGCCTGCGCGAGCTCGGTCTGGCCGGTGTAGTGGGCGACCTGGTTGTCGATGCGCGCGGTGAGCTCGGAGTTGCCCGACCAGGTGGCCTTGACGAGCCCCTGCGCCACGACGTCGTCGCCGAGTGCCAGCTGCACCCGCGCGGCCAGCTGCTCCTGCCCGATCGCCTTGGCCGCCACCCGCACGGCCACGTGGTAGTCGCGGGACTCGTCGGCCCAGGCACCTGTGGGGTAGTCGCCGGTCAGCGGGGTGACCGGCGTGCGGCGGTGGGTGAGGTCCTCGACGGTGGGCGAGACCTGGCGCACGAAGAGGATCTCGGCGCCCTGCGGCGTCCACACGCGCAGGGAGGCGTCGGGGACGCCGCGCGCCATCGAGGCGCGCATGATCTCCTGGAACTGCGCGCGCATGAGCTCGGGGCTCGGGATGATGTCGACGGTGCCGAGCAGCGCCTGGGCGATCCGGCGGATCTCGGCCACCTGCCAGTCGGTGCCGGCGCCGCGGCAGTCGGCCTGGAAGTAGCCGGTGGCGCGGGCGATGGCGGCGTCGAGCAGGCCGGGGCGCTCCCGGTTCTCGCCGTCGGTGAGCAGCAGCACGTGGCGCTGGGTCACCTGGGGGACGGAGGCGAAGAGCTGGCCGGCGAGGTCGAGCCACGTGCTGATCGCGGTGCCGCCGCTGCCGACGAAGCGGGCGATGGCGTTGGCGGCCTCGGCACGGGTGGCGTCGCTCATCTGCACCAGGCCGGGGCCGCTCGCGACGGGCGGGTAGGCCAGCATCGCCCGGTCGGCCCCGGCGACGACGGCGAACCAGGTGCCGTCGACGATCTCGGCCAGCGCGGCCTGCGCGGCGTCGCGCGCGGCGGCCATGACCGGCGGCGACATCGAGCCCGAGGTGTCGACGATGACGATCTCGCCCGCAGCGCCGCCTCCAGAGCGACCGGCCGTGCCGGCACCCGTGCACGTGATCGTGACGATGGCGTTCACGTCGGTGCCGCCGTCGGGCAGGAACTCGTTCTGGTAGACGGCGGCGCTGAACTCAGCCATCGGCGTGGCCTCCTGCGTGGCGGGGATCGGTGGGCGGGGCATCGGTGGGCGGGGCGGAGACGGCACGGCCGTCGTCCAGGGTCGCATCATGCCCCGTGGACGACGACCCCACCCGCGCGAGGGCGACGGTGATGTTGTCGTGGCCGCCGGCGGCGTTGGCGACGTCGACGAGGTGCTGGGCGAGGAGCACGGGGTCGACGTCCTCCCCCTCGGTTGCGGCGGCGAGGCCCGCGCGCAGGTGCGCGGCGAGCTCGGCGGGCTCCGAGGCGTAGTTCCACAGGCCGTCGGAGCACGCGATGACCCACCCCGGCCCGGCTGCGTCGAGCGCGCCGACGTTCGGCGCGATGTCCTCGGCGTCGCGGCCGAGCCACTTGGTGATGGCGTGGGCCTGCGGTCCGCTCTCGGCCTGCTCGCGCGCCATGCCACCGGCGATCTGGGCCTGGGCGAGGGAGTCGTCGACGGTGAGCTGCACCGGCTCGCCGTCGTCGGGCACCCAGTAGGAGCGCGAGTCGCCGATGTTCGCCCAGGTCAGGCGCCGACCCTCGACGACGACCGCGGTGAGGGTGGCCGATGCCGGGTTGACCGAGTCGGGGTCGGTGACCGCGACGATGGCGCCGTTGGCCGCGGCGGTCGCACGCGCCAGCACGGCGTTGACCGCGGCGTCGCGGCCGGCCGGCGTGCCCATGCCGGCGGGCAGCGGCAGGCGCAGCACCTCCCGCGCCGCGCGCGCGCCGGCGAGCGAGGCGACGTCGGAGTCGATGGAGTTCGAGACGCCGTCCATCACCACCAGCACCGCGCGCGAGCCGGGCTCGGGCGCCGACAGCAGGGCCATGGCGTCCTCGTTGCGCTGCTTGCGTCGTCCGCGGTCGCACACGCCTCCCACCCAGGACGACGGGTGCTCGCTGAAGTGGTCGCGCTCGCTGGGCGCCTTGGTGCCGCACTGCAGGCAGTACAGGTCGGGGCCGACCTCTCCCCCGCACTCGGCGCACGGGCGGCGACCGGGCGCGGGCGGGTCCGGGAGCGCGCCGCCCGGGCGCCGCGTGGGCGCGCTGATCGGCGCGTCGTCCTCGAAGCTCGCAGCCGTCGCGGCGGGGGCCGGCGCGTCCGACAGCGTGGCGCCGCAGCTCTCGCAGAAGCGCGCGGCGGGGTCGACGGAGGCTCCGCAGGCCGGGCAGGCCCGCGCGACGGACTCGGGGGCGCCCGCGCTCACGTCAGGGTCCAGTTGCGAGCGGCGTTGGCGCGATTGACGAGGGCGATCCGGCGGGTGAGGTCGTCGGCGTCGCGTGCCTGTGCGCGCAGCGCCCGTTCGAGGGCGTCGCGCAGCGCGGGCTCGGTGGCCTCCACCGACCCGATGCGCGCGCCGACCGCGGGGCTCGGCACGTCCGGACTCGTCACCTGGAGCAGGGCCTCCTCGAGGATCCGCACGGTGTAGTCGAGGCGCACCCGCGGCTCGACGCTCGAGGCCTCGATGGTGCGCATCGCCTGGTCGAGCACCGCCGCGTCGCGGGCACGACCCGCGAGGAGCACGTCGGCGCGCAGGCGGCGGCTCTCGGTGTAGCCGCGGCTCGTGGTGGGCACGAGGTCGAGCGCGGCCACCGCTCCCGCGCCGTCGCCGCGGGCGGCGCGCACCCGCGCCATGCCGAAGGCGGCGGGCGCCACGTAGGCGGCGTCGGTGCCGGCGCAGGTGCGGTAGAGCCTCTCGGCCACCTCCGGCAGGTTGCCGCGCTCGCACGCGTAGGCGAGGGCGAGCTTCGGTGCGAGCTCGCCGGGCACCTGCTGGTAGACGGCGTTGAAGGACGCCGTGGCGGTGGGCCAGTCCTCGGCGCGGACGGCGGCGAGACCCTCCATCCACAGCGCCCGCCACTCCCACGGGTCGTCGGCGAGCAGCGCCTGGGCGTACTGGCGGGCGACGACCGCGTCACCGGCCTCCAACGCCGCGCGCGAGCGGGCGAGCCACACCTCGGCGCTGTCCTGCGGTGCGCTGCGCAGGGCGACGAGCCGCTCGGCGGGGTCGTCGGTGCCGATGGTCGAGAGCCAGGCCGCCTGCGGATCGGTGGTGTCCTCGCGCAGCCGGGGCAGCTGGTCCCACGCGGTGAGGGCGCGGGCTGTGGCGGGAGCCTCGAAGAGCACGGAGGCGGCCGAGGTGGTGGCGGTGCCGTCGCGGTCGCGGGCCACGACCTCGCGCAGCACGCCCAGCACCTGGGTGCGCATCTCGTCGACCGAGGCGAAGCGGTCGGCCGGGTCGGGGGCGCAGCACTTGCTGATGAGCTGGTAGAGCGAGTCGTGCTGCTGGAACAGGGGCGTGGCGTCGACCGGCGGCAGCGAGTGCAGGTAGGTGCCCTGGTAGCCGCGGAACTCCATGGTGAGCACCAGCAGCGTGCGACCGATCGTGTAGATGTCGGAGGCGACCGACGGCCCGACCTGCGCCACCTCGGGCGCCTGATAGCCGACCGTGCCGTAGATGGCCGACTCCTCGTCGTCGATGCGCCGCACGCCGCCGAGGTCGATGAGCTTCATGGCGTCGCCGACCTGGATCATGTTGTCGGGCTTGAAGTCGCAGTAGACGAGCCCGAGGTCGTGCAGGTACTGGAAGGCGGGCAGCAGTTCCAGCACGTAGGCCAGCGCCTGGTCGACGGGCAGCGGGTCGTAGGCGCCGCCGTTGGCGGCCATGCGCTGCTTGAGGATCTGCTTGAGCGACTTGCCGCCGACGTACTCCATGACGATGTAGCCGGCGCCGTCGTGGGTGACGAAGTTGTAGATCTCGACGATCAGCGGGTGCTCGACCTGGGCGAGGACCTGCTGCTCGGCGATGGCGGCCGCCAGCGCGTCGGGGTCACCGGAGTTGAGCAGGCCCTTGAGAACCACCCAGCGGTTCGACACGTTGCGGTCGCGAGCCAGGTAGATCCACCCGAGGCCGCCGTGCGCGAGCGCGCCGGCCACCTCGTACTGGCCCGCCACGAGGTCGCCGGCCACCAGCTTCGGCGTGAACGAGAAGCGCTGGCCGCAGTGGGGGCAGAAGCCCTCGGTGCGGCCGGGCTGGCCGTCGATGCTGCGCCCCACGGGCTTGCCGCACTGCGCGCACGAGCGCTTCGCCTCCGGCACCTGCGCGTCGGCCATGATCGCCTTCGCGGCGTCGACCGGCGGCTCGGGCGGCACGGTGGTGAGGCCGGCGCCCAGGCGCGCGGCACGCATGCGCTGCGAGCCGGTGCGGGTGCGCCGCGTGGACGACGACCCGCCGGCCCCGGCGCGACGCGACCCGATCGCCGCCGACTGCACGCGGCTCCCGGCCGTGGCCGCGGTGCTCGGACCTCCTGAGGACAGCGGCTGCGCCTCGCCCGCGGCGACCGCCGCGCCGGCGAGCTCGCTGAGCTTGGCGGGCCGGGTGGCGACCGAGGCGCCCGTCGGGCCGGCATCGGCGGCGCTCGCTGCCGGGGCAGCACTCGGGGCAGCACTCGGCGCGGGTGCCCCGCACACGTCGCAGTAGCCGTCGAGCATCCGCCCGGTGCAGCCCGGCTCGCCGCACGGGGCGCCGTCGCCGGCGGCGGCAGCCGGAGCGGCGGGCCCGGCCGCGGCAGCTGCCGAGGCCGGTGCCGACGCGGCCGACGCGGCCGGTGCCATGCCGCACAGGTCGCAGTAGCCGTCGACGACGGTGCCGCTGCAGCCGGGCTGGGCGCACGCGGCGCCGGAGGGATCGGTCACCGCGCGGTCTCCTTCGCCAGCCAGGTGCGGTAGGTGGTCACGAGCTGCTCGGCGACCTCGAGGGGGCAGGGACGGCGTCCGAGCACCTCGCGCGCGGCCCGCTCGCTGGCGACGAGGTCGTCGCCGCCGGCGACCCCGAGAGCCCTGGCCTGCACGATCGAGGCGTCGAGGAGGTCGAGGAGCCGGGTGTGCTCCGCGAGCGCGGCCGCGTAGGCCCGCTGGGCCACCTCGAGCGCCTGCGAGACCCGGTCGAGCCGCTGCCGGTAGGCGCCGATCTCGTCGGGGGTCACGGGCACGGGGCCGAGGGCCTCGACGTCGGGGACGGCGTAGCGCGGCGCGGGCTCCACGGTGGCGACGCACCGGGCGGCCAGCTGCGCGAGGGCGCCGCTGCGGGCGATCAGGTCGGCGCGCAGCTCGCGCGCCGAGAGCACCTGGTCGCGCGCGTCGCGGCGCCGGGCGTTGCCGACGATCAGGTCGCGCTCGAAGGTGGTGGCGTCGTTCTCGAGCGGCCCGAGCAGGCCGCCCACGTCAGCGCCCCGGAGAGCCCGCTCGGCGACCTCGTCGAGGCGCGAGACGAGATCGGCCAGCCGTGCTGCCGCGCCATCTCGAACGGTCGCCGGCTCGAGCTCGACCTGGTCGCGCACCCGCACCAGCTGGGCGCGCAGCTCGCGGATCGTGGCCGCCTGCTCGTCGACGTCGGCCACGAGCGAGAGCCGGGTGCGCAGCTGCCCCGTGAGCGCGTCGCACAGGCGCCCGGCCTCGGGGAGGCTGACCGCGAGGCCGCCGGGCAGTGCGCTGGCGCCGTCCAGTCGCCCCCACACGAGGGCGGCGATGCGCTCGCGGTCGACGGCGAGCACGCGGCCGCCGTCCCACGCCGCCCACACCAGCTGGTACCGCTCGGAGATGGCCTTCCACAGCGAGAGCGCCAGGGCCATGTCGCCGGCGACCTCGCCGCCGCGACCGCTCTCGAGCGCGGCGGCGTCGATCTCCTCGAGCTCGGAGCGACGCACGCGCAGCCAGGTGTCGAGGGCGGCGAGGTACTGCTGCACCGCGGCCGGGTCCAGGGCCTCGCCGAGCCGGCCCGGTGCCTCCGGCGAGGTGAGGGTGGTGGCGCTCACCGCCCGTACTCCGGCGCGGGCGGCCGCGCGTCGGCGCCCGAGAGCGCCGGCCGCAGCCAGCGGTCGTAGGAGCGCTGCCAGCGACCGTCGGCCTCACGCCGCTCGAGCACCGCGTTGACGAAGCGCACGAGGTCGACGTCGTCCTTGTTCATGCCGATGCCGTAGGGCTCGCGGGTGAGCGCCTTCTGCTCGGGCACCACGGCGTAGCGGTCCTGGGCGACGAGTCCGGCCAGCACGGTGTCGTCGCCGGTGATGGCGTCGGCCTCACCGCGCTGGAACAGGATGAGGCAGCCGGCGTGGTTGGTGGCGGCCACCGGCTCGGCCCCCGGGAGCAGGCGCGGGATGTTGTCGAGGCTGGTCGATCCGCGCGGCGCGCACACCTTCTTGCCGCGCAGGCTGCTCGCGCCGGTGAAGGAGGCCTCGTCGTCGCGGCGCACCAGCACCTTCTGGGCGGCGCTGTAGTAGACGGCCGAGAAGGCCACCTGCTGCCAGCGGGCGCAGTTCATGGTGAAGTTGCGGGCCACGATGTCGATCGCCCCCTGCTGCAGCAGCGGGATGCGGTCGGCCGCCGAGATCACGCGCAGCTGCAGCTTCACGCCGAGAGCCTCGGCGATCGCCTGCGCGACGTCGATGTCGAAGCCCTTGATGCGGTTGTCGAGCGGGTCGTTGGCGCCCAGGAGGAGGCTGTCGGCCGACACCCCGGCGATCAGCCGCTTGCGCTGCTTGATCGTGCGGACGCTGGCGCCGCCCGTGGCGTCGGGGGCGTAGGACTGCGTGGCGTTGTCGCACCGCACCGTTGCGGCGGGAGCGGCGCTCGAGCTCGCCGCGGCCGACGGCTCGGGCAGCGGGGTGTCGCTGTAACCGCAGCCGGCTGCGACCAGGCCCAGCAGCGCCGCGAGGACGACGGCCCGCACTCCCCGGGGCGGCACAGTGCTGGCGACGCGACTCATGCGAACTCCCCCCGCCGCTGGGCGATGCCGCGTGCGACGGCCGCCGCCGCCACCGCACCGAGGAGCAGCGTGAGCAGCGACAGGCCCAACGCCACCTCGCGCCCCGAGCGCAGCTCCGCGGTGACGACGGCGCCGCTGGCGCCGACGAGCTGCGCGGACTCCTCGTCGAAACGGTCGAAGGTGGCCGTCGAGCCCGTGTCGGCGGTTCCGGTGGCCAGCTTCACCGCGCCCTCCCAGTCGCCGGCGTCGTCGGCCTGCACGATGCGCCGGTGCGCCTCGCGGTAGGCGCGCCAGGAGTCGGCCGTGCCGCGCTGCAAGGTGCGCTGCACGGTGGCCGCCGAGGCCTTCCACTGCTCCTCGAAGGCGGCGCCCGAACCGCGGCGGATGAGGCGCAGGCTCTCGCTGGCCTTGGCGTCGTTGGCCGCCGTGCGGGCCTGCGCCTGGGCGGTGGCCACCGCGAGATCCCCGCGCCGCAGCTGGTCGTTGGAGCTGTCGTTGACGAAGGCGCTCGCCGCAGCCACGAGGGTGGTGACGGCCACCAGGCCGGCCGCCACCGCGACGCCCACGTTGATCCGGCGTCGGAAGGTGCGGGCCAGCTGCTGGTTGATCCACACCAGTCCGGCCACGGCGACGGCACCGACGAGGAGCAGCCACCACGGGTGCTGCCCGGCCATGGAGTCGTCGGCACGTGCGGTGTTGGCCTTCACCAGGGCGGCCAGCAGGGGGGTGGCCTCGGTGCGCAGCGAGGTGCTGGCGTCGCTGAGGTACTCCGCGCCCACCGGGAAGAGCTGGCGGTTGTTGTCGCGGGCCTGGGCGACGGCGGTGGTGTAGTCGCCGACCTCCACGTTGAGCGCGGCGAGCACCTTCTCGTCGGCGGGCTGGGCCTGCGCCGCGTCGGCGATGAGCCGCTGGACGTCGTCCACGGTGCGCTCGTACTCCGCGCGCTGGGCGGGGTCCTCGAGGCCGCCGACCAGGAAGGCGTTGGTGGCCAGGGCGTCGGCGCGCAGCAGCGACGACTGGATGTTCTGCACGCGGATGAGCTGCTCGGTGTCGTCGGCCGCGCGGCCGTCGGCCTGCCAGCCGAGCACCTGCAGCAGCGCGCTGACCACGGCGAAGACCACCGCCACCGACATGCCGATGAGCTGCCAGCGGTTGAGGAGGCCCGGAGTGTCGACCACCATGTCGCGCCCCGGCGCGGGGAGGCCGGTGGGGTCGGCCGCCGTGGTGGAGCCGGTCGACCGGGCGGAGCCGGGGGCAGCGGGTGGGGCGGGGCGCCCTGCGGGCACGGGGGCGACGGTGCTCACGGCGCCTCCGTGGACGACGGGCCCTGCTGCTCGTCGAGGGCCGAGCGATCCGGGCGATCCGGTTCGGCCGCGGCATCGGCGACGGCGAACGGGTCGACCACCGCGGCGGGGGCGGTCGCGTCGTCCTCGTTCGACTCGGGCGGTGCGAGGGCGGACTCACCGGCGAGGTCCTCCGGGGCGAGGGCGCGCAGCTGCTCGAGGCTCGGCTGCTCGACCTCGCGCAGGCGCCAGGCGTGGCGGCCGATCGCGGCCTCCATCAGGTTGCGCACGAAGCGGGCGTTGCCGAAGCTCGGTCCGCGCTCGGTGGCGGCGAGGATGCCGCGCAGCGCGTCGAGCACGTCGTCGCCCGCGTCGTAGTCGGCTGCGGCGACCATCGAGGCGAAGATCGCGGCGAGCTCGTCGTCGGTGTAGTCGACGAAGTCGATGGTGGTGCGGAAGCGGCTCTCCAGACCGGGGTTCTCGCCGATGAAGATCGCCATCGGCAGGGGGTAGCCGGCCACGATCACGACGAGGTCGTCGCGGCGGTCCTCCATCTCCTTGACGAGGGTGTCGATGGCCTCCTTGCCGTACTGGTCGCCGGAGAGCGAGTACGCCTCGTCGATGAACAGCACGCCGCCCGACGCCGAGGCCACCACCTCGGCGGTCTTGGCGGCGGTCTGGCCGAGGTAGCCGGCCACGAGCTCGGAACGGTCGACCTCGACGAGCTGGCCCTTGCTGAGCAGCCCGAGCGCCCGGTAGATGCCTGCCACCAGGCGGGCCACGGTGGTCTTGCCGGTGCCGGGGTTGCCGTTGAACACGAGGTGGCGGGTGATCGTGGGCGTCTCCAGACCCGCCTGTTTGCGCAGGCCCTCGACACGCAGGACCGCGGCCTGACGGTGGATCTCCGCCTTGACGTCGTGCAGGCCCACCAGCGCGTCGAGCTCGGCGAGCAGCTCCTCCACCGTGCGCACGGGCTCCTCCGGCGCGACGGGCTCCACCTGCTCGGGGCCCGCGGCCGCCGCTGCCGCGGCGCCGTCGCCGTCGCCGCGGGCCGGGAGTCCGGGCCCGTCGGCGGGCGCGGACGGCCCCGCCCCTGCCCCCGGATCCGTCGGCGACCACGGGAGCGGCGCGTCGTCGTCGGGCCGGGTCTCGAAGGAGGTGAGTCGACGCCGCACGTCGTCGCCGACGCGCCGCAGCTGCTCGAGCACGGCGTCCGAGGCGCTGGGCGGCGCCTCGCGCCCCGGGGCGCTCGGCAGGTCGAAGGCACCCGCGCGCGGATGCCCGGAGGCCCCCGCGACCGGTGCGGTGGAGAGCTGGGCGGAGGTGACGGTGGCGGCCGCTCCCACGGCCTCCGGCCCGGGCTCACCGAGGCGACTCCCGGCGAGGGCGACGTCGGCGAGGGCGGCCGCGTAGTCGGCGACGTGCGGTGAGCCGGAGGCGAGCAGCTGCGCCATCAGCGGCGTGGGCGCGGCTCGGAAGCGGTTGCCACGCTTCGCGGCCAGCGCGTGCTCCTCGGCGGAGGTGGAGCGGCCGGTCTGCTGCGACCAGGCGACGAACGCTCCCCGCGAGCGCTCCGAGACGGTGGCAGCGACGGCCTCGCCCTCGGCCCGCGCGAGGTCGGGGTCGAGCCCGGCGGTCCGCGCGACGTCGACGAGGGCGGGCAGGGCGGTGGCCAGATCGCTCACGGCGCCTCCAGGGTCAGGTCGGGGCCGCCGCTGGAGGCACGGCCGAACTTCGCCTCGAGGAAGCGGCCGTGGGCCACCAGCGCCTGGGCGTCGGCGCGGTTGGCGGCGTCCAGGATCTCGTCGGCGGTGGCCGCGAGCAGCTCGAGCTGCTCGACGAGCACCATCAGCGCCGTCTTCGGGCCGTCGATCGGGCGGGTGTCGGCCCAGTCGCGCGGCAGGCGCAGGTAGGCCTGCAGCGCCTCAGGGAGGTAGTCGGTGGCCATCGCCACCACCGAGTACCCCTCCTGCGAGCCCAGCCCCAGCTGGCTGAGTCGCGGCAGGGTCTGGTTGATCGTGCTCATCACCCGCACCATCCGGGCCCGGACGACGGGCGGCGCGTTGCCCTGCGACAGCATCGCGTTGACCCGGTTCAGCGCGGCACGGACGTCCTGCTCGGTGGGGGCCGGCGGCACGACGACGCGCTCGTCGTCCGCGCGCTCGCGCCGCCCGCGCCACAGCGATCGCAGGCCCACAGCCCCTCCTCGCCTCGCGTGCCCGACCGGCCGGTGCCGATCAGCCGATGTCGAGCGTGCCGGCGGCGTTGCGCGCGTCGTGCTGCTGCACGCGGTCGAGGTAGGCCTTCGACTTGCTGACCTCGGACTCGAGCACGCCGATCGTGGTCGACATCGAGTCGAGCGCCTTGAGCTTGAACTCGTCGATCGAGTCCATCGTGGCGTAGATGTTGGCGAAGGCCGCCTGGAGCTGCTCCATGCCGATCGTCGAGGACGCCGCCTGCTGCTGGATGGCCGCGGAGTTGTCCTTGAGCATCTCGGAGGTGCGCTGGATCATCGCCGAGGTCGTCGTGTTGAGCGCGGTGATCTGGTCGAGCACCAGCTTCTGGTTGCTGAGCGCCTGGGCGACGATCACGGCGGTGCGCAGCGCGGAGATGGTGGTGGTCGTGGCGCGGTCGACGCCCTTGATGAGCTCGATGTTGTTCTTGATGATGATGTCGATCGCGAGGTAGGCCTGGATCGAGACCGCGAGCTGCGTCAGGAGGTCCTGGTGCTTCTGGCGCACGTAGAAGAGCACGTCCTGGGAGAGCGTCTTGGCCGCCTCGGGGTCGCTGAGCTCGAGCTCGGCGATGCGGGCCGAGAGCTTCGCGTCGAGGCGCTCGGAGACGTAGATGTACTGGTTGAGGCGGCCCATCACACCCCACAGGTTCGACTTCTCGAGGTTCAGCGCCACGTTGTCGCGGGTCAGCTCGTCCTGGCCGCTGCGCAGGGAGTGGATGATGCCGTTGAGCTGGCTCTGCGCCGACTGGTACTTGCGGAAGTAGTCCTCGATCTTGTCGTTGAAGGGCAGCTTGCTCCACCACTTCTTCGCGCCCGTGGCCTGGCCGGGGTCGAGGTCCTGCACGGTGCGACGCAGCTCGAGCAGGGTCTTGCCGACGTTGGAGCCCTCGGCGATGCCGCCGGACTTCAGCGCGGTGACGGGCTTCTCGAGCATCCGGTTGGAGGTCTCGGCCGCCTTGCGGATGTCGGCGTCGCCCATGGTGCGCACGTTCTCGGCCTGGGCGGCGAACTCGGGGCTGCCGGCGGTGGCGGAGGTGAGCGCGGCCAGGAAGCCGTCGACCTTCGCGTCGAGCTCGGGCACCTGGGCGGCGTCCACCTGGGGCGCCATCTTGGGCGCCTGGGTCTCGACGACCGGCGCCGGCGGCTCCGGCGCGGTGAGCGTGATGACGGGCTCCGGCGGGGCGAGCGGGCTCGGCTCGGAGGCAGACGGCGTGGCACCCTCGGTGGTCATGGCGAGAGCCTAACCACCTCGGGTCGCTCGCGGGGCGACGGTCGCTCCGGGTCGCGCCGCCAGCGGCGCCAGGAACCGCGGCATCATCGCCTGTGCGAGCGGTCCGATCGCGAGGGCGTAGACCACCGTGCCCAGCCCGACGGCCCCGCCGAGCACCAGCCCCACGAGGACGACGCCCACCTCCAGCGCCGTGCGCACCACCCGCAGCGACAGGCCGGTGCGCCGGTGCAGACCGGTCATCAACCCGTCGCGGGGGCCGCGGCCGAGCTGGGCCCCGATGTAGAGCGCGGTGGCGAAGGCGCACAGCACCACACCGGCGAGCATGAGGGCCACGCGGGCCGCGAGCGGGAGCTCGGAGCCGCCGACGCTGCCGGCGTCCGCGCCGAGCATCGCGAGGGTCACGTCGGCCGCGGTGCCCACCACGAGGGCGTTCGCGACCGTGGCCAGGCCGGGCCGCTCGCGCAGCGGGATCCAGAGCACCAGCACCACGAAGCTCATCACGACCACCGCCTGGCCGAGGGTGAGCGGCACGTGGCGGATCAGGCCGGAGTGCAGCACGTCCCAGGGGGCGAGGCCGACGTCGCCGCGCACCATCAGGGCCAGGCTCACGCCGTAGAGCCACAGCCCCACCGCTAGCTGCCCCAGACGGCGGGGCAGGTGGCCGGCGCGCAGCTGCTCGAGCGGTCCGAGCTCGGCGAGCTGCAGGCGCGCGGGGGCCACCCGCGCGGGGTGCCGAGCCGGATGCCGAGCAGGGTGGGGCGTGGACGACGGGCGTGCGGACATGGCACCAGCGTCGTCCTCGAGTGGCCTTCTCTCCAATAGCCAATTGTGATCCAATGGCCTGCATGGAGCAGACCACTGCCGCCGCGCCGGCCGCGCCCGTCGCGGCCGCACGCCTCGCCACCATGGTCGGCGACTTCGACCGCTCCCCCGCCTATGTCGGCCTCGCCACCGCGCTGCGCGAGCTCATCGGCGACGGACGGCTCGCCTACGGCGCGCGGCTGCCGAGCGAACGCGACCTCACCGCGGCACTCGGGGTCTCGCGCACCACCGTCACCCGCGCCTACGCGCTGCTGCGCGAGAGCGCGTACGCCGAGGCCCGGCAGGGCTCGGGCACCTACACGCGCCTGCCCGGCGGACGGGTGCGCGCCCTCGACCGGGCGCTGTGGCCCAGCGACGTGGGCAGCGGCGTCATCGACCTCGTCTGCGCGGCCGCCACCGCTCCCCCGGGCATCGCGGCGCTCTACGCCGAGGCCGTCGACGACCTCACCGCGCACCTCGGCGGACACGGCTACTTCCCCGCCGGCATGCCCGGGCTGCAGGCGGCGATCGCTGCCACCTACGCCGCGCGCGGCCTCGCGACCCGGCCCGAGCAGGTCGTGGTCACCGCGGGCGCCCTCGCGGCCACGGCCGTGGCGGGCGCGGCGCTGGCCGGTCCGCGCGACAAGGTGCTGGTGGAGTCGCCCACCTACCCCAACGCCGTGCAGGCTCTGCGCACCGGCGGCGGCCGGCTCCTGACGCTGCCGCTGGAGCCCACCGGCTGGGACCTCGACGCCGTGGAGGCGATGGTGCGCCGACATCGCCCGCGGCTCGTGCACGTGATGCCCGACTTCCACAACCCCACCGGCCTGCGGATGAGCGAGGCCGAGCGCGAGCGCTACGGGCGCCTGCTCAGCAGCCACGGGGCGATCGCCGTCGTCGACGAGGCCCACCACCTGCTCCACCTGGACGAGGCGTCCGCCGCGACGCCGTTCGCCGTCCACGCGCCCGAGGCGGTGTGCGTGGGCAGCGCGAGCAAGAGCGTCTGGGGCGGGTTGCGGCTCGGGTGGTTGCGCGCACCCGATCACCTGGTCGACGGCCTGACCCGCGCCCGCGTGGGCCTCGACCTCGGCGCGCCCGTGCTCGAGCAACTCGTGCTCACGCGGCTGCTCGAGGGCGGGATCGAGCCGCTCGTCGACGCGCACCGCGAGCGGCTGCGCCGACAGCGCGACGCGATGCTCGCCGCCGTCGAACGCCACTTGCCCGACTGGGAGGTGCGACGTCCGGGCGGAGGCATGGCGCTGTGGTGCCGCCTGCCCCGGCCGGCGGCCACGGCTCTGTCCACCGAGGCCGAGCGCCACGGCGTCCTGCTGGCCCCCGGCCCCTCCTTCGCCCCCGAGGGCGGCCTCGACCGCTTCGTCCGCCTGCCCTACGCGCTGCCGGAGGAGCAGCTCGTCACCGCGGTGCAGCGCATCGCCGACGCCTGGGCGGTCGTCACCGACCAGCGCACCGGCCCACCGACCCAGCCGTCGGGGGCCGACCCGGTGATGGTGGCCTGAACGGATCGGCCGGGGGCTGCGGGGACCTCAGAGGTCGATCGCGCGGATCGAGCTGGCCTCGACGGCGCGCTCGAGCTCGTCGAGCACGTCGACGGCGATCGCGGTGTCGACCGACAGCGCCACCAGTGCCTCGCCGCCCCGCTCGGTGCGCGAGACCTGCATGCCGGCGATGTTGACCTGCGCCGCGCCGAGGATCTGACCGACGGTGCCGACCATGCCGGGGCGGTCGGCGTAGGTGAGGAACGCCAGGTGCTGCGTGGGCTCGATGTCGATGTCGAACCCGTTGACCTCGACCAGGCGCTCGCGCTGGTGGATGCCGACGAGCGTGCCGCTGACCGACACCTGCGCACCGTCGGCCAGGACGCCGCGCAGGGTGATGACATTGCGGTGGTCGGGGCTCTCCTCCTCCGCCACGAGCCGGACGACGAGGCCGCGCTCGGCGGCGAGCAGCGGCGCGTTCACGTAGGAGACCTGGCTCTCGACGATGCCGCCGAACACGCCCTTGAGGGCCGCCAACTCGAGCACGGTGACGTCGTGGTCGGCGATCTCGCCGCGCACCTCGACCGTCAGGCTCTGCGCGACCTCTCCGGCCAGGCCGGTGAAGATGCGGCCGAGCTTCTCGGCGAGCGGGATGCCGGGGCGCACGTCCTCGGCGATCATCCCGCCCTGGACGTTGACCGCGTCGGGCACCAGGTCGCCGGCCAGCGCCTGGCGCACCGAGCGTGCCGCCGCGAGCCCGGCCTTCTCCTGGGCCTCCCGCGTGGCCGCCCCGAGGTGCGGCGTGGCGACCACGTTGTCGAGCTCGAGCAGGGGGTGCCGCGCGAGGGGCTCGTGGGCGAAGACGTCGAGGCCCGCCGCCGCGATGCGCCGCGTCTTGAGCGCGTCGTAGAGCGCCTCGGAGTCGACGACACCGCCCCGCGAGGTGCTGATCAGCACCAGCGAGGTCTTGGCGCGCGCCAGCTGCTCGGCGCCGATGAGGCCCACAGTCTCGGGCGTGGTCGGCAGGTGCACGCTCACGACGTCGGACTCGACCATCAGCGTGTCGAGGTCGACGAGGCGCACGCCGGCCTGCGCCGCGCGGCCCGCCTGCACGTAGGGGTCGTAGGCCACGACCTCCATGCCGAAGGCCGCGAGCCGCTGGGCGACGAGCACGCCGATGCGCCCCAGGCCCACGATGCCCACGGTCTTCTCGAACAGCTCGGTGCCGGTGAAACGGCTGCGCGAGGACTCCCCCGCCCGCAGCGCGACATGGGCCGGCGCGATGTGACGGGCGGCGGCGAGCAGCAGGCCCACGGTCAACTCGGCGGCCGAGATCGAGGTCGACGTGGGCGCGTTGACGACCATCACGCCCGAGCGCGTCGCTGCGCGCACGTCGACGTTCTCGAGCCCCAGACCGGCCCGGGCCACCACGCGCAGGTGCGGCGCGGCGGCGAGCACCTCGGCGTCCACGGAGGTGGCCGAGCGCACGAGCAGCGCCTCCGCGTCGGCGACGGCGGCGAGCAGCGCCGCGCGGTCGGAGCCGTGGCAGTGGCGCACGTCGAAGTCGGAGCCGAGCTCCTCCACGGTGGCGGGGCTGATCTCGTCGGTCACGACGACGACCGGTCGTGCTGTCGCAGCTGATGTCACAGCGGTGTCCTCCGTGGCGTGATCGCGGGGCGGGAGCGACCAGGATTCGCGAGCACGACACTGTGCCGGCGCCACCCTACTCGGCCCCGAGCGTTGTTTCCGCCCTGTGAACAGCACCTGGAGAGGAGTCCGGGGCCTGATCGCCACCGACCTCGGCGATCGAGGTGCGCGCACCCGACCCGCGCGCGGTCGTCGTGCCCTAGGGTCGGGCTCGCAAGCACCACCGGAGATGAAGGAGCGCCCGATGCGCGTGTTCACGACGTTCGAGGAGGTCGCCTCGGCGGCCGGTACCGACCTCGGCACCAGCGAGTGGGTCACCATCGACCAGCGCCGGGTGAACCAGTTCGCCGACGCCACCGGCGACCACCAGTGGATCCACGTCGACATGGAGCGCGCGAAGACCGGGCCCTTCGGCGGCACGATCGCCCACGGCTACCTGACGCTCGCGCTCATCCCCTGGCTGGGCAGCCAGGTCTTCACGCTGCAGACGCCGGGCGCGAAGCTCAACTACGGCATCAACAAGGTCCGCTTCCCCACGCCCCTCCTGGTCGGCAAGCGGGTGCGCATCCACGAGCACATGGCCGAGGTCACCGACATCCCGGCCGGCCAGCAGCTCGTCGTGCGCCACACCATCGAGATCGAGGACGAGGCGAAGCCCGCCTGCGTGGCCGAGACCGTCGTCCTGCTGCTGCCGGAGGCCTGAGCCCCGCACCTCGGCGCACGACCGGGGCTCGCACCCCGCCGATTGGTGGCAAACCGCAACGAAAAGCCCCGGACTGTTGCGGTTTGGCGCCAAACCGCAACC
>NZ_CAXRAZ010000012.1:0-24288 GCF_964229035.1 Nocardioides sp. | reverse complement strand
GGTGTGGCGCCGCGAGCCGGTCGAGTTCCGCGGCAAGCACTACACGGTGCCCCTCACGAAGGACGACGGCGGCTCGGGGCTGGGCAAGCCGCTGAAGATCATCAACCACCCGGTGCGCTCGGAGATCCCGATCGCCGTGGCCGCGCTCGGTCCGAAGAACGTCGCGCTGGTGGCCGAGCTCTGCAACGGCTGGCAGCCGCTGTTCTTCCACCCCGGCAAGGCGCAGAAGGCGTGGGGCGAGTCGCTGGAGGAGGGCTTCAGCAAGCGCGACCCCGCCCTCGGCGAGCTCGACATCCAGCTGCAGATCGCCTACCACCTGGGCGACCCCGGCCCCGAGGCGATGCAGGCCGTCCGCAACCAGCTGGCGCTCTACATCGGCGGCATGGGCGCGCGCGACAAGAACTTCTACAACCAGCTCGCCTGCCGCTACGGCTACGAGAGCGAGGCCAAGGAGATCCAGGACCTCTACCTGTCGGGCCAGAAGGCCGACGCCGCCTCCGCCGTGCCCGACGACCTCGTCGACGCCGTCACCCTCATCGGCGACGAGGACGAGGTGCGCCGCCGGCTCCGGGCGCTGTGGGACGGTGGCGTGCGCACGCTGCTCATCAACCCGCTGGCGCCCACGCCCGAAGCCCGCGTGGAGCAGGTCCGCGCCCTCGCCGGCCTCACCTCCGAGCTGAAGGCAGGCGCCTGATGGCGGGCGAGGCGACCGCGCAGCCGACGGGCGAGGACCGCGCGCTGCCGGTCGAGCGCGACGGGCACGTCGCCGTCCTCACCCTCGCCGGGCCGGGCGGCAAGCCGGTGATGGACGACCGCTTCTTCGACGAGCTGCACGTGGCGATCACCTCCCTCGACGCCGACCCCGAGGTGCGGGCCATCGTCATCACGGGCGGGCGCAACTTCTCCTTCGGCCTCGACCTCGGGGCGGCCTTCGCGACCTTCGCCCCGCTCTTCGAGGACGCCGGCGCCGGCGCCCGCGGTGAGCTGCTGTCCCTCATCCGGCGCTGGCAGCACGCCCTGGACGCCGTGGCCAGCGCCCGCACCCCCACCATCGCCGCCATCGGCGGCTGGTGCATCGGGGGCGGCGTCGACCTCGCCGCCGCCTGCGACATCCGCGTGGCCAGCGCCGACGCGACGCTCAGCGTGCGCGAGGCCAAGATGGCGATCGTCGCCGACCTCGGCAGCCTGCAGCGACTCGTCGGCATCATCGGCGACGGTCACCTGCGCGAGCTCGCGCTCACCGCCGACGACATCGACGCCGAGCGGGCGCTGAGCATCGGGCTCGTCAACGACGTCCACCCCGACCTCGAGGCCACGCTGGACGCCGCGAAGGCGCTTGCCGCCCGCATCGCCGCGAACTCGCCGCTGGTGCTCGCCGGTGTCAAGGACGTGCTGGACGCCGAGCGGGCCCCGCGCATCGAGGCGGGCCTGCGCTACACGGCCGTGTGGAACTCCGCGTTCCTGGTGAGCGACGACCTCAAGGAGGCGCTCACCTCCTTCGCCGAGCGTCGCGAGCCCCGCTTCACCGGTCGCTGAGCCGCAGCCGGTCGAGGAGGCCGGCTGCGGCCGTCCTGGACCCCCATTTGCCTCGCCCCTGCCGGTGACGGACCATCGTGTCGGCGGGTCGCTGCTCGGGGGCCCGTGGCCGCCCGGATTCACAGAAGGACGTCTCGGATGAGTGGTGCAGAGCCCCAGGTGGGCGACCGCCTCGGTCGCTACAAGCTCGTCGAGGTCCTCGGTCGCGGCGGCATGGGCACCGTCTTCCGGGCCCGCGACGAGGCGCTCGAGCGCGACGTCGCGGTGAAGGTCATCCACCCGCAGCTGGCCGTGGAGGGGGAGTTCCGCGAGCGCTTCCGTCGCGAGGCCGTGCTGCTCTCGGCGATGGACAGCCCCCACGTGGTCGCGGTCCACGACCACGGCGAGCAGGACGGCGCCCCCTACCTCGTCACGCAGCTCGTGCGCGGCGGCGACCTCCTCGCCCTCGTGCGCGCCCAGGGTGCGCTGGCGCCCGCGCGGGCGGTCGACCTCGTCGGCCAGGTGCTCGACGGGCTCTCGGACGCGCACGCGGCGGGCGTCGTCCACCGGGACGTGAAGCCCTCCAACGTGCTCCTGCGCGAGGACGGCCGGGTCGCCTACCTCTGCGACTTCGGCATCGCCACCTCGCCGGGCAGCGAGATCACCCGCACGGGCGCGCTCGTCGGGTCCACCGCCTACATGGCACCCGAGCGGCACGATGGCGAGACCGCCGCGTCGGCGGGGGTCTCCTCCGACGTCTACGCCGCCGGATGCCTGCTGTGGCAGCTGCTCACCGGCTCGCAGCCCTACGTGGGTACCGAGGGCGAGATCGCGATGGGCCACCTGCGCGGGCCGATCCCGCAGCTCCCGGGCGGCACGCCGTTCGTCGACGGTCTCAACGCCGTGCTGCGCCGCGCGATGGCCAAGGACCCCGCCCAGCGCTACCCGTCGGCCAAGGCGATGGCGCGCGAGCTCGCAGCGCTCGAGCCCCTGGTGCCGGGCGGTCTCGTGCTGCCCGACGTCACCGCGATCCGCCAGCCCGTGATCGCCGCCCCCGAGCCCGCCTCGGCCGCCCGCTCGCCCTGGCGTCGGGTCCTGGTCACGGCCGCGGTCGTGGCGCTGGTGGCCTCGGGCGTCTACGTCGGCTCGCGGCTCGGCGGCGTGCCCGTCGGGCCGTCGGTGCTGGCCTCCGACTCCGGCGACGCCTCGGCGTCCCCGACCTCCGAGTCCCCCGCTCCGTCCTCGTCGTCGTCGGCAGCTGGCCCGTCGTCCGCCGCGTCGTCCGCTGCGCCCGGACGTGAGGTGTCCGGCGGTGCCGGCGGGTCGTCGTCCACGGTCGAGGGTGGCGACGCGGTGCCGCCGGGAGTCGCCGACGGTGGCGATCCGGCGCCCGCCCCCGCGCCTGCCGGCTCCGCGGGCGACGGCGCCGCGGGCACCGGGCGCACGAGCACCGGCACCCGACCGAGCGCCTCGAGCCGTCCCACCCGCGCCGCCAGCCCGGCACCGACGCGCGCGGCACCGGCGCCGGCGCCCACGCCGAAGTACCGCTGCTGGAACGGCACGAGGGCGGTGAAGCTCTCGTCGTGCCCGCTGCCCACCGGCCGCGCCGGCGCGGAGTGGGTGTTCCCCGGCTTCGCGAAGGTGAGCGGCTGCACGCGGGCCACGCGCGCGTCGTCGGCGTTCGTCGAGGGCTGGACCTGCAGGACCAAGAACCCCAACGGCACCTACCGCTACCTCAGCGTGTCGCGGTGGACGTCGCCCTCGCCCGCGTGCGACCACTTCTGGAGCTCCTACGACAAGGGCACCCGGTTCCGCGGCGACTGGACGCTGGGCGGCAAGGTAGCCGGGCGGCGGATGAACGGCACGCAGAACAAGGGCAAGATCGTGCACTCCTCGCGGGTCTACATCGGCAACGGCACCAACGCGTGGGCCGTCTCCGCCTGGGGCACGAGCGACGCCCAGCGCGACGCGATGCTGGGCAAGGTCGGCTTCCGCAAGCCGGCCGACTTCCGCGGCGTCCCGCTCTGATCCTGGTGCGTCGGCGTCGGTGTCGGCGCCGGGCTCAGGCGCCTCGCCGCCACGGCCCGCGGACGACGTCGATGTAGCGCTGCTGCGCGGCCGGCACCACGACGGGCCGACCGGGCGGCTTGATGAGCATCGTGAACGCACCGGCGAGCTTCGCCGCGCGCAACCGGCGGTAGGAGGCCTCGACCCCGCCGAGGGCGTAGAGCGTCTTGACCTCGATCGTCAGCCCGAGCCGCCGGGCGAGGGCGAGGATCGCGGTGTAGGTGCGCGGATCCTCGAAGGCCGGACCCGTCTTGACCTCCCACTCCATCCCCGTGAAGCCCGCGCGGGCGACCGCGCGCACCATCTCGTCCATGCGCAGGATGCGGTAGGGCGGGCGGTCGGCGGTGCGCAGGGCCCGCACCTGGTGCCAGGTGAGGTCGCGCCAGCGCGTGCCGTCGGTGTAGCGGCCCTGCGGGTCGAAGCCCTCGGTGTCGATCTTGTCCCAGTGGGTGGCGATCGGCACGACCGGTGCCCACCGCCCGTCGCTCAGCCTGCCCCGCGCGTAGTTGCAGTCGATGTCGATCCACTCGTAGCCGCGGGCGCGGGCGAAGGCGAGACCGCGCTCGGAGTTCTCGAAGCGGTAGGGCTGCCCGGGCCCGCGGTGGTAACGGCGGCGCGGGGGTGCCTGCCGGGTGATCGTGCTCGGCTCAGCGGTGGGCGCCGCCGTGGTCGGTGCTGCTGTGCTCGGCGCCGGCCTGACCGGGCTCGGGTCGACCGTCGCCGACGGTGCTGCCGTCGTCGTCGGGGCGGGCGGCGCGGCGGTCGGCTCCGGCTGCGGCGGGATCGCGCTGCCGCAGGCCGCCGTCAGCGTCAGGCAGAGCGAGGCGACCGAGACGGCAGCGAGGGTGCGCACCGGCGGAGCGTAACCGCTCCGGCTGGTGCGCACCCTCGCGACGAGGCCTCGCTCTCGAGGCCCGACCGTGTGGTCGGTGGTGGCGTGCCGAGGTCGCCTCAGTAGCGGGGGCGACCGAAGAAGATCGAGTCGCTCCAGATCCGCGAGGTGCCCACCGGGGTGCCGGGGCGCGAGGCGTGGAAGATGCGGTGCTTCCCGGCGTAGATGCCCACGTGGTAGACGCGGCCGCCGCTGGTGAAGAACACCAAGTCGCCGAGGCGGGGCTTGCCCACGCGCTTCACGGCGCCGGCCTGCGCGCCCGAGGTGCGGGGGAGCTTCTTCCCGATCTTCTTGTAGGCCCAGCGGGTCAGCCCCGAGCAGTCGAAGGCGCGGGGTCCGGTGCCGCCGTAGCGGTAGGCCGAGCCCGCGCGGGACTTCGCCGCCCGCAGCACGGCGATGCCGAGCCGGACGGCGCGCTTGTGCCGCGCCTGCACCGCGCGCTTGGCGCGGGCCTCGCGGGCGGCGGCGACGCGGCGTGCCTCGGCGGCACGCTCGGAGTAGGTGGTCGTCGTCCGCGCGGCGGTGGTGGACGACGTGGCGACGGCGCCGGGCGCCGCGCTGGCGGTCACCGTCGGGACGGTGAGGAGCAGGCCGAGCGCCACGAACGGCGCGACGATGGACAGCACGAGATGGCGCGCCGAACGGCGCGCTCGAGTGAGCGACATGCGTTGTTCTCCACAGCGGCGCCTGCGAAAGGTGACCTGTCGGGCTTGGTCTGCTGGTGACCAGGAGCAGTGCTCCTTCGCCCCGAGCCGGGCCTGGTGGCCGCGGCGTCCTGCGTGGTTCTCCCGTGCCCGTGATGGCGTTGTTCTGCGTCGTCTCGACTGTCACGGGCCTCGGCGCAGACAAGACGGCCCACCCGAGGTCGGGCAGGACTGTCCGACACTCAACCTTCTCGATCGCGACCACGCAAAGATTCAGGGCCTTTTCAGGGCGTGGTGATGATCACGCACCCGACCGCTCATCTCCGCTCCCCCGTGGACGACGGACGCCGGCCGCCCGCGGTGGGCGACCGGCGTCCGGTGGGTGCTGCGGTGGTGCACCGGCGCCGGCCGGCGCCCGGTGCGAGAGGCGGGGTCAGACCTTGGGGAGCGTCGGGTACTCGACGCCGGAGATGTGCTGCACGGTGCGCACCACCTGGCAGGAGTAGCCGAACTCGTTGTCGTACCAGACGTAGAGGATCGCGCTGTCGCCGTCGACGATGGTGGCGTTGGCGTCGATGATCGAGGCCGCGCGCGAGCCGACGAAGTCGGTCGAGACGGCGTCGGTGGCCTCGGTGTAGTCGAGGTTGCGCGCCATCGCCCCGGTGAGCGAGGCGGTGCGCAGGTGGGTGAGCACCTCGTCGCGGGTGGTCTCGCGCTTGAGCTGCAGGCTCAGGATCGCGATGGAGACGTCGGGCGTGGGGACGCGGATCGAGTTGCCGGTGATCTTGGCGTCGAGGTCGGGCAGCACCTTGGCCACGGCCGAGGCGGCACCGGTCTCGGTGATGACCAGGTTGAGCGGCGCGGAGCGGCCGCGGCGGTCGGCCTTGTGGTAGTTGTCGAGCAGGTTCTGGTCGTTGGTGAAGGAGTGCACGGTCTCGACGTGGCCGCGCACGATGCCGAACTCGTCTTCCATCGCCTTCAGCGGCGGCACGATGGCGTTGGTGGTGCAGGAGGCGCAGGAGAGCACCTTCTCCTCGAGGTCGACCTCGCGGTGGTTGACGCCGTGCACGATGTTCGGCACGTCGCCCTTGCCCGGTGCGGTGAGGAGCACCTTGGCGATGCCGGGGCGCAGGTGGCCCGAGAGCCCCTCGCGGTCGCGCCAGATGCCGGTGTTGTCGATGAGGATGGCGTTGTCGATGCCGTACTCGGTGTAGTCGATCTCCGCGGGGGAGTTCGAG
Organism: Nocardioides sp.; assembly: GCF_964229035.1. Taxonomy (GTDB): domain Bacteria; phylum Actinomycetota; class Actinomycetes; order Propionibacteriales; family Nocardioidaceae; genus Nocardioides. The sequence continues at coordinate 17,932 of NZ_CAXRAZ010000012.1, read as the reverse complement.
TAGATCACCTGGATCACGTTGCCGTTGGCGATGATCTGGTTCTTCTCCTCGTCCACCGTGATCGAGCCGTTGAAGGCTCCGTGGATCGAGTCGCGGCGCAGCAGCGAGGCGCGCTTCTTCAGGTCGTCGCCCTTGCCCTTGCGCACCACGACGGCGCGCAGGCGCAGGCCGTTGCCCGAGCCGGACTTCTCGACAAGCAGGCGCGCCACGAGGCGCCCGATGCGGCCGAAGCCGTAGAGGACGACGTCCTGCGGGCCGGGCGCGGACGCCTTGTTCTCGCCGATCGCGTCGGCGAGGGCGGTGGCGGCGAAGTCGGCCACCGACACGTCGTTGCCGGCGGCCAGCTCGGCCTTGTAGGCCTTGAGCAGCAGCGCGAGGTCGATCTTCGCGGCGCCCAGGTCGAGGGTCGCGATGGCCTCGAGGAAGGGGAAGGTGTCGACGACCGAGAGCTCCTCGCCCTCGATCATGCGCGCGAAGCGGTGGGTCTTCAGGATGGAGATGACCGACTTGTTCACCAGCGAGCGGCTGTGGAGGAGGATCGTGACGTCCTTCTCGCGGTGCAGCTTGCCGACGATCGGGATCATCGCCTCCGCGAGCTCCTCGTGGTGCTTCCAGCGGGCGAACTTGTCCTCGATGACGCTCACGTCTTCCCCTCGGGCCAGGCGATGAAATCGCCTGATGGTAGGCCGGGGGCGGTGAGACGCGCCCAATCCCGCCTGATTCTGGACCGAGTGCGATCGGTCACAGCGGCCTGTTCGCCGTGCGTCGAGGGCGGGGCCGGCGAGGTGGTGGACGTGTCAACATCTCGGAGTAGGGTGGAGGCGATGACCGAGACGACGACCGCGAACCCCGCCCACGCCTGGCTGGACGACGACCAGCAGCGCGCCTGGCGCGGCTGGCTCGACGTCCACGCCCAGCTGACCGCGCGCCTCAACCGGCACCTGCAGGCCACCACCGGCCTCTCGCTGTCGGACTACTCGGTCCTCGTCGAACTCACCTCCCCGTGCGCGAGCGACGGCTCGCTGCGGATGTTCGAGCTGGGCGAGCGGCTGCAGTGGGAGAAGAGCCGCCTGTCCAAGCAGGTCAGCCGGATGCAGCAGCGCGGGCTCCTCGCCCGCCGCGACTGTCCCGACGACCGCCGCGGCGCCTTCGTCGACATCACCGACGCCGGCCGTGCCGCCATCGCCGCCGCCGCCCCCGAGCACGTCGCCCTCGTGCGCGAGCTCTTCTTCGACGGCGTCGACCCCGTCGACGTCCGCCGCCTCGCCGACTTCACCGACCGCGTGCTCGGCCGCCTCGCCCACTCCGATCTCCCCTGATCGGGAGGTCGCCGGCGCGGATGAGATTCACCGGGTAACCGGTGAATTTCGTGCTTGTCGCATGAAGCTTCATGCAACAAGCACGAGATTCGTATGACCAGTCGGCCCCGACCCCCTCGTGGACGACGCCCGCCGCCGCCGGCGGAACCGGTCCCGATGCCGCTGCGTCCCACCCTCGACCGCGGACACCGCGACCCAGGAGGCGGCCGTGCCCGAGATCGACCGAGGCACGACGCGACTGAAGCCCACCCGCACCGGCGCTGCCGTGGCGGTCGTCGTCGTCGCGGCCGCCGTGGGGCTCGGTGCCGTCGCCGGCTCCTCCGCGCGCGAAACCGCCCGGTCGGCTGCGCCCGTCGCCTCCTGCGCGGGCGTTCTCGTGTGGCAGGGCCGCGAGTACCTGCCGGTCGCTTGGGGTGAGGCGCCCGGGTCGATGGCCGTGCGGCTCGGCGATGCCGAGCGCCCCGCCTGCGACGATGGAGGCGGCGCGGTCCCCGCGGCACGCGTGGGCGTCTGGGCCGGTGGCGCCGACCGGCTGGTCGACCGCGACGGCCTGGTCTACGCGCCTACTCGCTGAGCAGGCGGTGCCGGCGCAAGCGCCGCAGCCCCGCGGCGTCCGGGCGCGTGGACGACGTGAGCGCGGCGCCGAGCAGCGGTGCCACCGTCGCCGGGTCGAGGTCGAGTCCGATGGCGACGAGGGTGCTCTGCTCGGGCGGAGGGCAGCGGTGCACGTGCACCTGCCGTCCGACCACGTGGACGACGTACCCCGCTCGCCGCTGCGCGGTCTCCTGCACGCCCACCACGCCCTTGAGCCGGTAGGCCCGCGGCGGAGGCGACTCGAGGAGGTCGACCAGCGGGCCCGGCGCCACGGGGCCGGGCGTGCTCGCGGTGGCCGAGGCGGCGTGCGCGTGGCCGTGCCCGTCGTGCCCGTCGTGTCCGTCGTGCCCGTCGTGCCCGCCCGGCACCTCGTGGCGCTCGCTGTCGGCCGCGAGCGCGGCCTCCTGCTCGGCCCTCAGCAGCGCTCCCAGCGGAAGCTCGTCGGGAGGGTCCTCGAACTCGGCGACGTCGTGGAGCAGCGCCGGGTCGAGTCGCCCTCGGTCGGCGCGCACGAGGTGCACGTCCGGGTTGGCCTCGCGCACCCGCGCCTCGATCGCGGCGAGCGTGGCCTCGCGCCCCTCCGGCGGGAGCAGATCGCTCTTGGTGACCACGACGAGGGTGGCCACGGAAAAGCGCGCGGGCGGCAGGCCGCCGCCGTCGTGGTGGTCGAAGTACTCGACGGCGTCGACGAGGTCGATGACGCCGCCGGGACGCACGCGTTCGACGCCGCTGTAGCGGATCATCCGCGCCAGCACTCCGGGCTCGGCGAGGCCGCTGGCCTCCACGATGACGACGTCCAGCCCGCGGCGCGGGTCGGTGAGGCGGGCCAGTGCGTCGTCCAGGCCACTCGCGTCGTCGAGGCAGCAGACGCAGCCGCCCGCGATCGACGCCGTCTCGTCGACCTGACCGCTGACGAGAGCGGCGTCGAGGTTGATCGCCCCGAAGTCGTTGACGATCACTCCCACGCGAGCGCCGGGACGACGCAGCAGGTGGTTGAGCAGGGTGGTCTTGCCGGCTCCGAGGGGGCCGGTGAGGGCCACGACGGGGACGCGGTCGGTCATGTCGGCGATCCTAGGCAGCCACTCGTCCGTGGGACGGCCCCGGTGCCGATCGCCCAGGCGCGCCCGACTCAGCTCGACTCAGCTCGACTCAGCTCGACTCGGCTCGACTCAGCCCAGCCCGACTCAGTGGGTGGAGACCTGACGATTGAAGGCCGCCGCGGGCTTGAAGGCGGGGCTCACGCTCGCGGCGATCTCGATGGCCTCGCCCGTCTGCGGGTTGCGTCCGGCGCGCGCGGCCCGGTGACGCGGCTCGAAGGTCCCGAAGCCGGCGATCGTCACGGCGTCGCCGTCGGCGACCGCGCTCGCGATCGTGTCGAGCAGGGCGTCGAGCGAGGCGGCGGCCGTGCGAGCGTCGAGTCCGGTGCGCTCGGCGACGGCGGCGATGAGGGCGGTGCGGTTCATGGGGACTCCTGGTCGGATCGGGTGGTGGCGAGGGGCAGGCGAGGCGCAGGGTCAGGTGCAGGGGGAGGCGAGGCGGCGCGCGTCAGCGACGACCGGAGTACGGCAGGAGGGCGACCTCCCGCGCGATCTTGATCGCGCGGGTCACCTCGCGTTGCTCCTGCGGGTTCAGGCCGGTGAGCCGGCGCGAGCGGATCCTGCCCTTGTCGGTGAGGAAGCGCTGGAGCAGGTCGACGTCGCGATAGGCGACGTGGTCGACCCCGGCCTCGCGCAGGGGATGGCGGCGGGCACCACGGGGGCGGTGGCGTGGAGCAGGTGGCATGCCGCGACCCTAAGTGAGAATGATTCTCATAACAAGTCGCGGATGTGGAGAACCGAGTGTCGGCTGTCGACCGCGCCGTGTCTCGCCTAGCCTGGCTCGGTGATCTCGGACAACTCACTCAGCGAGACCGGCCGCGGAGCCCCGCCCGGTCCAGCCGGTCCAGCCGGTCCAGCCGGCCCGGATGTCGGCGTGGATCGTCAGGTGCTGCTGGTCTTCGTCGCACTGGTCGGCGCCGTGCCGCTCGCCCGTGTGCTGGGCGACCGCCTCGACGACGCCGCCTTCCAGGCCTGGTCCACCGTCTTCCTCGCGGTGGTCGTGCAGTCCATCCCGTTCCTCGTGCTGGGGGTCGTCCTCTCCGGCCTCATCTCCGCGCTGCTCTCCGAGCGCATGGTCGCCAGGGTGCTGCCCCGCAATCCGGTGCTCGCGGTACCGGTGGCCGGTTTCGCCGGCATCGCCCTGCCCACCTGCGAGTGCGCGGCGGTTCCTGTAGCCGGAGGCCTCGCGCGGCGCGGCGTGCCGCCGGCCGTCGCGCTCACCTTCCTGCTCGCTGCTCCTGCGGTGAACCCGGCGGTGATCGTCTCCACCGCGGTGGCCTTCCAGGGGCGCACCGACATGGTGCTGGCCCGCTTCATCGCCTCGATGCTGCTCGCCGTGATCATCGGATGGATCTACGTGCTGCTGCAGCGCCGCGTGCCCGCGCTCCCCATGCCGCGCATCGGCGGGCGCGGGCACGGGCACGACGCCGAGACCCGCTCGGCCCGCTTCCTCGCGGCCGCCTGGCACGACCTGCTCCCCGCTGCGGGGTTCCTGGTGGTGGGCGCCATGATCGCCGCCGCGATCAACGTGCTCGTGCCGATCGAGGTCGTCGACGCCGTGGCCGATCGATGGTTCCTCGCGATCGTCGCGCTCGCGGCCTTCGCCTTCCTGGTCGCGCTGTGCTCGGAGGCCGACGCCTTCATCGCCGTGAGCCTGACCGCCTTCTCCGACACCGCGAAGCTGGTCTTCCTCGTGGTCGGTCCGGCGATGGACATCAAGCTCGCCGCCATGGAGGCCGGCCAGTTCGGACGCCGGTTCGCCGCCGTCTTCGTGCCGCTGGTCGTCGTCACCGCCACGCTCGTGGCCTCGATCGTCGGATGGGTGCTGCTGTGAACCGCAATGCGCAGGCCGTCGTCCTCACCGCTCTCGGCGCCGTCGCGCTGCGGGTGGGTATCAGCGACGAGTACACCCGCTACGTCAACGAGTGGATGCGCTGGCCGCTGGTGGCCAGCGGCGCGCTGATGGTGCTGCTCGCCTTCACCCGCGTGCTCGGTCGCGACGGCGAGGACGCCGACCACGCCCACCGGGCGAGCCCGGCCACCTGGGCGCTGCTCGTGCCGATCGCGGTGGCCTTCGTCGTCCAGCCGCCGGCCCTCGGTGCGTTCGTGGCCGATCGACGCGCCAACCAGGTCATCCCCGACAGTGCGCCCGCGGTCGCGCCGCTCGAGGCGGGCGCCGTCACCGACCTGCTGGTCTCGGAGTTCGTCGCGCTGGCGGCGACCTACGGCGACGACATCAGGGGCCGCGACGTCCGGCTCACCGGCTTCGTCACCCGTGCGGGTGACGACTGGTTCGTCACCCGGCTCAGCATCAACTGCTGCGCCGCCGACGCCGCCGCCTTCCGCGTGCGCGTGGACGACGCCCCCGCGCCGTCCGAGAACTCGTGGGTCACCGTGGTGGGCCAGTGGGTCGCCGGCACCGGCCAGGGGGAGGGCGAGACGACCCCGGCGCTGACCGCGAGCGAGGTCACCGCGATCGACGCCCCGCGGCGCCCGTACGAGTGCGCGGCGCGCCGTCCACGGACGGGGGTGGGGACGACGCGCCGCCGGGACCCGCGCGCGGCCGGCCCGCCGCGCGCGGGGCGCCTCAGCCCTGGCGGGCCTTGAGGCGGGGGTTCTGCTTGTTGATCACGTAGAGCCGGCCGCGCCGACGCACGACCTGCGAGCCCGGCTGGTTCTTCAGCGACCTCAGGGAGTTGCGCACCTTCATCTGCTCACCTCCCTCCCTGCGAGCCGCGTCGGGGGCGCCCCGTCGCGGGATCGACGAGCCCCGCGTGGACGGCGGCCACCAGTCGCCGCGGCACCCGGTACCCGACCCCGCCGACCTGCACGGGCACGAGGTCGGGGGCGGCCGCCTTCCAGGCCGATCGACGATGGCGGGTGTTGCTGCGCGACATCCGTCGCTTCGGTACCGCCATCACGCCACCTCGCGGATCGGTCCGAGCCACGGCTCGAAGCCGTCCTCGTGCACCCGCCAGGCGGCGTCGGCGAAGCCCTCGCGCAGCTCGGCATCGGTAGCGAGCAGGTGCTCGAACGCCGCGCGCAGGTGCGCCGGCGCGGCCCCCACGCCCGTGAGGACGACGCGCGTGAACGGCTCGTGGCGGCCCCACGGCCGCGCGTCGCCGATGCTCAGCTGGCCGCCGGCGCCGTCCCACTCGAGCACGCGGCCGGGGCGGGTCGGCAGCCAGAAGCAGCCGCGCGAGCGGTGCTCCCCGGCGCCGAGCGACTCCAGCGAGTCGAGCAGGCGCTCGGGGTGGAAGGGCCGCGAGGAGCGCAGGTCGAGGCGCCACACGCCCTCGCCCTCGAGCGGAGGGAGTTCCGCGGTGCGCGCCGGCTCGATCCAGGCCTCGGTGCGGCCGTGCTGGTGCAGGCGGGCGGTGAGCTGGGCGGACTCGAGTCCGTGGTCGCCGTCCACCACGACCGCGCCGGGGCGGGCGAGGGCGGCCACGAGTGCCCGCGCCTGGGGTGCGGCGGGGCTGTCGAGCGCGAGCACGTCGGCGTACTCCACCATCGCGGCCAGCACCTCGCCGACGCCACGGCGGTCGTCGGCGGCCGTGTGCCGACCGCGGTCGGCCAGCAGGTCCTCGCCCAGGAGGTCCTGCTCGATGCCCGCCGCGGCGAGGGCGGTCACGACCGCCGAGACGCGCAGGAAGCGGGCGAGGCGGGTGTCCCAGGTGAGCACCGCGCACAGGTGGGCCGGCTCGGCGCCCACCGGGAGGTGGGCCACGATCGAGCGCCACCGGCCGTCGCGGGCCAGCCGCTCGAGGGTCGGCAGCACGTCCTCGCGGATCGCGCAGCTCACGCAGGCATGCTCGAGCAGCGTCTCGTGGGTCTCGATCACGCCGGTGAGGTCGCTGACCGTGCGGGTCAGCACCCCGCGCTCGACGTCGATCGCGTGGCGCACCGCCACCGCGTCCGGCAGGTCGAACTGCAGGCCCACCATGGACGCCGCCATCGCGTCGGGGTCGATGCCGCTGAGCAGGACGACGGGCACCCTCATCGGCGCGCCCCCTCGTCGTCCGTGCCGGGGGTGGCACGGCGACCGTAGCGGCGCTCGAAGGCCTGGACCCGTCCCTCGGTGTCGAGCACCCGGCCGCGGCCGGTCCAGAAGGGGTGGCTGTGCACCGAGGTGTCGACATCGACGACCGGGTAGGTGGCGCCGTCGAGCTCGACGGTCGGGCCGGACGTCCGCCCGGCCAGGGTCGACCGGGTGAGCATCAGGTCGCCGGTGGCGCGGTCGCGGAACACCACGGGCCCGTAGGGCGGGTGGATGCCCTCTCGCATGGGATCCCTCCTCAGGGGTGATGGGAACGTGATTAGAATGAGAATCGTTCTCAACAGTGAACCACACCTCCGATGGAAGGAGAAGACGTGTCCCAGGTCTGCCAGGTCACCGGCGCCCGACCCGCCTTCGGCAATCACGTCTCGCACTCGCACCGCCGCACGCGGCGTCGCTTCGACGTCAACATCCAGCGCAAGCGCTACTGGGTGCCCTCGCTGGGGCGCCACGTCACGCTGCGGGTCAGCGCCCGTGGCATCAAGACCGTCGACCAGCGCGGCATCGAGGCCGTGGTGGCCGACCTGCGCGCCCGAGGGGAGCGGTTCTGATGGCCAAGCGAGGCAACGACGTCCGACCGATCGTGAAGCTGCGCTCCACGGCCGGCACGGGCTACACCTACGTCACCCGCAAGAACCGCCGCAACGACCCCGATCGGCTCGTGCTGTCGAAGTACGACCCCGTCGTGCGCCGCCACGTGGACTTCAGGGAGGAGCGCTGATGGCCAAGGCCTCGAAGATCGCGGCCCAGCGTCGCCGCGAGCGCACGGTCGCCCGCTACGCCGAGCGGCGCGCGGACCTCAAGGAGCAGATCCGACGCGCCGAGCCCGGGAGCGACGAGCTCGCGGACGCCGTCCGCGCCCTCGCGCGGCTCCCGCGCGACAGCTCGCCGGTGCGCCTGCGCCATCGCGACCAGGTCGACGGCCGCCCCCGCGGCTACGTTCGCAAGGTCGGTCTCTCGCGCATCAGGTTCCGCGAGATGGCCCACCGCGGCGAGCTCCCGGGCATCGTCAAGTCGAGTTGGTGACGGGGGTCTGGCTAGGTTCGGGGCGGGCCGCTCACGGGCGACCCGCCCCGACCACCCCAGTGAGGAGCCAGACCGAATGGGCGCCGGACATTCGCACGCGCACAGCCACGGCCACAGTGAGGGGGGCGGCCTGGACGACGCCTTCCGCGTCGGTTCCCTCGCACGCAGCCTGCTGCTGGGGTTCCTCGGCCTCGCGCTGGCCGCCACCATCGCGGGCCTCGTCGTCTGGCTGCCGCCCGGTGACACCGTCGACCGCGCGGCCGAGACGGGCGGGGCGGCCGCCCAGTTCGCCGCGCCCGGGGTCACCTTCCCGTCCGGCGAGATCACCGAGGTGGCTCCGCGCTGCGGTGGCCAGGGCCTGCCCGACGGGTCGGGCTGCAGCACCCTGACCGTGCGCGTGCCGGGCGAGGCGGAGCCGGTGCAGGTGCAGGTCCCCCCCGAGGTCATCGACTCGGGTCTCGGGCGCGGCGACACCGTCGAGCTGCTCCGCACCCCGCCCAGCGACGGTCAGCCCGCGTCCTACTCCTACTTCGCCACCGAGCGGCACGGCACCCTCGCGCTGCTGTTCGGCTTCTTCGTGCTGGTCGTCGTCGCGGTCGCGCGCTGGCGCGGCGTGTTCGCGCTGCTCGGCCTCGCCTTCGGCGGGGCGGTCGTGTGGTGGTGGATGCTCCCCGCCCTGCTCGACGGCACCACGGGCGTGGGGGTGGCGATGACCAGCGCGGCGGCGATCATGTTCGTCGTCCTCTACACCACGCACGGGTTCTCCCTGCGCACCAGCACGGCGCTGGCCGGCACCCTCGTCGGCATCGTGCTCACCGCCGGACTCGGCGTGGTGGCGGTCTCCGAGGCGCGCCTGACCGGCATCAGCGACGAGGGCGGCGCCATCCTCGCCACCTTCGGCGCCCTCGACTTCCAGGACCTCCTCGCCTGCGCGCTCGTGATCGCCGGCCTCGGCGTCCTCAACGACGTCACCATCACCCAGGCCTCGGCGGTCTGGGAGCTGCGCGCCGCCTCGCCGCTCGCCTCGCGGGCGCGCATCTTCGCCGGCGCCATGCGCATCGGACGCGACCACATCGCCTCGACGATCTACACCATCGTCTTCGCCTACGTCGGCACCGCGCTCCTGCTCCTGATGCTGCTGCGCGTCTACGACCGACCGCTGCTCGACCTGCTCTCCACCGAGCAGCTGGCCGAGGAGGTCGTGCGCACCCTCGTGACCTCCATCGGACTCGTGCTCGCCGTGCCGGTCACCACCGGCCTCGCCGCGCTCGTCGCCTCACCGCAGGGCGAGGTCGAGGACGACCCCGCCGACCTCGAGGACGTCGACCCCGCGCCGCGGCACCCCGGCGGCTCGGAGCGGCCGTCGTCCGAGGCGGGGGTGCCGGGGGCCCCGATCCCGCCGATCCCGCCGATCGCCACACCGCCGGGCGGCCGGCGCCGTAAGGTCTGAGCCGCGCGTCGTCTGCCCGACCGGTCGCCCCCCGCCGGCGCCGGCGAGGCTCGCGCGAGGAGGTGGCAGTGCCGACGTCAGCGGATCGCAGGAGCAGTCGTCGAACCGTCGTGACCGGTGCGGTGGCGGCCACCGCCGGTCTGGCGGCGGCGGGAGCCGGGATCGCCACGGGCCTGCTCCCGGGCCGTGCCACCGCGTTGCACCACCTCGGCATCGACGGCGCCGACGGCGTCGCCCCCGACGTCGCTCCCGGACCCGTGACCAGCGGCGTGCTCGTCTCCGCGGCGCGTCGCGGAGCACGCTGCGGCTGGAGCGTGGCGCGCCCGCCCGGAGCCGCGCGCGAGCTGCCGGTGGTCGTCGTCCTCCACGGTCGCGGTGGCGACCACACCTCCGCCTTCGCCCGCGACTACATGGCGCTCGACCGCTTCCTCGCCGCCGCCGTGGACGACGGCGTGCCGCCCTTCGCCCTGGCGAGCATCGACGGCGGCGACCGCTACTGGCACGCCCGCGCCGATGGCGACGACCCCGCCCGCATGGTCGTGGAGGAGTTCCTCCCGCTGCTGCGCCGCCAGGGCCTGGACGTCGGTCGGCTCGCCCTGGCCGGGTGGTCGATGGGCGGCTTCGGTGCGCTGCACATCTCCTCGCTGCTCACGGGCGGCGCGGCGTCCGAGCCCGTCGGCCTGCGGGCCGTGGCGGCGCTGAGCCCCGCGCTGTGGCACGACGTCGGCGACACCACGCGCGGGGCCTTCGACTCGGCCGAGGACCTCGCGGCGGTCACGCCGTTCGGTCGTCAGGAGACGCTGCGCGGGCTCGCCGTCCGCATCGACTGCGGGCTGGGCGATCCGTTCTGCGCGGCGGCGCAGGACTACGTGGACGGCTTCGCGCGTCGTCCACGAGGCTCGTTCGAGCTCGGTGACCACGACCGCGGCTACTGGCGCCGCATGGCCCGCCCCCAACTCGCCTTCCTCGGGCGCGCGCTGGCTGGTTGATCGGGCCGCACGCAGGGCGACTACTCGTATGAATCTCGTGCTGGTCGGCTGAAACTTCATGCGACCAGCACGAGATTCGCCGGTTCACCGGTGAATCCCAGCCGCCGCCGCCACGCCCCTCACATCGTCGGGTCGGTCCAGGCGAGCTGGACGACGTCGGTGCCGCCGTCGCGCGTGACGAGGCGTCCACGGCCGGGTTGGGCGGGGCCGGGGCGCAGGTTGCCGATGAGGGTGCCCTCGTCGCGGTTGCCCGAGAGCAGGACGCCGGGCATGGCGAGGTCGCGCATCGACTGGATGACCGGCTCGTAGAGCGCCCGTGACGCTCCGCCGGAGCGGCGGGCGACGACGAGGTGGAGGCCGACGTCGCGGGCCTGGGCCATGAGCGGCTGCAGGAGCGCGACCGGCGAGCTCTGCTGGGTGGCGACGAGGTCGTAGTCGTCGACGACGACGAAGACCTCCGCGCCCTTCCACCACGACCGCGCCCGCAGCTGCTCGGGGGTGACGTCGGGGCCGGGGATGCGGTTCTGCAGGTAGGTCGCGAGGTCGTTGAGCGCCGGTTGCGCCACGGTGGCCGAGGTCAGGTAGTTGAGCAGGAACTCCTCGGGCACCTCGCCCAGCAGCGTGCGGCGGTAGTCGACCAGGAGGATCTGCGCCTCGGCGGGTGTGCGGGTGCGCATGATCTCGTGGCAGTAGGTGCGCAGCAGGTTGGTCTTGCCCGACTGGCCGTCGCCGAAGACGAGCAGGTGCGGCTCGGCGTCGACGTCGAGGCCGACCGGGGCGAGCTCGCGCTCGTTGATCGCGAGCAGCAGTCGCCGCTCGGGCGGCGTTCCGGCCAGCGAGCGCACCTCGGCCAGCCCGATGCGGTCGGGGAGCAGGCGCAGCTTCGGGCCGTCCGGACCGCGCCACGCCTTCTGCACGGCCGAGACGAGCGCCTCGACGCCGTCGCCCACGGTGCTGGGGTCGGGCTCGGCGTCGATGCGGGGCAGGGCTCCGAGGAAGTGCAGCTTGCCGGGCACCAGGCCGCGCCCAGGACGGCCGGTGGGCACCAGCGCGGCGACCTTGCGGTCGATCTCGGAGTCGATCGGGTCGCCGAGACGCAGCTCGAGGCGGGTGCCCAGCAGGTCGCGCATCGCCGCGCGGAAGTCGGGCCAGCGCGTGGCGGCGGTGACGACGTGCAGGCCGAAGGTGAGACCGCGCCCCGCGAGCTGCTGGATCTCGACCTCGAGGTCGTCGAAGTCCGAGCGCAGGGTGCCCCACCCGTCGATGACGAGGAAGACGTCGCCGTAGCCGTCGTCTGCGCGCCCCTGGCCGCGACGGCGGCGGTAGGTCTCGATCGAGTCGATGCCCTGCGCGCGGAAGTAGGCCTCGCGCCGGTCCACGATGCCGCGCACCTCGGCGATGATGCGACGCACCACCTCGGGCTCGGCACGGCTGCCCACGCCGGAGACGTGCGGCAGCGCGGCCAGCGGTGCGAACGTGCCGCCGCCGAAGTCGAGCACGTAGAACTGCGACTCCAGCGGCGTCGTGGTGAGCGCGATGCTCGTGACGACGGTGCGCAGCAGCGTGCTCTTGCCGCTGCGCGGACCGCCCACGACGGCCACGTGGCCGGCCGCGCCGCTGAGGTCGACGGTGAGGGTGTCGCGTCGCTGCTCGCGCGGGCGGTCGACGGTGCCGAGCGGCACGGTCAGGCCGCCCCGGGCGCGCCAGGTGGGCGAGATCAGGCCGAGGTCGGGGTGGGGCGTGAGATCGGCCATGAGCTCGTCGAGGGTGTCGGGCACGTCGAGGGGCGGCAGCCACACCTGGTGGGCCTCCGAGCCGTGACCGCGCATGCGGGCCACCGCGATGTCGAGCAGGGAGTCGTCGTCGCCCGAGCGGCTCGGGGCCGCGACCACCGGCTCGTCGACGTCGGCCTCGAAGGTCTGCACCTCCGAGACCGTGAAGGGCAGGATGCCGCGCACCTTGCCGCCGCTGTCGCGGCTGACCCGGCGTCGTCCGACCTCGGGCGGGCCCGACACGTAGGCCGCCTTGAAGCGGATCATCTGGGTGGGGTCGGGCTTGAGGTAGCCGAGACCCGGCACGGCGGGGAGCTCGTAGGCGTCGGGCACGCCGAGCACCGCGCGCGACTCCTGCGCGCTGAAGGTGCGCAGGCCGACGCGGTACGACAGGTGCGACTCGAGGCCGCGCAGTCGCCCCTCCTCGAGGCGCTGCGAGGCCAGCAGGAGGTGCAGGCCGAGGGAGCGGCCGAGGCGGCCGATCGCGACGAAGAGGTCGATGAACTCCGGCTTGGCGCTGAGCATCTCGGAGAACTCGTCGACCACGATGAACAGCGACGGCAGCGGGGCGAGCTGGGCGCCGTCGGGGTCGCCGGAGGTGCGCGCGCGCTCGTAGTCGCGGATGGAGGCGAAGTTCCCGGCCTCGCGCAGGAGCTCCTGGCGGCGCACCATCTCACCGGCCAGGGCATCCTGCATGCGGTCGACCAGGGTGAGCTCCTGGGCGAGGTTCGTGATGACGGCCGACACGTGCGGCATCTCGGCCATGCCGGCGAAGGTCGCACCGCCCTTGAAGTCGACGAGCACCATGTTGAGCTGGTCGGGGGAGTGGGTCATCGCCAGGCCGAGCACCAGGGTGCGCAGGAACTCGGACTTGCCCGAGCCCGTGGCGCCGATGACCAGGCCGTGGGGGCCCATGCCCTGCTGAGCCGACTCCTTGATGTCGAGGTGCACCGGGCCCGCGCCGTCACCGAGACCGATCGGGATGCGCAGGCGGTCGCGCGCCGGGCGCGAGCCCCACGCGTTGCCCGGCTCGAAGCCGTGCACTTCGCCGAGCCCGAGGAGGTCCATGAAGTCGGTGGGCGCGTTGAGATCCGCCGCGTCGTCGCCGACGCTGGCGCCGGCGCTGGGTGTGAACAGCGGGGTGAGGCGGCGCCCGAGCGCCTCCGCGGTGGCGAGGCTGCACAGGTCGCCGCGCGCTCGCACCGGCTCGGTGCGCAGGCGCACGGCGGCGAGCGGCACGCTCTCGCGCACCTCGCCCGCCCCCGACGAGGACGACGCCGGGTCGTCGTCCAGGAGCTCGAGGCGCAGCGCCGTGGGCGAGTCCAGCTCGCCCCAGCGGGCGGGCAGGTCGAGCACGGTGACGCCGTGCAGTCCGTCGGGCGGCACGAGGTGGTTGCCGGGCGGCAGCTCGGCGCCATCGGTGACGAGCAGGATGTGCGGCACGGCCGGCCGCTCGTCGGCGCCGAAGCGGGGTCGCTCGCCGAGGTCGGGCGGGAGCATGGCGGCCAGGTCGGCCAGCGAGGTGGTGACCATGCGCGAGGGGCCGACAGCGTCGGTCTGGTGCGGGCTGTGGGCGTGCGGGAGCCACTTCGCCCAGTCCCACCGGGCCAGCGTGTGCTCGCCGGCGAGCACGGCCACGAGCAGGTTCTCGGGCGAGGCGAAGGTGGCGGCCGAGCACACCAGGGCCCGCGCCAGCGAGCGCGCGTCGTCCTCGTCGCCGCAGATCTCGACGCGGTCGAAGGCACGCAGGTCGAGGGAGGCCGGCAGATCGGGCAGCAGCCGGTGGACGACGAGCAGCCGGTGCAGCGCCGAGGCGGACGCCGGGTCGACGTCATCCACCGGGGCGCCCTGCGGCGGCACGAGGGTGAGCGCGAGCGGCTGGGCGCAGGTGCCGTAGCGCACCTGGAGGAAGGCCGGGTCGGTGGTCGAGCGCTCCCACACGCGGGTGCGGTCCTCGGCCACGGCCGGCAGCGCGGACGGCGCGGGGTGGGTCCAGGTGAGCGCCTCGCGCTGCTGGTCGGCGGCCTCGCGGGCGAGGTCGCGCACGGTGCCGAGGTAGCGCAGGTAGTCGGTGCGCGAGCCGCTGACCTGCTGCTGGCGCTGCTTACGCTGCCGGTCGATCTGCACCACGATGAAGCCGACTGTGGCGAACAGGAACATGCCGGCGGCCACGAAGCGCAGCCCCGAGTTGCCGTTGCCGCCGCCGAGACCGGCCACGAGCACGATCGAGCCGAGGCTGCCGAGCATCGGGATGGCGTTCATGGCGACGCCGGCCGCGCCCTCGTTGGGCTGCAGCTGCGGCGGCGGCTGGATCTCGAGCTCGCCCGAAGGCATCTCGGGACGCTCGCCGCGGCGACGCTGGGTCAGGCTGGCGGGGCCTGCGTGGCGCCCGGCGCGCGAGACCGCTGCGGAGCCGGGGCCCGCGCCCGGGACGGAACGCTGCATCTGCTCGGTCACACCCGCTCCTCACGGCCCGACCCGGATCGGTCTCGCTGCCGAGGATAGGAGAAGGGCGCGGGCGGGTAGGGAGGCACGGAGGCAGGGTTACCCTGCCTGCGGCGCCGTGAATCCTCCGGCGCCGCCCGAACCCGACCTCGGGAGGACGCATGCCGGGCACGGCCGGGACCCACGGCGCCGAGGGCGCTCGGCGCGCCGTCGCCGCTGCGACGCCTCGCCCCGCGGGGGGTACGGCCCTCAGCGTCCACGGCCCCTTCGGCGTCCTCGACCTCACGGTTCCCGACGGCGCGACGCTCGCCGACGTCGCTCGCACCTACGCCGCCGAGACGGGGTCGCGCGACCTGCTGCCCCTCGTCGACCGCGGGGGAGCGCCGCTGCCGATGAGCAGCAGCATCGCGGCCGCCGGACTGGTCCCGGGCTCGGTGCTGGTGGCCGTCGATCCCGCGGCGCGCCCGGCACCGCCGCGCCGACGCGTCGGTGGCATCGAGCGTGGCGACGCGTTGCGCCCCGGCGCCGCCTCGGCCGCGGTCCTGGCCGTCGCCGCCGTCGCCGCCCTCCTCGCCGGGTGGACGACGTCGCGCCTGCCCGCCGACGAGCGCTGGCCCTACGTCGCGCTCCTGTTCGCCGCCGCCGCGCTGGGCGCGCTACCGGTGGGTGTGCTGGCCGGGCAGCGGGTGCTGGCTGCGCCCGCCTTCGCCGCCGGCGCCGCGTTCGCGCTGACCCACGGGGCCGGCGCCGACCGGCTGCCGCTGAGCGTCGGGGTGGCCGCCCTGGCGGCGGCCGTGGCGGCCGCGCTGGGGCGGGCGCTGGCCGATCCCGAGGCGGGCGCCGAGGAGGGCCTGCGGGTGTGGATCGTGACCGGTGTGCTGGTGTTCGCCGCCGGCGCGCTCGCGACCCTCACCTCCACCGCGCCGGCCGTGGTGTGGGCGGTGCTCTTCCTCGTCGCCGTGCTCGCCGCCCGCTTCGTACCCGAGTTCGCCGTCGACGTGCCCGACAGCTACCTCCTCGACCTCGAGCGCCTCGCCGTGACCGCCTGGTCGGCCCGCGAGCGCCCGAGCGGACGCCGCGGGCGCGCCGTGGTCGCCCACCGCGCGGTGGTCACCGTCGCGGCCCGCGGCACCCGTCTCGTGGACGCCGCGTCCGTCGCCGTCCTCGCGGTGATCGCGCTGGCGGCGCCGCTGCTCCTCGCCACCGCGCCGGGTCCGGTCGACCGCATCGGGGCGCTGTGCCTGACCGGTTTCGGTGCCGCGACGCTGCTGCTCGGGGCCCGCAACTTCCGCCATGCCCGCGCCCGCGCGCTCCTGCGCCTGGCCGGGCTCGTCGCCCTCGGCTCGACGGCGCTCGCCCTGCTCGGACTGGTGCCGGGCGTGGCCCGGGCCGACGGTCTCACCGCTGCCCTGCCGTTCCTCGGCGTGCCGCTCGCGGCGGTGCTCGTGCTCGTCGCCGTGGTCGTCGGGCGCGGGTGGCGCTCGGCCTGGTGGGCGCGTCGCGCGGAGGTCGCCGAGGCGGTGTGCGGGTCGGCGGCGGTGGCCTCGCTCGTGGTCGCGGTCGGCCTCTTCCGGCACCTGTGGGAAGTCACGGGCTGAGGTTTAGCCCCGTCCGCGCCGGGGGTAGCACCCCTGCGTCGGCTTCTTGGCAGTGCTCGGGGAGCCACGACAGCGCGGGTCACGGCTCGCGGGCGGGGCCCGGCAGGTGTGTCCCGCTGCATCCACCGCATCGTTTGGCCCCCGGGCCGGGCGCACGAGCAGGTCGGCGGCCACCGCCGAGCGAAGGAGCAGACATGAGCAGTTCCAGCAACGAGTTCGGTCACGCAGAGGGCGCGCTCAAGCAGATCGCCGAGCGCATCACCCAGGCCAAGGACGAGTTCAACCGCCACTCCGCCACCCTCGACGGCCAGATCCAGGGCCTGCGGGGCAAGTGGGAGGGCGACGGCGGCCGCGCGTTCATGACGCTGCACAACGCGTGGACCGAGAAGCACAAGACCATCACCCTCGCGCTCGACAAGTTCCACGCCTCGCTCACCGAGACCGAGGCCGACAACGTGTCCGTCGACCAGCAGGCCGGCAGCACCATGGGCACCCTCAACAGCAAGCTCGGCGCGCTCTGAGCGCGGCTCGGCGACTCCCCACCACAGATCAGGAGACAGAAGATGAGCTTCGACGGCCTTCGCGTCAACCACGCTGAGCTCGACGCCGCCGCCCAGAACATGTACGCCACCGTGCAGAAGCTGGACGAGACCCTCAACAACCTCGAGTCCGACATCGCCCCCAAGGTCGCCACCTGGTCGGGCAGCCAGCAGGAGTCCTACCGCTCGGCCAAGGCCGCGTGGGACCGTGCGATGCAGGAGATGCGCGACCTCCTGGCCCAGAGCAAGCAGTCGGTCGACGACTCCAATGCCGACTACGCCGCGGCCGACCGCCGCGGTGCCGACCGCTTCAGCATGTGAGCCCCGCGTCGTCCGCCGCCCGTCGAGGGCCGAGCAGCGGACGACGCCCGCGCAGCGGAGGGGCCGGCGCGAGCCGGCCCCTCCGTCGCGTCCGGGGCCGGGGGACCCGGCGTGTCACGATGCCCCCGGTGACGCCTGGCGCCCGCCCTGCACCGCCCGCCGTTCCAGCCCGTCCCAGCTCGTCCCAGCCCGTCCCAGTCAGTACAGCCCCGTTCGACCAGCGACCGCGCCCGCTCCCACGGGCGCCGTGCCCCGGCAGTGCGCCGGAGGCGAGGAGTGAGCCAGCGATGACAGCCGTAGGACGCCCCACCTCGCCCGCAACCTCGGGCCTCGTGCGGGTCACCGTCACCTCCGGCACTCGCCGCGTCGACCTCGTGCTGCCCGGAGCGATCCCCGTCGCGGAGCTGCTCCCGGAGCTGGCCCGCGCGGTCGGCCTGCTCGACCCCACCACCGTGCACGGCGGCTACCGCGTCGTCACCGCCGACGGCCGCCGCCTCTCCCCCGAGAGCGGCCTGACCCTCCAGGGCGTCGAGGACGGCGGCCTGCTCACCGTCAGCGCGGGTGTCGACGAGCCGGCGCCCCGCGTCTACGACGACGTGGTCGAGGCGATGACCGACGTCGTCGAGAACGACCTCCAGCCGTGGCGACCCGACGCCGGACGCCGCACCGCGCTGGTTGCCGCCGCCCTCGCGCTCGCGCTGGCCGCCGCCGCCCGGCTCGTGCCG
>NZ_CAXRAZ010000011.1:0-103837 GCF_964229035.1 Nocardioides sp. | reverse complement strand
GCCTCGTCGGTGATGGTGACGCGGTGGTGGGCCTCGTAGCGGTCGCGGATGCCCTTGAGCATCTCGATCGTGTCGGCGATCGACGGCTCGGGCACCTGGATCGGCTGGAAGCGGCGCTCGAGCGCGGCGTCCTTCTCGAGGTACTTGCGGTACTCGTCGAGCGTGGTGGCACCGATGGTCTGCAGCTCGCCGCGGGCCAGCATCGGCTTGAGGATGCTGGCGGCGTCGATCGCGCCCTCGGCCGCACCAGCACCGACGAGGGTGTCGATCTCGTCGATGACCAGCACGATGTCGCCGCGGGTGCGGATCTCCTTGAGGACCTTCTTCAGCCGCTCCTCGAAGTCGCCGCGGTAGCGCGAACCGGCCACGAGGGCACCGAGGTCGAGGGTGTAGATCTGCTTGTCCTTGAGCGTCTCGGGCACATTGCCCTTGACGATGTCCTGCGCCAGGCCCTCGACGATCGAGGTCTTGCCGACGCCGGGCTCGCCGATCAGCACAGGGTTGTTCTTGGTGCGGCGGCTGAGCACCTGCATCACGCGCTCGATCTGCACCGCGCGGCCGATGATGGGGTCGAGCTTGCCCTCGCGGGCGTCCTGGGTGAGGTTGCGACCGAACTGGTCGAGCACCAGCGAGGACGCCGGGGCCTCGCTGCCGCTGGTGGCGCCGGCGGCCGCAGCAGCGGCGCCGCTCTCCTTGCCCTGGAAGCCGGACAGCAGCTGGATGACCTGCTGGCGCACGCGGTTGAGGTCGGCGCCGAGCTTCTGCAGCACCTGCGCCGCGACACCCTCGCCCTCGCGGATCAGGCCCAGCAGGATGTGCTCGGTGCCGATGTAGGAGTGGCCCAGCTGCAGGGCCTCGCGCAGCGAGAGCTCGAGCACCTTCTTCGCGCGCGGGGTGAAGGGGATGTGGCCCGAGGGCGCCTGCTGGCCCTGACCGATGATCTCCTCGACCTGGGCGCGCACCGCCTCGAGCGAGATGTCGAGGGACTCCAGCGCCTTGGCGGCGACGCCCTCACCCTCGTGGATGAGGCCGAGCAGGATGTGCTCGGTCCCGATGTAGTTGTGGGAGAGCATGCGGGCCTCTTCCTGGGCCAGCACGACCACCCGACGGGCTCGATCTGTGAACCGCTCGAACATCTCTGCACGCTCCTCGTACTCCGGGGCTGTTCACGGGGTACAACCCAGACTTCAGCCTACGCGTTCCCCCTGATGGGACCAGGTCCGTCCGCTCTCAGCGAACGGGCGTCGCCGCGGGGCCACGAGTAAGGCGCCGACGAGACCGTCCATCGGTGGCGCAAGGCAACCGGCGATCGGAGCGGGGACGACGGGTCCGGGCGCAGGGGAATCATGAATCCATCGTCAGCGCGGCAGGTTGGGGCACCACCGGTCGGCGGACGAATCAGGCCGTCCCTTGCTCGGGTGAGTCGACGCCATTTCCTGCACCTCGCGCCCCGACGGCTGAGAGCACAGGAATCCCCGGAACGAGACGTTCCGGGGATTCCCGCACTCGATGCCCGATGATTCAGTTGGCGGCGTCGAACGCCTGGCGCACCTCGGAGGGAATGCGACCGCGCGAGGGCACGTCGTAGCCGTTCTGGCGGGCCCACTCGCGGATGTCGGCGGCCGAGGCGCCGGAGTCGTTGGCGGCTGCGGCCTTGCTGCTGCGCTTCGCGCCGACCCCGGAGCGGCCGACCTTGCGACCGTGCCCGACGTAGGTGGCGAGCGCGTCGCGCAGGCCCGCCGCGTGGTCGTCGTTGAGGTCGATCTCGTAGGTGGCACCGTCGAGCCCGAAGGTCACGGTCTGCGTGGCCTCGCTCCCGTCGATGTCGTCGACGAGCACGATGTTGACCTTCTGCGCCATGACGCATTTCCTCCTGCGAATCGTTGAATTGTGAAAGGACCGTGTTTCGCCCGAGACGATGCCAGCCCGATCGGCCGGGAATGGCCTCATTCAAGCACATTCCGCGAAATCGACCGCCCCACGGCGCGCGCGAATCACGATGGCCGACGATTATCGCGGCTGAATCCCACGATAATTCAGCGACGATTGCGCCCGAAGACGATCCCCAGCCCCTGAAGGGTCAGCCAGGGTTCGTGGTCGGTGAAGCTGCGGCATTCCTCGATCACCAGCGGCGCGAGATATCCGGTGGCCACGACCGCGACGTCGTCCACGTCGCAGCCCAGGGCCTCGACGATGCGCTCGACCATGCCGTCGACCTGGCTGGCGACCCCGAAGAGCACGCCCGACTGGAGCGCCTCCACGGTGTTCTTGCCGATCACGCTGCGCGGGCGGGCGAGCTCGACCATGCGCAGCTGCGCGCCGCCGCGACCGAGCGCCTCGAGCGAGATGGCGATGCCGGGCGTGATCGCTCCGCCGACGTAGCGCCCGCCGCCGTCCACGACGTCGTAGGTGGTGGCGGTGCCGCCGAAGTCGACGACGATCGTGGGCGCGTCGAAGCGGGCAGCGGCGGCCACGGCGTTGGCGATGCGGTCGGTGCCCACCTCGCGCGGGTTGTCGACGGCGATTGGCACGCCCGTGCGTGTCCCCGGCTCGAGGACGACGCACGGCACGGCGCCGAAGTCGCGCGCGAGCATCTCGCGCCAAGCGTTGAGCACCGAGGGAACGGTCGCGCACACGACCACGCCGTCCACGTCGTCGAAGCGCCGGCCGAGCAGGCCGCGCAGCAGCACCGCCCACTCGTCGCCGGTGCGGCGCTCGTCGGTGCCGACGCGCCAGTGGTCGACGACGTCGTCCGATCCGTCGCCGGCGAGCAGGCCGAGCACGGTGGAGACGTTGCCGATGTCGGCGGCGAGCAGCACCATCGGATCGCCGTCCTCAGCCCGTCCGGAAGTCGAGGCCGAGGTCGAAGACGTCGACCGAGTGGGTGAGCGCGCCGACGGAGATGAAGTCGACGCCGGTGGCGGCCACCTCGCGGGCCCGCGCGAGGGTCAGTCCGCCGGAGGCCTCGAGCGAGGCGGGGCGGCCCCGCTCGTCGTTGATGCGCACGGCCTCGGCGAGCTCGGCGGTGCTCATGTTGTCGAGCAGCACCTCGGTGCAGCCGGCGTCGAGCACGTCGCGCAGCTCCTCCAGCGTGGTGACCTCGACCTCCACGCGCAGACCCGGGTTGGCGGCCACGACCGCGCGGTAGGCCGGCACCACTCCCCCGGCCGCCACGGCGTGGTTGTCCTTCACCATCGCCCGGTCGACCAGGCTGAGGCGGTGGTTGACGCCGCCACCGCAGCGCACGGCGTACTTCTGCAGCGCGCGCCAGCCCGGCAGGGTCTTGCGGGTGTCGAGCACGCGGGCGCGGGTGCCGACCAGCGCGTCGACCCACTGGGCGGTGGCGGTGGCCACGCCCGAGAGGTGGGAGGCGAAGTTGAGCGCGGTGCGCTCCGCGGTGAGCACGCCCCGCACCGCCCCCTCCACGGTGAGGACGACGTCGCCCGGCGCGACCCGGGTGCCGTCGGGCACGCGGCCGCTCACCGTGACGTCGTCGCCGAGGGCGTAGACGAAGGCCAGCTCGGCGATCGCGAGCCCGGCCACCACCCCTGCCTCGCGCGCGGCGAAGTCGGCGGTGGCACGGCCCATGTCGGGCATCGCGGCGCTCGTGACGTCGTCCACGCCGCCGGGGAGGTCCTCCTCGAAGGCGAGGACGACGTGGTCGTAGACGGCCTGCGGGTCGAGCCCGGCGGCGGCGATCTCCTCGACGAGCGCCGCGGGCAGGTCGGCGAGGGGCACGCGCGCGATCACCGCGATCACGCCGGCTCCTCCGCGCCCACGGCGCCGATCCCGGCTCCCCGGTCGGTGGCCGGCGACGGCACGAAGGTCACCGTGGTGGCGCCGTCGGCCATGCGGACGTCGAAGTGGCCGGCCCAGGTGGCGTCGTCGCGCTCGGGGAAGTCCTCGCGCCAGTGCGAGCCACGGGTCTCCTCGCGCAGCGCGGCGGCGTCGGCGAGGGCGGCGCTGATGGTGACGAGGTTGGTGGCCTCCCAGGCGGCCTGCCCGGCCGCGCCGGCCGCACGACCGGCGAGCTTGTCGAGCACCGCGGCCGCCTCGACCAGGCCGGAGGCCGAGCGGAGGACGCCGACGCGCGAGGTCATCACCTCCTGCAGCTCGCGGCGCACCTCGCCGTCCACGAGGCCGGGGTGGCGCTCGTCGGCGACGGGCTCGCGCCAGGGGCCCAGCTCGCCGGGGAGCACCTCGGCGATGCGCCGCGAGAACACCAGGCCCTCGAGCAGCGAGTTCGAGGCGAGCCGGTTGGCGCCGTGCACGCCGGAGCAGGCGACCTCACCCGTGGCGTAGAGGCCCGGCACGTCGGTGCGGCCCACGAGGTCGGTGCGCACGCCGCCGGAGGCGTAGTGGCACGCGGGCGCCACCGGGATGAGCTGGGTGACGGGGTCGACCCCGTGCGAGCGGGCGGTGGCGAGGATGGTCGGGAAGCGGCGCTCCCAGAACTCCGCGCCGAGGTGGCGCGCGTCGAGCCACATGTGCGGCTGACCCGTCTCGAGCATCCGCTTCATGATCGCCTTGGCCACCACGTCGCGTGGCGCGAGGTCGGCCAGCTCGTGCACGCCCTGCATGAAGCGGGTGCCCTCGAAGTCGACCAGGAAGGCGCCCTCGCCGCGCACGGCCTCGGAGATGAGCGGCTGCTGGCCGCGCGAGTCGGGGCCGAGGTACATCACCGTCGGGTGGAACTGCACGAACTCCAGGTCGCGCAGGGTGGCGCCGGCGCGCAGGGCCAGCGCCATGCCGTCGCCGGTGGCGACCGCCGGGTTGGTGGTCTGCGAAAACACCTGGCCGAGCCCGCCGCTGGCGAGCACCACCGCCCGGCAGTGGACGGCGCCCACGCCGTCGCGCTCGCCCTCGCCGATCACGTGGAGGGTGAGCCCGGCGACGCCCAGCGGCGCCGCCGGGTCGTCGGGGGAGCCGGCGGGGCGCCCGAGCAGCAGGTCGACGGCCAGCGCGTGCTGGATGACCTCGATGTCGGGGGCGGCCTCGATGGCGGCGATGAGGGCCCGCTGGATCTCCGCGCCCGTGGCGTCGCCGCCCGCGTGGGCGATGCGGTCGCGGTGGTGACCGCCCTCGCGGGTGAGCGAGAGCTCGCCGTCGGCGGTGTGGTCGAAGTTGGTGCCCAGCGCGATCAGCTCGCGCACGGCGTCCGGGCCTTCGTTCACCAGCACCCGCACCGCCTCGGCGTCGCAGGCGCCCGCACCGGCGACCAGCGTGTCGACCTCGTGCTCGTGCGGGGTGTCGCCCGGCCCGAGCGCCGCGGCGATGCCGCCCTGCGCCCACTGGGTGGAGCCGGCGGCGAGCACGTCCTTGGTGACCACGAGGATCGAGTCCACGTGGCCGCGCAGGCGCAGCGCCGCGGTGAGCCCGGCGATGCCGGAGCCCACGACGACGACGTCGGCGCGCGTCGTCCACCCGGGGCCGGGGGCGTCGAGGCGACCTGGGAGACGTCGCAGGGAGGTAGGCACAGCGGACCCTTCAGGCATTCCAGCAGGCTACCGAGAGGCCTGACGTGCGGGTGGTGGAGCGGTCAGCGACCGGCGGTGACGTCGCCGCGCGCCAGCGTGGGGTCGCCGAAGGTCTCGGCGGGGTCGAAGCCGGTGGCCATGATCTTGTTGTCGGCGTCGACGAAGACCACGCTCGGCTTGAACTCCTTCGCCTCCTCGGTGCTCATCTGGCCGTAGCCGATGAGGATGACGAGGTCGCCGGGGTGCACGAGGCGGGCCGCGGCGCCGTTGATGCCGATCACGCCGCTGCCGCGCTCGCCGGCGATCGTGTAGGTCTCGAGGCGGGCGCCGTTGTCGATGTCGACGATGTGCACGAGCTCGCCGGGCAGCAGGTCGGCGGCGTCGAGGAGGTCCTCGTCGACGGTGACCGAGCCGACGTAGTGCAGGTCGGCCTGCGTGACGGTGGCGCGGTGGATCTTGGACTTCATCATCGTGCGCAGCATGGGGATCCCTCAGCTTCCGGGCTGGTTCGTGGGCGGGGCGGTGAAGTGCAGGGGCAGGTTGTCGATGAGTCGGGTGGTGCCCAGGCGCGCGGCCACCAGCACGCGGCCCTCGGTGCCGGGCGCGGGGTGGTCGTCGATCGGGCCGAGGCCGGCGTCGGTGATGGCCAGGTAGTCGAGCTCGATCGCGGGCTCGGCGGCGAGCACGCTCATCGCGGCCCATCGCGCGGCGGGGACACCGAAGGCGGCGCGCTCCTGGGCGGCGCGCAGGGCGGCGCTCAGCACCGCGGCGCGGGCGCGCTCGTCGTCCGAGAGGTAGCGGTTGCGGCTCGACCGCGCCAGGCCGTCGGGCTCGCGGTCGGTGGGTGCGCCGACGATCTCGATGCCCAGGCACAGGTCGGCGACCATGCGCCGGATGAGCGCGAGCTGCTGGAAGTCCTTCTCGCCGAACACCGCGACGTCGGGGCGCACGAGGCCGAAGAGCTTGGCCACCACGGTGAGGACGCCGCGGAAGTGGCCCGGGCGGCTCGCCCCCTCGAGGACGTCGGCCAGCGGCCCCGGCTGCACGGTGACCGCCGGCGAGGGCTCGCCCGGGTGCGGCACGCCGTCGGGGTAGACCTCCGCCACGACGGGGGCGAACACGACGTCCACGCCCTCGCCGCCGGCGAGCGCGAGGTCGGCGTCGAAGGTGCGCGGGTAGCGGTCGAGGTCCTCGCCCGGCCCGAACTGCAGAGGGTTGACGAAGATGCTCACCACGACCGTGCCGTCGGCGCCCGCACGCTCGCGGGCCAGCCGCATGAGCGTGGCGTGGCCCTCGTGCAGGGCGCCCATGGTGGGAACGAGCACCACCGGCGCGGTCGCGGCGCGCGCGCCGAGCAGGCTGGCGAGGTCGGCGCGGGTGCGGGCGACGGCCGGCGACCGCACGGCGACCGAAGTGCTCACGCCTGCTCCATCGCGGCGCGGGACCTACCGGGCGCCCGGGCGAGCAGCTGCTCGACGCGGGCGCGGTGGGCGCCGCCGGCGGGATCGTGCGCGGCCAGGGTCTCGGCGATGCGCAGGGCGCGGATCGGCAGCAGCCGACCGTCGGTGACCACGCGGTCGAGCGTGGCCCAGGCCATCGCCACGTAGGAGGGCACGGTGTCGGGGGCGTTGGCGCTGATGTCGCCCAGGTGCGCGGCCACCGTCTGCACGTCGCCGCGCACGATCGGGCCGGTGAGAGCGCTGTCGCCGTGCTCGAGCGCGTTGGCCAGGGCGGCGTCCAGCAGGGGGCGCAGCGTGCCCGACGGGTCGTCGACGCCGGCGGCGGCGAGCAGCCCCATCGCCTCGCTCACCAGCGTGACCAGGTGGTTGGCGCCGTGCGCGAGACCGGCGTGGTAGAGCGTGCGCATCTCCTCCGGCACCCAGGTGGGCCGGCCGCCGAGGTCGGCCACGAGACCCTCGGCCAGCGCGCGCTCGGCGTCCCCGGCCGTGAGCCCCATGACGCACCCGCCCAGGCGGGTGAGGTCGACGGCGGTGCCGGTGAAGGTCATCGCGGGGTGCAGCGCCACCACGCGGGCGCCCACCGCGGCCGCGGGCGCGAGCACGGCGAGCCCGTGGCGCCCCGAGGTGTGGACGACGACCTGCCCGGCGTGCAGCGCACCGGAGTCGGCCAGCACCTGGACGACGTTGGGCAGCATGTCGTCGGGCACGGTGAGCAGCAGCAGGTCGACCGCGCGGGCGACGTCGCTGGGCTTGGCCAGCGGCACGCCCGGCAGGAGGTCGGCGGCGCGACGCCGGGAAGCGTCGGACTCACCGGCGGCGGCGACCACGTCGTGGCCGGCGCGCCGCAGGGCAGCAGCGAGGACGGCGCCGACGCGACCCGCGCCGACGACGCCCACCCGGAAGTGGGCCATCGTGAACCTTTCGTTCCCGTCCCTCCGACCACCCGGCCGGGGCCGCGTGCGGTGTGGGTACAGGACGTGTGCTCGTGACAGGCGCTCCGGGGGCGTCCGGAGCGCTGCCAACGGTACGCCCGCGGCGGTCGGCGGGGAACCGGAATCGCGCGTGGCCGGGGTCACATCGCCCCCGGTGGCCTGATGCGGCGCTCGGGATTCACCGGTCCACCGGTGAATCTCGCGCTGGTCGACCGAAGTTTCATGTGACCAGCACGAGTTTCGCCGGTCCACCGGTGAATCCCGCGCCGACCGGCCGGCGGCCTCAGGCGGGAGGGAGGCGGTCGAGGAGGGCGAGGAGGTGGGGGCCCTCGCGGTCGAGGTCGACGGCGAACTCGGCCTGCACGGTGGACTTGCTGGCGCGGGAGACGACGGCGTCGATGCGGTGGCCGCGGAGCGCGGCCATGAGGACCTCGTTGCGCGGGGTGTAGGCGTCCGAGCCGATCTGGATGACGTGCTGGGGGTGCGTGACGAAGGCGATGTGGAACATGCCGCTGCCCGCGTAGCCGGCGACGACGTCGGCGGCGCGGAACATCGCGACCTGTTCGCCGAGCGGATAGTCCTCGGGGTAGACGATCGCGAAGCCGCGGGCGGCGAAGATCTCCTCGACCTCCTCGGCGTTGAGGCAGGCGCGCTTGCGGATGCGCCGCGCGATGAAGATGCGCGAGGGGCGGTCGTCGCGGGGCTCGGCGCGGGCAGCGAGGACGTCGCCGAGGCGGTCCCAGGTCTCGAGGATGCGGGGGTGGACGTACTCGGGGTTGGAGAACATCGGTGTGCCCGAGAGCAGGCGCTCGACGCGCGCGGGGCCGTCGATCTTCACGATGCGCTCGCGCGGGATGCCGCAGGCCTCGTAGAAGTCGTACTCCCACTCGGCGATCTCGGGCCGCCCGCGCGCGGCGGTCATCAGCACCCGCACGTCCGGATCGATCTCAAGCGCGGCCGGCCAGCTCCACATCCGCGAGAGCACCTCGGTGGTCGTGTGCCCGAAGTGGCCGCGGATCTCGTTGTCGAGGTGCAGGTGGGTGCCCGCGAGCAGCGGCAGGTCCTCAGGAGCGGGCAGGGGGCGCTGGAGGATGCCGTAGGGGCCGGGCAGGTCGATCACGCCGAAGTTGGTGAGCGTCGGCGCCTGGTTGTGGCGGTAGGTGTCGGGCAGGATCACCCGACCGGTGACGACGAGCTGCTCGACGTCCACGACGACGTCGCGGTACTCGCGCAGCGCGATGTCGGCGAGCTTGATCGGGCGCCCCATCGGTGGACGACGCGGCTCGGGCACCTCGGTGATCACCGCCGCGGACGGCGGCTGCTCGGCCGGCAGCACCGAGAGCACGCGGTGCGGGGTGCCGTGGCGCGCCGCCGAGCCCTCGATCCAGGCGTTGCCGCGCGGCTCGTCGAGCTTGACCATGACGTCGGGCAGGTCGTGGCGCAGGACGAAGTGGTCGCCGAGCGTCTCGCCGGTGACGTGCATCCGGACGGCGAGGCGGTGGTTCTGCCACGCCTTGCGGACCCGGCCCGCGCGCAAAGGCCCGGGCTCGGTGGCCCACCCCTCGGCGAGGTGCTCGCCGAGGGCGCCGCGCGCGGCGCCGAGCTCGCCGGCACCCCGCGGCACCACGAACGCTCCACCGGGCCGGGTGTGGAAGAAGACGGCGCGGAAGTCACCGAGTCGATCGCCCGCAGGGTCCGCCCCCGCGAGGACGACGTCCGCGTGCGGCAGCAGCGCCAGCTCGACGTGGCGGCGGGCCGGGTCGGCCGGGGTGGCGCTCACCTGCCAGCCGGGCCCGCGACGGCGCAGTGCCCGCACGAGCGCGCGCCGGTGCTCTCCGACGACGACCACGTGCGCGTCGGGGCGGTCCGCGCACTCGCGGGCGACGAGCTCGACGAGCTCGCGGCGCAGGACGCGGGGCTCCAGCCGGGCGGTGCGCACGCGGTGGCGGGCCGCGCGGGCGAGGCGTCGCACCACCGTCGTCCTCCTCGCGCGTGCTGGTCGTGCTCTCGCGGCACCGGTCCGGGTCAGGGAGAGGCTAGAGGATGGGCAGCGGACGCGCTGCGGGGCCCGTGCCCGGTGCGGCGGGCGTGAGAGCATGGCGACCCGCCGGACCCGCCGGACCCGCCGACCCAGCAGCACGACGCCAGGAGAGATCGCCCCGATGCCCGACGCCCCGTCCGCCCGCCCCCGTGTCCTGGCGATCGGCCCCTACGAGCGCGACAACGTGGGCGACCTGCTCTTCCTGCTGGTCACCGAGCGCTACCTCGCCGACGCCGAGGTGATCGCCACCGCCCCCTTCGCCTCCGACATGACCGAGCTGCTCGACCGGAGGGTCGAGGCCTACGGCTCACGGCTGCGTGACGACGACGTGGACGCCATCTGGTCGATGGGCGGCGAGATCGGCGGCACCACCATGGAGTCGGCGTTCCGGATGTCGATGCCGCAGCCGCTGCGCCAGCGGTTCAACACCGCCACGCACGCCGAGCAGCAGCGGATGCTGGCCGAGGCCGTCGACCACGCGCCGATCGTCGCTCCCTACATCCCCAACCCGGCGGCCTTCGAGCGCAACGCGGGCGCGGTCACGATCGTCAACTCCGCCGGGCTCGGCGGCCTGCGCGGGCGCCCCTGGCACGTGCGCCACGAGCTGCTCGAGGCGCTGCGCAGCGCCGACGCGGTCTCGGTGCGCGACCCGATCGCGAGCGCCTACCTCACCGACATGGCCGTCGAGCACACGCTCGTGCCCGACGTCGTCCACGCGCTCGGTGCGGTCGACCCCCACCCCTACGACCCCGACTCCGACGTGGTCGTGGTGCAGTCGTCGGTGAGCATCCTGCGCGACCTCGGCCACGAGGCGCTGGCGAAGGCCCTGGTCACCAGCAAGCACCTCGACGGCATGACGATCCGCTTCGTCATGGCCGGCACGGTGCCCTCCACCGACTCCCTCGCCGCCTACGAGCAGGTGGCCGACCACATCGCGCGCCTCGACCCCGCCCGCTCGGTCGAGCTGCGCACCGAGCGCCGCCCCGCCGACATCGTCGAGCAGCTGCGCACCGCCCGCGTGGTGATCGGCACCTCGCTGCACGTGCGCATCATCTCGGCGGCCTACCAGGTGCCGCGGCTCACCTTCACCCGCGTCAAGCCCACCCGCTACGCCAAGCACTGGGACCCCCACATGCCCTTCGACGTCGGCCTCGCCGACCTCGAGGCCTCGATCGGGCGGGCGCTGGAGATCGGCGACCGCGACGAGGTGGTCGAGGCCTCCGCGGAGCTCACCCGTCGCGCCGACGCCAACGCCCGCGAGCTCGCCGACCTCGTGCGCGGTGCCGCGAGCCGGCCGGCCGCCGAGGTCGAGCAGCTCGCCGCGCGGCGTCGCGCGATCTACGAGCCGATCCTCGCCGAGCGCCTCGCCTGCGCGCCCGACGAGGCGAAGCTGCACGCGCGCATCGACCAGGCCACCGCCGAGGCCGCCGCCCTGCGCGCCGAGCTCGACGCGACCCGCCGCCAGCTGGACGACGCCCGTGCCCGTCGTCCGATCGCTCGCGCGCGGCGAGTGGCCGGGCGGGCCAAGCGGCGCCTGACGAGCTGAGCAGCCGACTCCGCCTGGTCAGAGGCTGAGTGGCCTGGTCAGAGGCTGAAGGGGTCGTCCTTGCGCACGTCGTAGACGTGACCGGACTGGTCGGAGACCAGCACGTCGATCGAGGTGCGCGCCACGGTGGCCGAGTCCAGCAGCGTGCCGGGGGCCTCCTGACCGAAGGCCTTGGTGCGCATGGGCGTGGCGGTGCGCTCGGGGTTGATGCAGTTGACCCGTACCCCGGCCTCGGCCCATTCGTCGGCGAGCGCCTGGGTGAGGTTGACCGTGGCGGCCTTGGCCGAGCTGTAGAGGCTGTAGCCGCCGCGCCCGCGCGTGTAGGAGCTGGAGGTGAACAGCAGCAGCGAGCCGCCGGAGGCCGCCAGGTGCGGATAGAACTCCTGGGCGATGAACACCGGACCGAGGTAGTTGATCTCGGTGGCGGCCCACACCGTCTCCTCCGAGGTCTCGACCAGCTGGCCGCGCGGCAGCACGCCGGCGGTGTTGACCACGAAGTCGATCGAGCCGGCCTCGGCGATCGCGGTGCGGGCCGCGGCGGCGACGTCGGCGCGTCGTCCGACGTCGGTGCCGGTGGCCGAGCGGCTGAAGGTGAGCACGCGGGCGCCGTAGGCCTCCGCGAGCGCCGCGATGTCGGCCCCGATGCCGTAGCTGCCGCCGAAGACCACCATCGTGCGGCCCTCGAGCGCGGCCCGGTAGCCCTCCTCGGACTTGGCGCGCGGCAGGTCGATGCCGGTGAGCTGGAAGAGCTTGTCGGCGATGAAGACGTCGATCGGCTCGGTGACCTTCATGTTGCGGTCGTCGCCGTGCACCACCACGATCGGCTCGTCGGGCAGGTAGCGCAGGACGACGCTGCAGTCGTCGGTGGCCGCGAAGTCGGGGTCGGCGCCCGCCAGCTCGTAGGCCCGGGCGAGGACGTCGAGCCGGAACGCCTGCGGCGTCTGCCCGCGGCGCAGGCTGGCGCGCGGCGGGATGCTGCGGATCGTGTCGTCGGGCGCGACCTCGATGATCGTGTCGGCCGAGGGGATCGCGACGTCGACGGCTGGGTGGGTGGCCAGTGCGGCGAAGCACTCGCCGATGATGCGCGGCGTCACGAGCGGGCGCACCGCGTCGTGCAGCAGGATCCGGACGCCGGAGCCGTCGGCGGCCCGACCGCGGGCGGCCTCCTGGGCGAGGAGGTGGTCGATCGCGCGCTGGGTGGTGTCGTTGCGGGTGTCGCCGCCCTCGAGGATCGCGGTGACCTTGTCGAAGGCCTCGCCGCGGGTGATGTCGCGCACCGCGTCGGTGTGCCCGGGCGTCATCAGCACGATGACCTCGTCGACGTCCGGGTGGTCGTGCAGCGCCACGAGTGTGTGCTCGAGCAGCGTCTTGCCCGCCACCTTGATCAGCTGCTTGGGGATGTCGAGCCCCACCCGGCTGCCCACGCCTCCGGCGAGGAGGACGGCGACGTTCGTGACCGGGGCGGCAGCGGTGGCGTCGGACATGGCCCGAAGGCTACTGACCCTTCGCCTCCGCGCCCGCCTCGGGAGCGGGCCCGAAGAACGCCTCGACCACCCGGCGCGCCGAGTCGCCGGTCTGCAGACGGTTGTAGGTGGCGGCGAAGTGCTCGAGCTGCGCCGCGGTGCTGCGTCGCAGGCGCGGCAGGTCCTTCAGCAGCGCCACGGCCTCCTCGGCGGTGTCGACCAGCGGCCCGGGCGCGGAGTCGCGGTAGTCGTAGAGGAAGCCGCGCACGCCGCCGACGTAGGAGTCGAGATCGGGCACGAGGAAGATCATCGGCCGCATCGTGAGCGCGAAGTCGAAGCGCAGCGAGGAGTAGTCGAGCACCGCGGCGTCGGAGGCCAGGATCAGGTCGTTGATCTCGGGGTAGTCGGTGACGTCGCGGTAGCGGGTCTCACCGCCGGGCCGACCGGCCGCACCCGAGTGGAAGCGGTGGCCGCGCATCAGCAGCACGTAGTCGGGGCCGAGCTCGCGCGCGGCAGCGGCGAGGTCGAGGTGCTGCACCATCTCGGCCTCGCGCCAGTTGGTGGCGAGGTCGTCGCGCCACGTCGGTGCGTAGAGCACCGCCGTCTGGTGCTCGGCGATGCCGAGCCGCTCGCGCACCGCCGCACGACGGGCGTCGGCGTCCGGGCCCACCAGGGCGTCGTCGCGGGGATAGCCGTGGCTGTGGATCGGCCCGTCGTAGGCGTACTCGCGGCGGTAGTGCTCGTCCATCTCGGGCGCCGGCGTGAGGATGAGGTCCCACTGGCCCGACGTGCGGGCGAGCTCGAGGTCGATGCGCCGGGGCGTGAAGTTCTTGGCCCGCCACATGCGCAGCCCCATCGACTTGGCGGGGTAGCCGTGGAAGGTCTGCAGCACCCGCTGGCCGGGGCGCCGACGGAACCAGCGCTCGGGGTCGATGTTGAGGCACAGGTGACCGGCGGTGGCGATGACGCGGTACCACTCGCGACTGAACAGCTGCACGCGCTCGGCGCCCTCCGGCGTCCAGCACGAGGAGTCGTGCACCCCCCACACCAGGCGCAGGTCGGGTCGCGAGCGCCGCAGCTCCTCGTGCAGCGCCAGCTGGCTGTCGGTGGCCGACGCCCCGAGGTAGGACTGCAGGTAGACGACGTCGGCCTCGATCGGCAGGTCGGCCCCGGCGTACCAGCGCTGCAGCGCGCACTGCGCCGACGGGCCGCGCTCATCGTCGCGCAGCGGCCGGTCGAGGTCGAGGTTGGCGTCGCGGCCGTACTGCACGAGCCGGCTGGCGAACACCTCGTCGACCGCGGGGCGACCGAGCCGCTCCAGCGCCCGCTCGCCGAACGGCGCGATGCGGCGACGGCCGCCGCGGTGCACCGTCACGGGGTAGGTGGCCGGCGGCACCGGACGCTCGCCGAGCCCCCAGGGGTCGTGGGCCAACCGGAAGCGGTAGGCGGCCGCTCCGGGCCCGGCCGACGGATCGGGATCGGGCACCGCCTCGCCGACGAGCACTGCCTTCGGGCCCTCGAGCCGCACCTCGGCGTCGGCGGGCGCCGCGCCGCCCAGCCAGCGCCCGAGCACCAGCGCCTCGAGACCGCTCACGCGGACGTCGTCCACGACGAACTCGTCGGCCGCCTCGAGCACGCGGGTTTCGCCTGCCGCGCCCCGCGAGAGCACCACCGAGCCGGTGGCGACGCCGACCCACTGCGCGAGCGCTCCGGCCGGCCAGCCGAGGTCGCGGCTGCGACCGGCGGCGTCGACGACCTGCAGCGACCACGACCGCTGCTCGTGGCGGGCGGGCGGCAGGGTCAGCTCGAACGCGAGGTCGGCGCCGGGGTCCACCTCGGCGCGGGCGGTGAGGCCGCCCGAGGAGGCGATCACCGCGACCGGGCGGTCGGCGGCGTCGGCGGAGGCGGCCGCACCGAGCCGCAGGCGGCCGCGCAGCGTGCGGCCCGCCACGACGGGTTCGTGCAGCCGCACGGCCTCGTCGGGCGTGATCCGCAGACCGGTCGAGCTGGTGCGCGGCAGCAGCGTGACGAGCGCGTCGCCGCACGGTCGCGGCGCGAGGTGGTCGCGGCCGAGGAGGCCGGCCGAGGAGCGCGCGTCGACGCCGGTGACCGGGCCGGTGCGGGTGAGGCCGTCGATGCTCAGCGTCGTCTCGACCACCCAGGTGCGGCCCGCTCCGGACGCGGCCACGAGGGCCGGGAGCGGGATCTCGACGACGACCGCCCCGCGGGTGGCGTCCTGCTCGCGCCGCTCGACGAGACCCAGGTGGGCCCGGGGATCGCGCGGCTGGTCCAGCACGGTGAGGTCGAAGCGCCGCGCCCGCTCGGCCGGCACGCCCTCCTCGACCAGGCTGACCTCGACCTGCGGCGTGCTGGGCAGGTCCACGAAGTCGGGGGAGGCGAGCAGGGTGAGCTCGATGCTCTCGGCCCGCCATCGGACGTCGGCGAGCACGACCCGCAGGCGCGTCTCGTCGTCGGTCATCACGAAGAGCTCGTCGGGCAGAGCGAGCGAGGCGTCGTCGTGCAGCGGGAGCAGCGCGCGCACGCGGCCGGCCTCGACGACGGTGCGCACGCTGCCCTCGTTGAAGAGGCGGGCGGCCAGGAAGGACTCCAGCGCGGCGCGCTGGCCCTCGCGCAGCAGCCAGGTCTTGACCCGTGCCTCGGCCCCGAGCGAGCTCCACAGCCGCGTGCCGGCCGTCTCGAGCAGGCGACCCACGTGCTCGCGCAGGAGGGCCCACTGACGGTCGTCGGCACGCTCGACGTCGGCGACCATGCGCTGGACGCCGTAGCCGAGCTGGCCCCAGCGCCACCAGTCGCTGACGGCGGGGTCGCCGACGGCCTCGACGAGCTCCCAGAGCCGACCCTGCTGGGCCAGCCACTCCTCCAGGCCCGAGAGGACGTCGACGACGCTGCCGACGCCGACGCCGTCGCGGCGCTGGGAGGGCACGTAGGTCTCGGCGGCGATGAGGTCGAAGCGGTCGGCGGCGCGCAGCAGCGCGAGCGCGACGTCCGCCCCGCCAGGCAGGCCGGGGGTGAACCGCACGCGCGACCAGAGCTCGCGGGTGGCGAGCCGGTTGCCCAGCGCCAGGTCGGTGACGGCGACAGGCGAGCGGGTCAGGTCGGTGGCCGGTCGATCCACCACGTGCGCGGCGTCGAGCGGCGCGTCCGGGATCCAGCCGACCGTGGACGGGCGACGCAGGCGGCCCACGACGAGCGGGGAGCCGGTGGCCAGGTGGCTGCTGACGAGGGCCTCGATGCCCTCCGGCACGAAGTCGTCACCGCCCTCGGCGACGATGACCAGCGAGCCGCGGGCCGCCCGGATGCCGGCGTGGCGCGCGGCGATGAGGTCGGCCGCGGGCCGCAGACGTCGGATCCGCCAGTCGGCAGCGGCCTGCGGTGCGACGACGGCCGCCACCCGCTGGTGGCGCCCGTAGGGCACGACGACGATGTCGAGGTTGCGGTGGGTCTGCACCTTCAAGGTGTCCAGGCAAGGGCCGACGCGGGTGGTGGCGTCGTCGCTCACCGGCACGACGACGGTGACCAGCGGTCCCCCGAAGCCGGCGCGGAAGCGGCGCGTCGCGCGCCCGACGGGACCCCTCAGGCGGGCCGGCCCGGACTTGCCCAGGCGGATCGCGGTGGCGCGGGCGCGGACGGGGTCGAAGGCCACGGCGGGAGCATCCTCGCAGTCGGGTCGGGGCCCGATGGGCGGGCCGGCGGCGATCCGCCCACCCTAGCCGCCGCGCCCGGTCGGGGGCCGTGCGGCTCCCCTCCTCGAGAGGGCCCGAGGAGCGGCCGGCTCAGACGGCGCGACGGTTGCCGGGGTGGTGGTGACCCTCGGCCGCGCGGGCGGCCTGCAGCGCCTGCCACTCCGCCCGCAGCACGTCGATCTCGGCCTCGAGCTCGGCCACGCGGATGACGGCCGCCTCGGCGCGCTCCTCGGCCTCGGCCAGGCGCGAGGTGAGCCGCTCGGAGGTGCGCTCGGCCGCCTCGGCCCGATCCGTGCTCGCGGCGAGCTCGCTGCGCGCGGCCGCGAGCTCGTCGGTGGTCTCGGCCAGGCGCTTCTCGACCCGCTGCACCTGCGCGTCGCGCTTGGCGATCAGGCCGGTCATGTCGGCGGCGAACTCGACGTTCTCGGCCGTGCGGGCCTCGGTGAGGCGCGCGTAGGCGCGGGCCTGGTCGGCGCGGTCGCGGGCGGCGTCCACGCGGGTGCGCTGCACTTCTGCGTGGGTGATCTTGGTGGCGGCACCGCCGAGCAGCACGGCGAGCGCGCCGGCGAGCAGCAGCACCGGGCTGGTGCCGACGACGGCGGCGCCGGCGACGAGTGCGGCCGCCACCCCCACGAGGACGACGGCCACCGCGATGCGCGTGGAGCGCTGGCGTCGGCGCGAGCCGCTGCCCGTCGGCGAGGCCGGCGAGGTCGACGCGGACGGCGCGGGCGAGGGGACGGAGGGGGTGCCCGCTGCGGTGCCCGCGGGTCGGCCGACGGGGAAGGTCATGGGCTCACCGTAGGCCGCGCACCGCTCCGGGAGACGGCGACACGCTCGTCACACCCACCCCAGGAGTCACAGCGGCCCCAGGCGGGCGCGCAGATCAGGTCCCGGGCGGTCCCTCAGGAGCCCGCGCGCTCCGACGGCGGAACGCGGCAGGCGCGCTCCAGCAGGAGCCCCGCGACGACGGCCGCGAGGGCGCACCCGGCGGCCACGAGGGACCCGACGAGCCGGTCGTCGGCCCGCTCGGCCGGGTCGCCGATCCAGGTGAGCCCGTAGGCGAGGTAGCCGCCGAGCGCCAGCGCCGACACCAGGGCGCTCGCCCGTCCGAGGAGGAACCGGTTGACGGCCTGGTGGGCGGCCAGGCGGCTGCCGCGACCGCGCAGCGAGCGCCGGGTGGCCCAGGCGACGTAGCCGAGGATCGCGGCCAGCAGGGCGAAGGCGAGCCCCTGCGGGAGCGTGACGAGCGGGGCCACCGCCCCGAGGCGCCCGACCGCGAAGCGCAGCAGCAGGCCGCCGACCACGCCGACGCCCGCCCAGGCCAGGGCGGACGACACGGGGGTCGGACGCAGGCCGTCGCGGTCGTCGTCCGGCCCGCCGGGCCGGTCGGGGCCCCGAGAGGCGTCGGGCTCGGAGCCGTCGCGGCTCACTCGAACTCGAGCACCAGGTCGTCGCGGCGCTGCACGCCGGTGGTGTCGGCGGAGGCGAGGAGGTCGGCCACGGCCCCGACGCCGGGCACCTGCGCGTCGGGCTCGAGGTCGAGCCACGGCTGCAGCACGAAGGCGCGCTCGTGCGCACGCGGGTGCGGGAGGATCAGCTCGGGCTTGTCGCTGCGGCGATCGCCCACGACGATCAGGTCGACGTCGAGGGTGCGCGGCGCGTTCTGCACGCCGGTGCGCACGCGCCCGAAGGCGTCCTCGATGGCCTGGGCGCGGTCGAGCAGGCGGTGCGCGGAGAGCGTGGTGTCGGCCAGCACGATCACGTTGAGGAAGGTCTCGGCGTCCGGCGGGCAGTCGACCGGCGTGGTCTCGTAGACGGGCGAGATGCCCGTGACCCACACGTTGGGCGTGTCGGCGAGAGCGTCGACGGCTCCCTGGAGGTTGCTCATCCGATCGCCCAGGTTGGACCCGAGACCGATCACCACCCGGCGGATCGGGCGCATCTCCCCGGTCAGGGTGTCCGCGTCGATGATGTTCGGATTGGGGGTCTCGGTCATGGTCGGTCTTCCGCCTTCCCGTCGTGGTCTCCCGGTGCCGCGGTGCGGCGTCGGGTGATCGTGAGCTGCACGTCGTCGAACGTGGCCTCGATGGGGGCCTGCGGCTTGTGCACCGTCACTCGCGCCCATTCAACACGAACGTCGCGCAGACACGCATCGGCGATGCGCTGGGCGAGGGTCTCGATGAGGTCGACGGGGTCGCGCTCGACCTCGGCGACGACGTGGGCCACGAGCCCGCCGTAGTCGACGGTGTCGGCGAGGTCGTCGGACGCGGCCGCGGGAGCGGTGTCGACGCCCAGCTCGAGGTCGAAGCGGAACACCTGCCCCTCGCGGCGCTCGTGCTCGAAGACGCCGTGGTGGGCGAAGACCTCGATGCCGAGGATCCTCAGCTCGTCGCTCATCGGTGCTCCTGATCGTGGTGGTGCTGGGGCCGGTCGGGCCCCGCGGGCAGGGCCCACTGTGCCGCAACGGCCAAGGCGTCCACGTGGGCCCTCACGTCGTGCACCCGCAGGCACCACACGGGCGCACCGCCGAGGCCGGCGGCGAGCAGGGCGGTGAGCGCCACTCCGGCCGCCTCCCGCTCCCCCACCGGGCGCGGGGCGCCCTCGGCGTCGGCCAGCAGGTGGCCGAGGAAGGTCTTGCGACTGGCCCCGACGAGCAGCGGCAGACCCAGGGAGGCCACGACGTCGAGGCGGCGCACGAGCTGCCAGTTGTGCTCGGCCAGCTTGGCGAACCCCAGCCCCGGATCGAGCACCAGGCGCTCGGCGCCGATGCCGGCGGCGAGCGCGGCCTCCACACGGGCCGCGAGCTCGTCGCGGACGGCGGCGACGACACCGCCCGGACCGTCGTAGCGGGCCCAGCGCTGCATGTGCTCGCTGTGCGCGCGCCAGTGCATCGCCACGTAGGTGACGCCCGCATCGGCCACCACGTCGAGGATCGCGGGATCGGCCAGGCCCCCGGAGACGTCGTTGACGATGCTCGCACCGGCCTCGACCGCCCGGGCCGCCACCTCCGCGCGCATGGTGTCGACCGAGACCCGCGCCCCCTCGGCGGCCAGCGCGGAGATGACGGGCAGCACCCGGCCGAGCTCCTCGTCGACGAGCGGACGGGTGGCGCCCGGTCGTGTGGACTCGCCGCCGACGTCCAGGATGTCGGCGCCCTGGGCCAGCAGGTCGCGGCCGTGGGCGACGGCCGCCTCGGGATCGACGTAGCGGCCGCCGTCGGAGAAGGAGTCGGGGGTGACGTTGACGACGCCCATCACCAGCGGCCGCGCGGAGGCGGCGGTGGAGGGGTCGGTCGCGGCCACGGTCGAGAGGCTAGTGGTCGCGGGCGGCGACGCGGGCGGCGGGCGGGCGCGTTGCTAGGGTTCCAGCCGTCCCACCCGCCGAGAAGGAGCCGTCATGTCGATGTTGAAGAGCGCCGCGGTCAAGACCGTGAAGCCGCTGGTCAGCGACCGCGTGTGGCAGCGGCTGCGCCGCGCGGGCGGCGACGCCGGACCGGCCTGGCACCGCATGGACCTCACCGAGATCGGGCGCCACTTCCGCACCGACAAGGCCGGGCCGGGCCACCACTACACCCAGCACTACGAGCGCCACTTCGGCCACCTGCGCGACGAGGCCTTCACGCTGCTCGAGATCGGCATCGGCGGCTACGCCCGCGAGGGCGAGGGCGGCAAGTCGCTGCGCATGTGGAAGCACTTCTTCGCGAAGGCCCAGATCGTCGGCCTCGACATCCAGGACAAGTCCTTCGTCGAGGAGCCCCGCATCACCGCCTACCAGGGATCCCAGGTCGATGAGGAGGTGCTGCGCCGCATCGTCGCCGAGCGCGGCCCGCTCAAGGTCGTCGTGGACGACGGCAGCCACCGCCCCGAGCACATCCGCGAGACCTTCCGCCTGCTCTTCCCGCTCATCGAGCCCGACGGCCTCTACGCCATCGAGGACACCCAGACCTCCTACTGGGGGCGCTGGGGCGGCGATCCCGACCGCCACGCGACCCACACGACGATGGCCCTGGTGAAGGACCTCCTCGACGGCCTCAACTACGAGGAGTACCCGCAGGCCGACTACGAGCCCACCTACAGCGACCGCCACGTCATCGCGGTGCACGCCTACCACAACCTCGTGATCATCGAGAAGGGCCTCAACAACGAGGGCAGCAACACCCCGATCGAGAAGAGGGGCTGAGCCGTGAGCGCCGTCGTGAAGGACACCGCCCAGGTCGCCGACTCCGCCACCCTCGGCGCGGGCACCACCGTCTGGGAGCTCGCGCAGATCCGCGAGGACGCCGTGCTCGGCGAGAGCTGCGTGATCGGCCGCGGTGCCTACGTGGGCACCGGCGTGCGCATCGGCGACCGGTGCAAGCTGCAGAACTACGCGCTCGTCTACGAGCCCGCCACCCTCGGCGACGGCGTCTTCATCGGCCCCGCGGCCGTGCTCACCAACGACCAGTACCCCCGCTCGGTCGCCCCCGACGGCGCGCTCAAGCGCGCCCACGACTGGGAGGCCGTCGGCGTCGAGATCGGCGAGGGCGCCTCGGTCGGCGCCCGTGCGGTGTGCGTGGCGCCCGTGCGCGTCGGCGCGTGGTCGCTCGTGGCCGCCGGCGCGGTCGTCACGCGCGACGTGCCGCAGTTCGCCCTCGTGGCCGGCGTCCCGGCCAAGCGCATCGGCTGGGTCGGTCGCGCGGGCGTGCGCCTGGAGGAGACCGCTCCCGGCACGTGGACCTGCCCGAGCACCGGCGAGACCTACACCGAGGCGGACGGCGTCCTCACCCTCGGCTGAGGGCGGGTCGCAGCGCGAGCGCCACGACCCGCGGCGGCTCAGCCGCCGATGACGATGCGGCGCACGCCGTCGCCCCGCCAGGCAGAGGCGTCGGTGACCCGGCGACCGTCGACCAGCACCCGCACGCCCGGCAGGTCGGCCGGGGTGAGGGAGGCGTACTCGGCGTGGTCGGCCTGCACGACGGCGGCCTCGACCTCCTCGCCGCGGTGCGGCGGAAGGCCGAGCCGCTCGAGCTCGGCGTCGGAGTACATCGGGTCGCTGACGTAGGGCACCGCGCCGCGGGCCTTGAGCCCCTCGACGAGCGGGAAGACACCCGAGAAGGCGGTCTCCTTGACGCCCCCGCGGTAAGCGGCGCCGAGCACGAGCACCGGCACGCCGGAGAGGTCGCCGACGGCGGCGGCGAGGAGGTCGAGGGAGTAGTCCGGCATGCCGGCGTTGGCCTCGCGCGCCGCGCTCACCACGGTGGCGGCGGGGTCGTTCCACAGGTAGAGGCGCGGATAGATCGGGATGCAGTGGCCGCCGACCGCGATGCCCGGACGGTGGATGTGGCTATAGGGCTGGGAGTTCGAGGCGTCGATGACCTTGAGCACGTCGACGTCGATCTGGTCGGCGTAGCGGGCGAACTGGTTGGCCAGGCCGATGTTGACGTCGCGGTAGGTGGTCTCGGCGAGCTTGGCGAACTCCGAGGCCTCCGACGACCCGAGGTCCCACACGCCGTTGGCCTGCGGCAGGTCGGGCCGCTCGTCGAACTCGAGCACCGCGTCGTAGAAGGCGATCGCGGCGTCGGTGGAGGCCTGGTTGATGCCGCCCACGAGCTTGGGGTACTTGCGCAGGTCGGCGAAGACCCGGCCGGTGAGCACCCGCTCGGGGCTGAAGACGAGGTGGAAGTCCTCACCGGCGGTGAGGCCGGAGAGCTCCTCGAGCTTCGGGGCGAAGCGGTTGCGGGTGGTGCCCACCGGCAGCGTGGTCTCGTAGCTCACCAGCGTGCCGGCCTTGAGGCCGCGGCCCACCGCCTCGGTGGCGGCGTCCATCCACTGCCAGCTCGGCGTTCCGTCGGCGGCCACGAAGAGGGGGACGACGATCACGACCGCGTCGGCGGCGGCGACCGCGGCAGTGGTGTCGGTGGTGGCGCTGAGGCGCCCGGCGTCCACGGCCTCGCGGAGCTTCTCGGCGAGGTGGGCCTCGCCCGGGAAGGGCTCCTCGCCGCGGTTGACGAGGTCGACGACACCGGCGTCGACGTCGGCACCGACGACGGTGTGCCCGGCGCTGGCGAACTGCACCGCCAGGGGGAGGCCGATCTTGCCCAGGGCGACGACGCAGATGTCCACGGAAAAGCTCCTTCTCGACTGCTGACGCGACCGGCCGGCGGCCGGTGTGCTGCTGATTGCTGGGGTGAGTGCTGGGGTGAGTGCTGGGATGAGTGCTGGTGACGCGCGAGGACACCGCGCGAGGGACAGGCTAGGTGAGCCGCCGCCCGAGCGCGCCGACCCGACGGCGCAGCGTGGGCTCGATGCTCAGGGTGAGCGCGAGGCGGTGCTCGAGCGAGGATGTCACGGCGACCTGGGCCCGCGCGCCGCGGGTGGTGAACTCCGCGGGGCCGGCGCCCGGGCTCCCCGCGACCGGTACGGCGGCGCGCAGCGGCCGGTCGAGGATGCGCTCGTCGGTGGTGACCCGCAACCGGATCCCGAAGCTGGTGGAGCCGGGGTCGGTGTCGACGGCGAGGGGGGCCAGGTCGAGCTCGGCGCGCACCTCGCCGTCGGCCCCGATGCGCACCGGCGCGGCGGCGAGCACGCGGGTGCCGCGGTCGAGGGCGACGTTGAGCCAGGGGCGCGGGACGCCGTGCTCGTTGAGCGGGCTGAGGGCGAGCTCGATGCGGGCGTCGGAGGCGGGGTCGATCGCGCCGGTGCGGGCCTCGAGGAGCAGCCGTGAGCCGTCGAGGCTCAGGCGGGCGCCCCGCTCGACGTCCTCGAACCAGGGGGCGAGCTCCGGCCCGCTGAGGCGGGAGACGTCGGTGGGCTCGTCGAACCCGTCGAGGAGCAGCCACAGCCCGCTGCGCTCCACGAGCAGCCGCGACCCGGGGGCCACGGGGCCGACGGCGGAGCGCACGAGGTCGCGCCGCCCGGTGCTGATGAGGCGCCAGTGCAGGCGCACCGCGCCGTCGAGACGCTCGAGCAGGCCGGGGGTGAGGAAGCGCCGGGCCACCTCCGCGAGGGCGTCGAGCAGGGCCTCGGCGTCGTCGTCGGTGCGCTGCAGGAGGTCGCGGGTGAGCAGCTTGTCGAACTCCCACGTGAAGTGCCGCACGAGCAGGGCGTCGCGCACGTCACCCGCGGGGACGATGTCGGCGAGGTGCTCCACCACGGCCGTGAGGTCGCCCAGGCGGGTGCGCCAGTCGGCGGCGTAGCTGATGTTGCCGGCGTCGTGACGCTTGACCGCGAAGTAGGCGGTGGGCCGGGCGAGCACGCTGACCCGGCGGGCCGCGAGCATCGCGGCCACCGCGAACGGCTGGTCGCTGCCGACGCGCAGGTCGAGCGGGTAGCGCAGGCCGCGTTCCTCGATGAGGCTGCGCCGGAACAGCTTGGTGTTCGACAGCGAGTAGGGCATGAGGTCGCCGGGGAACTCGATCGCCGGGTGCTCGCGCTCGAAGAGGCGCTGGTCGACGTGGCGACCGTTGACGCCCTCCGCGGGCGGCACCACCACGTCGGACTCCCAGGCGTCGGCGGCCGCGACGAGCCGCTCCAGGGCGTCGAGGGCGAGGTGGTCGTCGGAGCCGACGAAGATCACGTAGCGGCCGCGGGCGTGGTCCAGGCCCACGTTGCACGGGCGCGCCGGCCCGCCCGAGTTGGCCTGGTGCACCACGTGGACGACGCCCGGGTGCTCGGCCGCGTAGCGGTCGAGCAGCTCGCCGCTGCCGTCGGTGGAGCCGTCGTCCACGGCCACGACCTCGAGGCGCCCCGGCTCGCGGGCGATGCTCTGCTGCACGAGGGAGTCGAGGCAGGCGCCGAGGTAGTCGAGGGTGTTGTAGACCGGGACGACGACGCTGACGTCGGGTGTGGGCATCACCTTGTTCACGCTGCGCCGGCCTCAGAGCCGGACGACGCTCCCGTCGGTGGCCGAGAGCAGCGCCGCCGCGGCCACGCTCACCGTGCGCAGACCCTGCTCGAGGGTGACGATGTCGGCGTCCTCGCCGCGCACGGCGTCGCGGAAGTTCTCGTGCTCGACGAGCAGGGGCTCGCGCTTGGCGATGGCGAAGCGGGTGACGTCGCCCTCGGAGACGCCGCGGAACGCGCTGACGGCCTCCCACTCGGTGCGCACGGCGCCGTTGGAGTAGAAGGTGAGGTCGGCGGTGAGGGTGTCGGCGATGAACGCGCCGCGCTCGCCGGTGACGACCGTGGAGCGCTCCTTGAGCGGGCTGAGCCAGTTGACGAGGTGGTTGACGATCGCGCCGCCGTCGAGCTCGCCGACCACGGCGACCATGTCCTCGTGCTCGCGACCGCTGCGCCGCGAGGAGCGGGCCGACACGCTGACGTAGCGCTGGCCGGTGACCCAGGCGGTGAGGTCGATGTCGTGGGTGGCGAGGTCCTTGACGACGCCGACGTCGGCGATGCGGCCGGGGAACGGGCCCTGGCGGCGGGTGACGACCTGGTAGATCTCGCCGAGCTCGCCGTCGGCGAGGCGGGTGCGCAGGCTCTGCAGCGAGGGGTTGTAGCGCTCGATGTGGCCGACGCCGCCGACGAGGCCGCGCGAGGCGAACGCGTCGACCAGGCGCTGGGCGCCCTCGACGGTGGGCGCCAGCGGCTTCTCGATGAGGGCGTGGATGCCCGCCTCGGCCAGCTGCAGGCCGATCTCCTCGTGGGTGGCGGTGGGCGCGGCCACGACCACGTAGTCGGGCTTCAGCGCGATGAGCTGCTCGACGTCGGCGACGATCGGCGCGCCGTGCGAGACCCGGGTATCGGTGACGACCGCGTCGGCCGCGCCGACCAGCTCGACGCCGTCGAGCACCGAGAGCACGCGCGCGTGGTTGCGGCCCATCGCGCCGAGGCCGACGAGGCCGGCGCGCAGGGTGCCGCTCACGCGTTCACCGCCGCGATGATCCGCTCGAGCTCCTCGGCGGTGAGCGTGGGGAACACCGGCAGCGACAGCGCCTCGAGGGCGGCGCGCTCGGTCTCGGGCAGCTCCCAGCGCGGGTCGGGCGTGCCGGCCTCGGTGAGGAACGGGCGCAGCCGGTGCACCGGGGTCGGGTAGTAGGTGGCGCTGCCGATCTGCTGCTCGGCGAGGCGGGCCTGCAGGGCGTCACGCTCGGGCGAGCGCACGGTGTACTGGTGGTAGGAGTGCAGGTAGCCCTCGGGCACGACCGGGGTCTGGGCCGCGGTGATGCCGGCGCTGAGGACGTCGGCGTTGGCCCGGCGCTGCTCGGTCCAGCCCTGCAGG
This sequence comes from Nocardioides sp., assembly GCF_964229035.1. Lineage (GTDB taxonomy): Bacteria > Actinomycetota > Actinomycetes > Propionibacteriales > Nocardioidaceae > Nocardioides. Next base: position 78,013 of record NZ_CAXRAZ010000011.1, on the reverse strand, counting down.
CGGCGCAGCTGGTTGCGGCCCACGGCGGCGGCGACGTCGGTCATGCGGGTGTTGGTGCCCACGACCTCGTTGGCGTAGCGCTGCTCCATGCCCTGGTTGCGCAGCAGGCGCAGCTGGCGGGCGAGCTCGGCGTCGCGCGTGGTGACCATGCCGCCCTCGAGGGAGTGCATGTTCTTGGTGGGGTAGAAGCTGAAGCAGCCGGCCGTGCCGAGCGAGCCGACGGGGAGGCCGTCGATGGCGGCGAGGTGCGCCTGCGCGGCGTCCTCGACGATGGCGAGGCCGTGGCGGTGGGCGATGTCGATGATCGCGCGCATGTCGGCGGGGAGGCCGTAGAGGTGCACCGGCATGATCGCCACGGTGCGCGGGCCGACGAGGGCCTCGACCGCGGCGGGGTCGATGTTGAAGGTGTCGGGCTGGATGTCGGCGAACACCGGCGTGGCACCGACGAGGCGGATCGAGTTCGCGGTGGCGGCGAAGGTGAAGGACGGGCAGATGATCTCGTCGCCCGGACCGAAGCCCAGCGCCATGAGCGTGAGGTGCAGCGCGGAGGTGCCGCTGTTGACCGCCACGCAGTGGCGGCCGTCGACGACCTCGGAGAACTCCTCCTCGAACGCCTTGACCTGGGGGCCCTGCACGACCATCCCGGAGCGCATCACGTCGACGGCGGCCTGGATGTCGGACTCGTCGATCACCGGCCTCGCGGCCGGGATGCTCTGCAGCACGGTGTCGGTCATGGATGTCCTCCCAGGGGTCGGTGTCTGCGGCCTCATCATCCACCGATCCACGCGGCGGCGCCTAACGGGCGCCCCGGGCGGGCTCGGTGTGTCGCGCGCCGGTGCCGACGCGCGACGTCCTCACTGCTCGGGGGAGCGCCCGAGCAGCGCTGACTCGAAGACCGGCCCGACGGTCGCGGCGTCCCAGGCGGACGCCGCCTCGGCGGCCGCCCGCGACGCAGCGAGCCAGGTGGCCTCGTCGGCGGTGACCGCCAGCACCCGCTCGAGGGCCGCCTCCACCTCGGCCGCCACCCACTCCTCGGGGTAGAACGTGCGCGCGCCGTGGGCACCGCCGGCGAAGTAGGGCCAGTCGCGCACCACGGGCACGGCGCCGCTCGCGGCCCCCTCCACCACCGCCAGGTGCTGGCTCTCGCGGGTGGAGGAGCTGACGATGACGCCGACGCGGCGCAGCACCTCGCCGACGTCGCGGCGCTGCCCGAGCACCTCCACGACCCCCTGCTCGCGCAGCTGCGCCACCTCGCGGTGGTAGTCGGCCACGTAGGCGCGCCCGAGGGACGAGGTGCCCGGCTCCAGGTCGGCGCCGACCAGCAGCAGGCGGTAGCGCTCGTCGTGCGCGTGCAGGCGGCGCACCAGCTCGAGCGCCCACCGCACGTCCTTGGCGATCGAGGAGATGCCCACCAGGGCGAGGGTGAAGCGCGCCTCGGGCAGCTTCGGACGACGCATCGGCGCGAGGTCGACGACGTTGGGGACGACGCTCACGCGCGGCGTCGCCGACCCGCCGACGGCGAGCGCGGGCAGCACCCCCACCGCGAGCTCGCGCAGGTGCTCGCTGACGAACACCACCTCGTCGACGCGGGAGAAGTCGACCAGCTGGGGGTTGACCGTCCACGCCTCGTAGGAGTGCAGGCGCACGACGATGCGGGTGGTGCCGGGGTCGATCGTGCTCAGCAGCACCGCCGTCTCGGTGCACCACTCCACGAGGACGACGTCGGCCCAGTCGAGCAGGTCGCGCAGCTTCTCCTCGAGGGCGTCGACGACCCAGGGGTCGTCGGTGAGCTTGGCGAGCAGCACCGCCGGGAAGCCGCGAGCCAGCAGCAGGTCGGTGCGCGTCATCGTGCGCACCTCCGCCCCGGCTCCCTCGAGCCGCGTGCGGATCGCGCCGAGGAAGTTGACGTTGCCGCTGGAGATCACGCCCACCCGGGGCGGCCGCTCGGAAGCCGGCGGGACGGGGGCCGCGGGGGTGCGTCGTCCACGGGGGGCGGTGATGCGTCGGCGCACCTCGCTGCGCGCGAGCACCTCGGCGAACGACGCGGGGTCGGCGGCCAGCGGCGATCGCCCGGAGTCGAAGTGCACGCCGGGCGCGAACATCAGCCGCATGGCGGTGAGGAAGGAGGCGATCGCCGCCCGCGGCTCGCCGCGGGCGAGGAGGTCGTCGGCGTGGGCGAGCTCGAGCGCGACCGCCTCGAGCAGCCGGCCCGGCACGTGACCCGAGGCCAGCTCGGCGAAGGCCAGGGAGCCGGCGAGGTCGGCACGCCGACGGGGGTCGGGCAGCGTGGCCACGCCCGCCGCCACCACCGCTTCGGCCTCGTCGAAGCGGCGGTGGGCGGCGAGGTCGAGGGACTCGCGGGTGAGCTCGCCGAGTCGCTGCTCGGCCGTGGCGTCGGCGGCTGCCGGCTGCGGCTGCTCGCGCAGGCGTCGGCGCACGCGGCCCGCCTCGGCGCGGGCCCGGCGGCGCACCCGACCGGCCAGGGAGCGGGCCCGGCGCAGCGGGCTCGGTGGGGCGGCCTCCGGCGCGGCGGGAGCGGCTGCGGCGGCGGAAGCGGCGGCCGACTCCGCGAACGCGCGGACGACGGCCGCCGGCAGCTCGGCGTTCGAGGCCGGCGTGGCGGGGACGGGCACGGGCTCGGCGCCGTCCTGCGCCCGGGCGATCGCACGCAGTCCGGCGTGCTGGCCCACCACCGCAGCTGCGGTGCGGTTCTTCTGCGCCAGGCGCCAGACCGCGAAGATCGAGCGGTTGTCGAGGGCCACGAGGACGTCGGCCGCGGCCGCGCGCTGCGTCGTCCACGGGTCGCGCTCGACGTGCAGCCACACGCGCCGCGTGGGCGGAGCCAGGAGGCTGCGCCGCCAGAAGGCGGGCGGGTAGCCCTCGGCCTCCTGGTCGAGGCAGCGCACGGTGACGTTCGCCCCGAGGTCGCCGAGCACCACCGAGGGCACGCTGACGAAGGCGATCTCGGCGCCGGTGGCGGCGAAGCGGGTCATCGTGTCGACGAGGAAGGCGCGCTCGAAGGTCGTGGAGGCCACGACCAGCACGCGGGGGGCGGAGGTGCTCATCGCGTGACTCCTTCGGGGCCGGCGCCCACGGCGAGGCGCTGCTCGAGCCAGGCGACGGCCTCGCGCATGATCCGGCTGCGCTCGAAGCGCTCGGCGTGCTCGCGCGCCGCCGCCCGCTGCTCGGCGCTCGTCGACACCGCCAGCTCGGCCGCCCGGCCGAAGGCGCCGACGAGGAAGTCGTGGTCGAGCCCCTCGACGCCGGTCCACAGCGGGTAGTCGGCGAGCAGGGTGGAGGCGTCGTGCACGGGCTCGTGCGCCGAGACGATCGGCAGGGCCGAGGCCATGCACTCGTAGACCTTGCCGGAGGTCATGAAGGCTCCGCCGATGACCATGAAGGTCAACGCGTCCCAGCTCTCGTAGAGCGCTGCGACCTCGCGCTTGGGCACCGGCCCGCCGTAGCTGACGCCGTCGCCGCGGGCGGCCGTGAGCAGCTGCGCGACCTCCGACGACCCGCGCGAGGCACCCGCGCCGAGGTTGCCGTGCCAGTGCCAGGTGGCATCCGCGAGCAGCGGATGGGTGGCCCGCGCCTCACGCCACGCGGCGAGCACGGCCTTGACGAAGGGCGGCTTGAAGTTGATCGTGCCGAGGTAGCCGAAGCGCAGCGGCGCGGTGGCCGGCTCCGGCAGCCGCTCGGCCACGCTGCCCCGGTCGAACCCGTTGCGGACGACGCGCACCTTCTCCGCGAGCTCGGGGTAGCGGGCCCGGTAGTGCTCGGCGATGGGCTCGTTGACCAGCCACAGCGAGGTGGCGGCCTCGAGCACACGGCGCTCCCAGCGCCCGGGCTCGCTGTCGGCGGCGAAGGCCTCGCCGCCGGCGATGACGTCGACCGACCAGCCATCGCGGAAGTCGACGGCGAAGGGCACGCCGCGCTCCTCGTGCAGGCGCAGTGCGGCGGCCAGCGACACGTAGGGCACGCAGCTGACCACGACGAGGTCGAAGGGCTGCTCGTCGTGCAGCGCGAGCACCGTGCGCTCGAGCGGGTCGCGCCAGCCGCCGAAGGTCGGCTCGGGGAAGGCGGCCTCGTTGGCCTCGCGCCACTGCGCGAGCCACCGCGCCGGGTGGAGGGCGCGCTCCTCGTCGAAGGAGCGCAGGTCGGTCTCGAGGTCGCCGCGGGTGAGCGGCAGTTCGATGACGCGGATGGAGGGCTCCACGTCGTCCAGGAGGGAGGGGTCGAGGCCGAACTCGTTCTCCCACATCGCCTGCTCGGCGTTGAGCACCGTGACCTCCCACCCCGAGCGCGCGAAGGTGTTCGCGATCTCGCGCAGCCGGTAGGAGGAGCTCTTCAGGGCCGGCGGGAAGCCGAAGGCGAGGAAGAGCAGGCGCCGAGTCCTGTCGTGGACCACAGGGAGACCTTTCGCCGGCGACGGGGGTGGGGCGTGGCGACTCGGTATCGTACGGCCTCGCGCGCCCGGTCCCGGGAGCGCGGGGAGCCCGAGGCACAGCGCCGCGACGGCAGTGGGGAGCGATGAGCATGGTGGCGCCGCAGGAGGCCGAACACGTCACGAGTGGCTCGGGCGGATCAGACGGCCCGGGCGGCACGGGCGGCACCGGACGCCGACCGCGCGTCGCGATCCTCGTCGACAACGACGTGCGCCGCGACTCGCGCGTGCAGAAGCAGGCGCGCTCGATGGCCGAGCACGGCTGGGAGGTGCGCGTGCTGGGCCTCGCCCCGCTCGGCGCCGAGGAGCAGTGGCACATCGGCGGCGCCGAGGTGCACCTGATCAAGGTCGAGACGCGACGTCGTCCGCACGAGGCGCGCAGCCCGCGCTGGCGCCACCCGCTGGCCTTCCCCTCCCCCATCCGCGAGCAGCAGAGCCGACTCTCCAGCCAGCGCCGCGCGGCCGACCTCACCCTCGCCGTGGGCCGCGCGCGGGTGCGCGCCGCCGGGCGCGGACGACGCCTGCACCGCCTGCAGCCCTGGCACCTGCTGCCGCTGCGCGTGCTGGTCAAGCTGGCCGAGCGCCTCCACGCCACCCGCCGCGACGCCACGCAGGAGGTGCGGCGCAAGCGCCGCTCGCAGGTCGACCTCGTCGACCGCGTGGCCACCTCCTTCCACGTGCGCTTCGGCGGCGCGCGCGCCTGGCGACGCCTCGACAGCCACCTCTACGACTTCGACGCCCACTACGGCCCGGCGATCGACGCCTTCGAACCCGACGTCATCCACGCCAACGACTTCCGCATGCTCGGCTCCGGGGCCCGCGCCAAGATGCGCGCCCTCATGGCCGGTCGTCACATCGCGCTGGTGTGGGACGCCCACGAGTACCTGCCCGGCATCAAGCCGTGGTCGCCCCACCCGCGCTGGCACGTGGCCCAGATGGCCCACGAGAACGAGTTCGCCGGCGACGCCGACGCGGTCGTGACGGTGTCGGCCGAGCTCGGCGAGATGCTCGCCGAGCGCCACCACCTGAGCGAGCAGCCGGCCGTCGTCCTCAACTGCCCGCCCGATCCCGCGGGCAGCCAGACCACCCCCCTGCCGGGCCCCGGCATCCGCGAGCTGTGCGGCCTCGCGGCCGACACGCCGCTGATGGTCTACAGCGGCTCGCCCTCGCGTCAGCGCGGCCTCGGCACGGTGGTCGAGGCGATGGCCCAGTTGCCCGACGTCCACTGCGCCTTCGTGGTGGCCCTGCCCGACTCGCCGCCGGTGGTCGAGGTCGTCGAGCGCGCCCGCGAGCTCGGGCTCGACGACCGCCTGCACCTGCTGCCCTACGTCGCCCCCGAGCACGTGGTGGCCTACCTGTCGTCGGCCGACCTCGGGCTCATCCCGATCGAGCACTTCCCGAACCACGAGATCGCGCTCATCACGAAGTTCTTCGAGTACAGCCACGCGCGCCTGCCGATCGTGGTGAGCGACGTGCGGGCGATGTCGGGGCAGGTGCGCGCCACCGGCCAGGGCGAGGTCTTCACCGCCGGCGACGTCGACGACCTCGCACGCGCCGTCCGCGCCGTGGTGGCCGATCCCGCCCGCTACCGCGCGGCCTACGACGGCGCGGTGCCGCTGCACGAGTGGACCTGGGAGAGCCAGGCCGAGATCCTCGACGCCGTCTACCGCGAGGCGCTCGCGAAGGTGCGCGCCGCCCACGCCTGAGCCGCTCCCGGCGGCACGGGTGCGCCCGCACGATTTCCGAGCGGCTGGGCCGCCTGTGCGACCATCCAGGGCGTGAACGCCCACCGGAACGCCGCCCGGAACGCGACCGAGCGACCCGGCGGCTCCCGGTTCCGGCCCGACATCGAGGGCCTGCGGGCCCTCGCCGTCGGCGTCGTGCTGCTGCACCACGCGGGCGCCCCCGCTCCGAGCGGCGGTTTCGCCGGCGTCGACATCTTCTTCGTCGTCTCGGGCTTCGTCATCACCACCCAACTCGCCCGCGAGGTCGAGAGCACCGGTCGCATCAGTCTCGCCGGCTTCTACGCGCGACGCGCCCGTCGGCTGCTGCCAGCGGCGGCCGTCGTCCTCGTGATGACGACGATCGCGGCCTGGCTGAGCGTCTCGCGCGTGCAGTGGCAGGCGATCTCCGACGACATCGTCGGCGCCGCGCTCTACGTCGTGAACTGGGTGTTCTCCGCCCGCTCGGTCGACTACCTCGCCGAGGACGTCGCCCCCTCCCCCGTGCTCCACTTCTGGTCGCTCGCGGTCGAGGAGCAGTTCTACGTGATCTGGCCGCTGGTGCTCATCGCCCTGGCGTGGCTGTGGTCGCGGGCGCGCGGGGCCACCCCGCCGGGCCGGGCTTTCCTGGCGGGCGGCCTCGCGCTGGTGATCGTGCTGCCCTCGCTGGCCTACGCCTTCCACCTCACCGCCACCCAGCCGTCGCAGGCCTTCTTCGTCACCCCCACCCGCCTGTGGGAGCTCGGCATCGGCGCGCTCGTGGCGCTCGGCGCCACCCGCTGGCAGCGACTGCCGCTGCGCGCGGGCCAGGCCCTGGTGGTGGCCGGCCTCGCCGTGGTGGCCACCGGACTGTTCGTGCAGACCGCCGAGACCACCTGGCCTGCTCCCGGGGCCCTCGTGCCGGTGCTGGGCACGGCGCTGGTGATCGCGGGCGGCTTCTCCGCCGGCCACACCGGCGCCGGGCGGCTGCTCGGCAACCCGGCCTTCGTGTGGATCGGCGGTCTCTCCTACTCGCTCTACCTGTGGCACTGGCCGGCGCTGCGCATCGCCACCTGGCAGTTCGGCGAGCTGAGCACCCTGCAGGGCCTCGTCGTCGTCACCGCCTCGATCGTGCCGGCGTGGCTGTCCTACCGCTTCGTCGAGAGCCCGGTGCGCCACTCGCGCGCCATCAGCGCCTCACCGCGACTCGCCCTGTCGATCGGCCTCAACTGCACGCTGGTGGCCGCGCTGGCCGGTCTCCTGCTGCAGTCGGCCGCTCTCGGCTCGCGCGGCGCCACCACCGCCACTCCCGGCGGCGGGGTGCAGCTGACCCCGAGCCAGCTGCAGGGTGCGCCGGCCGCGGTCGACACCTCCACCGGCCCCGACCTCTTCGACCGGATCACCCCCGACCCCGTCGATGCCGTCAAGGACCTCCCGGCCCTCTACGGCAAGGGTTGCCACGTCGACGTCTACGAGGACGCCGTGCGCTCCTGCGACTCCGGCGACCCCGACGGCGACGTGCAGGTCACCGTGGTGGGCGACTCCAAGGTCGCGCAGTGGATGCCGGCCATCGACGCCATCGCCGAGGCCAACGGCTGGCGGGTGCGCATCTACACCAAGGGCGGCTGCACCTTCACCGACACGATGACCTTCGTCGCGGGCAAGCCGTTCACGCAGTGCCGCGACTGGGGCAAGCAGGTCTTCGACCGGCTCGTCACCGCCGAGGGCGCCGACCGGCCCGACATCCTCATCACCACGGGCCTGCGCAAGGCCGCCGCCGACGCGGCCGGCAAGGAGACCGTCGAGGGTCTCGTCGCGGGTTACGAGGGCTACTGGGGCCGGCTCGCGGCCCGCGGCACGCGGGTGATCGCGATCTCCGACACCCCGAGCCCCTCGGTCGAGATCGGGGCGAACGCCTACGAGTGCGTCGCCGAGCACGAGGACGACGGACCGGCCGGCCTCGCCCGCGCCTGCTCGTGGCCGTTCAAGGAGATGAGCAGCAACCAGGCGATGCAGGAAGCGGCCGACGCCGTCGACGACGCCGCCTTCATCGACATGAACCCCTTCGTGTGCCCCGACGGGGAGTGCCGCGCGGTCGTGCGCAACGTGCTCACCTACCGCCAGGGCTCGCACATCACGGCCACGTGGGTGAAGGTGCTGGCGCCGGAGCTGGCCGCGCGGCTGGTGCCGCTCGTGAAGGAGCACACCGCGGGCTGACCTCGACGCCGCTCAGAAGACGCGGCGCAGCAGGGGGATCCGCGCGGCTACCACGCTGGTGGCGAAGGACGCTGCCACCACGAGCAGGTACAGCTGCGTCTTGGCCACCGGCGCGGGGTCGGCGTAGAGGTCGGGCGCCCAGCGGCGCACGATCGCCACGAACACCAGGTGCACCAGGAAGACGCCGAAGGTCGCGTCGCCCAGCCTCTGCAGCACCCGCCGCACCCCGGCGGGCGGCTCGACGCGGGCGCACAGGTCGATGACGCAGACGAAGAGCGCGATCGAGGCCACCACCGTGGGCACGGTGGCGTAGTTGATCGGGACGACCGCCTTCAGCAGCGCCACCGCATCGCTCGGCCCCGCGAGGAACAGCCACACGTTGAAGGCCACCAGCACCGCAGCCACCGTGCCCGCGGCGAGCCAGCGCACACCGGTGCGCTGCGGGTGGCGCCACGCGTAGCCGGCCACGAAGAGCCCCACGTAGGGCACGAACATCGTCACCAGCGTGTCGACGCGCGCCCGTGGGAAGCCGAGGTAGCTCGCGAGCACCGGCAGCGTCACCACGGCCGCGCACCACAGGCAGGCCAGCACTGCGACGATGCGCGCGCGGCGGGTGTCGCCGGCCAGGAAGGCCGCCAGCACGGGAGCCACGAGGTAGAGGCCGAGGATCAGCCAGAGGAAGTAGAGCGCGGTGTAGACCTTGCCGTCGATGAAGTTGACCGCCACGGTCGACGGATCGAGCTCGGACTCCAACAGCACCTTGCGAACGACCACGAGGTAGACGAGGTGCCACACCACCACCGCGGGCAGCAGCCGCGCGGCACGGCGGCGCAGGAAGGCTCCCGGGCCGGCGCGGTGGGCGCGCGGGTCGAGCAGGAGCGCACCGCTCAGCATCACGAAGATCGGCACGCACCAGGTGCTGCCGATGTCGAGCACCACCGCGAAGGTCCACGTGGCGGTGCCCTTCAGCTCGGGGCTGCCGAGAATGAGCCCGAAGACGTGGATGGCGACCACGCCGAGAATCGCGAGGATCCGCAGCAGGTCGAAGTCCCAGCGGTGCCCCGAGGACGACGCGGGCGCGGCGTCGTCGGCGGTCGGGGTCGGCGCGGCGTGCGAGGTGCTCACCGGCGCCACCCTAGGGCGTGCGGTCTTGCTCAGGACCGCAGGCGTCGCTTGACCCGTCCGCCGACCGCGCGGAGCAGCTCGCGTCCGCCGACGTCGCCCACCCGGCGCTCGGCGAGCGGACGCTCGGGCGAGGCCCACTGCTGCTCAGCCACGCGCACCGCTCCGGCGCGGCCGTCGGCGTCGAGCGCGGCGGCGGTCTGGTGGAGCGCGGCGTAGCGTGCCGACAGCTCGTCCAGCTCGGCGCTCGCCGCAGGGGTATCGGCGTCGTCGCGCAGTCGCAGCTGCTGCTGCCAGACCGACTCGGCGAGCTCGGCGAGCTCGGTCGGCACGTCGAGGTCGTCCCAGCCGACGCGGTGGCGGCGCAGCCCGCCGTCGATGAAGTCGTCGACGGCGCTCGGCTCGCCCGAGGCGGGGTCGACGTCGTAGGTGAGCCCGAGGTCGTCGGCGAGGCGGGCCATCACCGGCCGCCAGTCGGCGAGCAGGTCGGTGTAGGCGACGAACGCCCGGCGCCGCCCCCTCGTCTCGTGCTCGCTCACCAGCGAGGTGTTGATCCAGCGGGCCACGTTGGTGATGGCGTCGGCGCGCCTGCGTGCCGCCGCGGCGGCGTCGTCCTCGTGCTCGCCGGGCCGCGAATAGTTGGCCAGGCGGCTGCCCGCCACCTCCGCCGGGTGTCGCAGCATGCCGACGTAGGCCACCGCGAGCCCCTGCGCTCCGGCCACCTCGGCCCACAGCTGCTGGGTCCAGGTGGTGCGGGGGTCCTTGACCACGGTCTGCGCCCGGCCCGCCGTGCGCTCAGCGAGGAAGGCGGACAGCGCGTCACGGTCGTGAGGAGTGATGGCCGCGTGCACCCGCTGGAGCGCGTCGGGGCGGGCGTCGACGATGTGGATGCCCGCCCGCCGGCACAGGTCGTTGTGGAAGCGCACCGACCAGCGCGACTCGTAGAAGCCCTTCGGGTTGGACTCGTTGGCGCCGAGGTACGGGCCGGGGACGTGCAGGCCCAGATGGTGCAGGGTGCCCGACATCGTGCTGGTGCCGCTGCGGCCGGTGCCGGTGACCAGGAGCAGGGTGCGAGCCATGGCCTCCACCCTAGGCGGGACCGCCTCGCACGCTGCAAGGCGGTCCCTGCCGCACGGCGCGCCCGGCTCAGCCGCGAGGGCTGTGGATCAGCGCCATCGCCTCGGCGCGGGTGGCGGGGTTGTGCATGAGGCCCCGCACGGCCGAGGTGATGGTGCGGGCACCGGCCTTGCGCACCCCGCGCATCGTCATGCACAGGTGCTCGGCCTCGATGACCACGATGACGCCGCGGGCGTCGAGGATGTCGACGAGCGCGTCGGCCACCTGCGTGGTGAGCCGCTCCTGCACCTGCGGGCGCTTGGAGTAGACGTCGACGAGGCGCGCGAGCTTGGAGAGCCCGGTGATCTTGCCGGAGTCGGCCGGGATGTAGCCGACGTGGGCGACGCCCGTGAACGGCACCAGGTGGTGCTCGCACATCGACCACAGCTCGATGTCGCGCACGAGCACCATCTCGTCGTGACCGAGGTCGAAGGTGGTGGTGAGCACGTCCTCGGCCTGCATGCGCAGCCCGGCGGTCAGCTCGGCGTAGGCCCGGGCGACACGCCCCGGGGTGTCCTGGAGGCCCTCGCGGTCGGGGTCCTCACCGATCGCGTAGAGCAGCTCGCGGACGGCGGCCTCGGCCCGGGCGTGGTCGAACTCGGCGACCGGCGCGGGCGAACGGTCGGGGAAGGGGACGGTCTCGATCATCGGTGATCTCCTCAGGGACCGACCGGCGGCGCCGGCGGCGATGGGTCGGAGGGCGGCGCAGCGGGCTTGCCGAAGATGTCGCCGTCCGGACCGGGCGGCGTGAGCACCTGCCCGGAGTCGTGGGTGCCGTGGTCACCGTGCTGGCCGTGACCGTTCTGCTCGGCGCGACGGCGGATCTCCTCGGGGATCTCCACCGGGGGGATGTCGGAGGGCACGCGCGTGGGCGAGCCCGTCCAGGCGGGCCGCGCCGGGCGCAGTCGCAGCGCGGTGAAGATCTCGGCCACCTCGCCCTTGTCGAGGGTCTCCTTGTCGAGCAGTGCGAGCACGAGCGAGTCGAGCACGTCGCGGTTCTCGACGAGGATGTCGAAGGCCTCCTGGTGCGCGACCGCGAGGAAGTTCTTGGTCTCCTCGTCGACGATCGCGGCGACGTCCTCGGAGTAGTTGCGCGAGTGGCCCATGTCGCGACCGAGGAAGGGCTCCCCCTGGGTCTCGCCGAGCTTGATCGCGCCGAGGCGCTCGGTCATGCCGTACTGGGTGACCATCGCGCGCGCCAGCGAGGTGGCCTTCTCGATGTCGTTGCCCGCACCGGTGGTGGGGTCGTGGAAGATGAGCTCCTCCGCGGCCCGCCCGCCCAGCATGTAGGCGAGCTTGTCGAGCATCTCGCTGCGGGTCTGGGAGTACTTGTCCTCGTCGGGCAGCACCATCGTGTAGCCGAGCGCGCGACCGCGCGGCAGGATCGTGATCTTGTGCACCGGGTCGGTGCCCGGCAGCGCCGCCGCGACGAGGGCGTGGCCGCCCTCGTGGTAGGCGGTGATCAGCTTCTCCTTCTCGGTCATCAGGCGCGTGCGACGCTGCGGACCGGCGATGACGCGGTCGATGGCCTCGTCGAGGGTGGCCGAGGTGATGACCTTCTCGTTGCTGCGCGCGGTGAGCAGCGCGGCCTCGTTGAGCACGTTGGCGAGGTCGGCGCCGGAGAAGCCGGGGGTGCGGCGCGCGACCGAGAGCAGGTCGACGTCGGTGTGCAGCGGCTTGCCGCGCGAGTGCACCTCGAGGATGCGGCGGCGGCCGGACAGGTCGGGGGCGTCGACCTGGATCTGGCGGTCGAAGCGACCCGGGCGCAGCAGCGCGGGGTCGAGCACGTCGGGGCGGTTGGTGGCGGCGATGAGGATGACGCCGCCGCGCACGTCGAAGCCGTCCATCTCGACGAGCAGCTGGTTGAGCGTCTGCTCACGCTCGTCGTGGCCGCCGCCCATGCCGGCGCCGCGGTGGCGACCGACGGCGTCGATCTCGTCGATGAAGACGATCGCGGGGGCGTTCTCCTTGGCCTGCTCGAACAGGTCGCGCACGCGCGAGGCGCCCACACCGACGAACATCTCGACGAAGTCGGAGCCCGAGATCGAGTAGAAGGGGACGCCGGCCTCCCCGGCCACCGCGCGGGCCAGCAGCGTCTTGCCGGTGCCCGGGGGGCCGTAGAGCAGCACGCCCTTGGGGATCTTCGCGCCGACCGCCTGGAACTTGGCGGGCTCAGACAGGAACTCCTTGATCTCGCCGAGCTCCTCGATCGCCTCGTCGCAGCCGGCGACGTCGGCGAAGGTCGTCTTCGGCATGTCCTTGCTGATCATCTTGGCCTTGGACTTGCCGAACTGCATGACGCCGCGACCGCCGCCCTGCACGTTGTTCATGAGGAAGATGAACAGCAAGATGATGAGCGCGAACGGCAGCAGGGTGGCCAGGATCGAGCCGATCAGGCTGGGCTGCGGGTTCTTGGAGTTGGACTCCTCGATCGTGCCCTTGTCGACCTGCTGGTCGACGGCCGCGATGAGCCCCTCCTGCTGGCCGAGGATGTAGTGGGTCGAGACCTTCTCGCCCTGGTCACGCACGCCGTCGTCCAGCGTGGCCTGGATGGCCTGGTCGCCGTCGATGAACGTGATGTCCTTGACCTTGCCCTCGGCGATGTACTTCGACATCTGCGAGGTCGGGACCTCGTCGTAGCCACCGCCGGGCGCGAGGAACTCCAGGGCGAGGACGACGGAGACCACCGCCACCACGATCCAGAGCCAAGGCCCCCTGAAGACGCGCTTCACGCCGTTCTCTCTTCCCAGTCGCACCTGCGTAGCCGACGACCCTGACTGCCGCCGTGCCGACCAGTCTTGCGGATGAGTGGTGACGACGGCCAGCGGGAGGCGACCTGCACGCCTGAGGAGCGCTCCCCGGGGCCGGCCCGCTCAGGAAGCGCTCAGCCGGACCTCAGCGGGCGCACGGCCCGCGCGGGGGCCGGGCGAGGATCAGGAGTAGACCGACGGCGCGAGCGTGCCGATGTCGCGCAGGTTGCGGTAGCGCTCGCGGTAGTCCAGGCCGTAGCCCACGACGAACTCGTCGGGGATGTCCCAGCCGACGTAGCGGGCGGTGACCGGCATCTGCAGGGCGTCGGGCTTGCGCAGCAGCGTGGCGATCTCGACGCTCGCCGGGCCGCGCGAGCCGAGGTTGGAGGTGAGCCACGAGAGCGTGAGCCCGGTGTCGATGATCTCGTCGACGATGAGCACGTGGCGCCCGGTGATGTCGGAGTCGAGGTCCTTGAGGATGCGCACGACACCGGAGGACTTCGTGCCCGAGCCGTAGGACGACACCGCCATCCAGTCGGTCTCGACGTGGGTGGTCAGCGCGCGCGAGAGGTCGGCCATCACCATGACGGCGCCGCGCAGGACGCCGACGAGCACGAGGTCCTTGCCGGCGTAGTCGCGGTCGATCTCGGCGGCCAGCTCGGCGATGCGCTCCTGGATCTGCTTCTCGGTGAAGAGCACCTCGACCAGGTCGTCCCCGACATCGCTCGCATGCATGGCGCTCAGCCTGCCACAGGCGGACTGCTCGGCCCGAAGCGGAGGCGGCGCGCGGACCCGGGCGCATCGCGCTCCAGGCGGGCGCTGAGGTGGCCCGGCAGCTGCACCTCGCCGCGCACCTCGCCGGTGGTCAGGCGGTGCAGTGCCGTGACGTGGACGGCGAACAGCTCGGCGTCCACCGCGCCGGCGGCCACCGCCGCGGCCCGGAGCACGCGCGTGGCCACCGCGCGGGGCAGGGCGCGGAGGTCGTCCACGGCGAGGCCGACGGTGCCGGCCGCCGCGGCGGAGGCGGTGAGCTCGCGCAGGGCCGCGTCGGCGAGGTCGTCCAGCGCCTCCACGTCGTCGCGCACCTGGTCGGCGGTGCGGGCGAGGGCGGCGGCCACCCCGGGGCCGAGCTCGGCCTCCAGCACCGGGAGCACCCGCGTGCGGACCCGCACCCGGGCGTAGCCGGGATCGTGGTTGTGCGGGTCGTCCCAGAAGTCCAGACCGTCGGCGAGGCAGGCCGCGATCGTGTCGTCGCGGGCGACGTCGAGCAGCGGGCGGGCGTAGTGGTCGTAGCCGCGGCGCATGCCGGCGATGCTGCGCCCGCCGGAGCCGCGGGCCAGCCCGAGCAGCACGGTCTCGGCCTGGTCGTCGCGCGTGTGGCCGAGCAGCACGAGGGCCGCGCCGAAGTGCTCGCGCATCTGCTCCAGCACGGCGTAGCGCGCCCGGCGGGCCGCCGCCTCGGGGCCGAGGCCGGCGGGATCGACCGCGACGCGGGCCGAGGCGGTCTCGTCGGCACCCAGGGCGGCCATCTGAGCCACCACGCGCGCGGCCTGGTCGGCCGAGCCCTCCTGCAGGCCGTGGTCGACGGTCACGCCGATCACGCGCAGACCGGGCTCGCGCGCCTCGACCACGGTCGCCGCGAGCAGGGCGAGCGAGTCGGGTCCGCCCGAGCAGGCCACGAGCACCGCCTGCCCCGGCGCCAGGGGAGCGAGGACGCCGCGCACGCCGCGCCGCACGGCCGCGATCGCCGGGTGCAGGCCCACCGGTCGGCCCGCTCAGCCGAGCACGCGCCGGACCCAGGCGGCCGGCTCGGCCAGCTCGCTCTTGCGCGGGAGGTTCTCCGGGCCGGCCCACACGGCGTTGAACTGCTCCATGCCCACCGTGTCGACGACCCCGCGCACGAACGCCGCACCGTCGCGGTACTGGGCCATCTTGGCCTCCAGCCCCAGCAGGCGGCGCAGCATCTTGTCGAGGGTGCCGACGCCCTGGCGGCGCTGGGTGAAGCGCTTGCGGATCCTGGCGACCGACGGGATGACGGTGGGCCCCACGTCGTCCATGACGACGTCGGCGTGGCCCTCGAGCAGCGACATCATGCCGGTGACGCGGTCGAGCACCTCGCGCTGCTCCGGGCTGCTGAACATCTCCACGATGCTGCCGCCCTGGCGCACGCTGCGGATGGCCTCGACGAGCCGGTCGGTGCCGCCCTCGAGCAGGCTGGAGGGGTTCATCGCCTCGCTGATCGCGCGGATCTCGGAGAACAGGTGCTCGCGCATCCAGGGCACCGCGGTGAACTGCACGCGGTGCGTCTCCTCGTGCAGGCACACCCACAGCCGGAAGTCGTGGGGGTCGACGTCGAGCTCGCGCTCGACGTGCACGATGTTGGGCGCCACGAGGAGCAGGCGGCCGTAGGGCTCGTGGAAGGGGTCGTACTGGCCGAGCACCTTGGAGGCGAGGAAGGCGAGCAGGCCGCCGACCTCGAGCCCCGTGACCCGCGAGCCGACGGCCAGGGCGAGCCCGGACGGCGGCTTGTCGGCCACCATCTTCTCGACCATCGGCCGGGTCGCCACCGCGAACGCCTCGACGTTGGCCTGCACCCAGCCGGCCCGGTCGACCACCAGGATCGGCGCGGTGCCCTCGGGGGCGTCGAGGCCGGTGAAGTCGCGCACGAGCCCGGTGGAGCGGTGGGCGCCGGCGCGCAGCTCGGCCACGGCGTCGTCCGCCTCGGCCCGCGTGACCTGCGGACCTTCGCCCGCCCACCGAGAACCCACGGCGGTGGCGAGCTTCCAGTCGATCACCCGCGGCAGCCCGTCGGACCCGCCGGGCTCGTTCGCCGGACGGTCGGGCAGGAGGGGGGCGCTCATGCCGGAGAGCCTAGGTCGTGCCCCCTCGCCCGCCGAGGTGGCACGGACGGTGCGCCCAGGTGGCGTCGGCCCCTCAGCGGGTGCAGGGGCAGACGCCGAGGCGCGCGGCGGCGGTGTCGAGCGTGGTCTGCGCCAGGAACTTGCGCTGCTCGGGGATCCGGTCGGCCATCAGGGCGAAGGCGAGCACTGTGCCATCGGCGTCCACCGCGATGCCGGCCAGCGAGCTGACACCCGAGAGCGTGCCGGTCTTGGCACGCACCCGGCCCCGACCGTCAGGGGCGCCCTCGCCCATGCGGTCCGAGAGCGATCCGGTGAATCCGGCGACGGGCAGGCCGGCGATGACGGGGCGCAGCTCGGGGTGCTTCGGCGAGGCCGCCCAGCGCAGCACCGACACCAGCACCGCGGGTGCCAGTCGGTTGGCGCGCGAGAGTCCGCTGCCGTCGTGGAGCACCGAGGCGCCGAGCCGGATGCCCGCGCCCGCGAGAGCGCGGACGACGCCCTGCCGGCCGGCCACGAACGAGCCCTCGCCGCGGGCGGCCAGCCCGACGTGGCGCAGCAGGACCTCCGCGGCCGCGTTGTCGCTGACCTCCAGCACGCGCTGGACGATCTGCGCGAGGCTCGCGCTGCTCACCGACGCGACCGGGGTGGCGCCCGGTGCCGCGGGGAGTCGACGCGGCGTGTTGACGACGCGCACCCCGGCGGCCGCGAGCTCGGCGCGGAAGACGCCGGCAGCGGCGTCGGCCGGCGCCAGCGTGCGATCGCCGACGGCGTCGCGACCCTCGTCGATCCACAGCGCGCTGATGGGCGCTACGACGTCCGGCACGTACCCGGGCTCCCAGCGCGGGCTGATCGCCGGACCGGTGAAGAGGGTGTCGTCGTAGCCGAGCGCCACGGACCGGGTGCCCTGCGCCTGCAGCGTCCGAGCGGTCTCGCGGGCCAGCGTGCGCAGGTCGGCGCGCGGTGGGGCGAAGGTCGCGGTGGGGGCGCCCGTGGGCACGGGCGCGCGGGTGAGGTAGGGGTCGCCGCCGCCCACGAGCACCAGCCGGGGCACCGCGCCCGCCGACGATCCCGGAGCCGGCTGCAGCACGGTGGTGGTGGCGAAGGTGTGCTGCGGGCCGAGCAGCGAGAGCGCCGCGGCCGTGGTGACGACCTTGGTGGTGGACGCCGGGATGGCCGTGCCACGACCGCGGGTGAAGGCGAGGTCGGAGCCGTCCACGGGGCCGTCGAGGGAGCCGACCGCCGCCAGCACGCGGGGGCCGAGCACGGGGGCCGCCAGCGGGCGGAGCGCCTGCCCCAGGGCGGCGGGGTCGAGGGGCGCTGAGGCGTCGGCCTCGGCCGCCACGGGCGAGGGGCTCGCCACCACCCGCGGCGCCACGGCCGGTGGAGCCGCCACCGCGGCGGGGTCGCCGTCGGAGGAGGTCCGGCCCCGCAGGGCGTCCCATCGCTCCTCGGCCCAGCCGGTGCGCCAGGCCACCAGGCCCGCCCCCACCAGCGCGAGGACGACGACCAGCACCGCCGCGCCGCGCAGACCGCCGAGCCGGGAGCGTCGTCCGCGGCCCTCGCGTTCGCGCTGATGCGTGCCGCCCACGATCCTGCGACCTCCCTCTCGCCGGCGCGGGCCGGACCCCGCTCGCCGTCTCGCCACGCTCCCCGACTGCACAGCGGGCCCCATTGTGCGTGAGAATGACGCCGACCACCGCGCGGGGAGGCTCCGACGAGCCGCACCAGCGCCGATCCCGAGTGACCAGAACCCCCCGGGATCGACGAAGGCTGATGAGTTGGAGGAAGCCAGTGCAGGAGTTCGACGTCCTCGTGGAGATCCCGAAGGGGAGCCGCAACAAGTACGAGGTCGACCACGAGACCGGGCGCATGCGCCTGGACCGCTTCCTCTTCACCTCGACGATGTATCCCGCCGACTACGGCTACATCGAGGACACCCTCGGCCAGGACGGCGACCCGCTCGACGCCCTCGTGCTGCTGCAGGAGCCGACCTTCCCGGGCTGCCTCATCAAGTGCCGCGCCATCGGCATGTTCCGCATGACCGACGAGGCCGGCGGCGACGACAAGGTCCTGTGCGTGCCCGCGGACGACCCGCGCATGGAGCACCTCAAGGACATCACCGACGTGCCGAAGTTCGACCGCCTCGAGATCCAGCACTTCTTCGAGGTCTACAAGGACCTCGAGCCCGGCAAGTCCGTCGAGGGCGCCGACTGGGTCGACCGTGCCGCCGCCGAGGCCGAGATCGAGGCCTCCTTCGCCCGCGCGAAGTCCGAGGGCCACTGACACCCTCGCGCACCTCGCGCACCTCGCGCACCTCACGCGCGGACCTGTCCGCGCCCGCGCAGGCCCGGTCGCAGCAGCGGCCGGGCCTTCGTCGTCCACGGGCCCGGGGCGAGGGCGGCGGCGGCCGTGGCGAGCACCGCGAGGAGCATGAGGGCGCCCGCCGGCGCGAGCACGGCCCACGGCGCGCGCTCGAGGTAGGGAGCACCCTCGGCGAGCACGCGCCCCCACTCCGGCGAGGGCGGTGGCGAACCGACGCCGAGGAAGCCCAGGGCCGCGAGGGCGAGGACGACGCCCGGCAGCCGCAGAGCCGCGTGCCGCCCCACCGCCGGGACGACGGCCGGCAGCACGTGGCGCACGAGGGCGCCGCCCCGCCCCACGCCGAGCGCAGGCAGCATCGCGACGTGCGGCTGGGCGCGCAGCTCCTCCACGAGGGCTGCGGCGTGGGCGGCGAGGGGAGCCCACGCGACGAGCAGCACCGCCATCGCCGCCGTCGACGTCGAGGGCCCGGCGAGACCGACCGCGACGAGCCCGACCAGGACGGGCGGTGCCGCGTTGGCGGCCTCGACGGGGCCGACCACCGCACGGGGCAGGCAGCCGGCCGCGACACCGACCACCAGCGCGAGCGCGGTGACGGCCAGCCCCGTGCCGACCGTGCTGAGTGCGCCGTGGGCCACCCGCGCGAGCAGGTCGCGGCCGGACGCGTCGGCCCCGAAGGGCAGTGCGCCCGAGGGCGGCGCGAGGCGGCCGTGCACGGCGGCGTAGGGGTCGCGACCGAGGCCGCCGACGATCACCGCGGCGAGGGCGAGCAGCCCGAGCACCAGCGCGGCGCGCGCCGCGGGTGCGCGCCCGCGTGAGGCCTCCGGCGGCGCGGCGCTCAGCGCGGCACCGCGCGTGGCACCGGCGAGGAGCCCCCGCCGGAGCAGCTGCGCGAGCAGGCCGATGGCACCGGCGACGACGAGCAGCACCAGCATCGAGGACCGCAGCGTCGGCAGGTCCTGCGCCGCTGCCGCCCCGAGCATGAGGCGCCCCAGGCCCGGCACCGCGAAGATCTGCTCGACCGCGACCGCTCCCCCGGTGAGTCCGACGACCACGAGCGCCACCTGGCCGACCAGCGCCGGCGCGCTGCGGCGCAGCAGTGCGACCGCCAGCGTCCGGCGTCGAGCACCGGCCAGCCGCCACGTGGTGGCCCAGGGCTCGGCGGCCGCGTCGACGATCGCCGAGGCGACGAGCCCTCCGAGCAGGCCGCCCGCCGGCAGCCCCAGGGCAAGTGCCGGGAGCACCGCCGACGACGGCCCCTCCCAGCCGTAGGGCGGCAGCCACCGCAGCCACACCGCACCGAGGAGCAGGAGCACGAGGCCGGCCACGAACTCCGGCACCGCGGTGAGGGCGGCCGCCGCGGCCCCACCACCGCGGCGCCCGCGGCCCGCCACCGCGCCGCGCAGCGCCGGCAGGGCCAGGGCGAGCGCGACGACGGCGGCCACCACCAGCGCGAAGCCCATCAGCGACAGCGAGGTCAGCGTCGCCGACCACACCGACGGCCCCACGGCGGCGCCGCTGACCCACGACGTCCCGAGATCGCCGTGCGCCAGCTCGCCGAGCCAGGTGCGGAGGGCGCCGAGCGGGCCGTCGTCCAGACCCAGCTCGGCGCGCACCGCGGCGAGGGCCTCGGGGGTGGCCTCCCGCTCGGCGTAGCGCGAGCGCAGCACGGTGTAGGCGGGATCGCGCCGGGCGAGCCACGGGAGGCAGCCGACCACCACCAGCAGCGCGAGGGCCGCGCCGGCGCGCGAGGCCGCGACCGGCACCCGGCCGCGGCGCCCCTCAGCGCGCAACGGTGTCGGCGTCGATCAGCTCGCGCTCGCGCGGGTCGCGCAGCGCGCCCTCGACGCCCGTGCCCTCGCCCTGGAGCACGCGCTCGTGCAGCAGCGGCACCACGGTGTCGCCGGCGAGCACGGCCGCCTCCGCGGCCATGACGAGGCGCTGCCGCTCGGGTCCCGCCTCCGCCGCGGCGGCGGCCGTGATGGCGCGGTCGATCGCGGGCCGGCAGACCTGGGCGATGTTGAACGACCCCTCGCACCCGAAGTCGCTCTGCAGGTACGCCACCGGATCGCCCGAGTCGAGCACCGTCGCGCGCGAGAGGATGAACGCGTCGAAGGCGCCGGCCAGGGCGTCGCTCTCGATGAACTGGTACTCGCGCACGTCCTGCTCCACCACGAACCCGGCCGCCTCGAGCTGCTGCTGCAGCTGCACCGCGACCTCCGGCAGCTCGGAGCGATCGGTGAAGGTGGCGAGGGTGATGCGCACACCGTCGACCCGGGCCGGCCTCGACCGCTGGGCCAGGGCGGCGGTGTAGGCGTCGTCCTCGCGGAGGGCGGCGGCCCAGGGCAGCGCCGGGCCGAGCAGGCCGGCCGCCTCGTCGGCGCGGCCCTCGTAGACCTGGTCGACCAGACGGGCGCGATCGATCGCCGCGCGGGCAGCGGCGCGTACGGCCGGGTCGCGGAAAGGACCCTTCGCGTTGTTGAGGTAGAGGGTGTTGGTGCGGGGCATCGGCACCTCCACCACGAGGTCGTCGTCGAGCGTGGCCGCCTGGCCCACGGGCACGGCCTCCACCACGTCGGCGCGGCCGGTGCGCAGCGCCGCGGCCCGCGCGGTGCCGTCGGGCACGAAGCTGACGTCGATGCCGGACGCCTTCGCGGGGGTGCCCCAGTAGTCGGCGTAGCGGTCGAGGGTGGCCCCGGAGGTGCCGTCGACGGAGGTGAGCTCGAAGGGACCGGTGCCCGTGCCGACCGGGTCGACGGCCTCGCCGTCGTAGGCCCCCGGGGCGAGCACGGCCAGCTGCGGGCTGGACAGGCGCTGCGGGAGCAGCGGGTCGGGGGTCGCGGTGGCGACCTCCACCGTGTCGTCGTCCACGGCCCGCGCGCTGAGCTCGACGCCGTCGAGCACCCGCGGCAGCGGGGAGGCACCCGCCGCCTCGGTGAGCGCTCCGACGACGGCGGTGGCGTCCAGCTCGCTGCCGTCGTGGAAGGTGACGCCGGGTCGGATCTCGAAGCGCCACGCGGTGGGCGCCGTCCGCTCCCAGGAGGTGGCGAGGAAGGGCCCCGGGGTGCCCTCGGCGTCGAGGCGCACGAGGGTCTCGGCGGTGCTCCAGCGGGAGAGCTTGAAGGCGTCGTCACTCAGGGGGCTGAGGCCCGAGCGAGGTGGCAGCAGCATGGCGACGGAGATGCGCCCGTCGCTGCGCGCCGTCGGCTCGTCGGAGCCGGCGAAGCAGCCCGCGAGCAGGGAGCACCCGAGGGCGGCCGCGACGCCGGCGGTGGCGACGCGGGCGCTGCGCGGGAGGGGTCGGCGGGGGTCGGGGCGACGGGGCTCGGTCGGGGGCTTCATGGGATCTCGCTTCCTCGGGGGTCGGGGTGGTCGGGGTCGGGGTCGTCGGGGTCGGGGTGGTCGGGGTGGAGCGCCGGTCCAGCGGTCGGCAGGTGGCCCCGGCGCAGGAGCAGCGCCATCGCCACCGCGGCTGCCGCAGCGAGCGCGCCGACCGCAGCCCAGGGCAGGGCGGCGGCAGGTCGCGCCTGCTCGGCGAGGTCGTAGAGGGCGCCCAGCGGCACGCCGAGCACGAGCACGGCCATCCCGCCGGTGCTGGCCAGCAGCCCGAAGTAGGCGCCGCGGCGCTCCACGGGTGCCACCCGCGCCACCAGGTCGAGGGCCACCGGCCCGGCCACGAGGTGCCCGAGCACGAGCAGGGCCACCGCGACGCCCGCGGGCGTGATCACCACGGCGGTGGGCGCCGCGGCGGGGGGCGCGATCGGCGCCGCTCCCGCGAGGACGACGAACCCGCCCGCGAGCAGGCGTAGCCGGCCGGCAGGGCCCGGGCCGCCCCAGCCCGGCGGGCGAGCCGGGCGACCGGCAGCTGAGCGACGATCGTCAGCGCGGACGCGGCGCCCAGCACGGCCGCCAGCGCTCCCGGTCCTGCGCCCACGCGGGCGATCTCGACCGGCAGGCCGAGGTAGAGCTGGTTCCAGGCGAGCAGGTTGATCGCGTGCAGCGCCGCGAAGACGACGAACGCGCGGTGCCGCAGCACGCCGGCGGCGGCCGCCGCGCGGTCCGGGACCGCCGGTGTGCCCGCCGCTCGACGCCGGTTCGTCGGCAGCAGCGCGGCGAGCACCACCCCGATCACGGCGAAGAGTGCGGCCGCGCTGAGCGCGACGACGGCGAACCCGTGTCCGAGCAGGGCCGCACCCACGGCCGGACCGAGCACGGCACCCAGCTCACCCACCACGGCGAGGCGGGCGAAGAGCGACGGACGGTCGGGCGCACCCGGTGGACGACGCTCCTCCGCCGCGGCCACGAGGGTGTCGACCGCCGGGGAGAACAGGGCCCCTCCGAGCCCGGTGAGCAGGGCACCGAGGACGAGCGCGCCGAGACCGGGCGCGAGGCCGAGCAGGAGGAAGCCGAGCACCCGGACTGCACAGCCCAGGAGGATCAACCGCCGGGCGCCGAAGCGGTCGCACAGCATCCCGCCCGCGAGGAAGAGGCCCTGCTGGGCGAAGGTGCGCAGCCCGAGCACCAGGCCGAGGGCCGCGCCGCCGAGCAGGTGGTCCTCGCGCAGCACGAGGGCGAGGAAGGGGACGACCGCGTAGAAGCCGACGTTGAAGGCCAGCTGCGTGCCCAGCAGCAGTCCGGGTGCCGGAGGCGGCGCCGTGGGCGGGGCGAGCGACTCGCGGTCCACGGCGGCGCTCACGGCGCGCACCGCACGATCCCGGGCGCGGAGGTCGTCGGACCCGGCGAGAGCAGCGCGGGCCGGTCGAGGGCGGGCACGGCCGCCACCAGCGCGCGCGTCGCGGCGTGGGGCCCGGGGTCGGCGCGCAGGGCGGCGGCGAAGAGGGGAGCGGTCGGGCCGTCGTCCACGAGGTGGCCGGCGGCGAGCACCGCCACCCGGTCGCAGAGCGCGGCGACCGCCGGCAGGTCGTGGGTCACCAGCAGCAGCGACAGTCCCTGCTCGACGCGCAGGCGGGCCCAGAGCTCGATCAGTGCGGCGCGACGCGGACGGTCGACCGCGCTGAGCGGTTCGTCGGCCACGATCACCTCGGCGCCGATGGCCAGGGCACGTGCGATGGCCACCCGCTGCACCTGCCCGCCGGAGAGCTGCCCGGGTCGGCGCCGGGCGATGTCGGGGTCGATGCCGACGCACTCCAACGCCTCGCTGATGCGTCGCCGGTGCTCGCGTGCGTCGCCCGGCACCCCCAGCGCCCGCAGCGGCTCGCGCAGACTCGTGGCGAGCGGGCGACGCGGATCGAGACTCCCCACCGGATCCTGCGGCACGTACTGCACGCGGCGGCGCAGGGCCCGGGCGCGCGTCGTCCTCGCAGCGATCGGCTCGCCCCACCAGCGGACCTCGCCGCCGCTGGGCTGCAGGCCGAGCAACGCGCGCACCAGGGTCGATTTGCCCGCACCCGAGGCGCCGATGACGCCGAGGCACTGCCCCGCGCCGAGCTCGAGGTCGATGCCGTGCAGCACCTGCTCGCCGGTGGCGGCCCGGGCGGTGAGCGCGCGCGTTCGCAGCATGGCCGGCGACGCCGACCCCGAGGGCTGACCCACGGCTCATGCCCTCCCGGCCACGGTCGGCAGGTCGGCGGCCAGGGCGCGGGTCGGGGCACTGCCCTCGCCGGCCAGCATGCGCTCCAGGGGGAGGTCGTCGACCAGCCTCCCGCCGTCGAGGACGACGACCCGGCTGCAGACCTCGGCGGCGACCGCCAGGTCGTGGGTGATGAGCACCAGTGCGGCCGGCAGGGCGGTCAGGGCGGCGAGCACCTGCTGCTGGGTGGGGCCGTCGAGAGCGGTCGTCGCCTCGTCCGCGATGACCACCTGGGCGCGGGAGCCGAGGGCGACCGCGACGGCCACCCGCTGCCGCTGCCCACCGGAGAGCTCGCCGGGCAGGCGCCCGGCCAGCTCGGCGCCGAGCCCGACCGCGGCGAGCAGGCCCGCCACGCCCTCGGCCCGGGAATCGGCCCCGGAGTCGGCCCCGGAGTCCGCAGCGCGCCGGCGGCACAGCCGGCGCAGCTGGGCGCCGACGGGGTAGAGCGGGTGCAGGGCCGTCGAGGAGTCCTGCCGCACGAGGGCGAGACCGGGCGGCACGTCGCGCGCACGGGCCGCGAGATCGCGGCGTCGTCCACCGATGTCGACGACACCGCTCGCCCGGGCGGCTCGGGGCAGGCACCCGGCGATCGCGGCGGCGAGCAGCGACTTGCCGCTGCCGGAGACCCCGACCAGCGCGACCCGTTCGCCGGGCGCCACCGCGAGGTCGATCGCGCGCATTCGGTCGGTGCCGCCGAGGTCGACGCGGACGTCGTGGAGGGCGAGGGCGGCAGACACCCGTGAATGATAATCATTCTCATTCACGGGTGACGAAACGGCCCCGCCCCGCGGGCACTGCCGGGCTACGCGGTGCCGACGGGGCCGGCAGCGTCCCCGGGGTCACCCGGGCCACCCGTGTCACCGGGAATCCCGCGATCCGCGGGAGCCGCCGGCAGGTCGAGCACGGAGGCGATGGTCGCGGCCACCGACGCCGGTGTCTCGTCCTCACCCGGCGGGGTCACCACGAAGCTGAGCGCCAGCCGGGCGGTGGTGGAGGCCACGGCCCGCGCGCGCTCGGGCGGGAGCTCCGGCCACGCGGCCGTGCCGATCTCGGTCAGCCGACCCGCCACCCGCTCGAGCAGCGGGCGGGCGTCGGTGGTGACGAGCCGCGCGAGATCGCTGTGCGCCTCACCGGCGCCGACGCGGCCGAAGAGGGGATCGTCGAGGGCGAACTCCAGGTAGACGCGGATGCCCTCCTCGAGGCCGCCCCGGGGGTCGCCCGGGTGGGCCTGCACGGAGGCCGCGATCACCTCGCACAGCGCATCGGCGAGGTGGAAGGTGTAGGCCTGCGCCAACCCCGAGCGCGAGCCGAAGGAGTTGTAGAGCGTCTGGCGGCTCACGCCGGCGTCCTTCGCCACGGCCTCCAAGGTGACCTCGGCCCACGGACGCTCGAGCAGCTGGGCGCGCAGCGCCGCGAACACCGCCTCACGGCGCTGGGCGGCGGCACCGCGCCGGGTGCGGCCGGCGGCGCCCGCGGCCGCACCGGCGGCGGCCGACGCGGTGGCCGTGGCCCGACCGACGGCGCGCCCCAGCGGACCCGTCACCACGAGGCGCCCCTCACGCCCGCTCCGCACGGAAGTAGCCCAGCGCCCCGCTGCGCCGCAGGCGGACGTCGACCAGCCCCTGCTCGGCGAACCACGTGGTGATCTCCGCGGCTGTGCACATCGGCCCGAGCAGCCCCGACAGCCGTCCGCCGTGGCGCAGGGGCGCGAGCAGGGGGCCGCTGTCGGCCAGGAGCGCACTGCCCGTGATCGCGCCGCCGGGACGCAGCACGCGCGCCATCTCGACGACCGCCCGATGAGGGTCGGGGAAGCAGTGCAGGCCGGTGAAGGTGACCACGAGGTCGAAGGTCGCGTCGGCGAACGGCAGGGCACCGACGTCGGCCACCTGCGGGCGGACCTGGTCGGCGACGCCGCGGGCCCGGGCGGCGTCCATGGTGCGCTCGAGCATGGTGGGCGCGATGTCGGCGGCGACGTAGTCGAGGCCCTGGCCCGGCACCAGTCCGCGCAGCGCCACCCCGCCGCCGCTGGGGATGTCGAGCACGCGGCTGCCGCGCGGCAGGGTTCCGATCTCGCCGGCCGCCCGGTAAAGCAGGCGCAGGTCGGTGTTGGCGCCCAGGCGCCAGAGGGGGACCCCGACGCGGGGGTGCTCGACCATCCAGTCGTAGACCGTCGCCCAGGCCGGGTCGTCGTCCCAGCCGCCCACGCCGGGCACGCGGGCGAGTCCGGCCGCCACCGTGCCGGCGACGCCGTCGACCACCCGGGACCCGATCGTCGTCACCCGGGCGAGCGGTCCACCGCTCATCGCTTCGTCTCCACCGCCCCATCCTCCCCGATCAGCTCGGGTGCGCGCAGCAGCGGCTCGGGCACGGCGAAGGCGTCGACGAGCGGACGGGCGAGCGGCCGCACCTTGCGGCACAGCTCGCCGATCTCGCGGGTGATGGCCTTCGACCGCTGGGCACTGAGCCGGCCGTGCTCCATAAACCAGGCGCGGTCGGCCTCGATGACGGTGAGCGCGTGGAGGTCGAGCAGGAGGTCGAGGGCCTCGCGCACCGGTCCGGCGGGCACCGCCGCCACCTCCTCGGCGAAGGCCTCGAGCACCGTGCGCTCCACGTGGGCGCGGGCGGCGGCGATGACGTGGTCCTGCACCCGCGAGAACACCTCGGCGGCCTCCAGGCCGGAGTCGACGCCGCGCTTGAGGCGCCGGGCCACTCCGCCGATGAGGTGCTCCTCGCGGAAGCGGAGCATCGCGAGCTGGTAGTCGGGGTCGAGCAGGCCGGCGTCCGGGTCGCCCTCGGCACCGGCCGTGGAGCCGGGGACCCCGCTGGGCAGCAGGTCGCGCCCCTGCTGCAGCAGCTGGTGCGCGCGCGTGCGCTCCAGCACGGTGTCGACGGCCAGGCCGGCCACGAAGCGCACCATGCCGAGCTGGTCGAGGTCCTCAAAATCGCTGGCGTAGTCGGTGAGCAGCCCCTTGGCCACGAGCTGGAGCAGCACGTGGTTGTCGCCCTCGAAGGTGGTGAACACGTCGGTGTCGGCCTTGAGGGCGGCGAAGCGGTTGATCGCGAGGTAGCCGGCACCTCCGCAGGCCTCGCGGCATTCCTGGATGGTGCGGGTGGCGTGCCAGGTGGCGGTGGCCTTCATCCCGGCGGCCTGCGACTCCAGCAGGCGGCGCGACTCCTCGTCGGTGGTGACCCCCGAGAACACGTCGTGCAGCTGGCCGGTGAGCCGCGACTGCGCGAAGTGCAGGGCGTAGGTGCGCGCGAGGAGCGGCAGCAGCCGGCGCTGGTGCAGGCCGTAGTCGAGCAGCAGCTCCTCCTGCTCCTCGCCGTCGTCCTTGGTGCCCTCGAACTGGCGACGCCGCAGGGCGTAGCGCGTAGCGACGGTGAGCGCGACCTTGCTCGCGCTGAGACCGGCGGCGCCGACGCTCACGCGGCCCTGCACCAGCGTGCCGAGCATGGTGAAGAAGCGCCGTCCGGCGCTCTCGATGTCGCTGGAGTAGACGCCGTCGGCGCTGACGTCGGCGAACCGGTTGAGCAGCGCCTCGCGCGGCACGCGCACGCCGTCGAACCACAGCCGCCCGTTGTCGACGCCGTTGAGGCCCATCTTCGCGCCGTCGTCCTCGACGCGGACGCCGGGCAGCACCTCGCCGTCCTCGCTGCGCACCGGCACGAGCAGGGCGTGGACGCCGTGCCGCTCTCCGCCGACCTCCAGCTGGGCGAAGACCACGGCCATGCGCGCGTGGCAGGCGGCGTTGCCGATGTAGTCCTTGCCCGACTCGTGGTCGGGGCTGGTGATGACGAACTCGTCGGTGGCGGGGTCGTACACGGCGGTGGTGGCGAGGGCGGCGACGTTGGAGCCGTGGCCGATCTCGGTCATCGCGAAGGAGCCCAGCAGGCGCCCGGCCACGATGTCGGCGAGGTAGGCGTCGTGGTGCCGCTTCGTGCCGAGCTGCAGCACCGCGCCGCCGAAGAGGCCGAACTGGACGCCGGTCTTCACCAGCACCGACAGGTCGCCGTAGGCGAGGGTCTCGAAGGCCGCGATCGAGGCGCCGATGTCGTCGCCGCCGCCGTACTCGGCCGGGAACACCATTGCGCTGGCGCCGCTGCCCGCCATGTCGAGGACGACGTCCTTCACCCGCTCGCGGAACTCCGGGCGCGGCAGGCGTTCGGCGTCCTCGAGGACGCTCGCGTACTGCGGCAGCAGGGCCCGCACCGTGCGTCGCACCTGCGCGTAGTGGCCGTCGAGCACCTCGGTGAGGCCCGCGGCGAGCGGGTCGGCGGGCAGGTCGGCGAGCGGTGCGCCGTCGAGCACGGAGGCGTGCGCCTCGGCGGGCTCGGCGGGCTCGCGGGTGTCGGCGGGGGCGGAGGTGGCGGGGACGGGAGCAGGCGCGGCCATACCTCGAAAGTAGCCGACGCGCGGGTGCCGCCGACCGCGTCGAACCTCGCCGGGAGAGCGCCTGCGCGCCCCGCCGGGCACCGGCTCAGGGCCGCTCAGAGCCGGTCAGAGCCGCTCAGGATCGGTCAGGGCCGTGCGTAGAAGTTGGGGGTGCGCCAGTAGTAGAGGGAGTCCTCGCTGACCGGGCGACCGGTGCGCGGCGCGTGGATGATGCGGCCCCCGCCGATGTAGAGCGCCACGTGGTAGATCGACGACGGGCTGCCGCTGTCGCCCCAGAACACGAGGTCGCCGGGCTGGAGGTCGCCGGGCGCGATCGGCGTCGCGGCGTCGTACTGCGCCACCGAGTAGTGCGGCAGCTGTTTGCCGGCCGCGGCCCATGCGGCCGACGTCAGACCCGAGCAGTCCCACGACCCGGGTCCGGCGGCGCCCCACACGTAGGGCTCCCCCAGCTGGGCGCGGGCGAAGGCGATCGCGGCCTGGGCACCGCGGGCCGGAGCCGGATCGCTCGGGCGGTTCGGGCGGCCGGGGCTCTCGGGGCTCTCGGGGCTCTTCCCGCCGGCGGGGCGGGCCGGGCGAGCGGGGCGGGCCGGGCGGGCGGCTCGCGCGGCGGCCTCGCGGGCAGCCTCGCGGGCGGCCTCGCGACGCGCGGCGGCTGCGCGCGCCGCCTCACGTGCGGCCTCGCGACGGGCGGCGAGCCCGGCCTGGCGCTGGCGCGTGAGGGCGACGCTGACCCCCTGGAGACGGGCGAGCTGGCGCACCAGCCGCTCGCGGCGGCCGGCGAGCGCCGTCTGCGCCGCGAGGGCCTCGCTGGCGGCGCCCGACGCGCGGTCGCGGGCCTCGCGGGCGTCGGCCAGCGCGGTCTCGGCGGCGCGCGCGGTGCGGACGGCGTCCTCGCGGGTGGCGCGGGCGCGGGCGTCGGCCTGCTCCCAGGCCTGCTGGCGGGCGGCGAGGAGGTCCTTCACCACGCGGTCGCTCGCGACGCGGTCGATCAGGCCCTCCATGCCCTGGGCCCGCAGGAGCGCGGTGGCCGCACCGAGGTCGGGGCCCTGGCTGCCGGTGGCGATCACGACGGCGCGGAACTGGTCCTGCTGCACGACGAGGGCGGCGGCGGCACGACGGGCGGCGACGACGGCTGAGGCGCGGGCCGCGCGGGCCTCCCGGGCGCGGTAGCGGGCGCCGTTGTAGGCCTCCGTCGCGCGGGCGGCACGATCGGCGGCGGCGTCCGCGATGGCGGCGGCCTCGTCGATGCGGGCCTGGACCCGCTCCACCGCGGTGCCTGCGCTGGCCACCCGGGCGCGAGCGGCGGCCACGTCGTCCTCGCTGGGGAGGGGCGTGGTGCCAGGCGAGGTCGAGCCGGCGACGCGGCGGAGGTCGGCGTCCGCGTCGGGGCCGGGCAGGCCGGGCAGGGAGCCGCTCAGCGCCCCCGCGGCGAGCACGAGCGCGAGCAGTCCGGAGGCGGTGACGGAGGGGCGCACCCGCGTCACCGTAGTTCCCAAACGTCACATTGGGAACAAAAATCTCAGAAACCTCACGCGTCACCGGCGTGTCGGCTTGCGAACTACACCCATGTAGTTTCCGAACGCGCGCTGGTGACCCGGCCGGCGATCTGCGGCGCACCAACGATTTTTGTCGCTCTTCGCCCCGGAACCCGACAAAAATCGTTGGTGCGCGCGCAACCGCGGCGACCACCGAGGGCCCGCCACCAGAGCAGGTGGAGGGCGCAGGTGGACGACGCGCGGGCGTCAGGCGTCGACGGGGACGCGCGAGGTGGTGGTCGTCGGATGCGAGTGCAGGCCGCGGTCGAACTTCTGACCGCTCGCGAGACCACCGAGGTAGAAGGAGACGACGGCGATGGCCGCGCCCGCGATGTCGTCGGCGACGTAGTGCCAGCCGAAGTAGAGGGTGGCGATGATGGTGAGCCCGAAGTTGATCCAGAAGATCGTCTTGAGCAGCTTCGAACGCAGCGTGTACTGCACCATCAGCGCGAACAGCAGGGTGATCGCGGTGTGCAGGCTGGCGAACCCGGCGATCGAGTTCACCGAGGTGTCGGCGCCACCGAAGAGCACCTCGCCGCGCGCTCGCACGATCGAGTTCATCAGGTCGGTGGTGCCGGTGTGGGCCAGCACCTGGTACTCCGGCCAGTACGCGATGCCCGGGCCGAGGGTGGGCAGCAGGTAGTACGACAGCGTGCCGAGCGACCACGCCAGGCACTGCGAGGTCACGAACCAGTATCCGAACGACATGTTGCGCGACCACACCAGCCACGCCGTGACCGCCAGCGGCACCAGCGGCAGGAACGCCAGGTAGATCGGCGAGAGGATGTGCGCGGCGATGTTGGTGCCGAAGATCGCGTGCAGCACGTCGCTGGGGTCGTTGCCGAAGAACATGACCTTGTCCATGATGTGCAGCTCGCGGTCGTACGACAGCGCGCGCGGCTCACCGGGCGTGGACGACGGGTCGGAGCGCACGAACGGCAGGTACGACTTCAGGTTGCGGTAGCTGACGTAGGTGACGTAGAAGCACACGACGCCGAGGGCCACCAGCACGCCGCGCTCGCGGGTCCAGTGGGTGCGCAGCCGCTCCTTGGCGATCGGCATCATCCGGCTGAGCCGGCCCTTGGCCTGCCACAGCGTCAGCGGCAGCAGGTCGAGCAGCAGCGCGCCGAGCAGGAGCAGCGGCAGGCGGATGTAGCTGGGGCCGAGGAAGCTGCCCTCGGGGTCGAGCAGCGGGCGGTCGTACTTCCACGAGGTGAGCACCGCCAGGGCTCCCATGACCACCGCCGTGCCGATGAGCAGGGTGTAGGCGCGGCGGTACATGACGGCGAGTGTAGTCGCGCTCGACCGAGCCGCCGCCCCGGTGACGACCGGACGATGATCACGCCTCGGTCGGGAACTCCTCATCACCCGGGCAGGACGGCGATCCGGTCCGCGACGAGGTCGACGCGCACCGCGTCCCCGACGTCCGGCGGGAGGAACGATCCCCCGTCTGCTCCCCCGCCCCCTCCCCCACCCGCGAGCGCCGGGAGGACGCCGAGCCCCTCGACGTCCACGTCGACGCGGAGCCCGTCGGCGCGGGCCCGCAGTGCGACCACCCGCCCGGTCAGCGCGCCGCCGGGGCTGATGCGCGCGGCGCCGGCACGCAGCGCCACCTGCACCGCGCCACCGCCCCCACCGCCGTCCCCGCCGTCCCCGCCACCGCCGGCGTCCACCGGGGCCGAGGCACCGGCGGCGGTGAGCGCCCGCCGCGCCGCCTGCCCCTCGAGCACCACCGGGTAGCCGAGGAAGCGGGCGGTCTCGGCGTCCGCGGGCGCGGCCCACACCTGCGCCACCGCACCCTGCTGCACCAGGCGCCCCCCGCGCATGACGGCGAGCCGGTCGGCCACCGCGAAGGCCTCGTCGTGGTCGTGGGTCACCAGCACGGCTGCCGTGCCCGCGTCGCGGAGGATGCGGCGCAGGTCGTCGGCGAGGCGCACGCGGAGGTCGGCGTCGAGCGCACTGAGCGGCTCGTCGAGCAGCAGCAGTCGGGGTCGCGCCGCGAGCGAGCGGGCGAGGGCGACGCGCTGGCGCTCCCCTCCCGAGAGCGTGCGGGGGAGCCGCTCGCCGTAGCCGGCCAGGCCGACGAGCTCGAGCAGGTCGTCGACCTCGCCGCGCACCCGGCGCCGCGCCGCGCCGCGCAGCCGCGGGGCGTAGCCGACGTTGGCGGCGACGCTGAGGTGGTCGAAGAGCTGACCGTCCTGGAACATCAGCGCGAAGCCGCGCCGGTGGGTCGGCACGCCGGCGAGGTCGGCGTCGTCCCAGGCGA
Source organism: Nocardioides sp. (assembly GCF_964229035.1). Taxonomy (GTDB): domain Bacteria; phylum Actinomycetota; class Actinomycetes; order Propionibacteriales; family Nocardioidaceae; genus Nocardioides. Next base: position 45,700 of record NZ_CAXRAZ010000011.1, on the reverse strand, counting down.
TGGTCCCGGCGGCCACCGGCTCGAGGCCGGCGATCGCGCGCAGCAGCGTGGACTTGCCGCAGCCCGAGGGGCCGAGCACCGCCAGCACCTCACCGTCGCCGACCGCGAGCGTCGCGTCGTCCACGGCGACGTGGCGCTGCTCGCCGAGCAGCACCCGCACCCCCTCGACCCGCAGCATCACCAGGCTCCCGTTCCGGGCACGCGCAACCGCTCCACCGCGAGGACGACGAGCGCCGTCACCGCCGCGAGCAGCACGGCCGCCGCCATGGCGGTGCCCTCGTTGTCGACCCCCGGGCGTCCGAGCAGTCGGTAGATCACCACGGGCAGCGTCGGCTCGGCCGGGCGCGCGATGAAGGAGGTGGCACCGAACTCCCCCAGCGACACCGCGAACGCGAAGCCCGCCGCCGCCAGCAGTGGACGACGCACCGCGGCGAGGTCGACCGTCGTCCACGCGCGGAGGGGGCCGGCGCCGAGCGAGGCGGCCGCCTGACGCTGGCGGTCGTCGATGCCGCCGAGCACGGGCACGAGCGTGCGCACCACGAGCGGCAGGGCCACGAGCGCCTGCGCGATGGGCACGAGCAGCGGGCTGGTGCGCAGGTCGAGGGGTCCGGAGTCGAGGGCGATGAGGAAGCCGAAGCCGAGGGTGACCGCCGAGACGCCGAGCGGCAGCATGAAGAGCGCGTCGAGGCCCGCGCGCACCCGGCGGGCGCGGCGGGTGCGCACGCGGCGGGTGACGGTGAGGGCGACGAGCCCGCCGAGCAGCAGCGACATCCAGGTGGCGTCGACGGCGGTGCGCACCGACGCCGTGAGCGCGTCGGTGACGGGCCCGGGCAGCAGTCCTCCGGCGTCGCCCCCGAGCGCCCGGTAGTGGGCGAGCGACCAGCCGCCGTCGCGGCGCAGGGAGCCGGCCACGAGCGCGGCGATCGGCAGCGCGAGGCCCACCAGCGCGAGGGCCGTGACGCCGATGGCGGGCAGGTCGCGCCGGGTCGGGCAGGCGGGCGCGGCGGGCAGTCGGCGCACGGTGGGGTCGGGCCCGCGCCGCAGCCGGGCGACGCCGGCCAGCAGCACCGCCACCGCCGCGAGCTGCACGATCGAGAGCGCGGCGGCGGCCGGCAGGTCGAGGAGGTCCGCGGTGAGCAGGTAGATCTCGGTCTCGACCGAGGAGTAGCGCACGCCGCCGAGCACGAGCACCACCCCGAAGGCGGTGGCGCAGAAGAGGAAGACGACGCTGGCCGCCGCCACGATCGCGGGTCGCAGGGCGGGCAGGGTGACGGTGCGCAGCACCTGCGCGGGCGTGGCCCCGAGGGCGGCGGCGGCCTCTGCGGGGCGACGGTCGAGGCCCTCCCAGGCCACGCCGACGGTGCGCACCACGACCGCGACGTTGAAGAACACCAGCCCGATGAGGATCGCCGCCGGCGTGCCGTCGAGGCCGAGGCCGCCGAGCAGGCCGCCCTCGCCGAGCAGCTCACGCACCGCGAGGCCGACCACCACCGTGGGCAGCACGAACGGCACGAGGACGACGGCCCGCAGCACCGCCCGCCCCGGGAAGCGCAGCCGGTGCAGCACGTACGCCGCCGGCAGCCCGAGCGCGAGCGACAGGGCCGTGCCCACCGTGCTGGTCCACAGCGTGAACCACAGCACCCGACCGGTGCGCGGGCGGGCGAGCACGTCGAGCACCGCCCCCGGAGCGAAGCGCCCCTCGGGCCACAGGCCGCGCTGGAGCATCGCTCCCACCGGCAGCACGAAGAACACCGCCACGATCACCAGCGGCACCAGCGCGACGAGCACGCTCGCGGCGGTGCCGAGGTGCCGGGTCGCGACGGCGCGATCGATCACCGCGAGATGATCTCGTTCCACTGCTCGATCCAGGTCTGCCGCTGGGCGGTGACCTCGGCGGGATCGACCTGCTTCGTCGAGGTGGGCCGCTTCGCGAAGGCGGCCCAGTCGGCGGGCAGCTCGGTGCGCTCGTCGACCGGGAAGACGTACATCGAGGTCGGCAGCGCGGCCTGCACCTCGGGCGAGAGCAGCCAGTCGACGACCTCCTTCGCGCCGGCCTCGCTCCTCGCGCTCCCCTCGCCGTCCTTGCCGCCCTTCAGCAGTCCGGCGTACTCGACCTGGCGGTAGCAGCTGTCGAGCAGCGCGCTGGTCGTCGTCTTCTTGGTGGCCTCGTCGATGGTGAAGGCCGGCGAGGAGTCGTAGGACACCACGATCGGGCGCTGGCCGCCCGAGAAGGTGAAGTCGGTGTAGTAGGCGTCCGACCAGCCCTTGACGACCTTGGCGCCGTTGGCGGTCAGCTTCGTCCAGTAGTCCTGCCAGCCGCTCTCGCCGTAGCGGGCGATCGTGGCCAGCAGGAACGCCAGACCGGGTGAGCTCGTGCTGGCACCGGGGACGACGAGGAGGTCCTTGTAGGCGGGCTTCGTGAGGTCGTCGATGCTCGCCGGCGGGGTGAGGCCCTCCTTCGCGAACCACGCGTCGTCCACGTTGACGCACACGTTGCCGGAGTCGATCGGGGTGAGGGCGTCGTCGGTGTCGCCGGGCAGCTCGTCGCGCTCGGCGCCCGGCGGCAGCTGTGGGGCGTAGGGCGCGAACACGCCCTCGTCGACCGCGCGGGTGGCGAAGGTGTTGTCGATGCCGAACACCACGTCGCCGACGGGCTTGTCCTTGGTGAGCACCAGCTGGTTGGTGAGCGCCCCGGCGTCACCGAGCTTCTCGATCCTCAGCGTGAGACCGGAGCTCTCCTCGAAGTCGGCGACGAGCTTCTTGGGCAGCTCGAAGCTCTCGTGCGCCACGAGGGTGATTGTGGTTCCGTCGGCGCTCGTGTCGCTGCCGCCGTCGTCACCGCCCGCGAGCGAGCAGCCGCCCGCGGTGAGACTGAGGGCGGTGAGGATCGCGGCGGTCGTGATCGGCGCGCGCATGCGCATGAGGTGGACTCCCTTCGCCGGTGCTAGCCGGAGCAGGTTCGGAGGGTCTGCGGCGGATCCGCACTCTCAGCCCCGTCGCCGGGGCTCCCCTGTCGTGTGCCTCGATTGTAGGTGGCTGTCGCTGCGGGCTCGGCCGGGGTGCAGGAATCGCCGGTCGACCGGCGTTTCCCGCACTTGGCGCGCGTTGCAACACGTGCCAAGTGCCAGGAACACGCGCCAAGTGCCGGGGCCGCCAGGCGTCGGGCGTCAGGCGATCGCGAACAGCACGCCGTCGGCGTCCTCGACGGCCGTGGCCTGGCCGCGGGCGACGAGCAGCTCGAGGTGCGCCTTGGTCTCCATGGCGGCCATGCCCTGGCTGAACGGGTCGAGCTCGGCGAAGGCGCGCTCGTGGCGGGTCCAGCCGAGGTCCTTGGCGACGACCAGCGACGTGACCCGGCCGCGTTCCTTCAGCGAGGCGAGGCACAGGTCGAGGCGGTGCTCGTGGTGGGCGAGCAGCTCGTCGACCCGGGCGTGCGACGACGGCGCGACCGGCCCGTGGGCGGGCAGGATGCGCAGGTCGGGCAGCGCACGCACCCGCGTGAGCGAGGCCATGAAGTGCCCGAGGGGCTGGTCGACGGCCGGCACGGTGAACCCGATCGACGGCGTGATCGTGGGGAGCACGTGGTCGCCGGCGAACAGCAGCTCGTCTGCGACGTCGGCGTACACGTAGTGCCCCGGCGTGTGTCCCGGCGTGTGGACGGCGTCGAGCGTGCGGCGTCCGACGGTGAAGCGCTCGTCGCCCTCGAGCCAGCGCGTCGGACGACGCCAGTCGGCCGGATCGGGCAGCTCGCCGTCGTGGCCGGCCGCCCACTGCTCGGCGATCTCGGCGGCGCCGGCGGTGCGCAGCACGCCGAGGAACGGGCTCTCGTCGAGGTCCGCGGCGTCGTTGAGCAGCGCGAGCGCGGGCTCCTCGCCGCGGCCGAGCAGCACCTCGGCACCGAACTCGGCGCCGAGCACGCTGGCCATCGTGTAGTGGTCGCGGTGCACGTGGGTGACGAGGAAGCGGCGGATGTCGCCGAAGCCGTAGCCCACCGAGCGCAGGCTCTTCTCCAGCAGGTCGCGCGCGATCTCGATGGACCACCCGCCGTCCACGAGGGTGAGGCCGTCGTCGGCCTCCAGCACGTAGACGTTGACCGCCTTCAGCGCATCCATCGGCAGCGGGAGGGGGATGCGGTGCAGTCCCTCGGCCACCTGCCACGCACCCTCGGCGGCCCAGTGCTCGCCGGAGTCGGGGGAGATGGCATGGCCCGTGGCCACACCGGTGGACGCCGGTCCGCCGGGTGCGTTCGTCATAACTCCCACCCTAGGAGCCGACCTCCGCGGGCGCGGGGCTGGGCGCGGGACTGGGCGCGGGGCTGGGCGCGAGGTCGGGCAGGTGCAGGTCGAGGTTCGGCTGCTGGATGCCGCCGTCGACCTCGAGCAGCTTGCCGGTGACGTACTTGCCGGCGGGCGAGGCGAGGTAGAGGACGGCGGCCGCGATGTCCTCGGCCTCCCCGATGCGCCCGAGCGGCGTGGCGTCCTCGAGCTGGGCCTTCATCTCCGGCACGCCCGCCACGAACTCCAGCGCGCTCGTCATCACCGAGCCCACGTGGATGCCGTTCACGCGGATGTGCGGGTTGAGGTCGGTGGCGGCCAGGCGCGACCAGTGCGCCAGCGCCGCCTTCGCGGTGCCGTAGGCGAGGTAGCCGCGACCGGCCAGGCGACCCATCGCCGAGCTGATCGACACGATCGACTTCTGCCGCGGGGCGTCGGCGGTGCCCGCGGAGGCCAGCATCAGCGGCACCGCAGCCAGGCTGAGCGCGTGGGCGGTCGCGACGTTGAAGTGGAAGGCCTCCTCCAGATAGGCCACGTCGGTGTCGAGGAAGGCGTTCGGGATCGTGCCGCCGACGTTGTTCACCACCACGTCCAGGCGACCGAACTCGTCGTGGGCGGCCTGCGCCAGCGCCGCGACCTCGTCGGTGTGCGCGAGGTTGGCGGGGACGACGAGCGCGCGTCGTCCACAGGCCTCGATGCGGGCCGCGACCTCCTTCAGCTGCCCCTCGGTGCGCGAGGAGATGAGGACGTCGGCGCCGGCCTCGGCGAGCGCGATAGCGGTGGCGGCGCCGATGCCGCGCCCGGGCCCGGTGACGACGGCGACGTGGTCGGTGAGCAGGAAGCGGTCGAGGATGCTCATGCGCCCGCTCCGACGGCGTCGGCGGGCGCGCGGGTGCCGGTGACGAGACCGCGGCCGGTGACGAGCGGCAGGTCGAGCACCGAGAGCAAGCCGGGACGGGCGGCCACCACGGCCGGCACGGCGTTCACCAGGCGCTGGGCGGTGATGATCATGCCCGAGACGTTGTGGTCGCCGTGCTCGCCGTGGTGGGTGTACTCGAGCTTCATGCAGGGCTCGCCGCTGATCTCGACCCGGTAGCAGCCGTCGCCCTCGTTCGGCATGGGCCAGTCGGGCTCGGCGCTCGCGTCGGTGCGGGTCACGTGCTCGAGGGTGACGCGCGGGACGCCGTCCACGGTGCCGATGACGCGGAAACGCACCGACCCCATCGACCCCTCGGGCACCTCCACCGACACGGTGCTCACGCTGCGGGGGGCGGGGCGACGCTCGACCTCCTCGACGAGCGGCTCGTCGAGGGCGACCCCGAGCCCTTCCGCGATCACGCGGACGACGGGCCCCCACGCGGTGGTGAGGATGCCCGGCTCCCAGAGCAGGGCGTTGAAGTCGAGCGGCTGGCCGAAGCCGAACAGGTCGCGCATGACGACGGGCTGGTAGTAGGTCGAGTAGTCGGCGATCTCGCTGACCTTCACGTGGTCGATGCGCTGCGAGAGCGAGGTGAGCACGAGCGGGAGCAGGTCGTTGGCGAAGCCGGGGTCGATGCCGTTGACGTGCAGGCTCGCCTCCCCCTGCCGACCAGCCTCGTCGATCGCCTCGATCATCTCCGGCGGCAGCGTGCCGTCGCGCGCCAGCAGGATCACCGGCCCGGACGAGACGACGTTGACGCCGTCGCGAATGAGGCCGGTGAGGTCCTCGATCGACTCGAACACCCGGTCGTCGGTCATCGCCCCGTGGACGACGCAGTCGGGCCGCAGCGCCACGAGCGCGTCGCGGTCGGTGGTGGCGAGGACGCCGAGCTCGCGACCCAGACCCGCCAGCTCCCCGGCGTCCTTGCCCTCCTTCTCGGGCGTCGAGGTCCACACGCCCACGAGTTCGAGGTCGGGGTGGGCGTCGACGCCGGCGATGGCGTAGCGGCCGATGGTGCCGGTGGACCACACGACCACGCGGAGGGGCTTGTCGGGGATGACCTGGGCGCCGTTGGACATGCGGGTCAATCTAGAACAGGTTCTAGTTCTTGGGTAGGGGCGGCGTCGAGGTCGTCGGACCTGGACGACGTTTCTACGTCTTGGACGACGGAACTCCGTCGTCCAGGTGCCAGATTCACCGGCCGGCCGGTGAATCTGCCGCCAGCGGCCCCGCCGCCCCGACCGCGATCACCTGATCCGCCGACCACTCGGGGCAGCGGGTGCCGGAGTAGATGGTGGGCATGCAGCGGTTGCAGTGAGAACAGACGCCACGAGCGGCCTCGCCGGCCTGCAGCCGCGCGACGAGGTCGGGCTCGCGGAGCAGGGCGCGACCCATCGCCACGAGGTCGAACCCGTCGGCCATCGCCTGGCGCATCGTGGCCAGGTCGTTGATGCCGCCGAGCAGCATGAGCGGCATCGCGACCGCCTCGCGCATCTGCAGCGCCTTGAGGCGGAAGTAGGCCTCCTCGAAGGGATAGCGCTTGAGGAAGCCCGAGCCGATCGGCGTCCGCATGCCCAGGCGCACCGGCAGCGGCATCGAGGCGGCGAACTCGCGCAGCGGCACGCCCCCGCGGAAGAGGTACATCGGGTTCATCAGCGAGGAGCCGCCCGACAGCTGCAGGGCGTCGAGGTGGCCGTCGTCCTCGAGGAGGCGCGCGAGGTCCAGCGCCATCTCGGTCGTGACGCCGCCGGCGAAACCGTCCGAGAGCGACACCTTGGCCGTCACCGCCGCCGCGTCACCGACCTCCTCGCGCACGACCCGGGCGATCTGTCGGGCCAGCCGAGACCGCCGCTCGAGCGGACCGCCCCAGCGATCGCGGCGGCGGTTCAGACCTGGCGCGAGGAAGGACGAGATCAGGTAGGAGTGCGCCATGTGCAGCTCGAGGACGTCGAATCCGGCCCGCACGAGCACGCGCGCGGCGTCCACGTAGGCGCGGGTCACGCGGGTGAGGTCGCGCTCAGTGGCCGCGCGCACCATCTGCATCGACAGCGGGCTCGGCATCGGGCTGGCCGCGATCGCCGCCGCGCCGTTCGAGCGACCGTTGGCCACGGGGCCCGCGTGGCCCACCTGCCCGGCGATCGCCGTGCCCTCCTCGTGGACGGCGGCCGCCAGCCGCGACAGGCCCGCCAGCGTGTCCTCCCCCACCACGATCTGCTCGCGGTGGGTGCGACCCTCCGGCGCCACCGCGAGGTAGGCGACCGTGGTGAGCCCGACCCCGCCCGCCGCGGGTGCGCGGTGATAAGCGATGAGCTCGTCGGTCACCTGGCCGTGCGGCGTGCGGCCCTCGAAGGTGGCCGCCTTGACCGTGCGGTTGCGCAGGCGCACCGGCCCGAGGTCGACCGGATCGAACACGTCGGGCGTCGTCGTCACCCCAGCATGGTGCCAGAAAATTGGAACACGTTCTAGCGAGGCCAGGCCGTCGCCATCAACCGCGCCTTCTCGGGAGCCGCACCGCGCCCTCTCGGGAGCCGCACCGCGCCCTGTCGGCAGCCGCACCGCGCCCTCTCGGCAGCCGCACCGCGCCCTCTCGGCAGCCGCACCGCGCCCTCTCGGCAGCCGCACCGCGCCCCCTCGGCAGCCGCACCGCGCTCTCTCGGCAGCCGCACCGCGCCCTCTCGGCGTCAGGCGTTGAAGGAGGGGGCGCGCTTGGCGAGGAAGGCGGCGACCCCCTCGAGGCCGTCGGGGGTGACCGACTGGGCGCTGATGGCGAGCGACTCCTCGCGCAGGGCGGCCTCGGGGTCGGGGGCGGCGGCGCGGCGCAGCAGGCGCTTGGCGGCGGCGTTGGCGGAGCCGGAGCCGGCGGCCAGCACCGCGACGACCTCCTCCACCGTGGCGGCGAGCTCGTCGGCCGGCACGACACGGGCCACGAGGCCGGCGGCGTGGGCCTCGGCGGCGGTGAGCAGGTCGCCGAGGAGCGCGAGGCGCAGGGTGCGGTGCAGGCCGAGGGTGTGCACCATGAGCGAGCTGCCGCCGTCGGGCGAGAGCCCGACCTTGCCGTAGGCGAGGCTGAACTTCGCGCCCTCGGCCGCGATCACGACGTCGCCCGCCGCCGCGAGCGGGAAGCCCGCGCCCGCCGCCGTGCCGTGGACGACGCTCACCACGACCGCGTCGCTGCGGATGAGCTCGCTGACCACGCGGTGGAGCGCCTCGGCGAGGTCGTCGAGGGCGACGCGACGGTCGTCGGCGGCCGCCATCGTGCCGAGGTCGCCGCCGACGGAGAAGAAGCGACCCTCGGCCGCCAGCACGATCACGCGGGCGGCGTCGCGGTGGGCGCTGCGCACGGCGTCGTGCAGCGCGGCCACCGACTCGAAGTTGATGGCGTTGCCGCGATCGCCGTCGGCGAGGGTGATGCGGGCGACGCCGTCGGCGAAGGCGTAGTCGACGAGGGGCACGGGAGCGGTCCTTCTCTGGTCGGGCGGTGGGGAGCCGGTCGGGGGCTCAGCTGGTCAGCGGAACTGGTCGTGCAGCCCGCGCGGCAGCGTGAAGAGCGGGTCGCGGGAGAGCTCGGCGCGACCCAGCGTGGTCAGGTGCGCCTCGTCCGGGCCGTCGAAGATGCGCATCGCGCGGTGCCAGCCGTAGAGCGACGACAGCACGGTGGCGTCGCTGACGCCGGCGCCGCCGTGGATCTGGATGGCGCGGTCGATCACGTTGAGTACCGCGCGGGGCACGGCGACCTTCGCGGCGGCGATGTAGTGGCGGGCGGCCTTGTTGCCCTCGGCGTCGATCGTGCGCGCCGCCAGGTGGCACAGCGCCCGGGCCTGCTCGAGCTCGATGCGCGACTCGGCGATCTTCTCGCGCACCGAGGACTGCTCGGCCAGCAGACCACCGAAGGCCGTGCGCGTGCGGGCCCGCTCGACCATCATCGCCAGCGCCCGCTCACCGGCTCCGAGGGCGCGCATGACGTGGTGGATGCGGCCCGGGCCGAGGCGCATCTGCGCGGCGGCGAAACCGCCGCCCTCCTCGCCGAGCAGGTTGGTGACCGGCACGCGGACGTCGGTGAAGGAGATCATGCAGTGCCCGTGCTGGTCCTGGCGGCCGAACACCGGGTAGGAGCGCTCGACCTTCAGCCCCGGGGTGTCCATCGGCACGATGAGCATCGACTGCTGGCGGTGGGTGGCGGCGGTGGGGTCGGTCTTGCCCATCACGATGAGCACCCGGCAGCGCGGGTCGGCCGCACCCGAGATCCACCACTTGCGACCGTTGACGACGTACTCGTCGCCGTCGCGCTCGATGCGGGTCTCGATGTTGGTGGCGTCCGAGGAGGCCACGGCCGGCTCGGTCATCGCGAACGCGGAGCGGATCTCGCCCTTGAGGAGCGGGGTGAGCCATGCCTGCTGCTGCTCGGGGGTGCCCACGAGGTGCAGCAGCTCCATGGTGCCGGTGTCCGGGGCGCCGCAGTTGATGGCCTCCGGCCCGAGCTCGGGGCTCCAGCCCGAGAGCTCGGCGATCGGGGCGTACTCCAGCTGGGTCAGGCCCGACTCGTGCGGCAGGAAGAGGTTCCACAGACCGCGATCGCGCGCCTTCTTCTTCAGCTCCTCCACCACGGGCGGCACCTCGTGGTCGTCGGGGCCGACCTCCTCGCGGTAGCGCTCGTAGGCCTCCTCGGCCGGCAGCACCTCGTCCTCGACGAATCGTCGCATCTCGTCGAACAACTGGACGGCGCGCTCGCTCGGCGCCGGGAACGCGGGATACATCGACGACCCTGTCATGGCCCCCAGTCTGCCCCAGCCCGCGAGGGGCGCACGGTCAGGAGGCGCAGCGACCGGTGTCGACCTCGCCGCCGTCGCGGCCCCGCTGCCGTCCCTCGGCGGCGCGCTGGGCCACCTGGTTGGCCGTCAGTGCGTACCCCGTCTCGGGGTCGGTGACCGAGGCGGCGAAGACCACGCCGGCCACGCGGCCGGCCGGGGTGACGATCGGGCCACCGGAGTTGCCGGGGCGCACGAGCCCGCGCAGCGAGAAGACCTCGCGCACCACCGTGCCCGCGCCGTAGATGTCGGGCGAGCGGAGGTTCTGCTGCGCGCGCACGCGGGCGGTCTGGGCGTTGAACGGGCCGTCCTGCGGGAAGCCGAGCACGGCCACGGGGTCGCCGGCGCCGGTGGAGGAGTCGAAGCGCAGCGCCCGGGTGTCGCCGGTGTCGAGGGCCAGCACCGCGACGTCGAGGCGGGGGTCGTAGAGGACGACGCGCGCCAGCTCGGTGCCGCCGTCGATGCTCACCTCGGGATCGCTGACGCCCGCCACGACGTGCGCGTTGGTCATCACGCGGTTGCGGGCGTAGACGAAGCCGGTGCCCTCGACGCCGCGTCCGCAGTTGTTGGCGCCGCGGATCTTCACCACGCTCTGGCGCACCGCCCGCACGGCGGGGTCGCGGGGCAGGGTGCCCGGCCCCGGGGCGACCTCGACGATCTGCTCGGGGGCGAACGGCTCGAGGTAGCGCGGGAAGAAGCCGGTGCCGACCACGTTGTTGAAGGCCTGCAGGGTGCGCGGCGCCGCGCCCGGCAGGGCGCCGTTGACCTTCGCGAGCACGGTGGAACTGCGCACGAGCTCGGTGACCGGACCGATCCGGGTGCCGGAGACGGCCACGCCGAGCGCCCAGGCCACGAGCAGGACGGCGAACGCGCTCAGCACGGCTCCGCCGACGGCGTCCAGGGCCCGCGCGGGCTGCCAGGTGATGCGCTCGCGCACCCGCGCGCCGGCGTACTGCAGGAGCGCCTGGCCGAGCGAGGCGCAGAGGATGACGATGAACAGCGCGCCCAGCGAGACCGCGAGCGAGGGGTCGAGCCGGCCCAGCACCACGGGCGCAAGCAGGATGCCGCCCACGCCGCCGGCGAGCAGGCCGACCGTGGCGAAGGCGCCGGTGACGAAGCCCTGCCAGTAGCCCGACAGGGCATAGGCGAGCACGAGGAGCACCAGCAGCCAGTCGAGGAGGTTCACCCCGTCACCTCCTCGTCGATGTCCATGGCGTCCTGCGCCCGCCCGCCGTCGCGCCGCACCCGGCGCTCGTACTCGGCGAGCATGTAGTCGGGCAGATCATGCACCGGCGGATCGTCCACCGGAGGGAGCCACCCGAGGAAGGCGAGGAATCGGGTCAGGATCCCGCCCGTGAACCCCCAGAGGATCACGTCCTTGTCGGGTCCGATCAGGAACCCGGGACCGGTGAACCCGGCGGGATGGCGCACGGCGATGCGGTACTCCGGCTCGACGAGCTCGCCCAGTGCGACCCGGTGGATGGCGTGGACCTCCTCGGGCGAGGCGACGCGCACCTCGCCGGGGCGGCGCCACCAGGCCAGCACCGGGGTGACGGCGAAGTTGGACGGCGGGAGCCACAGCTCGGGCAGCGTGGCGAACACCGCGACCTCGGCCGGGTCGACGCCGATCTCCTCCCAGGCCTCGCGCAGCGCGGCCCGCACCGGCGTCTCGCCGGGGTCGATCGAGCCGCCGGGGAAGGACACCTGGCCCGGGTGCGAGCGCATGTCGTGGGCGCGTTCGGTGAGCAGGACGTCGCCGCCCGGTCCGTCCGCGCTCCCCTCGCTCTGCTCGCCGTCGCTGAAGAGCATGAGCACCGCTCCGCGGCGCACCTCGGCGTCCTCCGGGGGCAGGAAGGCGGTGAGGTCGCTGCCCCGGATGCGCCGCGCTCCGTCGGCCACCGGCAGCAGCCACGCCGGGAGGTCGGCGGGCAGGGCGGTGGGCACGTCGTCCACGAGGGCGGCCGCGACTTCGGGAGGCATGGCCGGCGTCGCGGGGACGCTCGCGCCGGCGCTCACCCGGCGCCGCCCCGGGCCGCGGTGACGTCGACGCCGGTGCCCGTGCGCACCAGCTCGATGAGCCGCTCGAGCGAGTCGATGCCGCCCGGCACCTGCGTCGTCGAGCCGTCGGGGGCGACGAACACGAACTGCGGCTTGCCCTGGATGACGAGGTCGGTCTTCTGCAGGGCGCCGCAGGGGTCGGCCAGCGAGGGGTAGCGCACGCCGCTCTGCCGGGCGAGGTCGAGGGCGGCGCCCGGGTAGGTCTCGAGGTGGTCGACACCGATCACCCGCACCTGGTCGCCGTAGCGGCGGTCGAACTCGGCCAGCACCGGCATCTCCTTGCGACACGGCCCGCAGTTGGAGGCCCAGAAGTTGATCACCGCGGGGCCGGGCACCTGCGCGAGCGAGCGCGCGGTGTCGCCTCCCAGGCACTCGAGGCGGACGTCGGGCAGCTTCGCCGCAGCGCCCGCCCCCTCGGTGCCGGGCTCGGGCCAGTCGCAGTCGGCGATACCGGCGGCCGTGCGGTCGCGCGCCAGGTCAGGCGTGGTGACGTCGATGTCGCAGGCGCTCGCGGACGACGAGCCGCCGTCGCTGCAGCCCACGAGCAGCGCTCCGCAGGCGACCAGCGCGGTCGCGGCGACGCGACGCCGCATCAGTTCGGCCCCTCGGTGCGCACCAGCTTCTCGGCCTCCACCGGGTCGGTCGGCCCGGTGCCGTAGGAGGGGCACCACCGAGCCACCGGGCAGGCTCCGCACGCGGGCTTCTTGGCGTGGCAGCGGCGGCGCCCGTGCCAGATGAGGTGGTGCGAGAGCATCGTCCAGTCGCGCTTGGGGAAGAGCGCGCCGACGGCGTGCTCCACCTTCACCGGATCGGTCTCCTCGGTGAAGCCCAGTCGTCGCGAGAGGCGGCCGAAGTGGGTGTCGACGGTGATGCCCGGCACGTCGAAGGCGTTGCCGAGCACCACGTTGGCCGTCTTGCGCCCCACCCCGGCCAGGGTGACGAGGTCCTCGAGGCGCCCGGGCACCTGGCCGTCGAAGCGCTCGACGAGGTCGCTGCTCAGCTTCAGCAGCGACTCGGTCTTGGCGCGGAAGAAGCCGAGCGGTCCGACGATCTGCTCGAGGTGAGCCCGGTCGGCGGCCGCCATCGCGGCGGCGTCGGGATAGGCGGCGAAGAGGGTCGGGCGCACCGCATTGACCCTCTTGTCGGTGGTCTGCGCCGACAGCACCGTGACCACGAGGCACTGGAACGCGTCGTCGAAGTCGAGCTCGGCCCGGGCATCCGGGTAGGTCTCGGCCAGCACGCGATCGATGCGGCGGGCGCGGCGCACCAGCCCCGTCGGGGTCTCCGCGCCGATGTCGATGGCCTTGCGCGGCCGTACGGTCTCCCCCACGTCGCTCAGCGTACGCATCGGCGCCTCGCGCCCGCCTGCCGACGCCGTCGCCCGGACTCGTCGCGAGCCGCGCCGAGGGCCCCGGTGGCACCATGTGACCTGGCCCACTGGCTAGGATGCCCATGCGCACGCGGTGTCTCCGCCCTGTGAGGGCGGACTGCGGCGCACGCGAGTTTGGAGGAAGAGTGGACAACGACGTTCTCCGTCAGGCGCCACTGTTCAGCGCTCTCGACGACGAGGCGATGGCGGCACTGCGCACGTCCCTGGCGACCACGCGTCTTCGCCGCGGCGAGGTTCTGTTCCACGAGGGCGACAGCGGCGACAAGCTGTACGTCGTCCTCGAGGGCAAGGTGAAGCTGGGTCGCACGTCGTCCGACGGGCGCGAGAACCTGCTGGCGATCATGGGCCCGGGTCAGATGTTCGGCGAGCTCTCGCTCTTCGACCCCGGCCCGCGCTCGGCCACGGTCACCGCGGTCACCGACGCCGAGTTCGCCTCGCTGTCCCACGAGGACCTCCTGCGCTGGCTCGAGGGCCGCCCCGCGGTGGCGCGCGGACTGCTCGCGCAGCTCGCCGGCCGCCTGCGTAAGGCCAACGACGTCGTGGCCGACCTCGTCTTCTCCGACGTGCCGGGCCGCGTCGCCAAGGCGCTGCTCGACCTCGCCGACCGCTTCGGCCGCACGGCCGACGACGGCGTCCACGTGCACCACGACCTCACGCAGGAGGAGCTCGCCCAGCTGGTCGGCGCCTCGCGCGAGACGGTCAACAAGGCGCTCGCCGACTTCGTCTCGCGCGGCTGGCTGCGCCTCGAGCCCCGCTCGGTCGTCATCCTCGACATGGAGCGCATGGCCCGCCGGGCGCGCTGAGCAGACCGCACCGCAGCACACCGAGCAGCGGCATCGGCCCACTAGGTTGGGCGGGTGCCGCTGTTCGAGTTCGAGGGCAAGAGCCCCCAGGTCCATCCCGACGCCTTCGTGGCGCCCACCGCCACCCTGATCGGCGACGTGCGCGTCGAGGCGGGGGCGAGCATCTGGTACGGCGTGGTGCTGCGCGCCGACATCTGCACGATCATCGTGCGCGAGGGCTCGAACATCCAGGACAACTCCGTCGTCCACGGCGCGCCCGAGGTGGTGGTCGAGATCGGCCCGCACGCCACGATCGCCCACGGCTGCGTCTTCCACGGCGCCGCGATCGGCGAGAAGGGTCTGCTCGGCAACGCCAGCACGGTGCTGGACGACGCCCGCGTCGGCGCCGGCTCGCTGGTGGCCGCCGGATCGGTCATCACCCCCGGCACGACGGTGCCCGAGGGCGTGCTCGCGGCGGGCGCGCCCGCCCAGGTGCGCAAGCCGATCGAGGGCACCGGCGCCGCCGTGTGGGTCGAGACCAACGCGCCGTACTACGCCGACCTCGCCCGCCGCCACCGCGCCGGGGTGCGGGCGATCGAGGGGCCCTCGGAGCACTCGTAGAAAATTGAACAACTTCGACAGCATGTTGAGGTTTCGTACTCAACTACCGGGGCAGTAATACCTGCGACGCACCAACCGTGGTCAAGCCAACCGCCACGTTCACTTCCGACAACGGGAGTACCTGATGTCTGTCGCCCCTCTCACCACCAGCACCATCCCCACGATCCCGACCAGCCCCGCCTGGTCCCCGCGCGGCAACCGCCGCGCCGCCTCGGAGGAGCGTAAGGCGCGCACCGCCGAGTTGCTCGCCCGTGCCTCGCAGCTCACCGGGCCCGAGCGCGACGTCCTCATCGACGAGGTCATCGTGATCAACCTGCCGGTCGCTCGTTCGCTTGCCGCCCGCTACCGCAACCGCGGCCAGCAGATGGAGGAGCTCGAGCAGGTCGCGAGCCTCGCGCTCACCCGCGCCGTGCAGAACTTCGACCCCGCCCGCGGCGAGGACCTCCTCGTCTTCGTCGTCCCCAGCGTGCTCGGCGAGCTCAAGCGCTACTTCCGCGACACCACGTGGGCCGTGCGCCCGCCGCGTCGCGTGCAGGAGATGCGCCCCCGGCTCGTCGAGGCCGAGGAGCTGCTCGGCCAGGTGCTCGGTCGGCCGCCGACGATCGCCGAGATCGCCGACGAGCTCGGCTGCACCCCGGCCGAGGTCGAGGAGGTCAAGGGGTCGGGCGACCTCGCCCGCACCTCCTCGCTCGACGAGCCCGTCTCGGATTCCGGCAGCGCGCTCGGCGACCTCCTCGCGCAGGAGGACACCGGGTTCGCCCACGGCGAGGCGGTGGCGATGCTCGGCCCCGCGTGCCGCCGCCTCAAGCCGCGCGATCGCTGGATCCTGCGGATGCGCTTCTACGACCAGCTCACCCAGCAGGAGATCGCCGACGAGCTGGGCGTGACCCAGGTGCAGGTCTCGCGCCTGCTCCAGCGCATCCTCAAGGACCTGCGCGCCGCCATCGGCACCGACGAGCTGCAGCTCGCCGCCTGAGCCACCCCCCGCCCGCGCACCGCGGGTCGCCGCCGCCGCGACCGTCGTCCTCACCGGACGGCGGTCGCGGTCGTGGTTGTGGCCGCAGCGCGGGGAGAGGGCAGCGCCGGGAGAAGGGGGAGCGGCCCCGGCCGCACACGGCGCCAACCTGGCCGGGGCCTTGCCGACGGCGGCCCGAGTCCGGACGGCATCGACTGCTCCGTCATTACCCGCGCGCGCCCTCGTCACACGCGAGTGAGAATCTTCGTCGATCAGGTTGGGTGAAAGGCTCAGGTCGCCGCGTCGCCGGCCGATCATCCGGCATGCTCCCGCGTCGGCTCGACCTCGGCCCCGGGCCGCTGCACGCGACGGTGTGCAGCGCGTCGTCCTTCGTCGTGTTCCTCGGGGCCGCCCTGCTCGGTCGGGCCACGATCATCGCCGAGCCGCACCTGAGCCTCGTCTGCCCGGCCGCCGGGATCGGTGCCCTCTGGGCCCTGTGGGCCCGACGCCGCGGCCCCGTCGTCCTCGGTGCCGCTCTCGCGGGGATCGCCGCGGGCAGCGTGCTCGCCTACCTCCTCACCGGCGCCACCGCCGAGGTGGCGGCGCTGGTGGGGCTGACCAACACGGTGCAGGCCGTCGTGGTCACCGTGCTGGCACCCCGGCAGGCAGGACCGGGTCGGCCGGCGACGGCGCCGGTGCGCGTGGACGACGTCCGCTCGCTCGGCGCCCTCGCAGCGGCGGCGGCGCTGGCCTGCCTCTGCGCGGCGGGGATCGGCACGCTCGTGGTCTGGGCCGCCTCCGGACGCCTCGACGTGCTCGGCTTCTGGGTGTGGTGGGGACGCAACACGGTCGGCCTGGTGACGGTGGCCCTGATCGGGCTCCTCGGCGTCCGGGAGCTGCGCCGTCCCCGGCCCCGACCGGGCACCGCGCGGGGGCTCGGGATCGCGGCCGCGGCGACGGTCGCCACGGTGGCACTCGACGTCGCCGTCTTCCGCGGTCCGGCCGGCCACTCGCTCGCCTTCCTCGTCCTGGCGCCGACCCTGCTCGTGGGTCTGCGCTGCCGGCCGGCGGTGGCGGCGCTGCACGGCGTGCTCTGCACGGGGCTGGTGATCACCTTCACCCTGAACGGCCAGGGTCCGTTCGCCGTCGTCGACGACCCGACCCACCGGGCGCTGGTGATCCAGCTCTACGTGTTGCTGACCATGGCGGTGGGGCTGGCCCTGTCATTCACCCGCGACCACGAGCGGCGCATGATCGCCGAGCTGCGCGAGTCGCAGGCGCAGTGGGCGGTGCTGCTCGGCAGCCTCCCCGAGACCACCGTGATGACCGTGGACGCCGAGCTGCGCATCGGTCGGGTCGCCGGCGCCGGACCGTGGACGCCGGCGTTGGCGTCGGCCGGCGGCGTCCCGCTCACCGCGCTCGCACCCGAGGAGTACGCCGCGACCCTCGATACGCTCGTGGAGCAGGTGCGCGCGGGCGAGCAGGTCACCCAGGAGATGCCCACCGAGGACGGTCGGCAGATGCAGGTCTCGGCCACCGCGCTGCCCGGGCGGCACGACGGCGGCCCGGAGCTGCTGGTCGTGGCTCGCGACGTGACCCTCGACCGGGCCCGCGAGCGCGACATCGCCGCCGCCCGCGACCGCGCCGAGCGACTCTTCGACGCCGCCCCGCACGGCATCGCGGTGCTCGACGCCGACGGTCGGCTGCGCCGGGTCAACCCCGCGCTCAGCGCCCTGCTGGGCCGCTCCCCCGAGCGGCTGGAGGACTCGCTGTTCAGCGAGTGGTCCGCGCGCACCGACGACGACACCCTCGCGGCGCACCTGCGGGCGACCGTGGACGACGAGACGCGAGCGGCGCGCGACGAGGGCACCGTCTGGCAGGTACGCGACGCCCGGGGCCGCGTGCGCACCCTCAGCCTGTCGAGCAGCCTGCTCCGCGCCGACGACGGCGACCCCGAGGTGGTCACCACCGTGGTCGACGTCTCGGAGCAGATGCGGCTGCAGGCCCGGCTGCAGCACCTCGCCCACCACGACCCGCTGACCGGCCTGGTCAACCGTCGCTGGTTCGAGGAGCAGCTCGCCGCCGCCTGCCGACCGCCCCTGCCCGGGCAGGTGGCCGGAGGCGCCCTCCTGCTGCTGGACCTCGACCACTTCAAGGACGTCAACGACCTCGTCGGCCACGGGGCCGGCGACCGCCTGCTGGTCGACCTCGCGGCCCGCCTGCGCACGAGCCTGCGCACCGACGACCTGCTGGCACGCATCGGCGGCGACGAGTTCGCCGTCCTCGTGCCGGGGGTGGACCTGGTGGACGCCGAGCGCGTCGCCAGCGCCCTGGTGCGGGCCGTGCGCGACCATGCGGCCGGCTCACCGGAGGGACCTGCGCGGCGCGTGACGGCCAGCGTCGGCGGCGTGCTCCTGCCGAGGTCCGTGCAGGGCGCCGGCCTCTCGGCGGCCCACCTCCTGGAGGCGGCCGACCGGATGCTCTACGTCGCGAAGCGTCGCGGCCGCGACCAGCACGTCGTGCGCACCGCGCCGCCCACCGCGGGCGATCAGTCGCCGACGGCCATCTCGCCGAGCTCGGACCAGTCGGTGCCGGGCACGGTGGCGTTGACGATGCGCGGGGTCTGAACCAGGTAGCCGGGCAGCTCCGCCTGGGCGGCCTTGAAGTGCTCGGAGGTCACGTGGGCCTCGGCGGCGTCGTCGAGGAAGGCCTCGACCAGCACGTACTCGGTGGGGTCCTCGAGGCTGCGCGACCAGTCGAACCACAGGTTGCCGGGCTCGGCGCGGGTGGCCTCGGTGAACGAGCGGCTGATCTCGGGCCAGGCGTCGGCGTGCTCGGGCTTGATGCGGAACTTGGCGGTGATGACGATCATCGGGGCGACTCCTGGCGCTGGCGGTACGGGACCTCTCGAACCTAGGAGACCGCCCCAACCCGGGCGCCGCTCAGCGATGGATGGCCGCCGGCAGACCGTCGCTGAACCTCTCCGGCGGTGAGGGCAGGCACTCCGCCTCGCCCGCGGCGCGGCGCGCCGCCGTCCACGCGACGGCGCAGGCGTCGACGACGTCGTCGGGCGCGACGCCGCGCTCCCCCGCCGGCACGAGCGGGTCGGGCACCTCGATGCCGACCGCGGCGAGGGCCGCGATCCGCAACGCCCGGCCCTCGGGCGTGCGCTTCGGCGCGCGGATCGGCGCGCCGCTGATCGCGGCGAAGGTGACCTCCGGGTGCACCTCGATCATCTCGATCCCGGCCTCCGACGCCCCGCCCTCGCGCAACCAGGTGTCGACCTCGCGGATCTTGGCTGCGATCGCGAAGGCCTGGGCCCCCACGCCCTGGCCTGTGAGCCGGCGGTTGACCGCGTCGGCGCTCGCCCGGTCGGTCTCGGCGTAGGCGGCGCGCGTCAGCGTGGTGAAGATCGACGACGCCTTGCCGGGCAGGGCCCGCCGCGCGAGCACGTCGGCCTGCCGGATGCTGTCGTCGGGCAGGCCGATGGGGATGTCGATACCCACGAGCCGGACGTCGTGCTGGGCACGCGCGAGGCGCACGAGCGTGTCGATGTCGTCGGCACGCACCACCTGGACGGCGGGAGCGCCCGGCGTCCAGACGGCCCCGACCCAGCCGCTGCGACAGCCGTCGACCCCGAGCACCGCTCCCGGCGCCGGCTCCGACACCGACACCGATGGCACCGCCGCAGCCCGAGGAGCGGAGGCGGGGGCGGACGACGGAAGCTGGTGGCGGGTGGTGCGGGCCGAGTTGGCCACCACCGCGATCGATGAGGCGTTGTGCAGGAGCGCAGCAGCGACCGGCGAGAGCGCCCCTCCGGCGCCCACGGCCAGCCCGACCGCGTTGACGGCGATCGACATGCCGTAGTTCTGCCGGATCGTGCGCACGGTGTGGCGGGCGAGCTCGCGCAGGTCGAGCAGGCGGGTGAGGTCGTCGCCCGCGAGGGCGATCTCGGCGGCCTCGAGCGCCACGTCGGTGCCCCCGATGCCCATCGCGATGCCGACGTCGGCCAGCGCCAGGGCCGGGGCGTCGTTGGTGCCGTCGCCCACCATCGCGACGGTGTGGCCCTCCTGCTGCAGGCTCCTGACGACGTCCTGCTTGTGCTCCGGCATCACCTCGGCGCGCCACTCGTCGATGCCGAGCTCGGCGGCCACCGCCGCCGCGACCTGCGGATGGTCGCCGGTGAGCATCACGATGCGCCGCACCCCGTCGGCCCGCAGGGCCTCGATGACGTCGCGGGCCTCGGGACGCACGGTGTCGCGCAGGCTGACCAGACCGGTGAGACGCCCGTCGATGGCGAGCAGGAGGGGGGTCTCGGCCGCCGCCCGCAGGCGGTCGACCCACGCCAGCGCGTCGGCGGTGACGCCCACTCCCTCGCGCTCCAGCAGCGCGGTGCTCCCCAGCAGCATGGTGCGACCATCGGCGATGGTGCGCATGCCCAGCCCGAGCAGCACCTCGCACTCCTCGTGCTCGGGGATGGCGATGTGGCGCTCCTCGGTGGAGCGGATGACGGCCTCGGCCAGCGGGTGGCGCGAGTGGATCTCCGAGCTCGCGGCGTAGGCCAGCACCTGCTCGGCCTCGAAGTCGCTGCGGAAGGACACCACGTTGGTGACCACCGGTCGGCCGATGGTGAGGGTGCCGGTCTTGTCGAAGACGACGGCGTCGACCCGACCGGCGAGCTCGAGGTGCGAGCCGCCCTTGACGAGGATGCCGCGACGAGCGCCGTTGCCGATCGCAGCGCTGATGGCGGTGGGGGTCGAGAGGCCCACCGCGCACGGGCAGGCGATCAGCAGCATCGTCATCGCGCGCCGGACGTCGCGGGTCACGACGAAGGTGCCGGCGGCCAGCAGGAGCGACGCCGGGACGAAACGCCGCGAGAAGTTCTCACCGACCGTCTGGATCGCCGCCCGGTCGTGCTGCGCCTCCTCGACGCGGGTGATGATCCGGCCGATCGCGGTGTCGCGGCCGACGGCACTCGCGCGCACGACGATGCGACCCTTCATCACGACCGTGCCCGCGTGGAGCATCCGACCCGTCTCGACCCTGACCGGCAGGGTCTCCCCGGTGATGGCCGAGGTGTCGGCCACGGCCTCGCCCTCGACGACCTCCCCGTCGACCGGCAGCGCCACGTGGTCGTGGACGACGACGAGGTCGCCCACCCGGAGGTCCTCGATGGGCACCCGCTGCTCGACGGTGGTGCCGTCGAGCGCTGTGCGGCGCACCCAGGCGTCGTCCTGCGCCCCGGTGAGGAGGTCGCGGATGGCGCGACGGGTGCGCCGCAGGGTGAGGTCCTGGAGGTACTCGCCGATGTTGAGCAGCCACAGCACGGTGAGGGCCACCACGTTCTCGCGCAGCGCGAGACTGGCCACGGTGGCGGCCGAGACGAGCGCGTCGGTTCCGAGGCCGCGACCACCCGCGAGCCCTCGGAGTGCGCCGCGAAGGAAGGGATAGCCGGTGGCGATGGTGACGCCCGTGGCGAGCGTGCGGGAGGTCGGGCCCAGCACCGGCGGACGACGGAGCACGTAGCGGCGTCCGCCCAGCAGGAGCAGCGCCGCGCCGCCCAGGGCGATCCGCACGATGTCGCCGTTGGAGACCTCGTCGGAGCGCGGGAGGCGCTCGGCCGGGAGCGCAGGCACCGCGCTGAGCCCGCCCAGCATCGCGACCAGCCGGTCCACGTCGCAGGCCCCGGGCCGGAACCACACGACGACCTGCCCGGTGCGCCAGTAGGCATGGACGGCGCGGACGCCCTCAACGGCGTCGAGCATCTCCTCGGCGTGCACCGCGCGTCCGCGCGAGCCGCGCAGCGCGGGCACGCTGATACGGACTCGACCCGCCGAGGCGGCGAGTGCCACGAGGCGGGGGGCCTCAGGGCCCTGCGGCACCTGAGCCGGCGAGACCGGCTGCTCGTCCACCGACGTCAGTGGTCGTGGTCGTGACCGTGGCCGACGAGATCGGAACCCGGCGGCGGCGCCTGCTCGCCCACCCGCTCGCGTGCCTCGGCCACGATGTCGCCGGTGGCCAGCCGGACGCGCTCCGCCCCGGCCTCGAGGCTGCGCTTGCCGCGCAGGCCGGCCGCCGCGGTGCTCACGGCCGTCTCACGCAGTACCCCGCCGTCGACGGCCTTCTTGACGCCGTCCCAGGCGGCAGCGCCGACGAGACCCGTGAGGACGGTCGAGCCCGCCTTCGCCAGTAGTGAGAGCATCGTGCTTCCTTGCGGTCGGGGCCGTGCGGCCCGGAGGTCCGATCGGGCTCAGGGTAGCCACAGGGTCAGCGTGGCGCGGCGCGTGGGCGCGGCGGCTCAGGAGTCGGCGAGCCGGGCCGGGAAGCCGCCGGTGGCGATGGGGCCCCAGCGCTCCGGGGTGATGCGCAGCAGCGACTTGCCCTGGTCGATCATCGCCTGGCGGTACTCGTCCCAGTCGGGGTGCTCGCCCGCGATGGAGCGGAAGTAGTCGACGAAGGCGTCGAGGGCGTCGGGGACGTCGAGCACCTCGCAGGTGCCGTCGACCTGCACCCAGGCGTCGTCCCACTCGTCGCTGAGGACGACGACGCTCACCCGCGCGTCGGCGCGGGCGTTGCGCACCTTGGCCCGCTCGGGGTAGGTGGCGATGACGAGGCGGCCCTCGGGATCGACGCCGCCGCTCACCGGCGAGGCCTGCGGCGAGCCGTCGGAGCGACGGGTGATGAGCAGGAAGTGGTGGCGGGGCCGGACGAAGTCGAGCAGCTCGTCGATCTCGACGCGGGTCGCGGTGGCGATGGTGCGGGCCATGGGATCGCTCCTCCGAGAGGCGGGGTGGTCAGCGGGGGGACAGGTCGGCGGTCTGGCAGCCGCCGCTCGGGGCGGCGGCGCCCGGCGCCATCGGCCCGGTGTCGTAGGTGGCGTAGGCGCCGGTGGTGGAGTCCTCGATGCACAGGGTGAACTCGACCGACTCGGGGTGGTAGAGGTAGCCGCCGACCACCAGGGGCGCGGCGGGGGTGAGCCCGGCGGCCTCGATGCGCTCACGGGCCTCGTCGAGGCTCATCGGGTAGGTCTCGCTGCGCACGGCCGACTCGAGCGCGGGGGCGATCGTGGTGACGGCCTCGACGGCGCCGGCCACCTTGCTCTGCTCGTCGGCGCCGGCCGCTCCGCTCGACAGCGTCGGGGTGGCCGCGGGGTCGATGACCGCGCCGCTGCTCCCCGGGTCGCCGTCGCCCGCTGCGCCCGCGCCGTCGTCGGAGCCGCACGCGGCCAGGCTCAGCGCGAGCGGCAGGCCGGCCGCGACGAGGGCGAGACGTCGCAGCGGCACGGACCGGACGGGAGGCCGGCGACAGCCGAGAGTGCGCACGAGAGGACTCCTCAGAGGTTGCGGGGAGCGGGACTGGCGCGGCCGGAGCCGGGCCTGCCGCGAGCCTACGAGGGCCCTGGGCACGCGGCCGGGCGTCACCGGCGCAGGTCGGCCCAGACGATCTTGCCGCCCGTGCGAGGCTCCACTCCCCAGGCCTGCGCCATGGCGGAGACCAGCAGCAGGCCGCGGCCGTCCTCGGAGCCGATCTCCTGCACCGCCGGCGCCGGCATGCCCGGCCCGTGGTCGCGCACGGCGATGCGCACCGAGGCGGCGGCGCGCGACACGCTCACCTCGTAGGCCGAGTGAGCGTGGTTGACGGCGTTGGCGGCCAGCTCGCTCACCACGAGGTGGGCGATGTCGACCAGGTGCGGCAGCTCCCACTCGAGGAGCCGGTCGCGCACGAAGCTGCGGGCCCGCCCGACCTCGGCGAGGTCGCACGGCAGGGCCAGCGAGCTCGGACCCTCGGTGGCTCCCGCCGCGCGGCGCAGCACGTCGACGAGGTGCTCGACCTCGGCGTCGCGCGACAGGTCGTGGGCGGTGTCGCTGAAGTCGCTCGCGCCGTGGTCGGAGTCGGGGCTGGAGACGATCACGACCCCTGCCGTGGGCGCGTGCTCCTGCACGCGCAGCAGCAGCTCGCGACCACCCAGCTCGGGCAGCCCGAGGTCGAGGACGACGACGTCGGGCGCGAGGTCGCGGGCCAGCGCGACGGCGGTGTCGTCACAGGCGGACTCGCCGACGACGTCGAAGCCGCCCGCCTGGGACAGCGCCGCGCGGACGGCCTCCCGCGAGGTCGGCACGTCGTCGACGAGGAGCACGCGCACGAACGCGCGCCTCGCCTTCTCCGCGCCCTCGCCGGAGGCGCTCATGACGCCCCGCCCGCGGGATCGAGGGCCACGGGGTCGAGGACCACGGGAGCGGCGGTGACCGCGGGGATGTGGTGCACGAGGGACCTCGATGATCGGCGTCGGGGGGCCCGGCGAACGGGGTGGTGGGGGCCGGGGTGGAGCAGGGGTCGTCCGAGAGGTAACCGATCTCCCGCGATGGATCCGGTGGGGTCGGGGGTGAAGCTGGGTGATCTGGATGACCCGGGCGGCGGTGCACCCGGCGGGGCCGGCGGGAGCGGGACCGGCCGACGGCGCGCGCTCAGCGCTCGCGCACGGAGTAGGGCAGTCCGCAGACGTTGAGCACCTGCTGCACGACCGAGCCCGGGGCAGCCACCAGGTCGATGGTGGCACCGAGCTGGTCGGCGTTGCGCTGGGCGACGGCGATGACGCCGATGCCGAGGCTCGGCAGGAGGTCGACCCCGCACAGGTCGAGGGTCAGGTCGCGGCGGTACTCGTCGGAGTGCTCGACGATCTTCGAGCGCAGCACCACCCCGGACACCTCGTCGACCGAGCCGGAGACAAAGAGGGTGGCGGAGTCAGCGTCGTAGCTGCACGCCAGGGGTTGGAGGTCCACGAGCGAGATAGTAGACGGACGCCGACAAGGCGCGACACGCCGAGGGTGGCGCGAGGGTTCACCAGAACCGCGATCCGCTCTCCCCGGCGTGTCGCGGCCCCGCCGGCCTCACCGCGAGCAGGGCAGCCGCTTCACCGCGTGCATGAAGTGGCCGGCCAGCATCTCCGGCTCACCGAGCACCAGGTCGGGCACGCGGGTCAGCAGCTCACGGAAGAGCGCCCGCAGCTGCGCGCGTGCCACGTGGTGACCCAGGCAGTAGTGGATGCCGCCGCCACCGAAGCCGACGTGCGGGTTGGGGTCGCGGGTCAGGTCGAAGCGCCACGGGTCGGCGAACACGGTCTCGTCGCGGTTGGCCGAGGAGTAGAACAGCACCACCTTCTCGCCGGCGGCGATGCGACGACCGCCCAGCTCGACGTCCTCGAGGGCGGTGCGGCGGAAGGTCATCACGGCGCTGCCCCAGCGGATGGACTCCTCGACCAGGCCCGGCAGGTGTCGCTCGAGATCCGCGCCCGCGCCGGCGAGGAGGAGGTCGCGCTGGTCGGGGAACTCGGCGAGGCCGAGCAGGCCGTGGGTGGTGGTGTTGCGCGTGGTGTCGTTGCCGGCGATGGCCAGGAGCACGAAGTAGGAGCGGATGTCGTCGTCGCTGAGGCGCTCGCCGTCGACCTCGGCCTGGACGAGGGCGCTCATGAGGTCGTCCGCGGGCTGCGAGCGACGGGCGTCGATGAGGTTCTGAGCGACGTCGTGCAGGTCGCCGATCCCCATCATCAGCGCCATCAGCGGGTCGCCGAACTCGCCCACGTAGGCCGGGTCGTGCAGCCCGACCATCTGGTCGACCGCACCCACGACGCGCGCGCGGTCCTCCTGCGGCACGCCGAGCATCTCCGAGATGGTCCACAGCGGCAACCGGGTCGACACCTGCTCGACGAGGTCGCGGGGCCCCTCGTCGAGGAAGGCGTCCACGATCGCCGCGGCCTGGGCGCGGATCTGCTCCTCGATCACCCGGATCCGGCGCGGCGTGAAGGCCGAGGCGAGCAGCCGGCGGGTGACGTTGTGCCGCGGCTCGTCCATGGCGAGGATCGACTGGGTCATCTCCAGCACCTCGGCGGGAACGTCCTCGAACATCACGCCCCCGTGCTCGGGGGCCGAGGAGAAGCGCCGGTGGTCGCGGCTCACCGCCTCTACGTCGCCGTGGCGGACGACGGCCCAGTAGCCGGGCCCGCGCCCGCCATCGCCCTCAGCCTCGTCGGGCTCGCCGAGCAGCGAGCCCTCGGCCGGCGGGTGCCACGACACCGGGCGCTCGCGGCGCAGCTCGGCGAAGGCGAGGTCGCGCTCGCGGTCGCTGCCCGCCCAGAAGGCGTGGCTGGAGATGTCGATCGGGTCGTACGACGTGAGGCTGGTCACGAGGGCGACCATAAGTTAAGTTACGACCACTGTCGAGAGGCCCTGCGGCCCGAGTGATCACCGAGGTGGAGCGATGACCAGCACCCGCGCGCACGAGTCGGCCGGGCGGGAGTCGGGCCGGGGCCAGGAGACGGCGGTCGAGGCCGTCACCCGGCTGCGAGCGACCCACGCGACCGGACGCACCCGACCGGCGAGCTGGCGCCTCGAGCAGCTGGCGGCCCTCGAGCGGCTGCTCAAGGAGGGCGAGCCCGCCATCGCCGCCGCCCTGGAGGCCGACCTCGGGCGCCCGGCGAACGACACCTACCTCGGCGACGTCGCACCGACGGCCGCCGAGGCGCGCCACGCACGCAAGCACCTGCAGCGGTGGATGCGCCCGCAGCGTGCGGGACTGCCCCTCTCGCAGCAGCCCGGCAAGGCCTGGATCGAGTACCAGCCGCTCGGCGTCGCGGTGATCATCGGGCCCTGGAACTACCCCTTCTACCTGACCCTCGGTCCCCTCGTGGCCGCCATCGCGGCGGGTGACTGCGCGGTCCTCAAGCCCTCCGAGCACACGCCGAACGCCGCGCGGGTGCTGGGCGAGCTGGTGCGCCGCCACCTCGACACCGACGCGTTCGTCGTCCTCGAGGGCGGGCCGGAGGTCACCCAGGAGATCCTGGAGCAGGGCCTCGACCTCGCCTTCTTCACCGGCGGCCCCGAGATCGGCAAGGCGGTGATGGCCACCGCGGCCCAGCACCTCACACCGGTGATCCTCGAGCTCGGGGGCAAGTGCCCCATCTACGTGGCCGAGGACGCCAACATCGCCGTCGCCGCGCGCCGCATCGCCTGGACGAAGCTGCTCAACTCCGGGCAGACCTGCGTCGCACCCGACTACGTGATGGTCGAGCGGTCCGTGCTCGCCCCGTTCCAGCGGGCCCTGCTCGATGAGCTGCGCGCGCTCAGCCCCAACGGCGACGGCGGCCGACGCCTGCCGATCGTCAACAGCCGGCACGCCGCCCGCCTGCGCGGCCTGCTCGAGGCCCACGGCGGCAGCGTGATCGCGGGGGGCGACATCGACGTCGACGCGGGCCGGGCCGACCTGACCGTCGTCCTCGACCCCGACGTGGCCAGCCCTCTGATGACGGAGGAGATCTTCGGGCCGATCCTGCCGCTCGTGCCGGTCGACGGCCTCGGCGCCGCGCTCGAGCACATCGCCACCGGTTCCAAGCCGCTGGCGGCCTCGGTGTTCACCGAGGACGACGCGGTGGCCCGCCGCTTCCGCGACGGCGTGAGCGCCGGCGCGGTGCTCACCAACCACGTGGCGGTGCACGTGCTCGCCCCCGGCCTCCCCTTCGGCGGGGTCGGCACGAGCGGGATGGGCGCCTACCACGGGCGCTACGGCTTCGAGGCCTTCAGCCACCGCTCCTCGCACGTGAGCCGGCCGACCGGCTTCGACCCCCGCATCGTCTACCCGCCCTACAACCGACTCACCCGCCGCGTGATCCGCGCGCTGTTCTGAGCCGGCCCGGCGGCCACTAGGGTCGTCGGAGATCGGGCGCGGCCCGGGAGCGAGGGGGTGGGTCGCCGTGGCGCGACGCGTGGGAGCACAGGACTACTTCGACGTCACGATGGACCTGCTGGCCGCCGAGGGCTACCCGGCGCTCAAGCAGCAGCGGCTGTGCCAGGCCCTCGGGGTGACCACCGGCTCCTTCTACACGCACTTCGGCAGCTGGCAGGACTTCACCGGCCGCTTCCTCGAGCACTGGACCGAGCAGCGCACCCTGCAGATCGCCGAGCTCGCCGACCAGGCCGAGGACCCCATCGCGGCACTCACCCTGCTGCGCGAGCGCGCGCTGAGCACCCCTCACCGCTCGGAGGCCGCGATCCGCGCCTGGAGTCTGGCCGATCCGACGGTGGCCGCCACCCAGGCGCGCGTGGACCGGCTGCGCGAGGAGGCGATCTTCCGGGCGATGTCGAAGATGTTCGACGACGCCGAGGAGGCGCGGCACTTCGCCCGGATGGCGATGTTCACGCTCGTGGGGTTCGAGCAGATCGAGGCCAACGACGCGCGCCCCGAGCACCTGGACGCCGTCCTCCAGCGGATCCTCGTCGCCGTCGTCGAGGCCTCGGGCTGGACGACGGAGGCGGTCCGCAGCCGCTGAGCGCCACCCTCTTTCACCATTCCATAAGTTGACTTATGCTCGCGGGGAGGAGCGGCGACGAGGCCGCCCGCGCACACCCCGAGGGGGACCCCATGGCCACATCACAGACCCCGACACGGCGGCTGCACGGACGCCGCGTCGCGATCACCGGAGCCGCTCGGGGCATCGGCCTGGCGACCGCGCGCGCATGCCTGGCCGAGGGGGCCAGCGTCGTCCTCGGCGACGTGGACGAGGTGGCCGTCAAGGAGGCCGCCGCAGGGCTCGGCGACCGCGCGCTGGCGCTGAGCCTCGACGTCACCGACGCCGCGAGCCTGGCCTCCTTCGTCGACGAGGCCGCCGCCTGGCTCGGCGGCCTGGACGTGATGATCAACAACGCGGGCGTGATGCCGATCGGCCCCTTCCTCGACCTCGAGGACGACGTCGAGCACCGCTCGCTCCTCATCAACGTGCAGGGCGTGCTCACGGGCATGCGCCTGGCCCTACGCCGCTTCACCGCCCAGGGCCACGGGCACGTCGTCAACGTGGCCTCGACCGCCGGCCTGGCCCCGATCCCCGGCGGCGTCACGTACTGCGCCGAGAAGGCGGCGGTCATCCACGCCACCGAGGCCGCCCGCGTGGAGTTCGGCAGCGAGCGGCTGCACCTGACCTGCGTGATGCCCGCCTTCACCAACACCGACCTCGTCGCCGGCACCTCGGGCCTGAAGGGCATCGCCAACATCGAGCCCGAGGACGTCGCCGCGGGTATCGTCGAGGCGCTGCACTCCGGGCGCAAGGACGTCTTCGTGCCGCGCATCGTCGGGCCGATGCTGCGCTCCCAGCCCTTCCTCGGCCGACGCCTGCGCGACGCGCTCAACACCCGCATGGGCGCCTACGACACCTTCCTGCGCTTCGACGCCGCGGCGCGCGCCGACTACGCCGCGCGGGTCAAGCGGTCCTGAGCGGCGCCGGCCGCCGCGGGCGAGGGGCTCAGACGAGCAGGTCGTGGCGGCCGTCGTCCTCGAGCCGCTGGACGTAGGCGGGCATGAGCTTCGTCGACAGCGGGGCGAGCTTCAGCAGAGCCGCGACACTGCCCTCGACCTTGATCTGGCGGCGCCCCATCGCGAGCGGGAGGCTCACCTTGCCCTGCCAATAGGCGCTCGCGATGTCGGCCGACATCGTCATCGTCGCGGTGGGCGCGGGCATCGACGCCCTGTCGCCGACGGTCCCGGTGGCGGTGTCGACCACGAGCACGGTGTCCGGATCGCTCAGCACGAACCCGAGCACCAGGCCCGTGGCCCGCAGCTTCGGGCCGACCTCGGTGTCGGCGAAGGCGTCGACGAAGACGCCGCCGATGTAGTCACGGACCTCGTCGCTGTCGGCGAACGGCATCGGGAGCCTCCTCTAGACTGGAACCGCCCGAATCATAACTCATCTTATGCTCACCCGGAGGTGTGCCGTGCGCTCGCGCTTCTACGACCAGGTCCACGAGGAGTTCCGCGCCGCGGTGCGGCCCTTCCTGGAGAAGGAGGTCGCCCCCCGCGTCGAGGAGTGGGAGGACGCGCGAGCCGTCGACCGCAGCGCCTGGACGGCGGCCGCCGAGATCGGGCTGCTCGGCTTCTTGATCCCCGAGGAGTACGGCGGTCTCGGCGAGCCGGACTACCGCTTCCGCTGCGTGGTGGCCGAGGAGACCGCGCGCGTGAACGCCACCTCCTACGCGCTCACCCTCGGCCTGCAGGACGACCTCGTCTCGCCCTACCTGGTCGACCTCGGCAGCGACGAGCAGAAGAAGCGCTGGCTGCCCGGCATGGCCGCCGGCGAGCTCATCGGCGCCCTCGGCCTCACCGAGCCGGGCGCGGGCTCCGACCTGCAGGGCATCTCCACCCGAGCCGTGCGCGACGGCTCCGACTGGGTGCTCAACGGCGCCAAGACCTTCATCTCCAGCGGCATCCAGGCCGACCACGTCGTCGTCTTCGCCCGCACCGATCCCGACGCCGGCTCGCGCGGCTTCTCGCTGTTCGTCGTCGAGCGCGACATGCCCGGCTTCGAGCGCGGGCGCCAGCTGCGCAAGGTGGGGCTCGACGGGCAGGACACCGCCGAGCTCTTCTTCTCCGACGTGCGCATCCCCGCCGACAACGTGCTCGGCGAGGTCGGCCAGGGCCTGCCCTACCTGATGCAGCGCCTGCCTCGCGAGCGCATGTACATCGCGATGGGTGCGCTGGCGGCGGCCGAGGCCACCTTGCAGCAGACGCTGGAGTACACCGCCGAACGCACCGCCTTCAAGTCCTCCATCAGCTCCTTCCAGCACTCCCGCTTCGAGCTGGCCGAGATGGAGACCGAGCTCGACGTCGCCCGCGCCTACATCGAGCGGTGCGTCGAGGCGCTCAACGAGGAGGACCTCACCGCGGTGGACGCCGCCAAGGCCAAGTGGTGGCTCACCGAGCTGCAGCTGAGGATCACCACCCGCTGCGTCCAGCTGTTCGGCGGCTACGGCTACATGCTGGAGTACCCGGTGGGCCGGGCCTACCGCGACGCCCGCATCCAGACGATCTACGGCGGGACGACCGAGATCATGAAGGAGATCATCGGGCGCGACCAGGCGGCCCGCTACCGCGCGAAGTGACCTCGGCCCCGCCTCGGGGCGGGGTGGGCGGCGGGCCGGATCGCGTCAGTCGCGGTACCGGCCCGCGATGTCGCGGCCGATGATCTCCTTCATGATCTGACTGGTGCCGCCGTAGATGGTCTGCACCCGGCAGTCGCGGTAGGCGCGCCCGATGGGGTACTCGTTCATGAAGCCGTAGCCGCCGAAGAGCTGCAGGCAGCGCGAGGTCACGCGCACCTGCATCTCAGTGAGCCACAACTTGGCCTTGGACGCCTCGGCCGTGGTGAGCGTGCCGTCATTCAGTGCGAGGGCGGCGTTCTGCACGTAGGCGCGGCCGACCTCGACCTCGGTCTCGAGATCGGCGAGCTCGAAGCGCGTGGCCTGGAGGTCGCCGACCCGCTGACCGAAGGCCTGCCGCTCGAAGACGTAGTCGCGCGTCCAGGCCAGCGCGGCCTCCGCGCCGGCGAGCGCCTGGACGGCGAGCGAGAGCCGCTCCTGCGGCAGGCGCTGCATCAGGTAGATGAGCCCCTGACCCTCCTCACCCAGCAGGTTCTCGGCCGGCAGACGCACGTCGGAGAAGAAGAGCTCGGCGGTGTCCTGACCGGGGATGCCCACCTTGTCGAGCTTGCGACCGCGCTCGAAGCCGGGCATGTCGCGCTCGACGACGAAGAGCGAGAAACCGCGCGAGCCGGCGTCGGGGTCCGTGCGGGCGAAGACGACCACCAGGTCGGCGTTGATGCCGTTGGTGATGAAGGTCTTGGCGCCGTTGAGCACCCAGTGGGCGCCGTCGCGCACGGCGCTCGTGCGGATGCCCTGCAGGTCGGAGCCGGCACCCGGCTCGGTCATCGCGATCGCGGTGATGATCTCGCCGCTGGCGATGCCGGGCAGCCACTCCTTCCTCTGCTCCTCGCTCGGGAGGTCGAGGAAGTAGGGCAGCACGATGTCGTCCTGCAGCCGCAGCCCGAGGCTGTAGGAGCTCGCGCCGACCGCGGCCATCTCCTCGGCCGCCACCATCGGGAAGCGGAAGTCCGACTCGCCGCCGCCGCCGAACTCCTCGGGCACGGCCACGCCGAGGATGCCGTTCGCACCCGCGGCCAGCCAGGCGCTGCGCGGCACGAGACGCTCCTCCTCCCACTGCAGGTAGTGGGGCTCCACCTCGCGCTTGACGAACTCCCGCACCGAGGCGCGGTAGGCCTCGTGGTCGTCGGTGTAGAAGCCCAGACGGTGGTTGAGCGACGGCGAGGTGCTCATCGAGCGATCTCCTTCGACGGGTGCGAGGTGCGGGGCGCGGGTTGCGGTGGAGCGGGCGACATTCCGCGGACTAAACAGTCAGCGCTGACCGGTTACTGCGACTGTAGCCTGCCCGGACGTCGTCCACCAGCCTGGCACGCAGCCCGAGGGAGCCCGCCATGACGCAGACGCCGGCGCCCCGCGCCGTGCAGAGTCGCAGCGTCGACGTGCGCCGTCGCATCCTCGACGCCGCCGTGGAGGTGATGCTCGAGGAGGGCTACGCCGGGGCCTCGACCCTGCGCATCCAGGAGCGGGCGGGCGTGACCCGCGGGCGACTGCTGCACCACTACCCCTCGCGCGAGGCGCTCCTCATCGCCGCCTCGCAGCACCTCGCCCGCGCGCGGGTGGGCGAGCTCGGCGCCCGCCACGAGTGGCCCGACGAGCTCGGCCCGCGCATCGACGCCGTGGTGGCCACGATGGCCGAGACCTTCACCCAGCCCTACTTCTGGGCGGCCACCGAGCTCTGGGTCGCCGCCCGCACCCGACCTTCGCTGCGCGAGGCGCTGCTGCCGGGGGAGCGCGAGATCGCCCGGGCCGTTCGCGAGTCGATGGACGACTTCTTCGGCCCCGAGCTCGTCGCCCGGCCCGGCTACGAGGCCGTGCGCGAGGTGGTGTTCACGAGCCTGCGCGGCATGGCGCTCACCAAGGCCTTCGACCCGCGCGAGGAGCCCACCCGTCGTCACGTGGAGCGCCTCCAGCAGCTGGCCCGCACCGCTCTGCTCGGCTGACCGGATCCGCCCCCTCGGCGCACCAAACCCGCCCCCTCGACGCATCAAATGCGCCCCCTCGGCGCACCCAATGCGCCCCCTCGGCGTACCAAATGTGCCACCTGGGCGCCGCGGCGTGGTGGGCGGCGGCAGGATGTGCGCATGCCTGCCGAGAACACGCCCGTGCGCGAGGACGTCTGGTTCGACAGCCACGGGAGCCGGTGCCACGCCTGGCTGTACCGGCCGGCCGGGAGCACCGCGCACCCGGACGTGCTGCGGCCCGCGGTCGTGATCGCCGCCGGGCTCGGGGCCACCAAGTCGATGGGCATGGGCGCCTACGCCGAGCGCTTCGCCGCCGCCGGCTACGTGTGCCTCGTCTTCGACTACCGCTACTTCGGCCTGAGCGAGGGCAGCCCGCGGCAGTGGCTCTCGGTGCCGGCCCAGCTCGACGACTGGACGGCGGCCGTGGCGCACGTGCGCTCACTGCCCGGTGTCGATCCCGAGAACGTCGCGGTGTGGGGCACCAGCTTCGGCGGCGGGCACGCGATCAGCATGGCCGCCCGCGACTCCCGACTGGCCGCGGCGATCGCGCAGTGCCCGTTCACCGACGGCGTGGCCTCCTCGCTGGCGGTGCGGCCCTCGACGTCCGCGCGCCTGACCGCGCTCGCGGTGCGCGACAAGGTGCGCGCCGCTCGCGGCGGTGAGCCGCTCTACGCCGACAACGCCGGCGCGCCCGGCTCGGTGGCCTTCATGACCGCACCCGACGCCGCCCCCGGCATGGATGCGCTCTCGGGCGACGCCCCCGACCGGCAGAACCGGCTGACGGCGCGGTCGCTGTTCGACATCCTCACCTACGCGCCGGGGCGCTCGGCCAAGCGGATCGCGTGCCCCATCTTCGTGGCGCTGTGCGACCCCGACACCGTGGCGCCGGCCGGCACCGCGCGGCGCCAGCTCAGCCGCGCGCCGCGCGCGGAGATCCGCACCTACCCGGTGGGGCACTTCGACATCTACCTCGGCGAGGCCTTCGAGGAGGCGGTCGGCGACTACCTCGACTTCCTCGGCCGGCACGCCCCGGTGCCGGTCACAGGATGAGCAGCAGGCTCCGCGCGACGTCGATGAGCTGGTCCTCCATCCCCGCGGCGGACGACGCCGGGTCCGGGTGCAGGCTCCAGTCGTGGACGACGACCGTGATCGCGCCGAAGAGGCACAGCGCGAGGAAGCGGTAGTCGCGCGCGGGGACCTCGCCGCGCTCGACAGCGAGAGCCGCCTCGCGCTCGAGGACCTCGACGATGGCGTTGCGCAGCTCCACCCGCTGCGCCTCCATGCGCGGGCTCACGCCGATGGCCTCAACGAAGGCCACCCGCGCGGCACTCGGGTCGGCGAACAGCGGCCCCAGGTAGGCGCGCAGCCCGGCGGAGAGCCGCGCCTCGACAGGAGCCTCGCGCTGCACCTCGAGCGCGGCGACGACGGCGGCGTACGAGCTGCCGGCCAGCGTCGCGTAGAGGTCGAGGAGCACGTCCTCCTTCTGCTGGTAGCGCTGGTAGAAGTGCCGGGTCGACACCTTCGCGGTGCTGCACAGCCGCTCCACCGGCACCCGGCCGTACCCCTCGGAACCGAACAGCTCGAGCGCCGCGCTCAACAGCCGCTCGCGTCGATCGGCGTCGCGCTCGTCGAAGGACCGACCGGCGTAGGTCCGGTGGTGGGGTGCACGATCGGACGCGGTCACGGTCGGCATCGTAGGGGCACGGCGGCCGCTGGTACGCCGGCGTCCCATCCCGCCGACCGGCGTGCCCGCGCGAGGCGACGGGGCTACAGCTCGGCGGCCACGAGGGCGATCGAGGCGGCCGTGGCCGTGCGCACCAGCTCGTCGACGGCGGCCGGGTCCTCGAGCGCGCCGTCCTCGACCGAGGTGGCGAGGAGCTCGCGCAGACCGCCGAGGAGCACGACGGTCGCCGCGCGCGACGGCGGCCGGATCCCCGAGGCGGCGATCCCGGGGTGCGCCGCGAGCGCGCTCGTGAGGTCGACGAAGGACTCCAGCAGCTCGCGCTGCAGCTCGCGTCCGGCCGGCAGGGACGACAGCTCGCGGATCCAGCTGCGCACCAGCAGCGGGTCGTCGACCGCTGCGCGGGCCCAGGCGGCGACGGCCTGCCCGATCTGGGCGTCCCACGTGGCGGCGGGGTCGACGGCCTCGGCCGTGGCGGCGATGATGCGCCGGTTCTCCCGGCGCATGAGCTCCACGTAGCACTCCTCGAGGCTGGCGAAGTGCTCGTAGAAGGTGCGGCGCGAGGTGCGCGCCAGGCGCACGACGTCGGCCACGCTCACCGCCGCGAAACGGTCGGCGCGGACCGCGTCGGCGAGACCGTCGAGCAGGCGGGCGCGGTGGGAGGCCGCGCGCTCGGTGGCCGACGGGGTCGTAGTCACGGATCCGAAACTACCTGCGCGGCCCCTGCCCGGTGGCCGGGGTGGTGTCGGCCACGTCGACCCGAACCCCGGATCCTGCCCCGCACGGTGCCGGTGCGTGCCACGATGTCGCCCACGGGCCGCCTCGGCTCGTGGAACGGGGGGATCGGGGTCATGACAGCGCGCGCCATCGTGATCGAGGACGCACCGGAGTTCGCCGCACTCGCGCGGCACGTGCTCGAGGACGCCGGCTACGACGTCACCGTCGTCGCGGACGGCGCCGACGGCGTGGCGGCCGTGCGCAGCCTCGCTCCCGAGATGGTCATGGTCGACCTCGGACTGCCCCGCCTCGACGGCATCGAGGTGTGCCGCCAGGTGCGCACCTTCAGCGACGCCTACCTGATGGTCGTCACCGGCCGCGACGGCGAGGCCGAGCTGGTGAAGGGCTTCGAGGCGGGAGCCGACGACTACGTCACCAAGCCCTACTCCCCGGCCGAGCTCGGCGCGCGGGTGAGCGCGCTGCAGCGGCGTCCGCGCACGGTGGCGGGCCAGAACGGCGAGGTGCGCGAGTACGGCCCGCTGCGGCTCGACCCGGCCGCCCGCGAGGTGAGCCTCCACGGCCAGCGCCTGCACCTGACCCGCACCGAGTTCGACATCCTCGACCGACTCACCAGCTCGCCGGGCACCACGGTGAGCCGCACCCAGCTGAGCCAGCAGGTGTGGGGCGCCGCCCCGGCGGTCGGGTCCAGCGTGCTGGACGTGCACGTGGGCAACCTGCGCAAGAAGCTCGGCGAGCCCTCCCGTCGTCCACGCCTGATCGTCAGCGTGCGCGGCGTGGGTTTCCGCTTCGAGGCCCCGGAGACGGAGGCCCTCCGCTCCCGCTGGGCGGTCTCGTGAGCCGCCCGACCTCCCGCACCCGCATCGGGCGTCAGCCCCGGGTGGTCAGCCAGCCCTCGAGCTCGTGGACGACGGCCGCGAGCTGCTCGCGGAGACGGTCGCGCTGCTGCTGCCAGTCGGCGGCGCCGGCCTCGGCCGACTGCTGCAGCCGGCCGGTGGACTCCGCGAGCGCGGCGGCGCCCACGAGCCGCGCACCCGAGCGCACGGTGTGCGCGGCGCGCGCCACCTGGTCGGGCTGCGACACTGCGAGCGCGGCGTCGCGCTGCGGTGCCGCCTGCACGAACAACCGCACGACCTCGAGGGTCTCGGCCTCCCCGATCTGCGCGGCCAGCGCATCGAGGGCGCCGAGGTCGACGGTGTCGCTCACGCCGCGATTCTAGGTGGGGACAGGCAGATGGATCGATCGTCGGTGACGCGCGGTTCCCGCGCCTCCGCCGCCGACCGGGCGCACCCGGCCGGCCGCGCCGCCGAGGCCGTCGACGGCGAGCTTCTCGGCTCCGACGCCGACGAGAGCCCCGCGCGTCGTCCGCGCTGGTGGGGGGTGGCGGCCGCGGTGGCGATGGCGCTGGTGGCGCTCTCGCTGGTGGGTGCGGTGGTCAACACCCTGCGCGACGAGCCGACCCGCGCTCCGGTGCGCGCGGCCTCGACCACCGAGGGGGCGGTCCGGGTGAGCCCGGCCGCGCCGCACGAGGGGGCGCTGCCCGCCCCCACCGGACCGGTGGTGCTGACCCTGCGCGACGTCCCGCGCCCGAACGTGGGCCGTGACCTGCGCCTCGACCTCGCGCTCCTCGACTCCCTGGGCACCTGGCAGCTGGAGGCCGACGACCGCCAGGCCACCGGACGACGCGCCCGCTTCACCGGCCCGCTGCTGCGCGACGTGCTGGCCGCCGCCGGGATCGACGGCCGCGGCGCCCGCGCCCTCGAGCTGCACACGGTCGCGCTGAACGACTACCGCGTCGACATCCCCGTGCGCGATGCCCTGGAGATGCCGGTGCTCCTCGCCACCCGCACCGACGGCCGCACGATGAGCGTGGCCGCCTACGGTCCGACCCGGGTGATCTACCCGACCTCGGGCTACGACCTCGATCCGAGCATCTACGAGCCGCGCTGGATCTGGCAGCTCACGTCGATGACCGTCTCCTGAGTCCGATGGTGCGACGGGCGCGGCTGCTGCGACGAGGCGGGGGCAGCGGGGACGGTTCCCGAGGGGCGGTCGGCCCGTTCAGTCGCGCGCTCGCCCTGCTCGCGGTGGCCGCGCTCGTGGCCATCACCGTCACGGCCGTCGACGTCTACCTGCTCACCCGCGACCTGCGCGCCAGCGTCCAGCAGGCCACGGCCGTGGCCGACGTCAACGTGCGCACCGTGACGCAGACCCAGCGTCAGCTGCTGCGCCTGGAGATCGCGGTGCTGGAGCACACGCCCGGAGGCTCGCGCAGCGAGGTCGACCTCGCCGTCGACCTCACCACGCAGCGGGCCCAGGAGACCGCACTGCCCTTCAACCGCCCGGCGCTGCGCAGCGACGAGCTCGCCGACGACGCGGTGACGGCCTGGAACACCTGGATGCAGGTCGCGCGACCGGCCGTGGAGGCCTACCTCGACGGCGGGCGCGCCACCCAGCGCGCCACCGCCATCGACGCGCTGGACGAGCTCGAACTGCGCTACAACGACATCGCACGGGTGGCGTCGGTCAACCGCAAGGTCGCGGGCGGTCGGGCGGCCGACGACGCGCTCCGACTGCTCGACCGCACCCGCAGCCTCCTGGTGGTGGTGGGCACGAGCCTGATGGTCGGGGCGGCGTCGCTGGCCGGTCTCGTCGCAGCGGCCCGCCGCATCGCCACCGCTCGCCGGCGCCACCAGCGCGAGCTCCTCACCCTCAACGCCGGGCTCACCGAGCTCGCCGAGGTGGTGCGCACGACCGGGGCGCTCGTCGTCCGCACCGACACGGGCGGGCACATCGAGTGGGTCAACGACGCCGTGGCCCGCCTGCTCGACGCGGAGCCCCAGTCGCTCATCGGGCTGGGGCTCGACGACGTCGACGCCGCCGTGATGCGACTGGACGCCGGCGGCAGGAGCCTCGAGGAGTCGCTCGCGGTGGCCCTGCCCTTCACGGGGGAACTGGCGCTGCCCGAGCGCGGCGTGCACCTCACCGTGGTGGCCACGCCGGCACTCGACGCGAGCGGACGCCACGCCGGTTGGAACGTGGTCGGCAACGACATCACCGACAAGGTCCGCCGCCGCGAGCTGCTCGAGAAGGCCCGCGAGGATGCCGAGCGCGTGGCGGACGAGAAGTCCCGCTTCCTGGCCACCATGAGCCACGAGATCCGCACGCCGCTCAACGCGGTGCTCGGACTGCAGGAGGCGCTCGCCCACACCCGCCTGGACGACGACCAGGCCACGCACCTGCAGCAGGCGCGGGTCAGTGCCCAGCACCTGCTCGGCCTCCTGGACGACGCACTCGACTTCTCCGCGCTCGACGCCGGGCGGGTCGACAACCTGCCGGTCCGCTGCGACGTGCGCGCGGTGATCGGGCACCTCACCGACCTCTTCGGCCACGAGGCCCGCGAGCGCGGTCTGCGCCTCGGCTCGTCGATCGCCGCGGACCTGCCAGAGGCCGTGCTGCTCGACGAGTCGCACCTGCGCCGGGTGCTGGTGAACCTCGTCGGCAACGCGTTGAAGTACACCGACCGGGGCGAGGTCGGCCTCGAGGCGCAGTGGCACCCGACCCCCGCGGCGGCGGGCGCGCCCGCGGCGGGCGAGCTCGAGGTGCGGGTGCGCGACACCGGCGTCGGGCTCGATCCCGACCCCGCCGAGGTCGAGCGCCTCTTCGAGCCCTTCCACCGCGCGCCCGGCACGCGTGATCGCACCCGCGGCACCGGCCTGGGCCTGTGGATCTGCCGGCGCGTGGTCGACCTCATGGGCGGTCGGCTGACGCTGGAGCCCGCGGCGGCTCCGGCGTCCGGCACGATCGCACGGGTCGTGCTACCGACCACGGTGGCGCCCGAGGACGGCGCGCCGTGCGCCGAGCACGCCGAGCACGCCGAGCACGCCGAGAACGCCGACCCCGCCGGCTCCGCGAGGCCCGGACCCGACCCGCTGTCGGGCCTGCGCGTGCTGGTGGCCGACGACGACGAGATCAACCGGGTCGTGCTCAGCTCCCTGCTGCGCCGCCTGGACATCGAGCCCACCGTCGCGCTCGGGGGCGGGGAGGCCCGCGACGCGCTCCTCGCCGCCGGTGACGGCTTCGACGTGGCCCTGCTCGACCAGCGCATGCCCGACCTCGACGGCACCGAGGTGGCCGCCGAGGTCCGCGCGGTCTGGGCCGGCCGCGCGCCCGGCGCTCCGCGTGGACGACGCCCGCGCCTCGTCGTCGTCACGGCCGACGGGCTGCCCGGCGACCGTGAGCGACTGCTGCAGGCCGGCATGGACGACTACCTCGCCAAGCCGGTGACCCTCGAGGCGCTCCGCGGGGCCCTCGAGCGTGCGGTGCGCACCCACCCCGAGCCCGCCCGCCGCAGCTGACCGGCGCTCGGCCGGATCACGGATCGAGCGCGCCCCAGCGCAGCGCCTCCAGCGCCACCGCCACCTGCACGGGCTCCTCCGCGAGCGGGCGGGGCAGCAGGGTGTCGGCGCGCTCGAGGCGACGCATCACCGTGTTGCGGTGGGTGTAGAGCCGCGCCGCCGCGGCCGAGACGTTGCCGAGGCAGGCGAGGACGACGCGCACGGTCTCGCGCAGCTCCTCCGGGGCGGTGGCCAGGTCGCCGAGGACGTCGGCCACGAACGCTGCGGCGGCCGCGGGCTCGCGCGCGACCAGCGCGGCGAGCCGCACGTCGTCGTAGGCCACCACGCGACCCGGCCGACCGGCTCGGCGGCGGGCGCGCAGCCCGAGACGGCGGGCCTCGGCGGCCTCGAGGTGGCTCGTGCGCAGACCGTCGACGCCGTGCCCCGGGCGTCCGAGGGCCACCGACGCGCCGAGGCCCTCCAGCTCGGACTCGAGCGCGGCCGGTGCTCCGGGGTCGAGGCGCGGCACGGGGAACCAGACCCACAGCGTGCCGGGGGCGGCGTCCACGACGAGGCGCTCGCGGGCGCCGAGCACGCTCATCGTGCGCTCGGCGGCGCGGTCGAGGCGGTCGAGGGGGGCCGCGCCGGCGTCGTCGGACCACAGCACGACACCGAGATGGCTGCGGTCCAGGGCGTAGCGCAGCACCGCCTCGGCACGGGCGCGGGGCACCGGCGCACCCTGCAGGAGCAGGCCGACCGTCTCGCGCTGCTCGACGCGCGAGCCGCGGGTGAGGTCGTCGTACTCCGCCACCATGCGCAGCGAGACCGCCTCGACCGTGCGGTCGATGAAGGAGGCGATGGAGGTGGAGGTGACCTCGAGCAGCTCCCGCAGCTCGTCGGGGTCGCGGGTCAGGTCGAAGGCGAGTGCCATCCACCGCTGCCAGGCCACGTTCTGCCCCGTGCGATACGTGTCGAGCCCGATGCCGGACATGCCGCGGCGGGTCATCGCACGCGCCACCTCGATCTGCACGTCGCTGGTGTTGGCGGGCACGGGCTCACCGGGGGCGCGCAGGTTGGCCGTGGCCCACGCCAGGAGGTTGTCGAGGTTGCCGCGGCGCACCGCGTCGCTGAGATCGGGGTCGTCGGCCACTTCCCGCACCAGGCCGGAGGACAGGGTCGCGGCGTCGACGGCACGGATCCACTCGTCGGTGACGGCCAGTGCCTGCTCGGCGCCGAGGCGGATGAGCTCGCGCACGCGCGGCGACGGGGCGGTGGTCACCGGCTCACCGTAGCGCCGACCCTCCCACAGGCGCTGTGCGGATCGCACCGCGAGAGGCAGCAGAGGGTGCAGATCGCCCTTGGCGCACGCTGCGTCCGCGGGGCACTCTGGAGGGGCGCGGCAGACCCTCGCGCGACCCCGACCCGAGGAGAGACCCATGAGCGACCGCGATGCGATCCAGCTCGACGTCCTGATCGTCGGCGCCGGCATCTCCGGCATCGGCGCCGCCCGCTACCTGCTCACCGACCGCCCCGGCACGAGCTTCGCCGTGCTCGAGGCGCGCGCCGACCTGGGCGGCACGTGGGACCTCTTCCGCTACCCCGGCATCCGCTCGGACTCCGACCTGTTCACCTTCAGCTACGAGTTCAAGCCGTGGCGCGACGCCAAGGCGATCGCCAGCGCCGAGAAGATCCTCGACTACCTGCGCGAGACGGTGCACGAGTACGGCATCGAGCGGCACGTCCGCTTCCAGCACCGTGCAGTGAGCGCCGACTGGACGCCCGCGCTCGGACGGTGGGTGGTGCAGGTGCGCCGCGAGGACACCGGCGAAGAGCTCGAGATCCACGCCCGCTGGCTCTTCGGGGCCACCGGCTACTACGACTACGAGTCAGGCTTCACCCCCGAGTTCGCCGGCCGCGAGCGCTTCACCGGGCAGATCGTGCACCCGCAGGCCTGGCCCGAGGACCTCGACTACCAGGGCAAGAAGGTCGTCGTCATCGGCTCGGGCGCCACCGCGGTGACCCTGCTGCCGGCGATGGTGGCCGAGGGCGCCGGACACGTCACGATGCTGCAGCGCACCCCCACCTACATCATGCCGGTGCCCTCCGAGGACGCACTGGCCAACTTCCTGCCCAAGGTGCTCGGTGCGAAGCGCGGCTACGCGGCCGCCCGCGCCAAGTACATCTGGCAGCAGCGCCTGGTCTACAAGTTCTGCCAGGCCCAGCCGAAGCTCGCGCGCCAGCTGATCCGTCGCGTCAACACGCGCTTCCTGCCCGAGGGCTTCGACGTCGACACCCACTTCAACCCGCCCTACGACCCGTGGGACCAGCGGCTGTGCGCGGTGCCGGACGGCGACCTGTTCCGCACCATCCGCAACGGCCAGGCCTCGGTGGTGACCGACCGCATCGAGACCTTCACCGAGAAGGGCATCCTGCTCGCCTCCGGCGAGGAGCTCGAGGCCGACATCATCGTCACCGCCACGGGCTTGAACCTGAAGCTCTTCGGCGGCATCGACATCCGCCTCGAGGGTCGCCCGATCGAGCTGCCGGAGCACGTGGCCTACCGCGGCATGATGCTCAGCGACGTGCCGAACCTCGCCTTCGCGATCGGCTACACGAACTCGTCGTGGACGCTGAAGATCGGGCTGCTGTGCGAGTACTTCACCCGCCTGCTCGGCCACATGGAGGAGCACGGACACGACATCTGCGTGCCGCGCGCACCCGAGATGGAGACCCGTCCGCTCATGGACTTCAGCGCCGGCTACGTGCAGCGGGCGCTCGCCGGACTCCCCCGCCAGGGCGACCGCGCGCCGTGGGCGATGTCGATGAGCTACCTCGACGACGTCAAGCTCGTGCGCGGCGGCCCGGTGGTCGACGAGTTCCTCGAGTTCTCCGCCGCTCCCGACCGCGCGACCGCCACGGTCTGACCGGGCCGACCGGGCCGGCCGCCCCTGCGCGCGCCGGGGGCGGTCAGCGGACGTCGTCCAGGCGGGTGAGGATGCGCTCGCCGATGGCGGCGAGCTGACGCACCTGCGCCCGCGTCAACGGGTCGAGGACGACGCGCCGCACCTCACGCACGTGACCGGGGGCGGCGTCGACCACGGCCGCGTAGCCGGCCTCGGTGAGGGTGGCGAGCACGCTGCGGCCGTCGTCGGGGTCCGCGGCGCGGACGACGTAGCCGCGCGCCTCGAGGCGGGCGACCACCTGTGAGGTGCGCGAGAGGGAGCCCTCGGTGAGCGCGGCGATCTCGCTCATCCGCATCGTGCGCCCCTCGCGCTCGGAGAGCCACGCCATCACGGCGTAGTCGAAGTGGCGCAGGCCGGCGTCGCGGCGCAGCTGGGCGTCGAGCGCCGGCTCGAGGCGCACCATCAGCGCGGTGAGGGCGAGCCAGGCCCGCCGCTCCTCCTCGTCGAGCCAGGGCACGTCGTCGGCGGAGGTCACCGGCTCACCCTACCGGCGTGGGAGTGGCCTCCAATCGCCGGGAATAACTTCAAGGTTGAAGTGATTGCAGCCGTCGTGAGCCTGACCACCGCCTCCCTGGGCACCCCGGAGCCCGAGGGGATCTCCCCCGCGATCTCCCCTGCAATCACCCCGGCGACCGTGCGCGCCCAGGTGCACGTGCCACTGCGACTCCACGACGGCCTGCGCGCTCGCGCCGACGTCACCACCTTCGACAGCCTGGACGACGGTCGCGAGCACCTGGCGCTCGGGCTGGGCGCCTGGCGGCAGAGTCTCGCCACCGCCGCGGCGGGCGGGCCGGCGCCGCTGGTGCGCCTGCACAGCGAGTGCCTCACCGGCGACGTCCTCGGCTCCGAGCGCTGCGACTGCGGACCCCAGCTGCACGAGGCGATCGAGCGGATCGAGGCCGCCGGCGGCGTGCTGCTCTACCTGCGCCAGGAGGGCCGAGGGATCGGGCTCTACGCCAAGCTCGACGCCTACGCCCTGCAGGACTCCGGGCTCGACACCTACGCCGCCAACCGCGCGCTCGGTCGCGGCGACGACGAGCGCGACTACCGCGCCGCCGCGCAGATGCTGCTCGGGCTCGGCATCGACCGGGTGCGCCTGCTCACCAACAACCCCGACAAGGCCGCGCAGCTCGCCGCACTGGGGGTCGAGGTCGAGGAGCAGGTGCCGACCGGCGTCCACGCCACCGCGGCGAACCTGCGCTACCTCGCGGCCAAGCGCGACCACACCGCCCACACGATCGACCTGCCGCTGTCGTCCTGACGGCGACGGTGGTGCGGGCGGGCGCGGGCGGGCTCGGATCGACCGGAGGGGGTACCCGGCGCCGTGACCACCGCGCCCGAGACCCCTCCCGCCCTCACCGCCACCGTGCTGAGCTGCAGCCTGCGCCGCTCGTCGTCCCCGTCGAGCTCGGAGCAGCTGGGGCGCGAGCTGGCCGCCGCGATGGACCGCCACGCCCCCGGCGGCGTACACGCCACGGTGGTGCGGGTGGTCGACCACGACGTGAGGTTCGGGGTGTCGGTCGACGAGGGCGACGGTGACGGCTGGCCTGCGCTGCGTCGCCTCGTCCTGGGCAGCGACATCCTCGTGCTGGCCGTGCCCATCTGGATGGGCCAGACCTCGTCGGTCGCGAAGATGGTGCTCGAGCGCCTCGACGCCGAGATCTCCGAGACCGACGACGAGGGCCGGCCCCTGATGCACGGCAAGGTCGCCGCGATCGCGGTGGTCGGCAACGAGGACGGCGCCCACCACGTCGTCGCCACCTGCGCCCAGGCGCTCAACGACGTGGGCTTCAGCATCGCCGCCAAC
The DNA here is from genome assembly GCF_964229035.1 of Nocardioides sp. GTDB lineage: Bacteria > Actinomycetota > Actinomycetes > Propionibacteriales > Nocardioidaceae > Nocardioides. The sequence goes on along the minus strand of NZ_CAXRAZ010000011.1, from coordinate 1,437 downwards.
GGCTGCACCTACTGGGTGGGCGAGGCGATGCACGGCACCGACTACCGCGACCTGCCGAACGGCTCGGAGCAGACGACGAACGCCACCGAGATGGCCGCACGAGCCACCGTGCACCTGGCGGCGCTGCTGAAGGCGCACCCCTACCCGGCCCCCGAGGGCTCCTAGCCCGGGACCGCGCGCCACACGTCGAGTGGCGCCATCCGGTCGGACACCCACGTCACCCGACAGCAGGAGCGCTCAGCGCGACCCGGGCCAGCACGTCGTCCCACTCGCACAGGAAGCGCTCGAGCCCCCAGCGGCGCCGGGCATGCTCGCGCGCCGCCTGCCCGGCCACGCGGGCGGCGTCTCGGTCGTCGACGAAGCGGGCGGTGGCGTCCAGCAGCGCGGCCCGCGAGGTGGTGACGACGCCCGCGTCCGGCGGCACCGACACCGCGGCCTCGGCGGCCGCGACCCCGACCACGGGCAGCCCGAGCAGCATCGCCTCGATGAGGGAGATGTCGAGCGAGGTCCACCGGGCGGTGTGCACGTAGACGCGCCGCCGCGCCAGCTCGACGTGCAGCTCGTGCTGCGGCAGGTCCTCGTAGGTGGTGAGCCCCGGCACGGCGGTGAGGCGGTCGACCCGCAGGCCGAAGACGTCGAGCGGGCGGCGGGCGGCGAGCGGCTCGAGCAGGTCGGTGCCGACGACCCGGCCCCGCCGCAGCGGATCGTTGATGGCGGTGGCCGCGTGGGCGAGCTCGCCGGTGAAGCGGTGGCCGGGGTCGACCACCCCGTGCTCGATCACCGCGGTGGGCGCGCGACCGGTGTCCCAGAAGAGCTGGTTGAACGCGGTGACGTGGACGACGAGCACGTCGTTGCGCTGCGCCATCGGGTGCTGGGCGCACGGCGAGTCGGGGCCGCCCCGCGGGGTGTTGTGCTCGACGTAGACCGCCGGCACGTCACGGCCTGGACGACGACCCGTCCAGCGCTCGACGAGGTCGGCCTCGTGGGGCTGCTGGAGCACCACGACGTCCACGTCCTCCTCGCGCAGTCGTTCCGCCGGGCGCTCCACCACGCTCGCGGGCCAGTCCCGGGTGCGCACCCGGCCCCGTCCGAGCTCGGTGCGGCCGGCGACGACGGGCAGCAGGTAGTCGTGGTCGCCCTGCACGAAGGCCGTCGTCCACGAGCCGTGCACGTGCCAGAGCAGGATCTTCACCGCACCCGGTGCCCCGAGTCGCGCCCTGCTAGCCGGGGTGGAAGTCGCTGAGGCGGAGGTGGGCGCCGATGAGGTGGCCGTGGCCGTGGCGGTCGTAGAGGGGGCGGAAGCGGTGGGTGCCGCGGGGGGTGACGAGGCGTCCGAGGCCGTGGGGGGTGATCCAGGCGTAGATGCCGGGGGCGAGTTGGGTGCAGCGGTAGCCGAGGTGGGTCTTGGCGCGGTGGTCGCGGCGGGTCAGGGGTGCG
>NZ_CAXRAZ010000010.1:0-144757 GCF_964229035.1 Nocardioides sp. | reverse complement strand
GGGGGCCTCCCGGGCCCGCCGGAGGGGTGGGTTTGGCCGCCACACCGCAACATTTCGGGCGGTTGAGCTGCGGTTTGCCACCAATCGACGCACATCCGCATCCCGCCGGCCCGCCACACTGACCCCATGACCACCCCGCCGGCCGACCTCGTCACGGTCCTCCGATCGGCGGGGTGCGTGTTCGCCGAGGACGAGGCGGCGCTGCTCACCGACGCCGCGCCGCCGGGGCCCGAGCGCGACGCCCTGGTCGCGCGGCGCGTCGCCGGCGAGCCGCTCGAGCACGTGCTGGGGCGCGTGGAGTTCGACGGTGGCACGGTGCTGCTCGGGCCGGGCGTGTTCGTGCCGCGCCAGCGCTCGGTGCTGCTCGTCGAGGTGGCCGCCGCGCTCGACCCCGACGTGGTGGTCGACCTGTGCTGCGGCAGCGGGGCGCTGGGGCTGGCGATCGCGCGGCGGTGCCCGGGAGCCGCCGTCCATGCCGCCGACGTGGACGACGAGGCGGTGCGCTGGGCGCGGCTCAACCTCACGCCGGTGGGCGGGCACGCCCACGTGGGCGATCTCGACGCACCCCTTCCGGCCACCCTGCGCGGCCGGGTCGACGTCCTCGTCGCGAACGTGCCGTACGTGCCGAGCGCCGCCGTGGCGGACCTGCCGCCGGAGGCGCGCGAGCACGAGCCGCTGCGCGCGCTCGACGGCGGAGGCGACGGGCTCGACGTCCTGCGCCTCGTGGCGGCGCGGGCCCCGCGCTGGCTGCGACCGGGCGGCACGCTGCTCAGCGAGGTCGGCGACGACCAGGTCGAGCCCGCCCTTGCCCTCCTGGACGACGCGGGGCTGGCGCCCGCGGTGCACCGCGACGACGAGCGCGGAGCTCTGGCCGTGAGCGGCACGAGCACCGCGGGAGGCACCGCGGGGGTCAGGCGCACCTGACTCACCGGGCCCTGAACCCGCCCTTACCGAGCCCTTACCCGAGCGGCACAGGCTCGAGGACGAAGGGCCGGCAGCAGGCCAGCCCCCTCTCGGTAGGAGTCACCCATGAACGCATCCGCCCGCTCCCGCGCCGGCTTCGCCACGCTGGCCGCGGCCGCCCTCGTGTCCGGCCTCGTCGGCGTCAACGCCGCCGCGGCCGTCACCGGTCTGCCCGCCGCCGACGCCGCCCCGCTCGCCGCGGCCGCGACCCCCGGATCGCCCAGCCCCGCCACCGTGGCCGACCTGCAGCACGCAGCGGTCACCGAGGCCTTCGCCTACGCCTCCTACCGGGCCTACGCCACCCAGGCCGACGCGGACGGCGACCCGGTGGCCGCGCGCGTGTGGCGCACCATCGCCGACGTCGAGTACCACGACCACTTCGTCAAGGAGGGCGAGCAGAGCGGGCTGGTGGGCACCAACCGCGAGAACGTCACCGCCGCGCTGCGCTCGGAGCGCCAGGCGCAGGCCGACTACCGCCGCTGGATCGCGGACGCGAAGGCGGCCGGGTGCACCAGCGTGGCGAAGGCGCTGCGCGAGATCCGCCGCGACGAGGCCGGTCACGCCCGCCTGCTCGAGCAGGCGCTCGGCACGGTGCGCGGCGACGACGGCACGGGCGACGCGGAGGTGCCGGTGGGGCCGTCGTCCACGCCGGTGGCGACCCGCCGCACGGCGCCGGCGTGCGCCGACGCCACGGTGGCCGCCGACCTCGCCGACGCGCTGAACTCCGAGGCCACCGCCTGGGCCCAGTACGACCAGTGGGCCGACCACGCCGCCAACACCGGCTCGCCCCGCCTCGCCGCCCTGTTCGCCGCGATCGGCGCCGTGGAGCTCGACGAGCACTTCGCCACCGAGGCGAACCTCGCCGGCCTCGTGGGCGACCGGGCCCACAACCTCGCCGCCTCCATCGCCAGCGAGCAGGACGCGATCATGATGTACGGCCGCTACGCCACCGCTGCCGACGCCCGCGGCGACGCGACGGCCGCCGACCTCTTCCGCGAGGTGCGCGGCGACGAGCAGGGGCACCTGCGCTCGTTCCAGGCCTTGCGCGGCGAGTGATCCACGCCCGCGACAGCGCGGCCCGTCGTCCCCCCCCTCGTGGACGACGGGCCGCCCGCCGCGCCCGGCTCCTCACCCGTCCACTCACCCGTCCACTCACCCGGCCAGTCACCCGAGCGCTCACCGGGCCCCTTGGCAGCGCGTTCCTACACTGGCGGCGTGCGCATCCTTCTCGTGGAGGACGAGCCGGACCTCGCCGGTTTCGTCCGGGATGACCTGGAGGCCGACGGCTACACCGTCGACCTCACCGACGACGGCGAGGCGGCCCTGCGCCGCGCCGCGGACGCCGACCTCGTGGTGCTCGACCTCGGGCTGCCGCAGTGCGAGGGCCTCGACGTGCTGCAGCGCCTGCGGACGCGTCGTCCCGAGCTGCCGGTGATCATCGTCTCGGCCCGCGGCGCGGTCGACGATCGCATCCGCGGTCTCGACCTCGGCGCCGACGACTACCTGGCCAAGCCGTTCTCGCTGGCCGAGCTGGGTGCTCGCATCCGCTCCGCACTGCGCCGGCCCGACCAGACCCGCGCGAGCGTGCTCGAGGCCGCCGGCATCGAGGTCTACCTGCGCAGTCACGAGGTGCACCGCCACGGCAGCGAGATCGAGCTCACGGCTCGGGAGTACCAGCTGCTCGTGTTCCTGATGCGCCACCGCGACCAGGTGGTCTCGCGCCAGCAGCTGCTGCAGGCCGTGTGGGACCTCCCCTACGACCCCGGCACCAAGGTGGTCGAGGTCTACATCGGGCAATTGCGACGCAAGCTCGGCCCCGACGGCGCGGACGTCATCCGCACCGTGCGCCAGGCCGGCTACCGGCTCCGGGACCGGTGAGCGCACGTGCCCCGGAGCATCCCAGGGATGCGCCCTCGCAGCCTCGTCGTCCGCCTCGCCCTCGCCGCGGGCGTGCTCGCCGGCCTGAGCACCGCGGTGGGGGTGATCGTGGTCGAGCACTCTGCGACCCAGCGCCTGGTGAGCGAGCTGGACGCCGACCTCGCCACTCAGCGACGCGAGTGGCAGGCGCTGGCCGATCGCCATCCGGCCGCCACGCCGGCCGAGCTCGACCGCCTCGGCCACGAGTGGCTCGCCGAGCAGCACGAGCACCCGCTCACCCAGGTGCAGCTCGTGCGGGTGAAGGGCGAGCCCGTGCTGTCGAACCAGCCCGACCTGGCCGCGCGGGCCTGCGCCGCAGCGCTGCGACCCACCCCCCGCGGCGGCCACTGGCTCATCGACTCCCCGCCCGGCATCAGCACCGCCTTCCTGGACGACGGCGAGCAGGTGCGCGTGCTGACCCTCCCCCTGCGCGGGGCGGGCATCGGCGGCCCGGGACGCGACATCGGTGAGACCCTGCCGATCGGCACCCTGCAGGTGGCCGACTCGATGGCCGGCGTGCACGCCGCCCGGGCCCGCTGGGAGCACGAGACCCTCGCCCTCGGCCTTCCCCTCTCGGGCGGCGCCGGACTGCTCGTGGCACTCGCCGCGCTCGTGCTGCTGCGGCCGCTGCGTGCGGTGGGCGAGGTCGCCACCCGGGTCGGCGACGGCGACCTCGCCGCCCGCATCGGCCCGCGCGCAGGTCGATCGCGCGAGCTCGCGCGCGTGGGCGACGTCCTCGACGGGATGCTCGAGCGCGTGCAGACCACGGTGGCGCGCGAGCGGCGCTTCGTGGCCGACGCCTCCCACGAGCTGCGCACTCCGCTGGCCGTGCTCCGCGTGGCCGCCGAGCGGCTCGCCGGGCGGGTCGGTCCCGAGCGACGCGGCGACGTCGACGACCTCATCGTGCGCGTCGACTCCCTCGGACGCCTCGTCGACGACCTGCTGACCCTCGCCGTCACCGACGCCGGGGCGAGCGCGGGTGCCGGCGCGCTGGTGCGTCGTCCACTGCGGGTGGGCGACATCGTGGCCGACCTCGAGCGCGACCTGCCGCTCTACGGCGAGCGGCGCTTCGTCGTCCTCGGGTGCCCGGGGGTGGTGGACGCCGACCCCGACCGCCTCGCCCAGGTGGTGCGCAACCTCGTGGTCAACGCCGTGCGCCACACCGACACCGACGGCTGGATCGAGGTGCGCTTCAGCGCTGCCGGCGCGCGGCTGCGCGTCGAGGTGCAGGACGACGGCACCGGCATCGAGCCCGCGCTGCTGCCGCACGTCTTCGACCGGTTCCGCTCCGAACCGGCACGCACCAGTGGACGACGCGGCGCCGCCGGCCTCGGACTCCCCATCTGCCGCGCGCTCGTGGAGGCCCACGGCGGCACGATCACGGTGGCCAGCACCCTCGGCGAGGGCACCACCGTCACTTTCGACCTGCCCGGCTACCGGGCCTGAGGACACCGCGAACACCATGGACGCCGCAGCACCCGACACCCCCGACAGCCCCGACCAGCCCGACCAGCCCGGCCAGCCCGACCAGCCCGACCAGCCCGACCTCGACGACCTGGCGCGTCGCGCTGCCGCTGGCGATGCCGCCGCCCTCGACGACCTGCTCGCCGCGATCTCACCGCGGGTCCGCCGCATCTGCGGGCGGATGCTCCTGCACCCCCAGGACGCCGAAGAGGCCGCGCAGGACGCCCTGCTCAAGGTCGCCACCAGCCTGGGCGGGTTCGACGGCCGCAGCCGCTTCACCACCTGGCTGCACGTGGTGGCCTCCAACAGCGCCCGCTCCACCTACCGCAGCCTCAAGCGCCGCGCAGCCGAGACGCCGGTCGAGGAGTTCGCGCCCCGCGTGGACGCCGACCCCCGCACCACCAGCGTCATCGCCGGCACGCGTCTCGACCTGCTCGAGGCCCTCGAGACCATCGCCGCCGACCGACCCGAGCTCGTGGAGCCGCTCGTGCTGCGCGACGTGCAGGGTCTGGACTACGGCGAGATCGCCGAGGTGCTCGACCTGCCCCTGGGCACGGTGAAGTCGCAGATCCACCGGGCGCGGGCCGCCGTCCGCCCGCTGCTCGCCGACCGGGGCTAGACGCGTCCGCGGCCCTTCCGCTCCGTCCGCGTGCGTCGTACGGTCGGCTCACCCCCACCGGAAGGCACCCCCATGAGCCGTCGGAGCCCCCGCCTCCCCCGCTTGCCCCGCCTCCCCCGCTTGCCCCGCCTGTCCCGTCGCCTCCGCGCACGCGTCGGCGCCGTCGTCCTCACGGGGGCGCTCGGTGCTGCGGGCACGGCGCTCGCACCACCCGTAGCCCGGGCGACGCCGACGGCCGACCCGACGCGCTACTTCATCACCCTCGGCGGCACCTGCGACCCCACCGGCAGCTCCTACGACCGCGTCGACCTGCGCGGCGGCGTCCGGGTGCGGGTCACCTACCCGGCCTCCGTCGGCACCTGGCTGCTGTGCAACGACCGCGTGCCGTTCCAGCGCAGCGTCGGCATCGGCGTCGCGGCCGCACGGGAGGCCCTGCTCGCCACCTACGCCCGCGACCCGCAGGGCGAGTTCGTGCTGGTGGGCTACTCGCAGGGCGCGGAGGTGGTGAGCCTGCTGCTCGCCGACATCGCCGACGGCAAGGTCGCGGTGCCGCCGGCACAGGTGCGGGCCAAGCTGTACGCCGACCCGATGCAGCCGGGCACCGGGATCGGCGCGACGGTGCCGAAGGGCCTCGGCGTCCCGATCATCGACTTCGTCTCCCCCGGGCCAGGCCGCACCATCTACGCGGGCGGCATCCGCTACACCCGCTACTGCATCGTCACCGACGGCGTCTGCGACACCCGCCGCCCGATCCTGGGCGCGCTCGGCTACTTCACCCAGCACCCCCAGTACCCGGCGAAGTTCTTCGGCACCATCGCCGACGGCGTCTACCTCGACGCCGTGCAGTGGCTGCCGAAGCAGTAGGCCGAAGGGCCCGAGGAGCCGGGGGGCCGCGGCGCCGAGGGTCGCCGATTGGTGGCAAACCGCAACAAAACCGCGCGAGATGTTGCGGTTTGGCGCCAAACCGCAACCCTCCGGCGGCGCGTCGACCGACCGCCGTCAGTCGCGCAGATACCCCGCCGCGAGCGCCGCGGCGACGGCACTGAGCTGGGCGATGAGGACGTCAGCGTCGCCGGCGAGGTCGCCGGCGCGCCAGGCGAGCATGGCCTCGACGAATCCGCCGATGCCCACGAGCACGTTCATCCGGAAGGCCTCGGGGTCGGCTCCCGGGCGCAGCTGCGGGCGGGCGATGTCGAGGAACAGGCCGACCATCATCTGGATGCTGTCGCGGCGGCGCTGCTCCAGCACGGCGCTGCCGGCGTGGTCGCCGAAGAGGATCTGCGCGCGGTGGGGTTCGTCGCCGATGCGGTGCACGACGTGGGCGAGCACGGCGTCCAGCTGGGCGAGTGGGCGGGCGTCGGCGTGGGCGGCGAAGATCTCGTAGAAGGCCGCGAGGGTCTCGTCGCGCTGGAGGTCCCACACGTGGGCGAGCAGGGCGTCGCGGTCGGCGAAGGACTCGTAGAAGTAGCGGTCGGTGAGGCCGGCGCGGGCGCAGACGCCGCGCATCGTCACCGCCGCCCAGCCGCTCTCCTGCCAGATCTCCAGCGCCGCGGCCACCAGCGCCTCGCGTCGCTCGGCACGGCGCTGGTCGGCTGACTTCCCGCCGTAGCGCCGGCGTGGACGACGCGCACCCCCCGCCCCGGAGCTCGCACCGGTGCCCGCGCCGTCGTCGAGGCCCCGGGGCGCGCCGTCGGCGGGTCCGGGCTCGGGCGCGGAGGCGGCGGAGGGGGCGGAACCGGTCACGCCGAACATCTTGACGGCATGTGCCCTCAGAATGCAATGTGACGGCATGCGCCTTCACAAACGCCGCGAGCACGGCTGCTCGCTGCGCAGCCAGGTGGCCGCCGACCTCACGTCGGTGACGCTGCGCCCGCTCACGGGCCTGGTCCCGCTCAACCGAGCGGGCATCGTGTTCTCCCGCCGCCTGGTCGCCACGAGCCTGTGGGCGTTCGGGCCGCCGCTGCGCGGCACCCGCATCGTGCGCGTCGACCACCCCGCCGCAGGCACCGCCGGCGCAGGATCGGCCGGCCCCACCGCTCGCGGCGAGTGGGTGCGCGCCCGCGACGCCGTGCGGGAGGACGCCGTCGTCCTCTACGTGCACGGCAGCGCCTACACGATCTGCTCGGCCCGCACCCACCGCGGGCTCACGAGCCGCCTCTCGGCGCGCACCGGCCTGCCGGTGTTCTCCTGCGACTACCGCCTCGCGCCCTCCCACCGTTTCCCGAGCGCTGCGGACGACGTGCGCGCCGCCTACGAGTGGCTCGTCGCCGAGGGGCACGACCCCGCGCGCATTGTGCTGGCCGGCGACTCCGCCGGCGGCCACCTGATCGTCGACCTGGCCCTGGAGCTCATCCGCGAGGGGCGTCCCGCGCCGGCCGCGCTCGTGGCGTTCTCGCCGGTGCTCGACCTGACGATGTCGCTCGCCGCCGCGCGCGAGCGCATGCGCCGCGACCCGATGATCACCTCCGCGAAGGCCGCGCGCATGCTCGACCTCTACGTCGACGGCCACGACCACCGCGCGCCGCGCCTGCGCTTCACCTTCGCCGGGGCCGACGTCTTCCCGCCCACGCTCGTGCAGGCCGGCGGCCGCGAGATGCTCGCCGCCGACGCCATCGAGCTCGCCCGCGCCCTGAGCACCGCGGGCGCCGAGTGCGAGCTCGAGATCTGGCCCGGGCAGATGCACGTCGTCCAGGCGCTGCCCCGCGTCGGCCCCGAGGCCGACGCAGCGCTCGAGCGCGCCGCCGGCTTCATCGACTCCCGCCTCGACGCCCTCGCCCGCCGCAGCACCCTCACCCTCGTCAAGGAGGCCTGATGGCCAGCCCGCTCCGCTCCCGCAAGCGCACCGGTCACGCCGGTGCCGTCGTCACCGGCGCCGCCAGCGGCATCGGCCGCGCCTTCGCCACCGAGCTCGCCCGCCGCGGCGGTCGCATCGTGTGCGCGGACGTCGACGAGGCCGGCCTCAAGGAGACCGTGGGCCTCGTCGAGAAGGCCGGCGGCGACGCCACCGCCGTGCTGTGCGACGTGGGCGACCTGGCCGACGTCCAGCGACTGCACGACACCGCGCTCGACTGGCTCGAGCGCACGCCCGCCCTGGTGATCAACAACGCCGGCATCGGCGCCGGCGGCCACCTCGTCGGCGACGCCCCCATCACCGAGTGGCGCCGCACCCTCGACGTGAACCTGTGGGGCGTCATCCACGGCTGCCACGTGTTCGCGCCGGGCCTGCGCGCGGCCGGGCACGGCGGCATCATCAACGTGGCCTCGGCCGCCGGCTTCACCGCCGCTCCGCGCATGGCCGCCTACAACGTCAGCAAGGCCGGCGTGGTGAGCCTCTCGGAGACCCTCGCCGCCGAGTTCAGCGGCACCGGCGTGGCCGTCACCGTGCTGTGCCCGACCTTCGTGCGCACCAACATCTTCGGCGGCGAGCTGATCGATCCCGGCGCCGCCGGCATGGCCAAGCGCATCGCCTCCTTCGCGGGCTTCTCGCCCGAGCGCGTCGTCCGCACCACCCTCGACGCCCACGACAGGGGCCGGCTCTACGTGGTCCCCCAGCCCGACGCGCAGCTGCTCTGGCGCACCAAGCGTCTGCTGCCCGCTCCCTACACCGCCGGCGCCGGGCTCCTCGGGCGCTTCCTGCCCGGCCCCGAGGCACTGCCCGACCACCCCACTCGCTCCATCCCCGCCAGCCAGGAGGACGCCCGATGAGCACCGCCACCCGTGAGACCGGCTTCGACTTCGACGCCATGCTGCAGACGATCAAGGACAAGCAGTGGTCGCTCGCCGACATCGACTGGGACGCCCCCGGCGCCGAGCTGATGACCGACGAGGCCCGGGCGAAGATGAAGCCGTTCATGGCCGACCTCGTGTGGATCGAGCACGTGGGCGCGCGCGGCTTCGCCTCGCTCGCGAAGAAGGCGCCGACGCCGACGATCCAGAAGATCTACGAGTACTTCCACGCCGAGGAGCAGAAGCACGCCAACGCCGAGCTGGCGCTCATGAAGCGCTGGGGCATGCTCGACGAGCACGGCAACCCGCCGGAGCCGAACATCAACGTCAAGCTCGCGATCAAGACCCTCGACGACTTCGGCGACACCCTGCCGCTCACCGGCCTGGCCACCCTCATCCCGCTGCTGGAGTGCGCGCTCGACGGCGCCCTCGTGAAGTTCCTGCTCGACGAGGTGCAGGACCCCATCTGCCACGAGGTCTTCCGCCACATCAACTCCGACGAGGCCCGCCACATCGCCGTCGACTTCCAGGTGCTCGAACTCATCGGCGCCGGGCCGCTGCACAAGCTGCTCATCGAGTCGGTGGCACTGCTGCAGCCCCAGGTCGTGCTCGGCCTGATCATCGTGTTCACCCCGCTCATCAACAAGATGCGCGACAACATCGTGGCGATGGGCCTGCCCGAGCAGAAGCTCTACAACGCCGTGAAGCGCTTCGCCACGATCGGCGGTCGCGGCCCGCACACCGCGCGCATCCCGGCCTACCACGTGCTCAAGGCGCAGGCGGCGATGGTGATCGACCGCTCCTCGCCCTACCACCGCCTGCTCGCCGACCCGATGGTGAAGATCACCTCGCTCGTGCCGGCGCGACTGCTCGGCAAGCCCCAGTCGTGGGTCGACGAGCTCACCCACGAACCGGTAGCGTCGTGAGCGCCCCCTCCCGCTCGGGAGGCGCCCGCGAACCCCGCGCCCGGACGACGCGCGCTCGCCGCCCTGGGGGGGCGGCGGGCCCGCGCATCGCGCCGGAAGTCTTCGCCGGGGAGGTGCTGCGGCCCTCCGAGCTGGCCGGCCGCGCCTTCACCGGACGACGCGTCGCGGTGCTCGCGCCCGGGCGCGAGGCCGCGTGGATCCTGCCCGAGGTCGCACGCACCGCCGCCTCGGTGAAGGTGTTCCAGGAGGGACCGGACTGGCTGCTGCCGCTGCCCCTCCCGCTGCCGCGGGTCGCGGTGCCGGTGGCCGGTCGCCTGCACCTGCGCCTCGCCGTCCGCGACCCGTGGCTGCGCCGCCGCCTCACCCCCGACCCCCGCTTCAACCACCACCGGGCGCGGGTCGACGGTCGTTACTACGCCGCGCTGCAGCAGCCGCACTGCACACTGTTCACCTGGCCGATCTTCGCCGTGGTGCCCGAAGGGGTGCGCACGGCCGAGGGCATCGAGCACCGCGTCGACGTCCTCGTGGTGGGCGAGGAGTCGACGCTGGCTCCGCTGCTGTTCCCCGACCCGAGCGCCACCGCTCGCGCCGCCGGCTCCCGAGAGGACCTCCCCGCATGAGCACCCGCACCACACGCGCCCCGCGAACCGATCGACCCGAGCGACCCGCCGCCGCCCGCGAGGTGCCCGACCACGAGGTCGTGATCGTCGGCGGCGGCTTCTCGGGCATCGGCACCGCCATCGTGCTCGACCGCGCCGGCTTCTCCGACTACCTGCTGCTCGAGGCCGGCGACGGCCTCGGCGGCGCCTGGCACTGGAACACCTATCCGGGCGTGGCGGTCGACATCCCGTCCTTCGCCTACCAGTTCTCCTTCGAGCAGATCAGCGGCTGGTCGCGGGTCTACGCTCCGGGCGCCGAGCTCAAGGCCTACGCCGAGCACTGCGTCGACAAGTACGACGTGCGCCGCCGCACCCGCCTGCGCACCACCGTCACCGCCACCACCTTCGACGACGCCCAGCACCTGTGGCGCATCGACACCGCCGACGGCGCCACCATCACCGCGCGCTACGTCGTCGGCGCCACCGGCGTGCTGACGCAGCCGAAGCTGCCCGACATCGAGGGCCTCACGGAGTTCACCGGCACCCTCATGCACACCGCGCGGTGGGACCACGACGTCGACCTCACCGGACGACGCGTCGCGATCGTGGGCACCGGCGCCTCCGCCGTGCAGGCGATCCCCCACATCGCCGAGGACGCCGCCCACCTCACCGTCTTCCAGCGCACCCCCATCTGGTGCCTGCCCAAGCCCGACGCCCCCCTGCCCGGCCCGGCCCGCGCGGCCCTGCGGATGGTGCCCGGCGCCAAGCGGATCTCGCGCCTGGTCAGCCAGACCTTCGTCGAGGCCACCTTCCCCGTGGCCGCCCACTTCGCCGGGCTCGTGCCGATGGCCAAGGTCGGCGAGCAGATCGGCCACGCCTACCTCCGCCAGGCCGTGAAGGATCCCGTCACCCGCGAGAAGCTCACGCCGCAGTACGCACTGGGCTGCAAGCGCCCGAGCTTCTCCAACAGCTACCTGCCCACCTTCAACCGCCCCGACGTGGCGCTCGAGACCACGTCGATCGAGGCGGTCACCGCCACGGGCGTGCGCACCGCCGACGGCGTCGAGCACCCGGTCGACGTCCTCGTGCTCGCCACCGGCTTCAAGGTGTTCGAGAAGGGCAACATGCCGCCGTTCACGGTGCGCGGCGCCGACGGCATCGACCTCGACAAGTGGTGGGAGGAGAACCGCTTCCAGGCCTACCAGGGCGTCTCGGTGCCGAACTTCCCGAACTTCTTCACCATCCTCGGGCCCTACGGCTACAACGGGTCGTCGTACTTCAACCTCATCGAGACCCAGAGCGCCCACATCGTGCGGGCCCTCACCCACGCCCGCCGCGTCGAGGCCACGCGGGTCGAGGTCACGCCCGAGGCGAACGCCGCCTATCTCGAGTCCGTGCGCGGACGCCGCAAGCACCAGGTCTTCTACCAGCCCTCCTGCGGCCTCGCGAACAGCTACTACTTCGACGACCACGGCGACGTGCCGTTCCGCGCCGCAACGACGCTCGAGACCATGTGGGCGGCCAACCACTTCCCGCTCGACGCCTACGCGTTCACCGGCTGAGGCGGGTCGCCCGGGGCGTCGGCGTCAGATGCCCCAGGCGACCCGGAACTCCTCGGGCGTGAGCTCGTCGAACTGCTCCCCGATGAGGCCCATGAGGACGCCGGCGTCCTCGGCGCCGCTGACGGGCACCGACAGCTCGGCCACGCCGTCGTAGCGGCGGCGGACGACGACCACCCCGGCGCTGCTCAGCTCGAAGGTGCCGCCGGTGCTCGCGCACCACAGGTCGAGCGCCCCCGCCACGAAGCGACGCACCCGGCCGCGGCGGGGCGGCTCGAGCCCGAGCAGGTACACCTCCCCGGCGGTGGCGGGGTCGAGCACGTCGGTCACTCCCCCAGTCTGGCACCCGGCGCCGACCCGGCCGCACGGCGCGACCGGGAACCTTCACCCTGCGGCGTCCCTCCGGTCACCCGGCGGTCGGGTGGGGCTGGTGGGCTGTTCGGGTGAGCGCCGTCCTCGAACCGACCTCGAGCCCGGCGGCTCCCGCCGCCGACCGGCGACGCCGTCCGAGCGGCTCGCTCGCCGAACGCTGGCGCGCGCTGGCTGCGCCGCCGCGCATCGTCGGCCTGGACGTCGCCCGCGCCCTCGCCGTGATCGGCATGGTCGGGGCCCACCTCGGCGGTCTCGGCAACGACCAGCTGCTGTGGTGGCGGCCCTCGACGTGGGAGACGCTGGCCCGCGGCTACCCCTCGATCCTGTTCGCGCTGCTCGCCGGCATCTCGCTGGCCCTGCTGAGCGGACGCGACCGACCACCCAGCGACCCCGACGCGATCCGTCGGCTGCGCCTGCGCCTCGTCGGCCGCGGTGCCGCGATCTTCGCGCTCGGCGCGGGCCTGGAGCTGCTCGGCACGCCGGTGGCCGTCGTCCTCGGGCTCTACGGGGTGGTGTTCGTGATCGCGCCCCTCTTCGTGCTGTGGACGACGCCCCGCCTCCTCGCCGCAGCGGCCGGGCTGGCGCTCCTCGGACCGCTCGCGGTGGCGGTCGTGCGGCTGCTGAGCCTGGGCTCCGACGGCCCGAGCGTCGGGCTGGTGCTCGGCTACTTCCCCATCACGGTCTGGCTGGTGCCCGTGCTCATCGGGATCGCGGTGGGGCGCGCGGGCGTGACGCGTGCCGGCGTGCTGCGCGCGACCGCGGTCGGCGGTGTGCTGCTGGTGGCCGCGGGCCGACTGCTCGCCACCCTGACCCCCGCGGCACCGGACGCCGACCCGCTGGCGGCCGAGCGGGCGACCTCCTACCTCGAGCGGGTGCACGCCCGCGGCAGCCTGCGCGGCCTGCTGCACGACTGGCTCGCCGCCGGCGCCCACTCCGGCGGGCTGGCCGAGATCCTCGACGGAACCGGTGCCGCGCTGGTGGTCGTGGCCCTCTGCGTGGTGATCGGGCGCCGGGCGGGTGTGGCGCTCGTGCCGCTCGCCGCCCTCGGCACGCTCCCCCTCACCGGCTACGCGGCGCACCTGCTCGTCGTCAGCGCGGTGATGGGCGGGCCAGGCGGCAGCATCGGCGGCAACGCCTGGCTGTGGGCGGGCACCGCACTCGGGCTGGTGGTCGGCTGCCTGGCGTGGGCGCTGCTGGCGGGCCAGGGCCCGCTCGAGCGCTGGGTCGCCCGCGTCGCCGCCCGCTTCGCTTCCTGAGCGGGCGGGGCGGGCGGCGCCGCGATCAGCTGGCGGTCTCGGGCTCGCGGTGCACGGCGCCCACGCCCTCGACGGCCTCCTCGATGGCCTCGGCGGCCTCGGGGGTGACGGGCACGACCTCGACCTGGGTGATGCGACGGCCCTCGATGCCGGTGACGCGCAGGAGCACGCGGTCGACGTCCACGCTCTCGTCGACCTCGGGCACGTGGCCGAGGCGGGCGAGGAGGTAGCCGGCGACGGTCTCGTAGTCGCCGTCGGGCAGCTCGACGCCGGTGGCGTCGGCGAAGTCCTCGATGGTGAGGCCGGCCGACACGAGCACCGGGCCGCCGGGGGCCTCGGCCTCGACGTCGCCGGGCTCGGGGGCGTCGTACTCGTCGCGGATGTCGCCGACGATCTCCTCCACGAGGTCCTCGAGGGTGACGATGCCGTCGGTGCCGCCGAACTCGTCGACGACGACGGCGAGGTGGGCGCCGGCCTCGCGCAGCGTGGCCACACTCGGCAGCACGCGGTTGGTGCCGGGCAGGTGGAGCACCTCGCGCTGGATGTCGGCGACCGTCAGCACGGCCGGCGCCTCGCCGGCGGCCTGGGCTGCCATCACCCGCAGCAGGTCGCGGGCGTGGAGGAAGCCGGTGACGTCGTCGAAGTCCTCACCGATCACGGGGTAGCGCGAGTAGTGCTGGTCGGCGATCCAGTGCGCGGCCTCGGCCAGCGGCATCGCGCCGCGCACGAAGACGACGTCGCCGCGCGGGCGCATCACCTCCTTGAGCGTGCTGCGCGTGGCGGCGAAGACGTCGCCCAGGATCTGGCGCTCGTCGGCGTCGAGGCCCTCGTGGCTGCTGACCATGTCGCGCAGCTCGTCCTTGCTCACCTCGTCGGAGGTGGCGTTCGGGTCGCCGCCGAGCAGGCGGACGAGCGCGTTGGTCGAGACCGACAGCAGCCAGATGACGGGGCGCATGACGGTGGCGAAGCGGTCGAGCGGCGGGCCGGTGAGCAGCGCCACCTGGCTCGAGCGTTGCAGCGCGAGCCGCTTGGGCACGAGCTCGCCGAGTACGAGGGAGAGGTAGGCGATGAGCAGGGTCATCACCACGATCGCCACGGTGTCGGCGGCGTCGTCGGAGAGGCCGAGGTCGGCCAGGTAGGGCGCCACGTCGGGCGCGAGGGTCGAGCCTCCGTAGGCGGCGGAGAAGAAGCCGGCCACGGTGACGCCGATCTGCACCGCCGACAGGAAGCGGTTGGGGTCGCGGGCGATGCCGGCCACCCGGGCACCGCGGCTGCCGCGCTGCTCGAGCTGGTTGACCTGGCCCTCGCGCAGCGACACGAGGGCGAGCTCGGTGGCGGCGAAGACGCCGCCGATGAGGACGAAGAGCACGACCAGGGCGAGGTTCACCCCGGTCTGGACGTCGATCACCGCCCACCTCCCGGCTGCTCACGCAGGCTCGTCAGAGGCGGACGGTTCGGACTTCGGGATTCATCCATGCCGCACATGGTAGGAGAGGCTCCCCAAATCCCTCGTGTTCGTGGACGACGCTCAGCCGACCGCCGCCGCGGCACGACCGGCGCTCGGCGGTCCCCTCAGTTCTGGCTGCGCAGGTAGCGCCCGAAGTGCGGCACGGTGAAGGCGATCCGGCCCCGTTCGCCGGAGTAGATGAGGCCCTTCTTCAGCAGCGCGTCGCGCGCGGGCGAGAGCGACTGCGGCTTCTTGCCCAGCAGCGCGGCCACGTCGGCGGTGGCGACCGAACCCACGGGGTCCTCGACCTCGCCCGGGGCGAGCTCGACGGCGACGTCCGCCATGGCGCGCAGGTAGTCGCGCTCGGCGGGGGTGGCGCGCTCGTAGCGGGAGCCGAAGAAGCCGACCGCGAGCTCCTGCTCGGCCTCGGGGCCGGCGACCGACACGTCGTCCGCGGTGATGGGGTCGCGGGGTGCGAGGTCCCACACGGCGCGACCGTAGGCCTGGATGAAGTAGGGGTAGCCGCGGGTGGCGTCGTACATCGCGGCCAGCGCCTCGTCGGTGAAGGCGGCGTCCTCCTCGGCAGCGGGGGCGGCGAGTGCGCGGTCGGCCGCCTCGCGGGAGAGCCGGTCGATGCGCTGGTAGCTGAAGAGCCGCTCGGAGTAGGACTTGCTCGCCGACAGCACCGCCGGCAGGTGCGGCAGGCCGGCGCCGACGACGATGAGCGGCAGTCCGTTCTGGCTCAGCTCGTGGCAGGCCGCGCACAGCGCCGACACGTCGGCCGCGCCGAGGTCCTGCATCTCGTCGATGAACACCGCGACGCCGCGGCCGACGTCCGCGGCCAGCCCGCCGACGTCGGTGAGCAGCTCGACGAGGTCGATCTCGACGTCGCCGGAGTCGGCGCGCCCGCGCACCGCCGGTGCGTCGATGCCGGGGCTCCAGCGATCGCGCAGCTTGGCGTCGGCCCCCGCGTCGCGCTGCGCGAAGGAGCGGATCACGCCGAGCACGTGGTCGGTCGCCGCCCCGGAGTCGTCACCGGCGGGACGGCCCAGCTCGCGCACCGCCTGGTGCAGCGCCGAGGCGAGCGGACGACGCAGCGACTGGTCGGGGCGCGCCTCGAGCTTGCCGGTGCCCCACCCCTTGCGCACGGCGGCCGAGCGCAGCGCGTTGAGCAGCACCGTCTTGCCCACGCCCCGCAGCCCGGTGAGCACCAGCGAGCGCTCCGGACGCCCCCGCGCCACCCGCTCGAGCACCACGTCGAAGGCCCGCAGCTGCTCGTCACGACCCGCCAGCTCGGGCGGACGCTGCCCGGCGCCGGGGGCGTACGGGTTGCGGATGGGATCCATGCGAGGACCGTAGCCGTGTCCGTATCCAGTGATCTAGCGCTCGCCGTAGATCCGGGTTAGACGACGCGAGCGCGCGGCGATTCTGTCGCGCCGGCGGGACGGCGCCCGCGACGCCGCCTCAGGACTGGGCGGCCGAGCGCCACGCCACCGCCCCGCCGCCGACGACGGCGACGAGCACGCCGAGTCCGATCAGGCCGGGGCTGGGTGCGTGGGAGGGGTCGTTGGCGGGCGCTGCGGCCGGCGTGATCACGACCGGGGTGGAGGTCGACGGCAGCGGGGTGGTCGGCAGGACCGCGGCCGGAGCCGGAGCCGGGGCGGCGTCCACGGCCGGCTCGATGGTGAGGCCGGAGGTGAGCGCGACGGGGTCGGCCGGCGGCGCCTCGTCGGTGAGGGCGTCGCCGATCTGGCCGCCGGTGGAGCCGGGCAGACTGCCGCCGTCGCCCTCGGAGCCGGTGCCGGGGTCCTCGCCGCCGTCGTCCACGCAGGGCTCGCCGGCGGGGCTGCCGGGGTCAACCACAACGTCCTCGACCCACGCGGGCTGGTAGTCCTCGTACGCCTCGACGTCGACGATCTCGACCGCCGAGCCCTCGACCTTGGCCCAGCCCTCACCCTCGGGCGCCTCGGCCATGGTGCCGTCGGGCGACTCGGTGTGCTCGACCTCGCGGGTGGCGCCCGTGGCGGTGAAGCCGTCGGGCGCGGGCAGGTCGGCGTCCTGCCAGACGCTGTCGCCGGCGGCCGGGTCGGCGGGCGCGAACTCGGCCTCGGTGATGGTGCGGGTGCGCGCCCACGACCACTCGGTGTGCGTCTGGGCCGGCACCTGGACGACGGTCTCCGGGTGCAGGACCTCCTGGATGACCGGGTCGACGGCCGGGGCGCCGCAGGGGATCTCGGGGTCGGGGTCCGGGCCGTCGTCCTCGCCCGGGATGACGGGCGGGAGGTCGATCGGCGGCGTCACCACCGGGGGCGTGGGGGGCGGCGTGTCGGCGGCGTGGGCGCCGGCGGGCATCACGACGACGCCGAGGCCGGCGAGGGTGCCGACCGCGAGGGTGGCGAGGGGGGAGGTCAGGCGCGTGCGCATGTGGAGCCTTCTGTGTGCGGACATGTGTGCCTGGGGGGGAGCAACCCCGGGAGGTCTTGCACCGCCCAACGCCGTGTCGCCCCGAGGGTCACTGGCGACGGGAGAAAACAGGACCGGGTCCCAAGGGTTCCACAGCGCGCTCGTCTAGTCTGCTGTTCGTGCCCGAGCTGCCCGAAGTCGAGGCGTTGGTCCTGGATCTGGGGGCCCGTCTGGATGGTCGCGCCGTCACCGCGGTGCACCTGGCGGCCTTCAGCGCCCTGAAGACCTACGACCCTCCGCTCGCCGCGCTCGAGGGCGCCCTCGTGGACGGCGTGGCGCGGCACGGAAAGTTCCTCGACATCGAGGTCGGCGGCCTGCACCTGATCCTGCACCTGGCCCGCGCGGGCTGGGTGCGCTGGCGCGACGAGGTGCCGGCGATCCCGCCGCGCCCCGGCGGCAAGTCGCCCCTGGCCGTGCGGGTGGTGCTCGACGAGGTCGACGGCCTCACCCCCGGGCTCGACGTCACCGAGGCCGGCACCAAGAAGTCGCTCGCCCTCTACCTCGTGCGCTCCCCCGACGACGTGCCCGGCATCGCCAGCCTCGGGCCCGATCCCCTCACCGACGACTTCACCGCCGAGCGCCTCGGCGCGATCCTCACCGGTGCCGGACGCAAGCAGATCAAGGGCGTGCTCCGCCACCAGGGCACCATCGCCGGCATCGGCAACGCCTACTCCGACGAGATCCTCCACGCCGCCCGCATGTCGCCCTTCAAGCCGGCCGACAGCCTCACCGACGACGAGCTCGCCGTCCTCTACGCCGCCCTGAGGACGACGCTCGGCGACGCCGTCGAGCGCAGCCGCGGTCTCGCGGCCACCGAGCTCAAGGCCGAGAAGAAGTCGAACCTCGCCGTGCACGGCCGCACCGGCCTTCCGTGCCCGGTGTGCGGCGACACCGTGCGCGAGGTGTCCTTCGCCGACTCCAGCCTGCAGTACTGCCCCACCTGCCAGACCGGCGGCAAGCCGCTCGCCGACCGGCGGATGAGTCGACTCCTGAAGTAGCGCCGGCGCGGGCGTCGTCCGCGGGCCCGTTTCGTCCTGCCCCGACCTCTGCGATGCGGCGGTAATCTCGGCGCCATCCATCCGCGCCATCCCACCGAGGGGCCGTCGTGATCGAACGCATCAGGGCTCGCATCCAGGCCCACCTCGAGGCCGCGGAACGCCAGCGGGCGAGCAACGAGTTCTCGGCCGTCGATCCGTTCGGACGCAACCACACGGTGATCGTGAGGCGGCCGTGGGAGGACGCCCTCAACCCGTACCCGTTCAACGAGCACAAGGAGTGGCTCATGCCTCGCCACTGGGTGCCGTTCGGATGTCTCGGGTTGCTGACCCAGGTCGCGCTGGCCTCCCGGACGCGTGCGCGCCGAGCGGTTCGCTCGGTGTGGGTCTTCCGCCACGACGGCCGTCGTGCCGTGCATCTCATGAAGGTCCACGTGGAGAGTCCTGAGGCGGCCACGCAGCTGGCGAGCGGGATCCAGGACGAGATCCGCCGCGGGCTGTACCGCTGGGAGCGCTTGCCCCTGCGCTGACGCCGGTGGGCGTCGTCCGCGCCCCGATCTGCGAGGCCCCCAGCCGAATCGTCGTGTCAGGGCCCGTTTGACGACAGATCGGCTGGGGGCGTGGAGCGCCACGTGTCGATAGTCTCGGCGGGTGTCTGCTCGCCGCCGCCCGGACGACGTGTCCTTCGCCGCGATGGTCGTGCGCGCTGAGAGCCTCGGCCGAGATGGCCGCACCAGCGACCGGCAACAGGAGGCGTGGGAGGCGCCGTGCGGTGGGAACACGTGGCAGGACCACGACGGAGTCGTCTGGACCCACGTTGGAGACGTGACAGCCGGCGCGCTGCGGACGAGCCTGCACGATCCCGCTGCCGTGAGCATCCCCAGCCTGCGTTCCTTCGTCGAGCCGACCTCGACCCGGGTGGTGCTCGCCTACCCTCCGGACGAGGTGGTCGACGTCCCCTTCGAGGATCGCAAGCAGCTGCTCGAGGACGTCATCAGCGCCCGATACGGGCGACCGGCCGAGCCCAGCGGTAGGACCGTCTTCCATGTGCGCATCTTCACCAATGCGGGCGGTCACGACCTGGTCGTCGTCCGCGAGTGGTGCGAGCTGTAGCCGGTTACCGCCCGAGGCCAGCCCGCGCTGACGCCGGTGGGCGTCGTCCGCGCCCCGATCTGCGAGGCCCCCAGCCGAATCGTCGTGTCAGGGCCTGATTCACGACAGATTGGCTGGGGGCGTGGGGGATCAGCGGGCGGCGGTCGCCGGAGCCGCGCCGACCACCAGCCCGGGATCGATCGCCTCGGCCGGGGGCACGGGGGGCCGGGCACGCCACTGCAGCACGACCACCGCTGCGATCACGAGCGCGCCGCCACCCCACTGCAGCAGCGTCGGCGCCTCTCCGAGGACGACGGCCGCGCTGGCCACCGTGACCACGGGCTCGAGCACCGAGAGCAGCGCCGCGGTGGAGGGGCCGACGCGGGCGAGGCCGGCGAAGAAGAGCAGCACCGACCCGACGGTGCTCACCAGCGCGATCGCCACGAGCCACACCCAGGCCTGCGGGGCGAAGCCGAGATCGAGCCCACCGCCGACGCCACCGGTGAGGCCGAAGCTGATGGCGGCGCCGAGGCACACGATCGCCGAGAGCGGAACGGGCGCAAGCCCGCGGGTGACGGCGTCGCCGACGACGATGTAGCAGGTGTAGGTGACCGCAGCGCCCGCGGCGAGCAGGACGCCGAGCGGGGCCATCGAGCCGGTGGCGGCACCCGCCAGCACGAGCACCGTGCCCGCGATCGCGAGGCCGAGGGCCCCCACCCGGCGCACCGACGCCGACTCGCGGCCGAGCGCGACCGCCACCACCATCACGAGCACCGGGTAGGCGTAGAAGACGAGCGCCACGATGGCGGCGTCCGCGTGCTGCAGCGCGGAGAAGTAGAAGGTCGACTGCAGTGCGTAGCCCACGCCGCCGAGCAGCAGGCCGACGGCGAGGCCGCGTCGTCCGAGGGTGCTGAGCGAGCCGCGGGCGGCGGCCACGGCGAGCAGCACGACCGCGGCGATCGCGAAGCGCACGATTAGCAGGGTCGGCACGCTCACGCCGTCGTCGTACGCCGCCCGCGCCAGCACCGCCATCAGCCCGAAGCCGGCGGCCGAGGCCAGGCACATCATCGCTCCCACGCGACCATGGTGAGGGCAAGCAACCGTGCAGGTCCATCGCACATCTCTGGCGTTGACCGTTCGGCGGATCCGAACAATGATCGGCTCGTGCTCGACCTCCACCGCCTGCGACTGCTGCGCGAGCTGCACGGTCGCGGCACGGTGCACGCCGCCGCGGCGGCCCTCGGCTACTCACCCAGCACGGTGTCGCAGCAGCTGTCGGTGCTCGAGCGCGAGGCGGGCACCGCCCTGCTCGAGCGCAGTGGACGACGCGTCCGCCTCACCCCCGCCGGCCACGCGCTCCTGCGCCACGCGGTGCGCCTGCTCGAGGGCGTCGAGGAGGCCGAGGCCGAGCTCGCGGCGCTCGCGGCCGGGCGCACCGCGGGCCTGGTGCGGGTGGCGTCCGTCCAGTCGGCCTTCCTCCGCATCGTCGCGCCGGCGATCGCGGCGCTCGCCGAGAGCCACCCCGACGTGCGCGTGGAGGCGGTGGAGGCCGAGGCGGAGCAGGCGATCCCGGCTCTGCAGCTGCACGCCTACGACGTCGTGGTCGGGGAGGAGTACGCCGGCCAGCCTCGACCCGTGGCCGACGGGCTGCGCCGCGAGCGGCTGCTGCGCGAGCGCATCAACGTGCTGCTGCCCCACACCCCCGGCCGCGCACCCGCCCTGGCCGACCTCGCCGAGCGCCGCTGGTCGGCCTGCCAGCCCGGCACCGGGCAGCACGCCATGCACCTGCGGGTGTGCCGCGAGCTCGGCGGCTTCGAGCCCGACACCCGCTACCTCTCCGACGACTTCGCCATCTGCGTGGCGATGGTGCGCGACGCCGGTGCCGCCACCCTGCTGCCCGACCTCGTGCTCGGCCACGGCGCCGGCACGGGCGACCTGCGCGTCGTCCCGATCGACGACGCCCGGGTGGGCCGCGAGGTCTTCTCGCTCACCCGCGCCGGGCGCACCCCGGCGGTCGAGGCGGTGGCCGCCGCACTCCACAGCGCCGCCGAGGCGATGCCGCCGCCGCGGGGACCCGCCCCGCCCGCCTAGGCTGGCGTCATGGTCCCCTCCGTCGAGATCGACGCCCTGCCCGACCCGCTCCCCGACGACGTGCTCGTGCTCGACGTCCGCGAGGACGACGAGTGGGCGGCCGGCCACATCAACGGCGCCCTGCACATCCCGCTGATGGAGCTGCCCGCGCGACTCGGCGAGTTCACCGCGCGCGAACCCGCGCAGACCCTGGTCGTGTGCAAGGCCGGCGGCCGCTCCGCGCGGGCCACCGCCTACCTGGCCCAGCAGGGGTGGGACGTGGTCAACCTCATCGACGGGATGATGGGCTGGGAGCGGGCCGGTCGGAAGATGGTGGCCGACGGCGGCCAGGCGCCCGTCGTCCTCTAGGGGCGCATCCGCATCGACGCGAAC
This sequence comes from Nocardioides sp., assembly GCF_964229035.1. Lineage (GTDB taxonomy): Bacteria > Actinomycetota > Actinomycetes > Propionibacteriales > Nocardioidaceae > Nocardioides. The sequence continues at coordinate 122,896 of NZ_CAXRAZ010000010.1, read as the reverse complement.
CCGGCTCCGGACGGCGTGAGGCCGCCCGGAGCGGGGCAGGACGTCACTGGTTCTGCAGGTCGTCGAGGTAGCTCTGCAGCTCGGCGGGGTCGGTGGGGATGTCGCCGAGCTGGCTGGCGAGGTCGCTGGGCAGGTCGGTGGGCAGGTCGCTCGGCAGGCTGGGCAGGTCGGTGGGCAGGTCGCTCGGCATGCTCGGCAGCTTCGGCGGGCAGGTCTTGAGCTGGTACTCGAGGTAGGTCTGCGCCTTCTCCTGGTCGGCCTTGGAGATGGTGAGGTCGAACGGGTCGCCGGTGGGCTTCTCGAAGGCCTTCTCGAGGTCGCCGGCCTCGATCTTCTTCAGCGCGTTGACCTGGATCGCGAAGCCGTCGCGCGCCTCCTTCGAGATGCCGTCGGGCGTGCCGACCTCCTCGAGGTTCTTGGCGCCGTCGTGCAGCCGGTCGGCGAGCTTGTCCCAGTCCTTGCTCTTCACCGCGTCGGTGAGCGCGTCGCCGCCGAAGACGGCCTCGGCCGCCTCGCAGTACTCCTTCTTCGACGCACCCTCGGGCGCGGAGGTCGAGGAGTCGACGTCGCTGCCCCCGCACGCGGTGAGACCGGCGGCGAGCACCGTGCCGAGGCCGAGGGCGACGAGCGGACGGGAGATGCGGGAGGGACCGAGACGGGGATTCACGGGCAGCAACCTACGCCACGGCTCCGACGCGAGGTCGGAAGGCGATCAGCCGGCCTGCCGCCAGCGGGGCGCCGGCACCTCGTGCAGGGCGGCGAGGCGACGCACGTAGTCGGCGCGCGGGATGGAGCGCACCCCGAGCGTGGCCAGGTGGGGCGTCGTCCACTGGACGTCGATGAGGCGGCGACCCGCGGCTCCGTGCTCGTCGGCGCGCAGCAGGTCGACCAGACCCATCAGGGCCACCTTCGAAGCGTCGGTCTCGCGGTGGAACATCGACTCGCCGGCGAAGAGCCCGCCGATCGCGATGCCGTAGAGCCCACCCACCAGCCGGCCGTCGCGCCACGCCTCCACCGAGTGCGCCCAGCCCAGCCGGTGCAGGCGCGTGTAGGCCTGCACGATGCGCCGGTCGATCCACCCGTGCGGACGACGCGGGTCGCCGCAGGCGGCGATCACCTCGCCGAAGGCGGTGTCGACGCGGATCTCCATCGTGCGCGCCGAGCGGCGCAGCGATCGGGAGGCGTGGAAGGCGTCGAGCTCCAGCACACCGCGGTGCGCGGGGCACCACCAGCCGACGGTCGGCCCCTCGGGCATCGGGAACAACCCGACGCGGTAGGCCGCCAGCAGCGTGCCGGGCTCGAGGTCGGCACCCGTGGCCACGAGGTCGGAGGCGTCGTGGTGCACCTCGTCCAGGTAGTCCGCCTCGTCCACCTCGTCCGCCTCGTCCACCGGGAGGCCGTCGTGGCCGAGGTCGCCCTGTAGGGGCAGCGCGGCCAGGTCGTCGGTGCTCGGGAACACCCAGGGCGACGCCGGCGGCTCGACCGGCCCGCTCAGCGGTCCACCCCGCACGTGTGCGCCGGGTCCGGCGAGGTCGCCCAGGGGACGATCACTGCCCCGCGACGCCGGCGCAGGTGCTGCCGGCGTAGGTGAGGAAGTCGGTGGCGAGCTTGTTGTCGGCCTGGCTCAGGCCCGGCAGCACGCCCGACGCGCTCGGCTGGGCCGCGAGCTTCTTGGCCTCCGCGAAGCTCAGCCCGGCGATCGCCTTCGACACCACGGCACGCCCCTTCTCCTGCTCGTCCGTGGCGTCCTTCGGCAGCGGGGCCTCGGCCAGCTGGCCGTAGACGTCCTGGATCTTCTTCCACTCCGTGGCGCTGCGCAGCGAGGCGGCCGAGGACGACATGACCGTGACGATCTGCTTGACCGCATCGCAGAACTCCGTCGCGTCGGCGGGCACGGCACCGCCCGAGGCTCCCGCCGACGACCCGGCGGACGCACCGGTCGACGGTGCCGTCGAGCCCTCGGCACCTGACGAGCCACCCGACGAACCGTCCGTCGAGCCGTCGGCGCCGGTCGAGGAGCTCGCGCCGGCGCCGGTCGAGGATCCGGTGCTCGTCGCGTCGGCGTCGCCGTCGTCGCCACCGCAGGCGGCGAGGCCGACGGCGAGGGCCGCGGCGAGCGCGGCGGCGGGGATCGTGCGGCGGAGCGAGGTCATCTCGGTAGGTCCTTCGGCGAGGGCAGGCGGGGCGTCGTCCACAGTAGCCGCGGGGTGCGGACCGCGAGCGTGCAGCCGGCCCGGGGTCGCCGCTCGGTCTAGCCCTGCGGGACGACGCCCGGGCAGGTCTGCGTGAGATAGCTGAGGAAGCCGGTGGCCTTGATCGCCTCGGCGTCGCTCAGACCGGGAGCGGTCGCACCGGCGTCCATCGCTCGGGTCTGCTCGAGGTCCAGCGCCAAGAACGCGTCGATGTAGAGGCGCCGACCCTCGACCACGTCGGCGTCGACACCCGCCGGCAGGTCGACGGCACGCAGCGTGGTGAGCGCCTCGCGGTACTGCTCGAACTGGGTCTCGGTGAGGTCGGCGGGCTTCTCGATCGGCCCGATCACGTCGGCGAGCCCCTGGAAGGCTGCGCAGATCTCGTCGCCGCTGCCGATCTGCTGGCTCTCGCTCGGGGAGGAGCTCTGCGTCGGGCTCGGCGAGGTCCGCGGCACCGACGAGGACGACGCTCCGGCCCCCTCCGTGGCGGCGTCCTCGCCGCAGCCCGCGAGGGCGAGGACGGCAGCGCACGCGGCGGCGGGCACGGAGAGGCGGTGGCGCAGGGCGGGTGACGACATGGTGGTCCTTCGGGTGGGGGCGCGCGAGGAGCGGGTGGGCTCACCGTAGCGATCGTCGAGCGCGGGCGGAGCCGATCTGCGGACCCCCCTCCTAGGATCGCGCCATGGCTTCCAATCTCCGCCGCGGGATCGCCTCCGAGGCCGCCCGCCAGCTCGCTCCCAAGGTCACCCAGCTCGCTCCGGGGCTGACGCAGTCGTTCGTGCGCCAGGCGCTGCACCGCGCCATCAACGGCGTCGGTCCGCTGGCCCCGGCGGCGAGCGCGGCGGAGGAGCAGCTGCACGAGCAGGGCGGCAACGTCGACAAGGCGATCCGCGAGCTGATCGAGAACCACGTGCTGTTCGCGAGCGCCGGCGGCCTGGTCACCAACCTCGGCGGCCTGGTCACCGCCGCCGTCGTCGCGCCGGCCAACATCACCGGCCTCGCGCTCATCCAGAGCCGTCTGGTGGCGAGCATCGCCCACCTGCGCGGCTACGACCTGGCCGATCCGCGCGTGCGCAACGCCATCCTCGTCACCACGCTGGGCCCCGAGTCGGTGCAGAAGCTGGTCAAGCGCCAGCAGCTGCCGGCTCCGCCGATGGCCATCGCCACGGCGCCCGCGCACGACCCGCAGCTCGACGTCATCGTCTCGGGCGTGCTCGCCAACGAGCTCATCAGCCGCGTGATCGGCAAGCGGGTGGCCACCACGGTGGGCAAGCGCGTGCCGGTGATCGGCGGCGCCGTGGGCGCCACCACCGACGGCTGGAGCACCCTGCGCGTGGGGCGTTACGCCAAGCGCGAGCTGCGCCCCCGCGCCGACCGGTAGGCGGCGAGCGCGCGTCGTCCACCGCGGCTCGCCTCGAGGCGCTGAACGGTGCGCTCGGCGGCGCGCAGGCGCATCGGCTTGCGCGCCTCGACGAGCTCGCCCTCGAGCTCCGCGATGCGCCGGCGCAGCGACTCCGACTCGTCGAAACGCGCCCCGGCCTCCACCAGCAGGGCCCGCAGGGCGTCGACGGCGGCGGCGGCCACCGCGCCCTCGTCGGGATGGTCGGGATCGGCCCACTTCTCGGGCGAGGGAGCCTCACCGCGCAGGTCGGCGAGATCGCCGACGACGTCGTACGCGCGCTTCTCCAGCTCGGCGATCCAGCGCTCGGTGAGGTCGGCCACCCAGGGGTAGGCGTCGGGCGGCAGGCTCAGGCGGGCCGAGGCGGTGCGCTGCGAGAGGGTGCGGTGCGCGCGCCGCGCGCGCACCCGCGGCCGGTAGTGCGCGGCGGGGAGGTCGGTGGCCGCCTCCTTGTTGATCCGCCGCACCAGCGCCGACTCCGGGACGCCGAGGCTGATGTTGGCGCGCTCGGTGCCGAGGTCGAGATCGAGGTCGTCGAGGCCGAAGGTCGCGCTGAAGCGCTGCCACAGCAGGTCCCGCGGGCTGCCGGGGCGCGGCACGGTGACGAGGTGCACCCGCTCCGGGGGCAGCGCGGCACCCCAGCGGTCGAGGATGTCGGGGATCTCCTGCACGCCCCAGAACCAACCGCCGACGCGGTGGCTGCGGTCGGGGTCGCGGATGATGTCGAGGAACTTCGCGTAGCCGAACTCGGCGCGGTGCTTGACGTTCTCCTGCCACTCGGCCGGGATCTGGCGCACGAGGTCGCGTACCGAGATCACCAGGTGCACCTCCGCACCCCCACCGTCGGCCTCGTGCCCGAGGCTGGCGAGCGCGCGGTCGATCTGGGCGCGCGTGGCGGTGGCCAGGATCTCGTGGCTGATGATCGAGGTGCCGTCGTGCTCGCGAACCCGCTGCGCGAGCCGGTCCCAGGCCCCGACCGCCTCGCGCTCCAGGCCACCCCAGCGCAGACGCATGAGGTCGAGAGCGGCCAGGAAGTGCTCGTCGAAGCGGTCGGCCGGGTAGAGCACGCCCTGCTCGAGCAACCGCTCGCGGTTGCCGAAGAGCACGTCCTGCAGGTACGAGGTGCCGGTCTTCGGCGTGCCGACGTGCAGCAGGATGCGCCGGCTCATGCGCGCGCCTCGGCACGGGGCGCGGAGCAGAGGTCGGGATCGAGCAGCAGCTCCAGGCCGAGGGCCAGCGCGCCGTCGGCGCTGGGCAGCACGGGCGTCGACGGCACGGCGGCGGGCACCAGCGCGTCGAGGTCACCGAGGACGCCGTAGCCCGCCGCCGTCAGCTCGTGGCGCACGCGCTCGGCGTGCGATCGCAGCCACGGCGTCCACCGGGGTTCGACCGTGGGCAGGGCACCGCCGCGGCCGGCCAGGCGGGAGGCGAGCACCGAGCGCAGCAGCCCGGGCCGCAGGCGCTCGTCGCCGAGCAGTCCGAGCGGTTCGCCGACGCGACGCACGAGCTCGATGGCGTCCGCCCCGAGCGGAGCTGGCTCCACGATCTCGGGCACCCCGAGCTCGTCGGCGAGCGCCGCGACGTCGAGGACGACGCGCACCTGCTCGGCTCCCCAGCGCTCACGGGCGGCGCGGGCCATGCGGGCGAGGTCGGCGCGCGGCGGGATCCGGCCGCCCGTGGCGGCGGCGCGCACGAAGCCGGGCCAGCCGTGGCCGCCCTGGTCGAAGGAGCGCGAGGTCCAGGCGTGGGCCAGCGACGTGCCGAGGTCCTCGGCGAGCAGGTACGCCACCGGCGCGCGCCCGCCCGGCTGCAGGCCGCGGGCCCGCAGGGTCGCCTCCACCGCCGGGACGCGCCACGGCACCCCGACCACCACGAAGCCGGCGGACCGGGAGCGGGCGCGCCGGGCGCGGTCGAGTCGGGCGACGATCGCGGCCTGGGCGGCATGGGCGGCCTGGGCGCCGGCGCGGGAGGAGCGCCGCGGAGGGTCGGGGATGCGGGCCCGGCGGGCCACGTCGTCGGCCAGCAATGAGGTGACCACGCGCAGCAGCTCGTCGGCACCGAGCTCGTCGGGGTCCACCGGCCGCGGTCCGTAGTCGCGCGCCTCGAGACCGGTGAGGGCCAGCTCGCTGCGGCCCCGGCCCGCGAGGTCGGCGGCGAGGACGCGGTCGGCGGTGGCCTGGTCGACCCGGCGTCCCGTGGCCTCCGCGAGACGGTTGAGGCGCAGGAGCACGCTCATCTGCTGGGCGCCGGGAAGCCGGTGACCGCGCTGCCCGCGCTGCTCGGGCACCTCGGGCGCCTCGCGCTCGGACCACTCGCGCCAGCCGGTCGTCGTCCCCTCGCGGAGGGCCGCCGCCCACGCCCAGGCCCGCCCCTCACCACTCATGGGTCAACGGTAGGACCTCGCCGGTGCACCCGGCGCCTCGGGTTCGCGGCGCGGGCAGGCTTCAGGCCTGCGGGTCGTCGGCGCCAGCACCCGCGAGCGCGCGGACGACGGCCGACGGGCTCGGCCGCCCGAGGTGACCGGCCATCCAGGTGCTGGTCGCCACCACGGCCTCGAGGTCGACGCCGTGCTCGATGCCGAGGCCGGTGAGCATCCAGACGAGGTCCTCGGTGGCGAGGTTGCCGGTGGCGGACTTCGCGTAGGGGCAGCCGCCGAGCCCGCCGGCCGAGGCGTCGAAGGTGCTCACGCCCGCCTGCAGGCCGGCATGCACGTTGGCCAGCGCCTGGCCGTAGGTGTCGTGGAAGTGCAGGGCGAGGCGTTCGGGGCCCGCGCCCGCCGCGGCGAAAGCGCCCACGAGGGCACCGACGTGGCCCGCGGTGCCCACGCCGATGGTGTCGCCGAGGCTGAGCTGCGTGACCCCGAGGTCGAGCAGGCGGACGCCGGCCTGGACGACCCGCTCGATCGCCACGGGCCCCTCCCAGGGGTCGCCGAAACACATCGACACGTAGCCGCGCACGTCGGCGCCGGCGGCCAGCGCGCGCTCGATCACAGGGGCGAACATCGCGAACTGATCGGCGTAGGTGGAGTTGAGGTTGCGCTGCGCGAAGGTCTCGGTGGCTGAGGCGAACACCGCCACGTGGCGCTGCCCGATGGCGAGCGCCCGGTCGAGGCCGCGCTCGTTGGGCACCAGCACCGGCAGCTGGCGCGTGCGCTCGCCGAGCACCGCGGTGAGCTCGGCCAGCAGCTCGGCGGCGTCGGCGAGCTGGGGCACCCAGCGGGGGTGCACGAAGCTGGTGGCCTCCACCACCGGCAGACCGGCGTCGAGCAGGCGGGTGACGAACTCCGCCTTCACCGCCACCGGCACGATCGCCTGCTCGTTCTGCAGACCGTCGCGGGGGCCGACCTCGTAGATGGTCACTCGCTCCGGCAGGCCTGCACCGGGCTGCCGCATGGGAAGGGGCGCGGCGCTCACGGGGCGGCGTCCACGGTGAAGAGCACGGCACCGAGCACCACCTGGTCGCCGGCGGCGGCGTCGACCGTGCCGACGGTGCCGGCGTGCGGGGCGCGCAGCGCGAGCTCCATCTTCATCGCCTCCACGACACCGAGGACGTCGCCCTCGGCCACCTGCTGGCCGGGGGTCACCCGCACCTCGAGCACGGTGCCCGGCATCGGCGCGAGCACGGTGCCATCGCCCGCCGCGGCACCGGCGTCGCCGCTCGGGCCGGGGAGCGTGAGGACGTGGCGCTGGCCGCGGTGGGCCAGCTCGACCCCGTGTCTCGTGACGCGCGCGACGACACCCTCGGGGGCGCGCGGCGCGGCCACGGCGTCGCCTTCGACGAAGGGCACCGTGGGTGTGAGGGCAGGGCCACCGGCGCGCCAGCCGTCGGCGGCGAAGGGACCGGTGCTGCTGGCGTTGGCGTCGAGCCAGAGTCGCGCAGCGACGCCGCGGGCCTCTGAGGGATCGGGGGCGGGCACTTCGTGGCGGTCCAGCCACGCGGTGTCGATCTCGCACCCGGCGAACGCGGACGACGCGGCGAGCTCGCGCAGGAAGCCAACGTTGGTGGTCAGCCCCAGCACCGACGTGGCCTCCAGTGCGGCGACCAGGCGCGCCCGCGCCTGCTCGCGACCGGCACCGTGCGCGATGACCTTGCCGAGCATCGGGTCGTAGGACGTCGAGACGACCTGGCCGGACTCCAGCGCGTGGTCGACCCGCACCCCATCGATCCCACCCGGCCACACCACGGTCGTGGCCGTGCCGGCTTGCGGCAGGAAGCCGCCGTAGGCGTCCTCGGCGTAGACGCGCGCCTCGATCGCGTGGCCGGTGAAGGTGATGTCGTCCTGCGTCAGGCCGAGCGGCTCACCGGCGGCCACCCGCAGCTGCAGCTCGACCAGGTCGAGACCGGTGATCGCCTCGGTGACCGGGTGCTCGACCTGCAAGCGGGTGTTCATCTCGAGGAAGTAGAACTCGCCCGTCGCCTCGTCGAGCAGGAACTCGACGGTGCCGGCGCCGACGTAGCCGACGTGGGCGGCCAGCTCGACCCCCGCCGCGCGGATGCGGGCGCGGGTGGCGTCGTCCAGGGTCGGGGCAGGAGCCTCCTCGAGCACCTTCTGGTGGCGCCGCTGGGTCGAGCAGTCGCGCTCGCCGAGGTGCAGCACGGTGCCGTGGGTGTCACCAATGACCTGGACCTCGATGTGGCGCCCGCGCTCGACGTACTTCTCGATGAGCATCGTGTCGTCGCCGAAGGCGTGCAGGGCCTCGCGCTTCGCGGCGGCCACCGCCTCGGCCATCTCGGTCTCGCTGCGCACGATGCGCATGCCCTTGCCGCCGCCGCCGGCGGCGGCTTTGACGAGCACGGGGTAGGCGGCGTCTTCCCCCGTGGGCACGACCGGCACTCCGGCCGCCACGGCGATGGCGCGGGCGGCGTCCTTGCGGCCCATCTGCTCCATCACCCGTGAGCTCGGACCGACAAGCCCCAGATCGACCTCCTCGAGGGCGGCGGCGAACTCAGGGCGCTCGGAGAGGAACCCGTATCCGGGGTGGACGAACCAGCAGCCGTAGGCGCGTGCACGCGCCACGACAGCCTCGATGTCGAGGTAGGACGGCACGTGGGCGGCCTCGTCGCACGCGCGCACGTGGGGAGCGTCGACGTCGAGGTCGGTGAACAGGGCGACCGTGGGCAGGCCCAGGCGGGCGCAGGTGCGGGCGATGCGCACAGCGATCTCGCCGCGGTTGGCGATCAGAACGCGCATCCGCGGGTCGAGGGCCGACGCCGGGGCGGGGGTCGAGCGAACGGGCATCTCAGGTCACATCCGGAAGACGCCGTAGGACGGCGCGGGGGTCGGCACCCCGGCGGTGACCTCGAGGGCCATGCCGAGGATGCGGCGGGTGTCGGCGGGGTCGATCACGCCGTCGTCCCAGAGCCGGGCGGAGGCGTAGTAGGGCGAGCCCTGGGTCTCGTACTGCGCGCGGATCGGGGCCTTGAAGTCCTCCACATCCGCGTCGGCGTCCTTGCCGGCCACGGTGGCGAGCACGGTGGCGGCCTGCTCGCCGCCCATCACCGAGATGCGCGCGTTGGGCCACATCCACAGGAAGCGGGGGTCGTAGGCGCGCCCGCACATGCCGTAGTTGCCGGCGCCGAACGAGCCGCCGATCACCACGGTGAACTTCGGCACCACCGAGCAGGCCACCGCAGTGACGAGCTTCGCGCCGTCGCGGGCGATGCCGCGGTTCTCGTACTCGCGCCCGACCATGAAGCCGGAGATGTTCTGCAGGAAGACCAGCGGGATGCCGCGCTGGTTGCACAGCTCGACGAAGTGGGCACCCTTGAGCGAGGACTCGCTGAACAGGATGCCGTTGTTGGCGACGATGCCGACCCGGTGGCCGTGGATGCGGGCGAAGGCGCACACCAGGGTCTCGCCGTACAGCTGCTTGAACTCGCTGAACCGGCTGCCGTCGACGAGGCGGCGGATCACCTCGCGCACGTCGTAGGGCGTGCGGGTGCTCGTGGGCACGACGTCGTAGATCGACTCGGGCGACTCGAGCGGCTCCTCGACCTCGGCGGGGTCGACGGGTTCGGTGGCACCGCCGGTGCGGGCGGCGCGGGCGGCGCGGCCGGTGGCGGGCGCGGGGAGGGTGTCGACGATGCCGCGCAGGATGCGCAGGGCGTGGTCGTCGTCCTCGGCGAGGTGGTCGACCACTCCGCTACGACGGGCGTGGACGTCGCCGCCGCCGAGGTCCTCGGCGCTGACGACCTCGCCGGTGGCGGCCTTCACCAGCGGCGGCCCGCCGAGGAAGATCGTGCCCTGCTCCTTGACGATCACCGTCTCGTCGCTCATCGCCGGCACGTAGGCGCCGCCGGCCGTGCACGACCCCATCACCGCGGCCAGCTGCGGGATGCCGCGCGCGCTCATGTTCGCCTGGTTGAAGAAGATGCGGCCGAAGTGCTCGCGGTCGGGGAACACCTCGTCCTGCATCGGCAGGAAGGCGCCGCCGGAGTCGACGAGGTAGAGGCACGGGAGGTTGTTCTCGGCCGCGATCGTCTGCGCGCGCAGGTGCTTCTTCACCGTCATCGGGTAGTACGTGCCGCCCTTGACGGTGGCGTCGTTGGCGACGACGAGGCAGTGACGCCCCTGCACCAGCCCGATGCCGGCGACCACGCCGGCCGACGGCACGGCGTAGTCGTCACCCTCCCCCCTGCCGTACATGCCGTACGCCGCCAGCGGCGCCAGCTCGCGGAACGGGCTGCCGGGGTCGAGCAGCCGATCGACCCGCTCGCGCGGCAGCAGCTTGCCGCGGGCCGTGTGCTTGGCGCGCGCGGCCTCGCTGCCGCCCTGGCGCACGCGGACCAACCGCTCGTGCAGGTCGGCCGCGAGCTCGCGCAGGGACGCGTCGGTGGTGGTGGCGGTCACAGGGGTTGAGGTTAACGATCGTTAACCGTTGCGGCAAGGGCGGGTGGGGGTTGGGGGGGGGGGTGGGGTGTTTTGGCCCAACACCGCAACATTTCCGCCGTTGCCGTTGCGGTTTGCCACCAATCGACGCACCCGACGCGACCCGGCGGCACCGACCTACCCACCGAGCGGCCGCGCGCCGGCGCCGTCCACCGTGCCCGCCGGGAGCCGCTAGTAGCCTGCCGCCCGTGAGCGAGGACGACGCGGGGCGCTCCCCCGGGGCAGCGCGCGAGCCGTCGCGGCGCGAGCAGATCCTCGCCACCGCCGCCGACCTCTTCGCCGCCCGCGGTTTCCACGGCGTCTCGGTCGCCGACCTCGGCGCGGCCTGCGGCATCTCGGGGCCGGCGCTCTACAAGCACTTCCCCTCGAAGCAGGCCGTGCTGGCCGAGATGCTCACCTCGATCAGCGAGCGCCTGCTCGAGGTCGGTCGTCGCCGCGTGGACGACGCCCGCGGCGACGCCGCGGCGGCCCTGCGCGGCCTCGTGCACTGGCAGCTCGAGTTCGCCCTCAGCCGTCGAGCGCTCATCATCGTGCAGGACCGCGACTGGGAGTCGCTGCCACCCGAGGCCCGCGACCAGGTGCGCTCGCTGCAGCGCGCCTACATCGCGCTGTGGATGGACCAGCTCCAGGTGCTCGACCCCGACCTCGACCGGCCGCGCGCCCGCGCCGCCGCGCAGGCCGCGTTCGGCCTCATCAACTCCACCCCCCGCGCCGGCCACGACATCCCGGACGACGACCTCCACGCGCTGCTGGCCCGCATGGCACTGGCGGCGTTGGGTGTCGATCGCGCCTGAGCGACCAGGCACGGCGTCCTCGCGCCGTCCTCGCGGTGTCCTCGCGTCGTCCACTGCCGGGGCTGTGGACGACGGTCGACCTCGCGTCTCCGCTTCGGGCCAGAATCGAGTCAGGACACACCGACTCGGGAGGTAGCTGTGGACCTGGATGCACGACGATTCGAGCAGGCGCGGACGGCGATCCGCGCCGAGGCCGATCGACTTGCCGAATGTCGTGATCGCGCCCATCGGCGCGTTATCGGTCTCCTCGACGGCGGCTGGGCGGGGAGGGCGGCCGACGACTTCGCCGAGGCCTGGGGTGCGTGGCAGGCCCAGGCCGCAGCCCTGAGCCAGGATGCTGCCGACACGGCAGCCCTGTTGGCTCTCGCTCGTGCCGACGTCGCCGCGGCCGACGAGTCCGCGGCAAGACGCTCGATTGCCCAGGCACAGCGCCTCGTGCAACGGCTGGGGTGAGCCGTGAGCGCCTACAGCGTGGACCTCACGGAACTCGATCTGACGATGCGGGCACTGGCGCAGGCCCACGGAGAACTGGTGGACGTCGGCGCGCAGCTGGACGGCGCCGCCGACCTCCTCGCCGAGCACTGGCACGGCATGGCCGCGACATCCTTCGCCGAGGCCCAGCGACGGTGGTCCGCGCGCCTGGTCACCGCCACGCGAGCCCTCCATGAACTGCGTGCCGCCGCGCAGCGGGCGCACGGCGCCTACGCGGAGGCAGCCTCCGTCAACCGGAAGGCATGGGAGGCCCTGCGATGAGGATCGCGGTCGATCCGGTCGGCTACGCCACGGCAGCCGAACTCCTGAACGACGCCGGTGATCTCGCCGCTGCAGCACTGGAGCGCCTCCAGCACGGGCTCGCCAGCAGTGGCGCGATGGCCGGCGACGACGCGGCGTCCGAGAGGTTCGCCCGCACCTACGACGACGCTGCCGCGACCGCCGTCGACGCGATGGCCGACCTGGTCGATGCGATCGGCACCGCCGCCACGTTGACCGCGCGCAGCGGCGAGCGCCACAGGCGCGCAGAGACTGCGGCCTCCCTGGTAGCGCGCGACGCCGGCCACCGCGGAGCCCTCGCGCTCGCGCGGCCCACGCGCCAACGACCACCCTCGGCGCTGGGCGCCGACGACCCCGACACGCCTGCCCTGTGGGACCTCGTGGTCGACGACCTGGAGGGCTACACCTGGCCGGGCGCCGACACCCCTCGCCTGCACCACGCCGCGCTCGCCTGGTCGGGCGCGGCGAGCGAACTCGTCGTGGTCGAGCGCCTGATCGGCCATGCCGCCGGAGCACTCGAGGAGCAGCACTCGCCCGAGATCGAGGTCGCCTGCGACGCCTTGCGCGAGCTTCTCCGCCACGCGGTCGACCTCGCCGCGAGCCTTGAGGGCATCGGCCGCAACTGCGCAGGTTTCGCCGATCAGGTCGAGACCACCAAGGAGGTGGTCCGCGGTCTGCTGCAGGAGCTGGCCGTCGAGCTCGGCACCACCGCGGTGATCTCGGGGGTCACCAGCGTCGTCACCTTCGGCGGGGCCGCGGCCGTGGGGGCGGGCGTGGCGGCCGTGCGTGTCGCCGCGAGAGCCCGCGAGATGGTGGCGGCCTTCCGTGCTCTCAGAGCCCTGCACTGCGTGGAAGCGGTGGCGAGGGAGACCGAGGGCCTGGGCCGGATACGGAAGGCGCTGCAGCGATACCGCGATGGCAAGGAGTTGTTGGATGCTCAACGCACCGTGCCTCACCTCGCGCGCATCGACGCACCGCCGCTGACCGCACCGGTGAGGCAGCTCCAGAGCAAGTACAAGCACGCGAAGGAGTTCGACCCCACCATGGAGCCGAACTACAGCCCGCGGAACGCCGCGCTGTTCGAACAGCGACTGAGACAGTTCGTCGAGGGGCCGGGGGTCGTGACTCGCCAGGTGAACTACCGGGGCAATCCGGATGCCCTGGTCACGTTCGACCCGGTGACGGGCAAGATGCTGATGCAACATCCGGACGGCCGCATGTGGTCGAGCTGGCCCCTGAGTCGCAAGCAACTCATCGACGTCATCAACAACGGGCACCTGGGGTGATCCGCCCATGAAAGACCGCGAGCGACGCCGCATGCCGGACGCCATCGCCATCCGCCCGGGCCTTCCTGGGGTGGACTCCGTTCTGGAACTCGCCGATGACTTCTGCCATGGGCGGATGACCACCCGTGAGTTCACTCAGCAGCACTGGAACCTGCGCCGGTGGGTGCTGCCGCCCACCGGTCATCCCCTCGCCCCCTACCTCGACGACCTTCAGCGGATCTGCGAGGGGTACGTCGCGGACCCAGCACTGAGAGAACCGGCTGATCCGGAGGATCACGAGGTGCTCGCCGCTGCCGCATCCGCCCTGCGCGCGTGGCGGGATCTCGGCGGCGACCTACGCCCTCGCTGGCTGCGGAAGCTGGCACTGGGGCGGCGGCATCCAACAGGAATGCGCCGCCTCCCCTCCCGTGGGTGGTCGCGTGCCAGCGATCCGGTCGTGGAACTCCTCCTCGACATGTCGGCCGCTCTCGTGCGTCGGGAACTCACGCCGCTTCGCTTCGTCCGGTCGTACGGGCACGTGCACCGAAGCCTCGACGCCAGACTCGATGAGAGACACGACGCCCTGCTCCAGGATCTCTCCTGGGCCTGCGAGGACTGGGTGCCCGACGACATGACTCCCGAGCCCGGCGAGGTCGACTCCGACGGCCTGCGCGCGGCGGCCGAGCAGATGCTGGAAGCCTGGGCAGCCCTCGATGCGGGAGATCGGTGACCGCGGCGACGATCGCGGCAGCGGGGCTGTGGAGAACGAGCCGCCACCGCGAGGGCTCAGAACCCCGGCGCCGCCCGTTCCAGGATCGGCGCGAGGTCGAGCCCGGCGGGCAGGGTGCCGAACGCGCTGCCCCAGTCGCGGTCGAGCCGGGTGGCGCAGAACGCCTCCGCGACCGCGGCAGGCGCGTACCGCAGCAGCAGACCTGCCTGGAACACGACGGCGATCTGCTCGACGATGCGCCGTGCCCGCAGCTCGATGTCGTCGAAGGAGGTGAGCTCCTTCTTGAGCCGCTCGACAGCGTCGTCGTAGCGGGCGTCGCGACCGGCGGCGAGCTCGGCCTCGACGAAGAACGCGTCGAGCGACTCCGGCTCGCGGCCGATGGCGCGCAGCGCGTCGAGGGCGGCGACGTTGCCGGAGCCCTCCCACACCGAGAGCAGCGGCATCTCGCGGTAGATGCGGGCGAGGTCGAAGTCCTCGGTGTAGCCGTTGCCACCCAGGCACTCGAGGGCCTCGGCCGCCACCGACGGGCCGCGCTTGCACACGTAGTACTTCGTCGCCGCGAGCGCGAGGCGACGAAGCGCCCCCTCGTGGACGTCGCCGCGCACGGCCCGGTCGTTGGCTCCGGCCAGCCGCATCATCGCGGTGGTGGCCGCCTCGGACTCCAGCGCCAGGTCGGCGAGCACGTTGCGCATCAGCGGCTGCTCGATGAGCGCCTTGCCGAAGGCGGCGCGGTGCTGCGCGTGGTGCCTGGCCTGCACCAGCGCCGACCGCATCCCGGCGGCAGAGCCGATCACGCAGTCGAGGCGGGTCATGTTCACCATCTCGACGATGGTGCGCACACCCCGCCCCTCCTCCCCCACGAGCCAGCCGGTCGCGCCGTCGTACTCGATCTCGGAGGAGGCGTTGGACTTGTTGCCGAGCTTGTTCTTGAGCCGCTGGAACCGGATCGGGTTGGCCTCGCCGCCCGGCAGCACGCGGGGCAGCAGGAAGCACGAGAGCCCGCCGGGGGCCTGGGCGAGGGTGAGGAAGAGGTCGCTCATCGGCGCCGAGGTGAACCACTTGTGCCCGACGATCCGGTAGGCGCCGGGCTCGCCCGCGATCGGGGTCGCGGTGGTCGTATTGGCGCGGACGTCGGAGCCGCCCTGCTTCTCGGTCATCGACATGCCCGCGATGAGACCGCGCTTGGTGGCGGGGTCGCGGAGGCCGAAGTCGTACTCGCGGTTGGTGAGCAGCGGCTCGAATCGCGCCGCCAGGTCGGGGTTGGCCCGCAGCGCGGGGACGACGGCGTAGGTCATCGAGATCGGGCAGCCGTGGCCGGCGTCCACGTTCCAGGCGTAGAACTTCGCCGCCCGCGCCACGTGGGCCCCCGGGCGCTCGTCGGCCCACGGGGCCGCGTGCAGGCCGTGGCCGACCGCGGTCTCCATGAGGCGGTGGTAGGCGGGCACGTACTCGACCTCGTCGACCCGTCGTCCGTAGCGGTCGAAGGTGTGCAGCACGGGCGGCACCCGCTCGGCGAGGCGGCCCCACTGCTGGGCCTCGTCGGTGCCGGCCAGGCGCCCCAGCTCGTGCACCTCCGGCAGCGCCCAGGCGGCGTCCTCGCGGGCGAGGCCGTCGAGCAGGGCGGGGTCGGCCGCGGTGTCGTGGCCGAGTAGCGGCGGTGCCTGGTTGAGAACCTCGTGGGTCATGCGGTGATGTTACGCCCAGAGAGTCGATCAACGCGAGAAGCGTAATGTCCCTAGAATCCGACGGTGCCCGTGCCGAAGCCGCTACCCGCTCGGTCGGTGGTGCTCAGCCTGCTCCTCGGCGCCCATCCCGACGACCTCACCGCCGCGGACCTCGTGCGCGCCGGCGAGCACGTGGGCATCGCAGCGAGCACCGTGCGCGTCGCCCTCACCCGCGCCGTGGCCGCCGGCGACCTCGTGAGGGACGACGGCCGCTACCGGCTGGGCGAGCGACTGCAGCGTCGCCAGGAGCGGCAGGACGAGGCGGTGCGCGACGCCGAGCGCAGCTGGGACGGCACCTGGGAGATGGCCGTGGTCGTGGTCGCCGGGCGGTCCGGCCCCGAACGGGCGGCCCTGCGCGAGCGCCTGACCACGCACCGGCTCGCCGAGCTGCGCGAGGGCGTGTGGACCCGTCCGGCGAACCTCCGCCGCCCCCGCGGCTACCTGGAGGAGGTCGTGCTCAGCACCTTCACGGCCGTCCCCGACGAGCCGTCCGCCACCCTCGCCGCCACCCTGTGGGACCTCAACGGCTGGGCTCGCACGGGTCACCGGCTCCTCGAGGAGCTGGCGAGCACCGAGGACCCCGCGACCCGGCTCGCGGCGGCGGCGGGCGTCGTCCGCCACCTCGCGAGCGACCCGCTGCTGCCGGCTCCCCTGCTGCCGCGCGACTGGCCGGCCGCCGAGCTGCGCGCCACCTACGCCGCCTACCAGGCCTCACTGCGCGCACTCGCGGCCGGCAACGCCGGTCGCAGCTGAGCGGTCAGATCCCGTCGGCCTCGGCGGGTGCACCGAACGACGCGAGCAGGGCCCGGGCGCGCAGCGCCGCGTCGACGGCCAGCTCGACGTCGTCGGCGAGCGCGGCGACCGACACCGGGTCGGAGCGCCCGTCGTCGTCACCCGGGCCGTCGGAGGGCTCGGCGGGCCGGGTGAGTGCCCCGACCCGGGCGAGCAGGTCGTCGCGAGGCAGCCCGCGCAGGGCGAAGAGCACGAGCGGTTCGTCGTCCACGAGCCAGCCGAGCTGCGTGAGCACGGCGAGGGCGTGGGGGCACGGGTCGAGGTAGTGGTCGCACGTGCAGGTGCACGTGAACTCCCCGCCGTAGGGCAGCAGCTCGACGCCGGCCTCCTCCGCGTGCTCCACGAGGTCGTGGGGCAGGTCGCCGCCGAGCAGCTGGACGACGCGACCCGACGTCGCAGCCACGACCTCCGCCAGCGCCTGAGCGGCCGAGGCGTCGAGCACGGGCACCGCGACCTGCACCGTCCAGGCGTCGTCGCCGTCGCGCACGGCGGCCAGCACGCTGCCGGCGTCCACGGTGATCGCACCGACCTGGTCGCTGCGCGCGAACGAGCGGCCGCGCTTGAGGTCGCCGTCCGCGTAGGCGGCCTCCTCGACGGCGCGCTGCCAGGCCTTGCCCCACCACGAGCGGACGCCGCGGCGCGGGCCGCTCAGCCGCCGATAGGTGACGCGCGTGTCGCTCACGGCGCGGCCGGTCCGGCGTCGTCGGGGAGGCCCTCGGCGTCGAGGCGCGCGATCGTGGCGGCGCGCCGCTGCTCCTCGCGCAGCGACACGAGGTCGCGCAGCTCGGTATCGCTGAGCTCGGTGAGCGCGGCCTCGCCGCGAGCGAGCACGGCGTCGGCGAGCAGCCGCTTGCGACCCAGCAGTTCGGCGACCCGCTCCTCGACGGTGCCGCGCATCACCAGCCGGTGCACCTGCACGGGCCGGCTCTGGCCGATGCGGTAGGCGCGGTCGGTGGCCTGCTCCTCCACCGCGGGGTTCCACCAGCGGTCGAGGTGCACGACGTGGTCGGCGCGGGTGAGGTTGAGCCCCGTGCCGCCCGCCTTGAGCGAGAGCAGGAACACCGGCACCTCACCGCGCTGGAAGCGCGCGACCATCGCCTCGCGCTCGGCCACCGGCGTGCCGCCGTGCAGGAACTGGTGGACGACGCCGCGCGAGGCGAGGTGCTGCTCGACCAGCCGCGCCATCGCGACGTACTGGGTGAACACGAGCACGGCGCCGTCCTCGGCGAGGACGGTGTCGAGGAGCTCGTCGAGCAGCTCGAGCTTCTGCGAGCGGCCCGCCAGCCGCGCCGAGCCGGCCGACTGACGGAGGAACTGCGCCGGGTGGTTGCAGATCTGCTTGAGACCGGTGAGCAGGGCGAGCACCAGGCCTCGGCGGGCGACGGGGTCGGCCCGCTCGATGCGCTCCATGGAGTCGCGCACGAAGGTCTCGTAGAGCACGGCCTGCTCGCGGGTGAGCGTGAGCAGGTGGTCGGTCTCGGTCTTCGGTGGCAGCTCGGGCGCGATACCGGGGTCCGACTTGCGCCGCCTCAGCAGGAACGGCCCGATCAGCTCGGCGAAGAGCCGCGCCTTGGTGGGCTCGACGCCCGACTCGATCGGCGCAGCCCACGTGCGCCGGAAGGCCTGGCGACTGCCGAGGAGCCCGGGCACCGCCCAGTCGAGGATCGACCACAGCTCGGTGAGCTCGTTCTCCACCGGAGTGCCGGTGAGCGCCACGCGCGCCCGCGAGGAGAGCTTGCGCAGGGCGCGCGCGGTGGAGGTGCGGGAGTTCTTCACGTGCTGGGCCTCGTCGGCGACGACGAGATCCCACTCCACGCCCGCGAGGGTGGCGGCGTCGCTGCGCAGCGTGCCGTAGGTCGTGAGGACGACGCCCTCCCCGAGGCCCTCCAGCGAGCGGGAGCCGCCGTGGAACCGGCGCACCTCGACCTCGGGCGCGAAGCGGGCGAACTCCGCCTCCCAGTTGCCGAGCAGGCTGGTGGGGCACACCACGAGCAGCGGACGCCCGGCGCACAGGGACCGCTCCCGCCGGTGCAGGTGGAGCGCGATCACGGTGATCGTCTTGCCCAGACCCATGTCGTCGGCCAGGCAGCCGCCGAGCCCGAGCGCGGTGAGGTCGGCCAGCCAGGTGAGCCCGTGCCGCTGGTAGCCGCGCAGCTCGGCGCGCAGGCCCTCCGGGGCGGGCAGCGGCTCGCGGGTGGGCGCGGCCAGCACCTGCTCGCGCACGCGGAGCAGGCTCGCGCCGACGACCACCCCCGTGGTGGTGGAGTCGTCGTCGGGCGGGTCGTCGGCGCGGGCCGGGCCGAGCTCGGCGACGCCGGTGAGGGCCGCGCCCAGGGCCTCGGCGGCACCGACCCGGCGGATCAGCCGCTTGCGGGCCCGGGCGGCCACCGAGGGATCGACCACCGTCCACGCGCCACGCAACTTCACGACCGGCGAGGCGGCCTCGGCGAGGGCCTTCATCTCCGACTCGCTCAACGCCTCGCCCGCCAGCGCCACCTGCCAGGAGAAGGCGAACAGGCCCTCGGCGGAGAACGGGCTGTCGTCGAAGGGCGACTCCGGCGCCCCGCCCGCCCCCCGCGCCGGCGCGCGATCGAGCACGACGCGGCTGGTGAGCGCGGGGCCGAGCGAGCGCGGCCAGTGGACGTCGGCCCCTGCCGCACGCAGCGGCCCCACCCGTCCGAGCAGCTCGGCGATCTCCGCGCCGTCGAGCTCGATCTGCTCCGGCACGGCGAGGTCGAGGAAGCGGTCGAGCACCGGCCACACCTCGGCCGCCGCGCGCAGGGCGATGCCGGCATGGATGCGCGCGCGGGGCCCGAACCCGTGGACGTCGGCGCCCGTCGTCCACAGCTCGGCGGCGTCGCGCACGTGGAGCGGATCGCGCTCGTCGTGCACCTGCAGCACGAGCCGCATCGAGGCCGCCTCGAGCTCCTCCTCGTCGGCCTCGACGCGCAGCGAGATGCGGACGAGCTCGGGGAGCGGCTGCTCGGTGAACTGCTCGCCCGCCGGGGCGTCGCCGCCGCCGCGGTCCGCGGCCGCGGCCCGCTCGGCGAGGCGACGCCGCACCCGGGCGGCGAACTCCTCCCCCCGATCGGCGGCAGCGCCTGCCGCTGCGGCGGGCTGATCGGAGGGGGCGGGCTGGGCCGGGGTCGGGCCGGTGCGCGGCGGTCGGGCCCGGCGTCCGCGCTGGGACGGCGCCGCCCGCGGCAGGTCGTCGGCCACCGCCTCGAGCACCCGGACGACGATCGCCTCCGCTGCGGCGACGCGGGCCTCAGCGGCGTCACCCTCGCCCGCGTCACCCTCGCCCGCGACGCCCTCGGCGCGCGCGAGGGCCAGGCGGCGCACCGACTCGCGGTCGTGCTCGTCGAGCGCCACCGGACGCCAGCCGGCGACGGCGGCTCTGGCGTGCTCGGAGGGCTCCGGGAGCTCCGGGAGTTCCGACAACTCGGCGGGCTCGGCGGGGGCGATCCGCCCCGACGCCACGAGGCGCAGCCCGAGGAGCACCGCGCCGCTGAGCAGCGCCACACTGGGATGGGCGTCGCCGCTGGCGTGGGCCCTGCTCAGCACAGGCAGGGCCGCAGCCAGCGGCAGGGTGACCGAGCGACCCCCGACGGCACCGTCGCTGAACTCGATCGACGTCTCGCGCGGCCGGGCCCCGGCGAGCAGTCGCGCCGGGCCGGTGACGGGGACGAAGCTCACCCGGGCACCGTAGCCACCGGGTCCGCCACAAGCCCGATCGCGCGGGCCGTGACGGCCTGCGGTCAGGGCAGGACGGGGCCGGGGCCCGGGGCCGGGTCGAGGTCGTACTCGGCCTGCTGCTCAGCCGCCTTCACCGTGGCAGCGCGTCGGCGCGCCAGCAGAGCGGCACCGAGCACGAGCACCCCGCCCGCGGCGCCGGTGGCGACCGACCACCACGTGGGGTGCTCGACGGCCAGGGCGGCAGCCCCGAGCGGGATGGTGACCGTCGGCATCACGACCGCGAGGACCGCGAAGCCCGAGGCGTCCGAGAACCAGGAGGCCAGCGCCCACAGCAGGCTGAGGCCGCCGGCGAAGGCCAGCACCCACCACACGTCGGAGGAGGAGAAGCCGAAGTCGCCGAAGGGGCTGTCACCCTCGGCCGTGGCGAGGCGGGAGGTGCCGCCCCCACCCTGGATCGCGGGCGACCCGCCGGCGGAGACGTCCAACCCGCTGAACAGTCCGGGGCCGAGGTCGGCGAAGAACGAGCCGAGCAGGCGCAGCACGATGAAGCTGGCCAGGATGCCGACGTAGGCGACGACGCCTGCCACGCCGACGGCCACACCGGCGACGACACGGCTGGGCAGCACCCAACCGATCACCGTGACGAGGACGACGAACGCCGCCACCGCGCCAGCGCCCACGACCACCGAGCTGGCACCGTCGACGCTGTCGGCCACGAGGTCCTCGAAGGCGAGGCCGTAGAGCAGGGCGAGCCCGCCGATCGCGGCGACCACGAAGGCGGGGCGACGCGCGATCACATAGCCGAGCGCGGACAGCCCGGCGAGCAGACCGCCCTCGAGGTAGGCGAACCAGCGCTCGTCGGAGTCGACCCCGACGCCGACCATCGCCACGACACCGAGGATGCCGACGACGCCGGGCCAGGTGACGGCGTCCTCGCGGGCGCGACCACCCGGACGACGCTCGGCCAGGATCGCCGCGACCGCGGCCACGGCGAGGAGGACGACGGTGGCGATCACGCCGGTGGCGAACACGGACGCGTCGAGCTCGCCGTCGGAGCGCGCGCGCACGGTGGAGACCAGCACGGCACCGCCGAGGAGGCCGGCACCGAGCGGTGCCAGGGCTGCGCCGAGGCCCGAGCGCGCGGGAGCCGCCGGGGCCGCGGCGACGGCGGGCCGGCCGGGCTCGCGCGGCCCGTCGGAGCCCTCGTCGAGCGGCAGCGGGTCGTTGACGATCGGAGGACGCGTCGCGAGCGTCGGCGTCGGATCGGTCGAGGTCGCGTCGCGGCCGTCGTCGGGCCGGTGGTCGGCGGTCGTCGGCTGCTCCGCGGGCTGCTCGGGGGTGCCGCCGGCGGTGTCGGCGGTGGTGTCGCCGGAGTCGCCGGTGGAGGGAGCGTCGTCGGTCATGGCGCGACTCTAGGACGCGATCGCCGCGTGGGGCGGGCGGCGCGCGGTGCCGCGGGCCCCCTCACGCCGAGACGCCCAGCACCAGCGGGAGCACGGCGTCGGCGCCGGCCTCGGTGAGAGCCTGCGCGGCCAGGGTGAGCGACCAGCCGGTGACGAGGCGGTCGTCGACGAGCAGCACGCGACGACCGGCGACGGCGTCCGGGGTGTCGAGGCGCAGCGCACAGCGGCGGCTGACCGCGATCACACGCTGGGCGGAGTTGGTGGCCCCGCGGTCGGGCTCGACGCTCGCGTCGACCAGTGCCCAGCGACCGACGACCGGGCGGTCGAGGAAGCGGGAGAGGCCGGCGGCGAGGTCGCCGACCAGCTGCGGGCGCCGCTGCGACTCGGCGACGACGATGGCGTCGATCGCCGGCCGCCACTCCTGCAGCATCGCGACCATGGCCCGCGCCAGGGCGTCGGGCACCGGACCGTCGACGACGCGACCGTCGGGGCCGAGGGCGAAGAGGGCGCGCAGTGCCGAGCCGTGGCCCAGATCGGTGAGTCGGGCGACAGCCCGCCCCTCCTGAGCCGGGGCCTTGATGCGTCCGGAGAGAGACAGGCCCGCTGCAGCGAGGCCGCTCGGCCACTGCTTGCGCGCGTCGATCGGCACGCCCGGACGAGCCAGGCGCTGCGCAGCCTCGTCGACGGAGGACTGGGAGACCTCCTCGGGCAGCGCGAGCCCGCCGCAACGGTCGCAGCGCCCGCACCGCCAGTCCGGATCGGCCAGCACCTCGGGGTCATCCAGCTGCCGGCGCAGGTAGCGCATCCGGCACTCCTCGGTGGCGAGGTAGTCGACCATCGCCTGCTGCTCGGCCGCACGAGCGGCGGCGACACGCTCGTAGCGCTCGGCGTCGTAGGCCCACGGCTGGCCCGTGGACTCCCAGCCGCCGCGCACCCGCCGGACGGCGCCGTCGACGTCGAGCACCTTGAGCATGGTCTCCAGGCGGGTGCGCGAGAGGTCGACCAGCGGCTCGAGCGCGGCCGTGCTCATCGCCCGGCCCTCCGCGGCGAGGACGTCGAGGGTGCGGCGCACGACGTCCTCGCGGGGGAAGGCGAGGGAGGCGAAGTAGGCCCAGATGTCACGGTCCTCCGGTGCCGGGAGCAGGACGACGGAGGCGCCCTCCGGCCCGAGGTCGTGACCGCGTCCGGCGCGGCCCACCTGCTGGTAGTAGGCGACGGGACTGCTGGGGGCGCCGAGGTTCACCACGAAGCCGAGGGAGGCGTCGAAGCCCATGCCCAGCGCGCTGGTGGCCACGAGCGCCTTGACCTCCCCGTCGATCAGCGCCTGCTCGAGCGCGAGCCGCTCGGTCTGCTCGGTCTGCCCGGAGTAGGCCGCCACGGTGTGCCCCCGCGAGCGCAGGTAGTCGGCCACCTCCTGCGTGGCTGCCACGGTGAGGCAGTAGACGATGCCGCTGCCCGGCTGCGCGGCGAGGTGGTCGGCGAGCCACGCGAGCCGTCGCGCCGGATCGGGCAACCGGACGACGCCGAGGCGCAGCGAGGCGCGGTCGAGGCTGCCGCGCAGGACCAGCGTGTCGGCCCCCAGCTGCTCGGCGACGTCGGACGTGACGCGCTGGTTGGCGGTGGCGGTGGTGGCCAGCACCGGGATGCCTGCGGGCAGCTCGTCGAGCAGCGTGCGGATGCGCCGGTAGTCGGGCCGGAAGTCGTGCCCCCAGTCGGAGATGCAGTGCGCCTCGTCGACCACCAGGAGGCCGCAGCTGGCCGCGAGCCGCGGCAGCACCTCGTCGCGGAAGCCCGGGTTGTTGAGCCGTTCGGGGCTCACGAGCAGCACGTCGACCTCGCCGGCCGCGACCCGCTGGTGCACCTCGTCCCACTGGTCCATGTTGGTGGAGTTCACCGTGACCGCCCGGATGCCGGCGCGTTCGGCCGCCGCGATCTGGTTGCGCATCAGCGCCAGCAGCGGCGAGATGATCACCGTCGGGCCCGCCCCGCGCTCGCGCTGCAGGAGGGTGGCCACGAAGTACACCGCCGACTTGCCCCACCCCGTGCGCTGGACGACGAGCGCGCGGCGGCGCTGCTCGACGAGCGCCTCGATCGCCGTCCACTGGTCGTCGCGCAGACGCGCGTCGGGGCGACCCACCAGCGCGCGCAGGTGCTCCTCGGCACGGGGGCGGAGCGAGGCGGTGGCGGCGGGGGAGGTCATACCGGGTGTCTATCAGCCACCCCCGACGGCGAGGCGGGCGTCGTCCACAGGGCGGGGGTGCGGGGGCATCCGCGGCGCGGCAGCAGGCGGGCCGATGCAAGAAAGTTCACGAAGCGAACGTCTGCAGTCCGCGATGCGGACATTTTCTCGAATCTGTTCACCGTTTTGGTGAACCCGGCTACTGTTCTTCTTGCAGCCGCTGGTGACCCGAGACGCCAGCGGCTGCTCTACTTTTTCCGCACCGTGCGCTGGCGTGTGCCATGACCACCCGTCACTCTCGATCGGCTGCGACGACGCGACCCACCGGCCAAGCTGGGCCCATGTCCCATGCCCGCCCTCGGCGCACCCACCGGAACCCCTCGGCCGCGGTGCTCGCTGCGGCCGTCGTCCTCGCGCTCGTCGCTGGCAGCGGCGGTGCGGTGGCCGGCGCCCTCATCACCGGCAAGCAGATCAAGAACGAGTCCGTCACCGGCGCCGACCTGCGCAACGGCACCGTCGGCAGCGCCGACATCGCGGATCGCAGCCTCGGCAGCCAGGACGTCGCCGACAGTTCGCTGGGCAGCCAGGACGTCGCCGACCCTGCCGCACCGTCGACGGCGTGCCCCCAGGGCGCCTGGACCGTGCGGACGCACGTGCGCCTCACCGACGGGTCGATCACCGCGAGCGACGAGCCATTCGTCTTCCAGATCGGCTGATTCGCCGGACACACCGGGCCTCCGGACCGATGCTGGCCCCATGCACTCCCGTCCCCGCCGCACCGGCGGCGCCCGCTGACTTCCGTCCATGGCGCTGCTCGCCGCCGTCGTCCTCGTGGTCGCCGCCGGAAGCGGCGGAGCCGTCGCCGGCGCCCTGATCACCGGCAAGCAGATCAAGAACGAGTCCGTCACGGGCGCCGACCTCAAGAACGGCACGGTGACCGGCGTCGACCTCAAGGACGGCGCCCTGAGCGGCGCTGAGGTGCGCGACGGCTCCCTCGGGCTCGGTGACCTCTCCGCCGCCGCGCGAGGGCGGCTGGGAGGTCTGCTCCTCGCCAGCGTCGCGGTGCGGGCCGACGGGTCGGTCCGCACGATCCGCACCGCGCCCGGGATCGGAGTGCGCGTCGATCACGACGTCGAGGGCATCTACTGCATCTATCTCATCGATGCGGCGGGACGCACCGTCGCCACTCCCACGACCACACCGATGACCGTGGGCATCGACGGCCGCGACAACCCGGTGGCGCCCGCGCTCCGCCTGGTCAGTCAGGAGGTCATCATCGGCTGCAACGACGCCTTCGGCGTCATCACCCGCAAGACCTCCTTCACGCCGGAGGGCCAGCCCATCGACCTGCAGTTCAACCAGCCGTTCACCGTGCAGATCGGCTGAGGCCGAGGCGTAGGCGCGGCCGCGGTCCCGACTGGGAGGAGGAAACTGGCACTGGGACGACGGAACTCCCTCGTCCCAGTGCCAGTTTCACCGGCCGGCCGGTGAATCCGCCACCGGCGGCCGCCCGCTCACCAGATCCGCACGCGCTCCTCGGGATCGAGCCAGAGGCCGTCGCCGGGGGCGGTGGCGAAGACCTCATGGAACTCGTCGAGGTTGCGCACGATGTTGGCGCGGAACTCCGGCGGGCTGTGGGGGTCGATGGTGAGGTACTGGCGCTCCTGCTCCTCGCGGCGCTTGGTGCGCCACACGTAGGCCCAGTTAACGAACAGCTTCTGCCGCTCCTCCGTGGTGGCCTCGCGGCCCTCGCCCGCCACCGCGATGAGGTAGGCGGTGTGGGCGATGGTGAGGCCGCCGAGGTCGCCGATGTTCTCGCCGACGGTGAGCGAACCGTTGACCTTCTCACCCGGCAGGTTGCGCGGCTCGAAGCCGTCGTACTGCTCGATGAGCGCCTTGGACTTCACCTCGAAGGCGGCCTTGTCGGCCGGGGTCCACCAGTCGTTGAGGTTGCCCTCGCCGTCGTACTGCGCACCCTGGTCGTCGAAGCCGTGCCCGACCTCGTGGCCGATCACCGCGCCGATGCCGCCGTAGTTCTCGGCCGGGTGGGCGACGGGGCTGAAGAAGGGCTTCTGCAAGATGCCGGCCGGGAAGCAGATCTCGTTGGTGCCGGGGTTGTAGTAGGCGTTCACGGTCTGCGGCAGCATGAACCACTCGTCGCGGTCGACCGGCGAGCCGATCTTCAGCAGCTGCCGATCGGTCTCGAAGGCGGAGGCGGCGTGCACGTTGGCCACCAGGTCGTCGGGGACGACGACGAGCGCGCTGTAGTCGCGGAAGCGCTCG
This sequence comes from Nocardioides sp., assembly GCF_964229035.1. Taxonomy (GTDB): domain Bacteria; phylum Actinomycetota; class Actinomycetes; order Propionibacteriales; family Nocardioidaceae; genus Nocardioides. The sequence continues at coordinate 96,779 of NZ_CAXRAZ010000010.1, read as the reverse complement.
GGGTAGCCGATCTTGGGCCGGAAGGTGGCGAGCTTCTCGTAGGCCCGCTCCTTGGTCTCCTCCGTCATCCAGTCCAGGCGGCTGATCGACTGGCGGTAGGCCGCGAGCAGGTTGGCGACGAGCTCGTCCATCATCGCCTTGGACGACGGCGGGAAGTGCCGCGCGACGTACTCGCGCCCCACGGCCTCGCCCATCGCGCCCTCGACGAAGGCCACCGCGCGCTTCCAGCGCGCCCGCAGCTCAGGGGTGCCCGAGAGGGTGCGGCCGTAGAAGTCGAAGTTCGTCTGCACCAGCTGGTCGGTGAGGTAGGGCGCGGCCGAGCGGAGCACGCGGGTCAGGAACCACTCGCGCAGCGTCTCGATCGGCGTGGCCTCCAGCACCTGCGAGAGGTGCTCGAAGTACGACGGCTGGCGCACCACGACCTCGGCCAGCGTGGCGTGCTGACCGTCGAGGTGGCCGCCGAGGTTGGTGATGTAGGCGGTCCAGTCGAAGGCCGGGCACAGCTCGCGCAGCGACTCCTCGGTGAGGAGGTTGTAGGTCTTCTGCACGTCGCGGGTCTCGGCACGCTCCCAGTGCCCGCGGGCGAGCTCGGTGTCGAGGTCGAGCACCCGCTGCGCGGCGGCAGCGGGGTCGTCGTGCCCGCCGATGGTGAGCATCGTCGTCAGGTACGCGGTGTAGGCGGTGCGGATCTCGGCGAACTTCTCGTCGCGGTAGTACGACTCGTCGGGCAGCCCCAGGCCGCCCTGGGTGAGGTGGAAGAGGTAGCGGTCGGAGGCCTTGGAGTCGGTGTCGATGTAGGAGCCGAAGAGGCCGTAGCCACCCACGCGCTCGAACTCGCCGAGGAAGGCGGCGACGTCGCGGACGTCGCGCAGCGCCCCGACCGCGTCGATCAGCGGCTGGACGGGGGCGAGGCCGGCCGCCTCGACGCGCTCGGCGTCGATGAAGGAGTTGAAGAGGTCGGCGATCTTGCGCGCGTCCTCGGGCACCGAGCCGGAGGCGGGGTCGGCGGCGAGGTCGGTGATGATCTCGCGCACGTGCTCCTCGGCCTGGTCGGCCAGCTGCACGAAGGGGCCCCAGCTGGAGCGGTCGGAGGGGATCTCGGTCTCGTCGAGCCAGGTGCCGTTGACGTGACCGAAGAGGTCGTCCTGCGGACGGATGGCGGGGTCCATGCCCGGACGGGCGTCGTCGAGGATGCTCACGCGCTCGAGCCTAGCCAGCACCGCCGACCCGGCGCCGGGTCGGCGCCGACCGGCCGCGATCTGCGGGACTCCGGTCCCGATTCCCCACCCGCCTCCTCAACCACCGCACCCGGGCCCCGATGGCGGGGGACATGGCTCCGACGACGCGCTCCCGCGACGTCCACCCGCCCCGAGCCGCCCGCCGGGGCCGTGGACGGCGACTGCTCGTCGTCCTCGTCGCCACGGCGTCGGTGCTCGTGGGGACGACCGCAGCGGTGGTCACCGTCGGCACCCCCGCCCGCGCGGACGACGCCTCGGTCACCACCAGCACCAGCACCGGCACCAGCACCAGCACCGACCTCCGCCCCGTGGCCGCGACCGCGGTCCCGCGGGTGGTCGGCGGCCAGGGCCGTCCGGCTGCGGCCCGCGCCCTCGTGCAGCGCGTGCTCGAGGGGCAGGTGCTCGCCCTGACCAACCGAGAGCGGCGCCTGCACGGCTGCGCGAACCTGCGGTCCTCGCGCGCCCTCATCGTCTCGGCCCGACGCCACACCGTGGCGATGGCGGCCGCGGGGACGATGTCGCACCAGCTGCCGGGCGAGCCGTTCTTCTCGGCGCGCATCACGAACGCCGGCTATCGCAACTGGCGCCTCGTGGCGGAGAACATCGCCCAGGGCTTCAGTGGCCCGGTGGCGGTGGTGAAGGCCTGGATGGGCAGCCCCGGCCACCGTCGCAACATCCTCGACTGCCGGTTGCGCGACCTCGGGGTGGGCGTCGTCCTGCTCAACGGCGAGCTGTGGTGGACCCAGAACTTCGGCTGGCGCTGAGCCATCGGCGCACCGGTCCCGCTGTCCTAGTCCTTTCGGACTAGGACGCCGAGGCGTTCGTCCCCTCCTGGCCACAGGTGGTGGCGTCCCGATTCACCAGGACCCACGATGGGTCCATGGTCCCGCCCGCCAGCCTCGTCCCGACCGCGCAGCGCCCGCACCTGCGGTGGCGCAGCACCCGCACCGCGATCGCCGGCCTCGCCGCCGCGCTCGCCACGGTCCTCGCCGTCAGCGTGCTCGGTGCCGCGGCGCCGGCCCAGGCGGCCACGGGAGTCGCCGGCAGCGGCCCGACCGGGGAGCGCGTGGTCGCTCGCACGCTGGTCGGCGACACGATCGCGGTGATCAACAAGGCCCGCGCCCGCGCGCGCTGCGTTCCCCTGAAGTCCCACCCCGCGCTCGTGCGCTCGGCCACCGCCCACAGCAAGCGGATGGCCACCCGACGCCAGCTCAGCCACCAGCTGCCCGGCGAGCCCTCCTTCGACCGGCGCATCGCGGCCGCCGGCTACCGGGCCAAGAGGGCGAGCGAGGCGCTCGCCTCGGGTCCCCGCACCGCCCAGCAGGTCGTCACCGCGTGGCTCAACAGCCGCGTGCACCGCGCGATCCTGCTCGACTGCTCGCTGCGCGACGTCGGCATCTCCGTGTTCGCCGGCGGCAACACCACCTGGTGGACGCTCAACGCCGGTCGTCGCTGACCGTCCCGGCAGGCGGATCGGCGCAGGCGGCTGGGCTCAGGCGGCTGGGCGCAGGCGGCTGGGCTCAGGCGGCTCCGCGCAGGCGGACGACGAGCTTGCCGAGCGCAGCGCGATCGTCCATGTCCTGCAGCGCCCGGGCGAACTCCTCGGCGGCGTACACCTTGCCGATGGGCGGGCGCACGTGGCCGGCGGTGATCATCGGCAGCAGTCGGGCCCACTGCTGCTGGAGGTAGCCGGGCGTGGCGAAGGCGTAGGCACCCCAGCCCACGCCGCGCACGTCGACGTTGTTCAGCAGCAGCCGGTTGACCTTGACCTCGGGGATGCCCTGGCCGGCCGCGAAGCCCACCACGAGCACGCGCCCCTGCGGTGCCAGTGAGCGCAGCGAGTCGGTGAACGAGTCGCCGCCCACCACGTCGAGGACGACGTCGACCCCGCGCCCGCCCGTGAGCTCGCGGACGGCGTCGCGGAATCCCTCGGCGAGCACGGTCTCGTGGGCTCCGGCGGCACGGGCGAAGGCCGCCTTCTCCTCGGTGCTCACCACCGCGATGGTGCGCGCTCCGAGCGCGCGCGCCACCTGCAGGCTCGCCGTGCCGACACCGCCCGCGGCACCGTGCACCAGCACCGTCTCGTCGGGGCGCAGACCGCCGCGCTCCTCGAGGGCGAAGAGGGCGGTCAGGTAGTTCATCGGCAGCGCCGCGGCGGCCTTGAAGTCGATCTCCTCGGGCAGGGCGAAGAGGTAGTCCGGCGACATGGCCACCCGCTCGGCCGCCCCGCCGTAGGCGAAGACCCCGGCCACCCGGTCGCCCCGCGCGAAGCCCGGACCCGAGACGACGGTGCCGGCGAAGTCGACGCCGAGGGTGAAGGGCGGGTCCGGGCGCAGCTGGTACTCGCCGCGGCTCAGCAGAAGGTCGGGGAAGGAGACCCCCACGGTGTGCACGTCCACGAGCACCTCGTGCTCGGCGGGCGTGGGCTCGGGCACCTCGTTGACGACGACGTCGCCGGGGCCGGTGGTGGTGACGACCTGGATCGCGCGCATGCCCCGCACGCTACGCCGTGCCCGGTCGCTACTCGACGGGGCGCTCGGCCAGCGCGGCCGCCACCTCGGCCACCCACGCGAAGGAGGCCTTCGGGGTGCGCTCCCCCGTGGCGTGGTCGACGTGGACGAGCCCGGTGCGCTGGCTCATCCCGTCGGCCCACTCGAACCCGTCGAGAAGGGGGACGTAGACGCCGCGCACGTCGACGCCGCGCTGCGCCGCCTCGGCCACCGCCCGCAGGTGGGCGGCGAGGTACTCGATGCGCGGGGCGTCGTCCACGTGGCCGGCGGCGTCGGGCCCGGTGGCGTAGGCCGGCGTGAGCCCGGTGACGACGATCGGCGGCACTGCTGCGCGGAAGCGGGCCCGCATCATGATGAGGAACTCGCGCAGGGCCTCCGGCACCACCGGGCGGTCGGCGTCGGTGAAGGGATGGCCCAGCACGAGGCGCTGCTCGACCGGCAGCGGGGCGTCCTCCGCGGCGGCGGCCACGCGCAGCGGGTGGTCGTAGGTGATGCCGTAGAAGTCGAGCGGCTGGCGCATGGTCGCCAGGTCGCCGTCCCGGATGACGTCCTCGCAGAGCAGCTCGAGGTCGGGCGAGTAGCGCCCCAGCAGCATCCCCTCGAGGTAGTGCCCGTTCCAGAGGAGGTCGTAGAGCTTGGCCGCGCCGACATCGGCGGGGTCGTCGCTGGCCGGCCACACCGGGGCGTGGTTCGTGGCGCAGCCGACCGACAGGGCCCCCGCCGCGCGCAGCGCGATGGCGGCGCGCCCGTGGGCCACCAGCAGGTGGTGCGCCACCACGATGGCGTCGAGGCCCAGCTGCCGCCCCGGCGCCTCGGTGCCGACCACGTATCCCGACCGCGTGACGACGTTGGGCTGATCGACCGGGATCCAGTCGCCGACCCGGTCGGCCAGGCGCTCGCCGACGATCGCGGCGTACTCGGCGAAGCGGTCGATGGTCGCGCGGTTGAGCCAGCCGCCGTCGTCCTCGAGGCCCTGGGGGAGGTCGCGGTGCAGGAGGGTGACGACCGGGCGGACGCCGACCTCGAGCAGGCCGTCGACGAAGCGGTCGTAGTGGTCGAGGCCGGCGACGTTGACCGGGCCGCGACCGCCGGGCTGGACCCGCGACCACGCCACGGAGAAACGGTGGGCGGGCGCACCGAGCCGGCCCAGCAGCCGCAGGTCGTCGGCGCGGCGCCGGTAGTGGTCGGAGGCCACCTCGCCGGTGCTCGCGTCGACGATCGCACCGGGCACGCCGCAGAAGGTGTCCCACACCGACGGTGTGCGGCCATCGTCGTCCACGGCGCCCTCGACCTGGTAGGCCGCGGTGGCCGTGCCGAGCACGAATCCCCCGGGAAGCCGCTGGCCGAGCCAGGCGGGATCCAGCTCCGGGCGTTGCGCGCGCTCGTTCACGATGCTCCACACCCTCTCGCGTCGCCGTCACCACCGGCAACGCGCCGACCACGTCCCTGCCGCCGACCTGCACAATCTGACACGTGAGTGTCGAGATCCGCAGAGGTTCCGAGAGGTTCATCGAACGCGAGGGGCGTCGGTTGAGCCGTCACGCGTTCTCCTTCGGGCAGCACTACGACGCCGAGCGCCTCTCCTTCGGCCCGATCGTGTGCCACGACGACCACCTGCTGGGTCGCGGGGCCGGCTTCAGCGAGCACGAGCACCGCGACCTCAACATCGTCACCTGGGTGGCGCAGGGCGCCCTCGTGCACACCGGTGACGACGGCGAGCCGGTCGTCCTGCCGGCCGGCACCGCCGCGGTGCTGCGCACCGGCGAGGGGGTGCGGCACGCCGAGATCGCCTCGGACGACGGCCCGTGCCGGTTCGTGCAGGTGTGGCTCGCGCCCCGTCCCGACGCGGCCGACGCGGCCGACGCGGCCGACGCGGCCGGTGCCGAGGTCTCCTACGCCCACGCCGCCATCGCGGCCGAGGCCGGCTCGGGCCTCGTGCCGGTGGCCTCGAGCGTGGACGACGCCCCGCTGGGGCTGGGCGTGCCGGGCGCGCGTCTCGGCCTCGCCCGGCTCGGCGCGCACGAGCGCCTCCTTCTGCCCGCGGCCGCCCGCGTGCACGCCTACCTGGTCAGCGGGGCCCTGCTGCGCTCCTCCCTCGCGGAGCCGCTGGCCGCGGGCGACGCCTTCCTGCTCGTCGACGAGCCCGCCCACGAGGTGGTGGCCGCGGTGCCCACCGAGCTGCTCGTGTGGAGCTTCGAGGCCTGAGTCGCACGCCGGTGCGAGGCCGGTGGGGGCCGCGCTTCAGGGGATGAGCACCCCGGGGTTGAGCACCCCCGCGGGGTCGAGGCGCGCCTTGACCGCTCGCAGCACCTCGACCCCCACCTCGCCGATGCCGGCGGCCAGCCACGGACGGTGGTCGGTGCCCACGGCGTGGTGGTGGGTGATGGAGGCGCCGGCGCGCACGATGGCCTCGCTGGCGGCGGCCTTGGCCGGCAGCCAGCGCGCGAGCGGGTCGCCGCCGCCGGGCGTGGCCACGGTGAAGTAGAGCGAGCAGCCGGTGGGGTACACGTGTGAGATGTGGCAGAGCACGAGCGTGCCCTCGCCGAGCTCGGCCTCGAGGGCCGCGCGGACGTCGCGGTAGAGCCGCTCGCGGTTGCTCCAGAAGGTCGCGGTCTCCAGCGTCTCCACCAGCACGCCGACGTCGAGCAGGTCGTCGCGCAGGTAGGGGCCGGCGAAGCGGCCCTCGGCCCACGCCGCCCCGGGACCCTCGCCGAGCGGGGTGCCTCCCATGGCCTCGAGGACGTCGCGCACCGCGGCGCGCTTGGCGGCCACCGCCGCCTCGGTGCCCTCGAGGCCGACGATCATCAGGCAGCCGCCCGACGGTGCCGCGGCCTCCTGCCCGGCGCCGACGCGCCCGGGGTCGGCCAGGTTGATCGCCGTCTCGGACTCGTCCGAGAGCCGCAGGACAGTGGGCAGCAGGTCGCTCTGGGCGAGCGCGCGCATCGCCTCGGCGCCGGTGGTGAAGTCGGGCCAGTGCCAGCCCTCGTAGACGCGCACCTGGGGCAGGGGGCGCACGCGCACGGTCACCTCGGTGATCACGCCGAAGGCACCCTCGGAGCCGAGGAAGAGCTGGCGCAGGTCCGGCCCCGCAGCGTCGGCGGGCGCCGTCCCGAGGCGCACCTCGCCCACCGGCGTGGCCACGCGCAGGCCGACGACGAGGGCATCGAAGCGGCCGTAACCCGCGCTCGACTGACCGCTCGAGCGGGTGGCGGCGAACCCGCCGATGCTGGCGTACTCGAAGGACTGCGGGTAGTGGCCGAGCATCAGGCCGTGCTCGGCGAGCAGCGCCTCGGCCTCGGGGCCGCGCAGGCCGGGCTCGAGGGTCGCCGTGCTCGCGACCGGGTCGACCGCGATCAGTCGTCGCAGGCCGCCGAGGTCGAGGCTCACCACGCCGGCGAGGTCGCCGCGGTGCGCCACCAGGCCGCCGGTTACCGAGGTGCCGCCGCCGAAGGGCACCACCGCGACCCGCTCGCGGGTGGCCCAGGCGAGCACCTGCTGCACCTGGTCGTGGTCACCGGGGCGGACGACGACGTCCGGCGCGTCGTCGAGGTCGCCCTCGCGCTGGCGCAGCAGGTCGGGGGTCGACTTGCCGCGGGTGCGCAGGCGGCGGACGGCGTCGTCGGTGCGCACGGCGTCGGGCCCCAGCAGCGCCTCGAGCTGCTCGCGGTGGGCGGGGGCGAGCCGGCTCGGCGGCAGCTCGACCTCGGCGGCCGCCGGGCGCGGGTGCAGCCCGAACGCCAGCTCGACCAGGGCGCGCGCGCTCTCACCGAGACCCGGCGCGTGATCGGGGTCACCCCAGCGCGTGGGCGGCATCTCCGGCTGGTGTCGTTCGGGCGAGGGTGCGGCGGGGAGGGGGCGTTCCACCGCTAGAGTGTGACACATGGACGACATTCGTCACATCGATGCGCATCGCTCCGACGACGTCGTCGCAGGAACCGGGATCGCGGCGGGCGACCGCGATGGCGCCCGGTCCGTCGAGGAGGGCGCGCCGGGCCGCGAGCTGGCCCGCGACGCCGCCCTGGACGCCGCGCGGGCCACCCTGCTCGACCTCGGGTGGCGCCGCACGACCCTCACCGAGGTCGCTCGCCGGGCCGGCATCTCCCGCATGTCGATCTACCGCGCCTGGCCCGACCGCGAGACCCTGCTCGGCGACCTGCTCACCCGCGAGGCCGCCGGACTGCTGGGCGTGCTGCGCGACGAGGACACCGGCCGCGCCGCCGCGACCCCCGCTCGGATCGCCGCCGACCTGCGCGCGCTGCTCGGCGCCCTGCGCGCCAACGAGCTCTTCTCGCGCGTGCTCCAGCTCGACCCGGAGATCGTGCTGCCCTACCTCTTCCAACGACGCGGCCGCACGCAGGACCTGATCGCCGAGCTGCTCGGCACCGAGATCGCCGACGGGCAGCGCGCCGGCGTCGTCCGCCGCGGGGAACCGATCGCCCTGGCCCGAGCGGTGCTGCTCACCGCGCACGGTTTCGCGCTCTCGGCCTCCACGATGATCGACGCCGACGTCGACCAGGCCTGCCTCGACGACGCCCTCGAGCGCGCCGTGGTCGGGCTGCTCGCACCCACCGACACAGCGGGCCGGAGCGGGCGATGAGGGCCCGGCGCATCACGCCGGGGCTGGCCGATGCGCCGAGCGACGTCGACCTCGTCGTGATCGGGCTTGGCGTCACGGGCGCGGGCGTGGCCCTGGACGCCGCCGCCCGCGGGCTGCGCGTGCTCGCCGTCGACGCCGTCGACCTCGCCTTCGGCACCAGCCGGTGGTCGTCGAAACTCGTGCACGGCGGTCTGCGCTACCTCGCCTCCGGGCAGGTCGCGGTGGCCCGCGAGAGCGCGATCGAGCGCGGCGTCCTCATGGAGGTGACGGCGCCGCACCTCACCGAGCCGATGGCCACGCTCGTGCCGCTCGGCGCCGCGGTCGGCAGGCCCACCGCGCTGCTCACCGCCGCCGGACTGCGGGCCGGCGACGTGCTGCGGCGCAGCGCCGGCACCGGGTCCGACACGCTGCCCGGACCGCGACGCCTCGACGCCGCCGGCGCGCTGCGGCTCGCGCCGGGCCTGCGACGCGACGGCCTGCGCGGCGGCCTGCTCGGTTGGGACGGCCGCCTCGAGGACGACGCCCGCCTCGTCGTCACGATCGCCCGCACCGCCGCGCAGCACGGTGCCCACGTGCGCACCCGGGCCCGGGTCGTGGCAGCCTCGGGGCGGCGCGTCGTCCTGCGCGACGAGCTGAGCGGCGCGCACCACGAGGTGCACACCCAGGCGGTCGTCAACGCCGCCGGCGTGTGGGCCGGCGAGATCACCCCCGAGGTGCGACTGCGCCCCTCCCGCGGCACCCACCTCGTGCTGGGCCGCGACACCCTGCCCGGGCTGCGCGCCGGCGTCTTCGTGCCCATCCCCGGCAGCCGCAACCGCTTCGTGCTCGTGCTGCCGCAGCCCGACGGTCGGGTCTACGTCGGCCTCACCGACGAGCCGGTCACCGGCCCGGTGCCCGACGTCCCCGAGCCCACCGAGGCGGAGGTCCGCTTCCTGCTGGAGGTGGCGGCCAGCGCATTCGAGCGCCCCCTGCGGCGCACCGACGTGGTGGGCGCCTTCGCCGGTCTGCGGCCGCTGCTCGACACCGGCACGGGTGCCACCGCCGACCTGTCGCGCCGCCACGCCGTCCTCACCGGCGGCGGCATCGTGAGCGTCGTCGGCGGCAAGCTCACCACCTATCGCCGCATGGCCGAGGAAGCCGTCGACGCCGCACTCGCCGAGGCCGGACCCACCCTCGCCCGCGCGGCCGATCCCTGCCGCACCGCTCGGCTGCCCCTCGCGGGCGCGGCACCGCGGCCGGTGCTCGCGGCGCTGACCGCGCGCCTGCACCAGCGGCTCGGGCCGGGCGGGGTGCGGCTCGTGCGCCGCTTCGGCGCGGACGCCGAGGCCGTGCTCGACGTCGCCCGCGCCACCACCGGCCTGGACGACGAGCAGCTCGCCGCCGCGCTGCCGACGTCCGCGGCGAGCGGCGTGGAGGCCCCGACGGTGGCCGAGATCGTCGTCGGCCTCACCCACGAGGGCGCGGCCGACGCCGACGACCTGCTCGATCGGCGCACCCGCCTGGGGCTCGTCACGGCCGACCGCGCGGCGGCGCGGGGCGTCGTCCAGGAGTGGGTGGACCGGTCCGCGCAGTGGCGAGGTGCCGGGGCCCGCGGCGTCGGCGAGGTGTTGGACTCGCCGACGCGACCACCCTCCCTGTAAAATCACTTAGGAGGGGAGTACCTCGCCAAGTTCGTTCGGTCAGTACGGCGGTCCCATGACCGCCCCGGGCGACGCCGGAGCCTGAGACGCACCGGTGAGGGAGACTTCATGACACGGTCCTGAAGGACGAGCCATGCCTCCTGCCCTGAATCTCCCCTACGCCGCCGCCGAATCCGGCGGAACCGGCCTGATCGACACCATCGGCACTCCCACGCTGTGGGCGGTCTCCATCGTCGGCGTCCTCGCCCTCCTGGCGGTCGACTTCGTCGTGACCCGCAAGCCTCACGAGGTCTCGATGCGCGAGGCCATCGGCTGGTCGGCGTTCTACATCGCCCTGCCCGTGACCTTCGGCTTCTTCCTGCTCGCCCAGTACGGCAGCGAGCGCGGCGTCGAGTACTACACGGGCTACCTGGTCGAGAAGTCGCTGAGCGTCGACAACCTCTTCGTCTTCATGCTGCTGCTCACCGCCTTCGCGGTGCCCAGCGCGCTCCAGCAGCGCGTGCTGCTCTACGGCATCATCGGCGCGCTCGTGCTGCGCTCGATCTTCATCGCCCTCGGTGCTGCCGCCCTGGCCAACTTCACCTGGGTCTTCCTCGTCTTCGGCCTGGTGCTGCTGCTCACGGGCGCCAAGCTGATGAAGGACACCATCAAGGGCGACGAGCACACCGTGGACGTCGAGAACATCCGCGTCGTGAAGCTGGCCCGCCGCTTCATGCCCGTCACCAACGACTACGACGGCACCAAGATGGTCACCCGCATCGACGGCGTGAAGCACCTGACCCCGTTCGCGCTGGTGATCATGGCGGTCTTCATGACCGACATCGTCTTCGCGATCGACTCCGTGCCCGCGGTCTACGGCATCACCAACGACCCCTACCTGGTGTTCATCACCAACGCCTTCGCCCTCCTGGGCCTGCGCGCGCTCTACTTCGTGCTGCAGGGCGCGGTCGCCCGCCTGGTGCACCTCGGCTTCGGCCTCGCCGCGATCCTCGGCTTCATCGGCGTCAAGCTGGTGCTGCACTGGGCGCACACGGTCTGGACCGGCGTCCCCGAGATCCCGACCCTGCTCTCGCTCGGCGTGATCGTCGGCATCCTCGCCCTCGTCACCGCCACCAGCCTCTACGCCACCCGCGACGGTGCCGGCTCGCACGGCGCCGACGCCGAGGCCAAGGACGACGAGGCGGCTCCGCTCCGCTGATCGTGCGGCCGGCCGGTGGCAGTTTCACCGGCCGGCCGGTGAAACCGGCACATGGACGACGGAACTCCGTCGTCCATGTGCCGGTTTTCTCGTCCCAGTGCCGCCTGATCCAGAAGGGATCAGGACATCGGGATGGCGACGTACGTGGTGTCGAGGTACTCCTCGATGCCCTCGAACCCGCCCTCGCGACCGAATCCGCTCTGCTTCACGCCACCGAACGGCGCGGCCGGGTTGGAGACGAGGCCGGTGTTGATCCCGAGCATGCCGGTCTCGAGCCGCTCGGCCAGGCGGATGGTGCGCTCGAGGTCGCGCGTGTAGGCGTAGGCCGCCAGGCCGTACTCGGTGGCGTTGGCGAGGCGGACGGCGTCGTCCTCGGTGGCGAAGGTGGTGATGGGGGCGACCGGGCCGAAGATCTCGGTGGTCACCGCGTCCGCCTCGGCAGGGACGTCGACCAGCACCGTGGGCGCGTAGAAGAACCCGGGGCCCTCGACCGCCTGGCCTCCGGTGAGCACGCGGGCACCACGCTCGACGGCGTCCTCGACCACGGCGGCGACCGAGGAGACGGCCTTCTCGTCGATGAGGGGGCCGACGTCGACGCCGTCGTCCTGGCCGCGGCCGACGGTCAGCGCGCCCATCCGCTCGGCCAACCGTCGACCGAACTCCTCGGCCACCGACTCCTCGACGAGGAAGCGGTTGGCCGAGGTGCAGGCCTCACCCATGTTGCGCATCTTGGCCACCATCGCGCCGTCGACGGCAGCGCCGAGATCGGCGTCGGCGAAGACGAGGAAGGGGGCGTTGCCGCCGAGCTCCATCGACATCCGCTGCAGCTGGTCGGCCGACTGCTTGACGAGCATCTTGCCGACGCCCGTGGAGCCGGTGAAGCTGACCTTGCGCAGGCGGTCGTCGGCCTGCAGCGTGCTGCTCAGCGCGCCGGCGTCGTGGGTGGTGACGATGTTGAGGACGCCGTCGGGCAGCCCCGCCTCGGCGAGGATCGTGGCCAGCAGCAGCATCGTGTAGGGCGTCTGCGTGGCCGGCTTGATCACCATCGTGCAACCGGCGGCGATCGCCGGGCCGATCTTGCGGGTGCCCATCGCCAGGGGGAAGTTCCAGGGCGTGATGAACAGGCAGGGGCCCACGGGCTTGCGCACGGTGAGCAGGCGGCTGCCACCGGCGGGGTTGTGCATCCACCGACCGTGCACGCGGACGGCCTCCTCGGAGAACCAGCGCAGGAACTCCGCGCCGTAGGTGACCTCGCCCTTGGCCTCGGCCACGGGCTTGCCCATCTCGAGGCTCATCACCAGGGCGAGGTCGTCGGCGCGCTCGGTGACGAGCTCGAAGGCGCGGCGCAGGATCTCGCCGCGCTCCCGGGGCGCGGTGGCGGCCCACTCCGCCTGCGCGGCGTGGGCGGCGTCGAGGGCGCGGACGGCGTCATCGGTGGTGCCGTCGGCGATCGTGCCGAGCACCTCGCCGTCGGCAGGGTCGAGGACGTCGATGCGCCCGCCGCCGGCGGCGGGCACCCAGGACCCGCCGATCAGGAGCTGGCGGTTGTGCTCGGGCAGGAGCCGGTCGAGGGATTCCTGAGGGGTCGGTCGGGTGCTCATGGCCCCACTCTGGCACTGCGGGGGTGAGGACGCAGGGGCGCGGCGACGAGGACCGCGACCCCGCCCGCGCACGGGCGAGCCCCCCGTCCCATCCGAGGTCGCCCGTTCGCGGCGTGTCGATCGGGATCTTGGTCCCGGGCTCGTCGGACGATCGGCTGGAAACAGGGGGTTTCAGGCTCGTTTCTGCCCCGAACCCTGTGCGCCCCACCAGGGGTTGCTAACGTCGTGTGCGTCGCCCTTCGGAGGGAGCACCGGATCGGCGACAGGCCCCGCGTTGACCCCATGCGATGCGGGGCCGCTCCCTTTTTCGGCCGCGATCCCGATCGCCCGCTGTCGCGGACGCCAGCGCTCAGCGCGCCTCGCGCAGGAAGCGCTCGAGCAGCGGGCCGGCCGTCTGCGACCCGGTCTCGCCGGTCTGCACGAACACCGCCACCGCGATGTCGTCGTGGGCGCCGACCATCCAGGCGTGGGTGCGCACCTCGCCCCCGGTGGAGGTGTCGGCGTACTCGGCCGTGCCCGTCTTGGCGATCACCGGGCCGCCCGGGACGCCGAGCAGCCGGCGTCCGCTGCCCTCGGTGACGACGCGTCGCAACATCGTGCGCAGAGCCTTCACCTCCGCGGCCGAGAGCTTGCGCGCCTGCTTCGGCACCGGGGAGGTCGAGCCCTCCACCAGGTAGGGGACGACGGTGCGCCCGGCCTGCACGCTCGCGATCACGGTGGCCATGACCATCGGGGAGGCCTGCACCTTGCCCTGACCGATGAGGTCGGCGGCGGCCTCGGTGCGGCTCTCGGGCGCCGGCACCTGGCCGAAGTAGGCGGGGAAGCCGAGGTCGTGGTCGACACCGAGGCCGAGGCTGGCCGCGGCGGCGGCGAGGTCGCCGTCGCCGACCCGGGAGCGCGAGCCGATGAAGGCGGTGTTGCACGACTGCGCCACCGCCTCGCCGAGCTCGATCCGCCCCAGCGAGGACGACGGGTAGTCGGAGTAGTTGGTGAAGCGCTTGCCGTCGACGCTGACGCTCGGCGTGCAGGGCACTGGAGAGGTGGGCGTGAGACCCGCGCGCAGGAGCGCGAGGGAGGAGACGATCTTGAAGGTGGAGCCGGGCGCGAAGCGGGCGAAGGTCGCGTCGTTGCGCGCCCCGGTGCCGGGCCCGTTGACGGCCGCGAGCACGGCGCCGTCGCTCGGGCGGATCGCCACCAGCGCGCTGGCGGGCCCGACGCCCGCGAGAATGCGCTCGCCGAGGCTCTGCAGACGGGCGTCGAGGGTGAGCGCGAGGGGCTTGCCGGGCCTGGCGGCGATCTGGAACAGCACCCGGCGCCCTCCCTCGTCCGCCGCGCTGCTCGGCTCCTCGGACGCACCGGCGGACGGGGCCGCCGACGCAGCGGCAGCCGCTGCGGGGACGGCGTAGACCGTGCGAGCGGGGACGCCCCGCAGCTGCGCGTCGTAGCGGGCCTGCAGGCCGCTGATGCCGGCGATGTCGCCCGGCCGGTAGGCGGCTGGGTCCTTGGCGACCATCTCGGCCGTCACGGCCCCGACCCGACCGAGCAGCGGCGCGGCGAACTCGCGGGTGGGCGCGAGGGCGAGCTCGTCGTCGACCGTGCGGGCGCCGTCGATGCGCTCGAGCCCGGCGCGCACGGCCGCCGGGACGTCGTCGCGGCGGTAGGTGAGGGCCTCGACGAACGCCTTCGGCCCCGCCTTGGTGACGGTGGCGACGTAGGGGGCAACGTCGATGCCCACCAGCCGCGCGAGCGCGCGCGCCGCGCCCTCGGCGGCATCGGCCTCGAGCCGCGAGCGGTCGATCCCGACCCGGACGACGGGGCGCTCGGTGACCAGCACCTCGCCGCCAGCGCCGGTGATCTCGGCGCGCGGCGTGGCGGCCGAGGTGAGGTCGAGGACGTCGCCGTCGGCGAGCTCGGGCTGCACGAGGGCCGACGACCAGCGCACGGCCCACGCGTCGTCCACGCGCACGAGGCGGGCCGAGGAGGTGTAGGTCCAGGCCTCGCCGCCGTCGACGACCGGCCACGACCAGCGCAGCTTCGCGGTGGCGGCGTCACCATCGACGGCGACGTCACCGGCCTCGACGGCGGGACGCAGCCGGCCGAGACCGTCGACGATCGCGGCGTAGCGCTGCTGGGCCTGCTCGCCGGAGACACCCGAGAACGGGAGCGTGGCGAGGGACGGACCGGCCGCCGCCGAGGTCGACGCGGAGGCCGACGCGGAGGCCTCGGCCGAAGCCGAGGAGCCGGCTGACGGCGACGACGACGCCCCCGCCGGTGCATCGGGATCGAGGCGCAGCGCGGCCGCCAGGCGCTGCGCGAGCGCCCGCGCACCATCAGCATCGTCGCCCGAGCAGGCCGCGAGCGACCCGCCCGCGAGCACGAGCAGGAGGAGGCCGACTACCGAGGATCGCCGCATGGCCACGGTTCTACCAGCAGCCCCCGACGCGTACCGGAAGGCGGGCTGGGGCCGCGCAGGGCTCCGACCGGCGCGGCTCAAACGAGCAGGCCGGCGACGAGCGGGGCGTAGCCGCTGCTGTGGCCGAGCCGGTTCGGGTGGTAGCTCTCGGAGATCGGGTTGGAGAGGCCGTTGAGCCACTCGGTGCTGTCGCACACCGCGTGCCCGACGAAGCGGGAGGTCGGGTTGGCCCAGCGGAAGCCACGCGCGGACGCCGCTGCCGACAGCTTGGCGTTGAGCAGGTCGGCGGTGGCGTTGAGGCGGGTCTCCTCGGCCGAGGAGAAGAAGGTGCCGGCGTTGCAGTCCTCACCGTTGAACACCCGGGGATAGCCGACGACGACCACGCGGGCGTTGGGCGCCTTGCTGCGGATCGAGGCGTACAGGCTGCTGAGCCGGCCGGGCAGGGTGGAGTTGATGAAGGACTGCGCGGTGTCGATCGCGCCGTCGCAGTTCGACGCCCAGCCCGGCTTGGCGCACTCGGTGAGCACCCCCGAGAAACCCGCGTCGTTGCCGCCCACCGAGATCGTCACGAAGGCCGTGCTGCTCGACAGGGCGCTCAGCTGGCTGCTGGTGACCGTGGAGGTGGTGGCACCCGAGCAGGCCCTGAGGGTGAGCGCGTAGCCCTTCTGGTTGGCCACGAGACGGGGATAGGCGTAGTTCGAGCGCTGGCAGCTGGTGCCGTCGTCGATGTAGGAGCGGGTGCCGACGCCGGAGGAGTAGGAGTCGCCGAGGGCGACGTAGACGGGGGCGGCGGCATGGGCGGGCGCGGCGACGAGCAGCGCGGCGAGCGCCGTGCCGATCGAGGCGAGCGCCGCGAGCGGTGAGCGGAGGGCAGAGCGGGAGGACCGAGACATGGCGCACCTTCGGACGGGCGGATGTGAGCCAGGTCACTCCACCACGAACACCCTGTCGGTGTCACCCATCAGCAGGCGAACACTCGCCGACCGCCGGTCGGCCTGCCCACGACCTCAGTCGCGCGGAGGCCGCTTGCCCTTCGGCGGGCCGAAGTCGCGGGCGAGCTCGATGAGCTTGCCGCTGATCCGGGTCTGCTGCAGCTTCTCCCAGGCGCCGTCGGGCAGCTTCGCCGGCAGCTCGACGATGGAGTAGTCGGGCCGGATGGTGATCTTGCCGAAGTCGCGGCGGTCGAGCCCGCCCTCGTTGGCCAGGGCGCCGACGATCTGGCGGGGCTCGACACGGTGCCGCTTGCCGACCTGGATCTTGTAGGCCACCAGCGGCGGGCCGTTGCGCGGCGGGCGCTCGCGGTCGTCGCGGCGGCCGGGGCGCTCACCCCGCTCGCCACGGTCGGGGCGGTCGCGCTCGAAGCGAGGACGACGCTCCGGCTCGGGCTCCGGCTCGAGCAGCAGGGGCTTGTCGCCCTGCATCACGATCGCCAGCGCGGCGGCGACGTCGACCTCGGGCACGTCGTGCTCGCGGATGTAGTGGCGCACCACGTCGCGGAAGAAGTCGATGCTCGGCGAGCCGAGGGCCTCGGTGATCTGGTCGTCGAAGCGGGTCAGACGGGTCTCGTTGACCGCCTCCACGCTCGGCAGCTGCATCTGCTCGAGGGTGGAGCGGGTGGCCCGCTCGATGTGCTTGAGCAGGTAGCGCTCACGCGGGGTGATGAACGAGATCGCGTCGCCGCTGCGCCCCGCGCGGCCGGTGCGACCGATGCGGTGCACGTAGGCCTCGGTGTCGGTGGGGATGTCGTAGTTGACGACGTGGCTGATGCGGGGCACGTCGATGCCGCGGGCCGCCACGTCGGTGGCCACGAGGATGTCGAGCTTGCCGTCCTTGAGCTGGTTGACGGTGCGCTCGCGCTGGGCCTGCACGATGTCGCCGTTGATGGCCGCCGCGCTGTAGCCGCGTGCCCGCAGCTTCTCGGCGAGGGTCTCGGTCTCGTTCTTGGTGCGGACGAAGACGATCATCGCCTCGAAGTTCTCGACCTCGAGGATGCGGGTGAGCGCGTCGACCTTCTGCGGGTAGCTCACCACGAGGTAGCGCTGCTTGATGTTCTCGGCCGTGCGGGTCTTGCGCTCGATCGCGATCTCGACCGGGTCGTTGAGGTAGGTCTGCGAGAGCTTGCGGATCTGCGTGGGCATCGTGGCCGAGAACAGCGCCACCTGCTTGTCGGTGGGGGTGTCGGCGAGGATCGTCTCGACGTCCTCGGCGAAGCCCATGTTGAGCATCTCGTCGGCCTCGTCGAGCACCAGGAAGCGCAGCTCGGTGAGGTCGAGGGTGCCCTTGTCGAGGTGGTCCATGATGCGCCCGGGCGTGCCGACGATCACGTGGACGCCGCGGCGCAGCGCCGAGAGCTGCACGCCGTAGCCCTGGCCGCCGTAGACCGGCAGCACCTTCACTCCGCGCAGGTCGGCGGCGTACTTCTCGAACGCCTCGCACACCTGGAGCGCCAGCTCGCGGGTGGGCGCGAGCACCAGCGCCTGCGGCGTCTTCTGCGACAGGTCCAGGCGGTCGAGGATCGGCAGCGCGAAGGCGGCGGTCTTGCCCGTGCCGGTCTGGGCCAGGCCGAGGACGTCGCGGCCCTCGAGCAGGTGCGGGATGGTCTGGGCCTGGATGGCCGAGGGGGACTCGTAGCCCACCGACGCCAGCGCACTCAGGATCTGCTCACCGAGACCGAGGTCGATGAAGGAGGCGGTCTCGTGCTCAGTATCACCAGCGGGGTCACTCACGACGACAGCCTAGGCCCCGCGCGCGGCTGCGCGCTGATCGTCGCCGCGGTGCGCTGAGTCACCCGCGCCGCTCCCGCCCCCTGCCACGCCACTCCCACACCCCGGCAGCAGCGGCATCGAAGTCGTCAGGTCATCCGGGCGCGCGCCGACTTAGGGTGGAGCGACACCCCCCGATCTCGAGGAGACGCCATGCCCCTGCCCACCCGCCCGGCTCCGGGCGCGGGCGCGACGCCGGGCCGCACGGTCGCGGCGCTGCTCGTCGTCCTCGCCGCCCTCGCGACGCTGCTGGCCGCTCTCGGCCCGGTGCCGCAGGCTCAGGCCGCCGGGCTGCGCAGCCCCGGCCCGAACTGGGCGGTGGCGCAGAAGAGCGTGGGCGGGCGGATCGCGCTGACCATCCGCTGGAACAAGGTCGCCGGCGCGCGGTCCTACGACATCACGTTCGCACCCTCCGCCTCCGGCGGGCCGATCTACGGCGGCCAGATCGCGAAGTCGCCGCGCAAGCGCACCGTCGGCATCCGCGCCACGTCGGCCTCCACCCAGACCGGTGTCGTCTCCGGCCTGGTGCCGGGCGCCACCTACTGCTTCCAGGTGCGCGCCCGCGCCGGGTCGGCGCGCGGCGGCTACGGCAACGTGCGGTGCAAGCTCGTCGTCCGCGCCGATCGCGCGGTCCCGGCGCCGGGCGCCGCGCCGCTGGCGATGGCCGCGTTCAACGTGTGCAGTGCCGCCTGCAGCCGCATGGCCCCGTGGACGACGCGCCGCAAGGAGGTCGTGCGCCGCATCCAGCAGATGAACGTGGGCCCCCGGGGCCGCGCGGTCGACGTCCTCGCGATCGAGGAGGGACGCCAGGCGGCCGAGGACGGCGGCTTCCTCGACTCCGCCCTGGCGGGCACCTTCGTCAACGGCTGTCGGGCGCGTTCGTTCCTGCAGTCGATCTACGTGCGCACCGCCACCTACGAGGTCGTGTCCGGCACGGCCGACGCGATCAGCTTCGCACCCTCCGACCCCTCCCACGGCGCCTGCTGGGTGCGCGTGCGCGAGCGCTCGACCCAGAAGGAGGTCGTGGTCGTGGCGCTGCACCTGCAGAACGGCATCGCCTCGAGCGACAACACGGTCCGCGCCCGCCAGACCTCCGCGGTGCTCGCCGCGGTGCGGGCCGCCCAGCCGAACCAGCCGATCGTGCTCGGCGGCGACTACAACTCCAACCGCAGCCGCTCGGTCGACGCACCCGCCCGGGTGATGGCCTCGCGCGGCTTCCACGACGCCTACGACCAGGCCCTGGCCTATCGCTCGTTCCCGCTCTACAACTCCGCCTCCGACGATCGCGGCACGATCCGCAAGGGCCTGACCTGGGGCGACCACGTCGACCGCATCTTCGTCTCCCCCGGCCTCGCGGTGCGCAGCTGGGAGGTCGACTACCGCCTCGGTCGCCCCGGGTACTACGCCCAGCCGATGGCCTCCGACCACAACCCGGTGCTCGTGGAGGTCGCGATCCCCGTCCCCTGAGGCCTCCTCACCAGCGCCGCGCCAGCGGTCGGCTCACTCGACGGTGACGGACTTGGCGAGGTTGCGCGGCTTGTCGATGTCGAGCCCGAGGTGTTCGGCGGCGTGGAAGGCGAGCAGCTGCAGCGGGATCGTCAGCAGGATGGGGTCGAGCTCGCGCTCGCTGCGCGGCACGTCGAGGCGCGTCACCTCGGGTCGCGCGTCCCCCGCTGATCCCCCTGATCCCGCTGATCTCGCTGGTCCCGTGGACGACGACGGGTCGAGGTCGCCCAGGTCGACCCCCTCGTGGGTGACGACGACCAGCGGTCCGCCGCGGGCCGCGATCTGCTGCAGGGCGGTGATGTTGCGCTCGAGCAGCTCGTCGTCAGGCACGATCGCCACGGTCGGCACCTCGGGGGAGACCAGCGCGAGCGGCCCGTGCTTGAGCTCGGAGGTCTGGTAGGCCTCGGCGTGGCGGTAGCTGATCTCCTTGAACTTCTGCGCCCCCTCCCGGGCCACCGGGAACCCCCGCACGCGGCCGATGAAGAAGAGGCTCTCCGCCTGCGCGAGCCGC
Organism: Nocardioides sp.; assembly: GCF_964229035.1. Classification (GTDB taxonomy): domain Bacteria; phylum Actinomycetota; class Actinomycetes; order Propionibacteriales; family Nocardioidaceae; genus Nocardioides. The sequence goes on along the minus strand of NZ_CAXRAZ010000010.1, from coordinate 76,803 downwards.
TTCGCGACGGGCACCCACTGCTCCTCGCGGGCCAGCACCTGCTCGATGCGGTCCGGGAGGTCCGCGAGCGCGGCGATGAGGCGCTGCCCGTCGGCGATCGAGAGGTCGCGCACGCGCCCCAGCTGCAGGGCGAGCAGCGCGAAGGCGAGGAACATGTTGGTGAGCGCCTTGGTCGAGGCGACCGCGACCTCCGGCCCCGCGTGGAGGTACACCCCGCCGTCCACCTGCCGGGCGATGGCCGAGCCCACCACGTTGACCAGGCCGATCACCCGCCCGCCCTTGCGCTGGATCTCCTGCACGGCGAGCAGCGTGTCGACGGTCTCGCCCGACTGGCTCACGGCGACGTAGAGGGTGTCGGGCTCGATGATCGGGTTGCGGTAGCGGAACTCGCTGGCCGCCTCCGCGTGGGCGGGCACGCGGGCGAGCTCCTCGATCAGCGTGGCCCCCATCTGGCCCACGTAGTAGGCCGAACCGCAGCCGAGGATCACCACGCGGCGGAAGGCCCGCAGCTCGCGGGCGTCGAGGTTGAGGCCGCCGAGGTGCCCGGTGCCGAAGCGGGTGTCGAGGCGTCCGCGCAGGACGGCCTCGGCGCGGGCGGGCTGCTCGAGCATCTCCTTGCGCATGAACGAGACGTGCTCGCCGGCCTCGAACGCCGCCGGGTCGACGTCCACCTGCTCGGCGGGGCGATCGGTGGCGGACAGCTCCGGGCCCCCCAGGCGGTAGGTGGTGAATCCGCCGGCGGTGACCACGGCGAGCTCACCGTCGTCGAGGTGGGCGACGGTGGTGGTGTAGCGCACCAGCGCGGCCAGGTCGGAGGCGACGTGCATCTCGCGCTCCCCCACGCCCACCAGCAGCGGGCTGCCGTTGCGCGCCACGACGATGCGGTCGGGGAAGTCGGCCTGCAGCACGGCGAGACCGTAGGTGCCCTCGATGCGCGCCAGCGCCTCGGCCACGCGGGCCTCGGGCGTGGCCGCGCGGGAGGCGGCGACGAGGTGGGCGATCACCTCGGTGTCGGTGTCGGAGGCCAGCTCGACCCCGGCGTCGGCCAGCTCGGCGCGCAGGGCCGCGGCGTTGTCGATGATCCCGTTGTGGACGACGGCCACCCGCGCCGCCGCGTCGCTGACCGCGTCGAGGTGGGGGTGGGCGTTGGCGTCGGTGGCCGGGCCGTGGGTGGCCCAGCGGGTGTGGCCGATGCCTGCCTTGCCGGCGAAGCGGCGGGGCAGCCCGTCGCCGAGGTCGCGCACGCGGCCGGCGCGCTTGGCGCTGCGCAGCCCGGAGCCGCCCAGCACCGCCACCCCGGCGGAGTCGTAGCCGCGGTGCTCGAGCCGCGTGAGGCCCTCGAGCAGCAGCGGTGCCGCCTGCTGGGTTCCGATGTAGCCGACGATGCCGCACATGGGCGTTCTCCTTCGGGACGGGTGCTCGGCGCGACGGGCGCCGAGGCGGGGATGGGCTGACGGGGGCGTTGGAGGGGCGTTGCCGGGGGCGAGTGCCCGGGGTCAGCCGTAGACGATGCGGCGCAGCTGGCGCTCGCTGAGCTCGGGCGCGGCGACGACGAGTCCCGTGAGCTCTTGGCGCAGCCGCGGGAAGATCTCGGCGTTGTGGGCGCCGTAGGTCTTCATCTCGCGGTGCCGGCGACGGACCCACTCCTCCACCGGCTCGGCATGGAAGGCCAGCACGTCCTCGACCAGCCGATGGGCCTCGGAGGTCGTCAGCCCGGTGCTCTGTTGCACGAACGCCAGGAGGCGCGGATCGATCACCACGGGCCCCACCGTCCCCGATTCACCGATCGTGTGCCAGTTCCTGCCCGGAATCGGGCAGGAATCGGGTCCATTCACAGCGCGATCGGCGTCCCGCGGCTTTCCCGAGCCGTCCTGCGGGCGCGATCCTGACGGTTTCCTGACGCCTTCCTGACAGTCAGGGGAGGAAGATCGTCCCGATCGGCGGCCGAACGGGCTACTGGGTGGAGGACGATCGGCCGAATTTCCCGCAAGAGGGACTGCGATGTGGAGGACGTGGTACCTTGGTGAACGAATGGTGAACAGGAGGTGTCACATGACCAACACCAACATGACCGGCCGGCTCGAGATGCGCTGGGTGCCCGTGACCACCGCGGACGGGCGTCAGCACATGGAGGCCGTGTGGGTGCAGATCTCGGCTCCCGCCGTGTTCTCGCCCCTCGCCGCCTGAGCGCACGGCCGCATCCTCCGCGCCACCCGGCACGGAGCCACGAGGCCGCTTCCGGATCCCCCCGGAGGCGGCCTCGTGGCTTTTCGCCGGGCGGACGCCCGGGGCGCCGGAGACAGGGGACGCCGATCGCCCTGAACGGATCAGGACTGGGGTGACGTGGGTAACGTCGGGCCATGGAATGGTTGACACGTCACCCTCGTTGACGAGGCACCAGCCCAATTGGTTAAAGTTTCAACCAGTACCCGGCGCCCCGCCACCCACACCCCAAGGAGCACACCCATGAGCGAGTCCACCGCCCTCACCGACATCTCGGGCGACTACACCCTTGACGTCTCCCACAGCCGCCTCGGCTTCGTGGCCCGCCACGCGGTCGTCACCAAGGTCCGCGGCCAGTTCGCCGAGTGGAGCGCCGAGGCGCACATCGACGCCGCCAACCCCTCGGCCTCCTCGGTGCGCCTGACCATCAACCCCGCCAGCGTCAGCACCGGCAGCGCCGACCGCGACGGCCACCTCGTCTCCCCCGACTTCTTCGACGTCGAGCAGTTCCCGGAGTGGACCTTCGTCTCCACCGACGTGCGCCGCGACGGCGACGACGAGTGGATCATCACCGGCGACCTCACCATCAAGGGCATCACCAAGCCGGTCACCATCGAGTTCGAGGAGAACGGCTCGGCGAAGGACCCCTTCGGCAACGTGCGCGTGGGCTTCGAGGGCGACGTCACCGTCAACCGCAAGGACTGGGACCTCACCTGGAACGCCGCGCTCGAGACCGGCGGCGTGCTGGTCTCGGAGAAGATCAAGCTCGAGTTCGACATCTCGGCGATCAAGAACGCCTGATCCGCGCGCGCCGATCGGCGCGCACCGCGCACCACCCCGCACCACCTCGCAGGCCCCGGACGCCACCGTCCGGGGCCTGCGTGCGTTCGAGGGCGCGACGAGATCCCTCGCGCGCACCAACCGGATTCCCGCCTCGCGCGTCCTTCACTGTGCACACCCCCGCACCAGGCGAGAGGATCCGCCCATGGCACTGCTCGGCTCCAGGGCTCCCACCGAGGAGGAGTTCGCCGACTTCGTCCACGCCACGTGGCCGTCGCTCTACCGCACCGCCCTCCTGCTCAGCGGCGACCACGGCCACGCCGAGGACCTCGCCCAGAGCGCGCTGGCCGCCACCTACAGCCGGTGGGGGCGCCTGCGTGAGCCGGCTGCCGCAGGCGCCTACGCCCGCCGCGCCCTCGTCAACGGCCACAACAGCTGGTGGCGACGACCCAGCAATCGCGAGGAGCGGCCCGCCCGCGAGCTCCGGGCGCCGGGCGAGGGACCGGCCCCCGGCGGGAACACGACCCGCGTCGGGCTCGAGCAGGAGGTGGGCGACCGGCTCGACGTCCTGGCCGCCCTGACCCGCCTGGCGCCACGGCAGCGCGCGGTCGTCGTCCTGCGCTACTACGACGACCTGTCGGTCGCCGCGACCGCCGCAGCGCTCGGCATCAGCACCGGCACCGTCAAGAGCCAGACCTCCGTGGCGCTGGCCGCCCTGAGGCGCGAGCTCGGCGCCGCCGATCTCGACCTCGACCACTCCACCAGCCTCCCGGGAGCCCACCATGCCTGAGCTCGGCGACCTCCTGCACGAGCGCGTCGACGGCGTCGACGTGCCCCGCCCCGACGTCCACGCGATCGCCCAGCGCGGACGCCGCATCCAGACCCGGCGCCGCCGTACCGCCGGTGCCGTCGTGGCGGCCGCCGCCCTCGTGGTCGGTGTCGGCGTCGCCGGCCTCACCGCCACGGGCGAGGCGCCCCGCTCCGACTCCGACCCGAACCGCACCGACCGCATCGCCGACACCGTGCCGCCCGTGGTCGATGCCGCCGCACAGGCGGCCTACAGCGATCTCGGCGTCCACTCCTTCGCGGGCACCGTGCACATCGGCGAGGCCACCTGGCGCACCGACGGCGTGATCTCGCACCTCGCGCAGACCAGCGCCGGCGTCGTGGTCCAGCACGCGGGGGAGGACGACGAACCCCGCTTCACCCTCGTGCGCCCCGACGGCTCGAGCCGCGCCCTGCGCCTGCCCGACGGGGTGACGCACGTGGACGGCGACCCCACCAGCCCGCGCATCGCCTGGGCGATCCTCGACGACACGACGATCTCGGTGCACGTGTGGGACGTCGAGGCCGACCGCGAGATCTGGTCGGACAGCCAGCCCAACCAGGGCGAGAAGCCGGACGGGCAGGTCATCGTGGCCGAGCTCGACGGCGACACCGTGCAGGTGGCTCTCGCCGTGCGGGGCCTGCGCGTCGACTGGTCGTTCTCGCAGGGCCGCACCACGAAGGTCGTCTTCCGCGACGGTGTCTCCATGGGGGCCCGCGGCGGCCGGACCGTCGTCCTGCTCGATCGACGTTGGAGCGTGCGGGACCTCGAGACCGACGCCGTGGTGCGCGATCTCGGCACGACCTCGATGCCGCCCGTGCTCTCCCCCGACGGTCGCTCGGTGCTCATCCCTCCGGCGCCCGGCGGAAGCGGAGCGACGGTGATCGACGTCGCCAGCGGCGCCGTGGCCCGTCTGTCGGACGACGCCGCCACCGTCGCGGCCTGGACCCCCGGCGGCCGCGTGGTCTACCGGGTCGACGACTTCCTCGAGCGGTGCGAGCCCGACGGGCGCTGCGAGGCCAGCGACCTCGACGGCTTCGACCCCGGCCAGCACAACCTGCTCGTCGGCGACTACCTGCAGGTGGGCTGAGCGCCCGCACGACCCCGTGCCAACGGCGGCGGCTGGGCGGCGGGCGGCTGGTGACCGACCGGGTGCTGACGGTCGACGGAGGTTCGGGCGGCAGACACCCGCGGTTCGCTCGGGCCGTGTGGGATGGCGGGGTGTCGACGTCCTCAACGCCGCCGACGAGATCGGACGACGGCGCCGCCCGCGGCGAGGCCGGCTCGCGCAGCGACCAGCGTGGCGCCATCTCGCGCCGGGGCCTGCTCCGCGGCAGCGGCCTGGTCGGGGCGGGTGCCGTCGTCGCGACCGCGGGCCACGCCGCCGCGACCGCGGGTGCCGAGCCGGGCGCGACGACGCACTCGGCCGGCGCGCGCACGAGCGGACGTCCCCGCTGGCAGGTGGACGTCGATGCGCCGCGCTTCACCCTGGCCGTCATGCCCGACACCCAGTACCTCTTCGACGGCGACGCCCTCAACCCCGAGCCGATCGCAGCCTCCCTCGACTACGTGCTGCGGCGCCAGCGCGAGCTGAACATCGCCTTCTTCGCCCACCTCGGCGACGTGGTGCAGAACGCGCGGGCGAGCGAGATCGCAGCGGCGAGCCCGGTGTTCGACGTCCTCGATGAAGCGGGAGCAGCGTGGAGCGTGCTCGCCGGCAACCACGACATCGACGAGTCGACGAACGACCAGCGCGGACGCACCGCCTACCTCGACGCGTTCGGTCCGCAGCGCTTCGCCCGCTCACCGTCGTTCCGCGGCTCCTCGCCGGGGGGCTACAACACCTTCCACACCTTCCGCGCCGCCGGTCGCGAGTGGCTGGTGCTCTCCCTCGACTGGCGCCTGTCGCCCCTGGGCGTCGCCTGGGCCCGCTCGGTGCTCGCACGGCACCGCACGCTGCCGACGATCGTGATCTCGCACGAGCTCGTCACGAGCGTGCCCGGGACCACGCGCGGCGAGCTGAGCCCCTACGGCGCCGAGGTGTGGGAGCACGTCGTCCGCGGCTTCGACCAGGTGGTCCTCACCCTCAACGGCCACGACTGGCCGGCCACCCGGATCGTGCTGCGCAACGACGCCGGGCACGACGTGCAGATGCACCTGACCAACTACCAGCAGCGCTACTTCGGCGGTGCCGCGATGCTGCGGCTCTACCACTTCGACCTCGCACGCGGAGTCGTCGACGTCGAGACGGTGAACCCCTACTTCGAGGCGATGGCCCCCGAGCAGCGCAACGTGCTGGCCGCCCAGGAGGTCGAGCTCTCCGGTGCGACCGACCGCTTCACGATGCCGCTCGACCCCGCCACCCGCTTCGCCGGCTTCGCACCCGTCACCGCCCGCCCCCGGCGGTCCCCGGAGGCGATGGTCGTGCCCGACACCGTGGCGTACTGGCGTTTCGAGGGGGCGACGGCCGGCGCGGCGGGGCGGGCGCTGGCGTCGTCCACGCGGGTGCGCGACCACAGCGGGCAGGGCAACGACCTCGTGGTCGCGACCTCGCCGGGCTCGGACGCCGACGACCTGCGGTGGTCGCCCTCGCACCACCCCGACCAGCCGTCGGGCGGCAGCCTGCTGCTCTCCGGTCGCGCGCGCACGGGCACCTGCCTGCGCACCGTCGACGACGCACCGCTCGACGCGGCGACGTTCGAACGGGGCTACACCCTCGAGGCGTTCGTGCAGGTCCCCGACGACTTCGACCCGGCCACCGAGGCCTTCGCCGCCGTGCTCTCGCGCCGCGGCAGCGCCGGCGAGGCGGGACTCGCAGGCACCGGGGCGACCGGCGACCGCGACGAACCGCTCGCCACCTTGAGCCTGTCGAACCTGCGCGAGCCCCAGTGGTGCGCCTACCCGACCTCCACCCCGCGGCGCGGCTCGTCGATCACCTGCTGGGGCCACCAGCTGCCGCTCGGCACCTGGTGGCACCTCGCCGTCGTCAACGACACCCGCCGCACCACGCTCTACGTCGACGGCTGCGCGGTGGCCCGCAACCCCGCCACCCCCAACCGCGGCCTCACCACCCTCGACCGGTCGTGGCTCGTGGGCGGCTACGAGTACGCCGGCCGGCTGGAGAAGACCTTCCGCGGCTGGATCGGCGATGTGCGTCTCGTCGCCCGCCCCCTCGCCCCCCGCGACTTCCTGATCGCCTGAGCGGGCGGCCGCCGGTGGCGGATTCACCGGCCGGCCGGTGAATCTGGCACCTGGACGACGGAACTCCGTCGTCCAGGTGCCAGATTCGTCGTCCCAGTGAGCCCCGAGCCTGTGGACGACGCCTCGCCCACCGCCGCGGGGACAGGGCGACGGATCAGCGGGCCAGCCAGGCCGCGTAGGCGTCGAAGGCGAACGGTCGACCCAGGAAGTCCGCGACCAGGTCGGCGGCGTCCTTCTCACCGCCGCGAGCCAGCAGGCGATCGCGATACCGGTGAGCCACCTCGACGACGGCCGGGGCGAGCAGGTCGCCGTCGCCCGCGGCGTCCACGAAGGCGCTGAACATGTCCTTCGCGATCACGAGCGACCACATGTAGGTGTAGTACCCCGAGCTGTAGCCGCCGAGGTGCCCGAAGCTGGCGAACATGTGGGTGCCGTCGAGGTAGGGCAGCGCGCCGTAGCGGCCCTGCAGCTCGATCATGCGCTCGGTGAGGTCGGGCACCCCGTCGCCGTCCACGCCGGCGAGCGCCCTGTCGGCGTGGAAGAAGTACGACATCGCCGCGTAGAACATCTGCGTGCGGGCGAAGATCCCCTTGCCGTAGTCGTCGGCGGCGCGCATGGCGGCGACGAGGTCGTCGGGGATCGGCTCACCCGAGGCGTCGGTGGCGAAGGTGCGCAGGACGTCGGCGTGCCACGCCCACTCCTCGAGCATCTGGCTGGGCGCCTCGACGAAGTCCCACTCGGTGGCCACGCCGGCGAAGCGCGCCCAGTCGCCGTGACCGGCGAGCACGTGGTGCAGCAGGTGGCCGAACTCGTGGAAGAGCGTCACGACGTGGTCGTGCTCCATCAGACCCCGCGAGAAGTTGCACACGAGCACCCCCTCGGGCAGCTGCTCCCCGGCGACCCCATCGACGAGCGTGAACTGCGCGGCGTGCTTGTACTTGCCGTCCCTCGGATGGAGGTCGAGGTAGATGCGGCCGAGCACGTCGTCGCCGCGACGCACCTCGTAGGCCGTCACCTCGTCGTGCCACACGGGCACCTCGATCGGCGTGTAGACGAGGTCGAAGAGCCGACCGGTCACGTCGAGCAGCCCCTGGCGCACCTTGGCGAAGTCGAAGTAGGTGCGCACCCGCTGCGAGTCGACCGCGTACTGCTCCGCGCGCACCAGCTCGGCGTAGTGGTTGTAGTCGAACCCGGGGACGACGTCGGCGTCGGGGAAGTCGCGGCGGTAGCGGGCGAGCAGCTGGTCGAGGTCGCGCCGCATCGGCTCCTCGGCCGCCTCGGAGATCCGGTCGATGAACGCCGGGATCGCCTCACCGGCGCCGATCATCTTCACGTCCGCGTCGTAGGAGGGCCAGTCGGCGTAGCCCACCAGCGTCGCCAGCTCGTGACGCAGGGTGAAGAGCTCCACGAGCAGCGCCTCGGACGTCGGCCACCCACGCTGCAGGAACGCTTCGGTGATCTCACGGCGCAGCTGCTGGTCGCGGGCGAACATCCGCACCGGCACGGAGTCCGGGTAGTCGGTCGTGACGGTGACCAGACCGTCGTCCTCGACGGGGTGGGCGGCGAGCCAGTCCTCCGGCATACCGTCGAGACGCTCGGGCGCGACCCGCACCGTCCGGACGTCGTCGCGCACGACGCGGCTGAACTCCTGGTCGATCTCGGTGATGCGCTCGCGCACGGCCTCGATGCGGGCGCGGGTGGTGTCGTCGCGGTCGACGCCGGATCGGCGGAAGTCGCTGCGCACCTTGGCCAGCAGGCGGGCGGCCAGCGGATCGGCGGCGACCGCGGCGTCGTCCACGGCTGCGAGGACGTCGTAGAGCTCGCGGTCGAGGCTCCACCGGGTGGCGAGCCGCGAGGCCTCCTGCTCGGCGACGTCGCCGAGCTCACGGACCTCCTCGTCGGGGTGAACGTTGCCGAGGAGGCTCCCGGCGGCCGCCACGTTGCCGAGGTGCAGCGAGGCGCGATCCCACTGGCGGAGCAGCGCGACGGGATCGCTCGGCGCGTCGGTGCGCAGGCCGTCGGCGAGCTCGGTGGCCCGGGCAAGCTCGGACGCCGTGCGCTCGCGCAACCAGTCGGCCCACTCGTCCCGGGCGGTCGGCAGGTCGAGGGGGCCGGGCTGGGCGCTCGTCATGGGCCCAGCGTAGGGAAGTGGGTGCGTTCGGTCGTCACTCCTGCCTCAGGATTCACCGCTTGACCGGTGAATCTGGCGCACCTGGACGAGGTTTCTGGCACATGGACGACGGAACTCCGTCGTCCATGTGCCGGTTTCACCGGCCGGCCGGTGAAACCGGCCCCGGCCCGCCGCCCGCCCACCCCCGAACCCCCACCACCCACCCCGCCGTAGCCTGAACAGGTGAGTCTTCGGGGACTTCTGGCCGACACCCGTCCGCTGCGCAACGACCACTTCCGGCGCCTGTGGACGGCGAACATCGTGACCGTCATCGGTGCCCAGCTGACGGTCGTGGCCGTGCCGGCGCAGATCTACGCCGACACGGGGTCGTCGGCCTACGTGGGTCTGACCGGACTCTTCGGCCTGGTGCCGCTCGTCGTGTTCGGCCTGTGGGGTGGGGCGCTCGCCGACGCCTTCGACCGCCGCACCATGCTGGTGGTCACCACGCTCGGGCTCATCGGCACCGCCACGCTGTTCTGGCTGCAGGCCGCCCTCGGCTCCAGCAACGTGTGGCTGCTGCTGTGCCTGTTCGCGGTGCAGCAGGCGTTCTTCGCGGTCAACCAGCCCACCCGTTCCGCGGTGCTCCCGCGCCTGCTCACGCCGGAGGAGCTGCCGGCGGCGAACTCGCTCTCGATGACCGTCACGCAGGCCGGCGCCATCGGAGGGCCGCTGCTGGCCGGCGTCCTCATCCCGTTCACCGGGTTCGCCTGGCTCTACGCCGTGGACGCCGTGTGCCTGCTCGCCACGCTGTGGGCCGTCGTCCGACTGCCGGCGCTGCCGGTCGTGGGCGCGCCTACCGGAACGCCCGGCCTGCGCTCGGTGGTCGAGGGTCTCAGCTACCTGCGCACCCAACCCGTGCTGCTGATGTCGTTCGTGGTCGATCTCATCGCCATGGTCTTCGGCATGCCGCGCGCACTGTTCCCGCAGATCGCGCACGAGAGCTTCCTCGGACCCGAGTCGGGCGGCCTCGCCTTCGCGCTGCTCTTCGCCGGCATCCCGGCCGGCGCCGTGGTCGGCGGCGTGTTCTCCGGATGGGTGTCGCTCGTCGAGGGCCAGGGGCGGGCCGTGATCTGGTGCATCGTGGTGTGGGGTCTGGCGATGGTCGGCTTCGGCCTCAGCGTGTTCGCCGCCGATGCGCTGCCGGGATCGGCGCGGCTGTGGCTGGTGATCGCGGTGCTGTTGCTGGTCGTCGGCGGTGCTGCCGACATGGCGTCGGCCGCGTTCCGCACCTCGATGCTGCAGAGCGCCGCGGAGGACAACGTGCGCGGGCGGCTGCAGGGCATCTTCATCGTCGTGGTCGCGGGCGGCCCGCGCATCGCGGACGTCATCCACGGGGCCAGCGCGGCGATGGTCGGCACCGCCGCCGCGGCCGCCGGCGGTGGCGTCCTCGTGGTCGTCGGAGTCGTGATCGCGGCGCTCGCCGTGCCGAGCTTCGTGCGCTACCGCATCACCGCGCCCGCGCGGGTCTGAGGCTCACCGAGCCGACCGCTGGCCTGACGCCCACCGAGCCGGCCGCGGGCCCCGGTGGACCGTGTGCACACGGTTCCGAGAAAAGTCTGCCGACATTTGAACGCCGGGGCCGCGCGCTCGGTATCCCCCTCGAGAGCCGGCGACCAGCCGGCCCCTACCTCGGAGGACACCACCATGCATCGCTCCCTGAAGACCACTGCCGCCGCCGGCCTGGCCGCTGCGGCGCTGCTGGCCGGCACCACCACGTTCACCGGCTCGGCCGAGGCCCGCGGCGGCCTCGGCGGCCTCCTTGGCACGAGCACGTCCGCCTACGCGCTCGGCACCGACGGCACCACCTTGTCGCGCCTGTCCGTCAACGGCCTGCGCAGCCCCGCGAAGCTCGGGAAGGTCACCGGCCTGGTCGGCGACTCCACGCTCGTCGGCATCGACATCCGCCCCACGGGCGGCAAGCTCTACGGCCTCGGCAACGCCGGCGGCGTCTACACCATCGACGACCGCGCCCGCGCGACCAAGGTGTCCTCGCTCGTCACCGAGGGGGGCGCGGCCGTGGCCCTGGCGGGCAGCCGCTTCGGGGTCGACTTCAACCCCGCCGCCGACCGTCTGCGCGTCATCAGCAACACCGGCCAGAGCCTGCGGATCAACGTCGACACCGGCGTCACCGCCGTCGACACCTCGCCGAACCTGACCCCCGGCACCGCCAAGACCGGCATCGAGGCGGTCGCCTACACCAACAACGACGACGTCGCCGCGACCGCGTCCGGAACCTCGCTCTACGACCTCGACGCAGGCGACGACGCCCTCTACCAGCAGGTGCCCGCGAACGCCGGCACCCTCGTCCTGGTGGGCAAGCTGGGGCGCGACTTCACCTCGATCTCCAGCTTCGACATCTCCTCGCGCGTCGAGAACGGCGTCGCGGTGCGCAACAAGGGCTACTTCGTCGGCACCACCGCCGGTCGCACCGGCCTCTACACGGTCGACCTCACCACGGGTGCGGTCGAGTTCGAGCGCCGCGTCGACGGTTCCGTCGCCCAGATCGCCGTGCGGCACCGCTGAGGCGTCCCGCACCATGACGGGGGCCGGTCACGCACCCTCACCTAGGCTCGCCACGGCTGCGGGGTCCATCCCGACCCGGGGCCTCCGAGCCGATCCCGGGAGTCGTCGCGTGAGCAGCCCCCACGATCCACCAGCATCCGGTGCGCCCGCGGCTCCGGCCGCGGGCGCACCGGGCGCCGGCGATGCCGCCGAGCACCTGGCCCGCGAGGCCTACCGCCTCCACGGCGGCGAGCTCTATGGATACGCCATGGTCCGGCTGCGCGACGACGGGGCCTCCCAGGACGCCGTCCAGGAGACCGTCGTGCGCGCGTGGCGAGCAGCGCATCGCTTCGATCCGGCGCGAGGTTCCCTGCGCAGCTGGCTGTTCGCCATCCACCGCAACACGGTGATCGACCAGCTCGACGCCCGAGGGTGGCGCGTCGTCCTCCGGGAGGGAGACGACGACGTGCCACCCGAGCGGGCGATGGGGCACGATCATGCCGAGCAGCTCGCCACCGAGGACGCCGTCGTCCGCGCCGTGGGCGCGCTATCGCCCGATCACCGCACCGCGATCGTCGAGACCTACCTGCGTGACCGGCCCTACGCCGAGGTGGCCTCCGACCTGGCGATCCCGGTGGCTACCGTGCGCACCCGGGTCTTCCACGCGCTGCGGCACCTGCGCCGACATCTGGGCAGCACCGACGACACGACCCACGACACGACCCACGACACGAGCAACAACACGAGCACCAACACCGGCAGCACCGGGACGCGAGCGGAGGAGGCACGATGAGCGCGACGACACCGCCCCACGGGGAGTGGGAGCAGCTCGTGGTCGACCACGTGCTCGGTCGGCTCACGCCGGCGGACGACGTCCGCGCACGCGACCACCTGCGCGAGTGCGCCACCTGCCCGACACTGGCCCGCGAGACCGCCGCCACAGCCGCGGCCTTGCGTCGCATCGCTCCGGACCCGTCGACGGTGGGCGAGGAGGCCGACGCCGTCGCCCCGCGGGAGCTCGACGAGCGGATGGCCGAGCTCTTCGCGACGGGCATCGGCGGCCCGGCGCCGGCGGCGCTGGCATCGTCCGGCGAGCTGCCGACCCCCGAGGCGCATGGGACCGCGGGCGTCGTCCACCTGCGTGACCGACGCCGCCCACTGCTCCTGGTCGCGGCCGCCGCCGCCGTCGCCGGACTGCTCACCGGGAGCGCCACCACCGCACTGGTGGTCCGCGACGACGCCCCCGCCGTCGCCCCGGCTCCGGCGCCCACACCGCAGGTGCTGCCCGTGCGTGCGCTCGACATCGAGTCGGGCGTGAGCGCGACCGCCGGGGTGGTCGACCACACGTGGGGCGTCGAGATCCGGCTCACCACCGAGGGCCTGCCGGCCGGTCGCACCTACCGCGTGGTCATCACCGACGACGACGGGCGCCGCTACGACGCCGGCGCGTTCGTCGGCGTCACGGGCCGACCGGTCGTGTGCAGCATGAACGGCGCCGTGCTCCTGGCGCGAGCGGCACGGTTCGTCGTCCTCGACGACGGTCGGGCGGTCATCAGCGGCGACCTCCCCGCACCGCGCACCTGAGGCCACTGAGCTCGACGCCGCTCATCCACAGGGAAGCGACGCGCTGTTTCCCGCCCGTGATCGCGGGCAGGAGGATGGCCCGCCCCCGTCTCGGATCGGATCACGGCCATGACCACTGACCCCTCCCCCGGCTTCCTCGAGGTCGACGACGACGCCGCAGCCCGCGACCCCTTCTGGGCCACCGTCGTGCGGCGCCACCCCGACGTCGACGTGGTGCTGCTGCCACCCGAGCCGCCACCGAGCGCCGCACCGGCGGGGGAACAGGTCGATCCCGAGGAGCACCGGCTGGCCCAGCAGGCCGGCGTCCACCGGCTGCTCGACGCCCTCGGGCTCCCCCTCCCCGAGCGGGTGGACGACGGGTGGCTCGCCGGCAGCGCCGCGGGCACCGTGCGCTGGCAGGGCACGGTCGCCTGCGAGGTCGCGGCCGAGGTGGCCTCAGGAGCCCTGCGCAGCGCCGCCGAGCACCTCGCGGACGACGGCTGGCACCGTCTCGTCCCCTCCGGCGGCGTTCCCCGGGTGCTCGCCGGGCGCGACACACCGCGGGGCCGCGAGGAGGCTCAGGTCCTGCTCCCGGCGCCCACCCGCGTGGTGGTGCGGATGCGGTCGGTGCCGATCACGGTCGGCATCGAGGCGGCCTCGGCCCTGCTGCGAGCGCAGGTCGGTCGATGAGCAGCGATCCCCTCGTCTGGCAGAACGAGTACCTCCGTCGAGGCACCGCGGCGTGGGAGGACCAGATCGATCTGATGACCACGGCCGCCGGAGAACTCGGCCGTGCCTCCGTCACCGCTCTGCCGCCGAGCGCCCAGGGCAGCGCCGCCACGTTCCTGGAGCGCTGGTCCGGCTACGCGCAGGAGAGCGCGGCGATCGCCCGCGGCTTCCACGGAGCCCTCCGGGCCACCGCCGACGACTACTCGACCGCCGACGACGCGACCGATCGTCGCTTCAGCGATCTCGACGGGCGTCTGGGGCCGGCGCGATGAGCACGGTCATCACGGTGCCGGCGCCCGTGCCGGCCCGCATCGAGCCTCCGCAGGGCGAGGCCGAGGGCAGCGACACCCTCGCGACCACGCTCTACGCCACGGCGGCCCGCTTCGAGGAGTTCGCCGACCGCTGCACCGAGATGCCGACCCTCGGCGAGTGGGCGGGCATCGCCTACCGCTCCTACGTCGAGGCGTCGTCCAGGGCGGCCACCGAGCACGCGGCCATGGCGCGCACCGTGCGGCGCGTCGCCCGCGGCGTCACCTCGTTCGCCGACACCCTGCGCGATCTCGTGCGCGAGCACGACGACCTCGTCGGCCGCAAGCTGATCCTCGACGCCCGCCGCGGCCAGCTGCTCTCCGACATCAACGCCGCCACCGAGGCGACGCCTGCCGAGGTGATCGAGCTGCAGGGCCGGGCCACCGACCTCGCCCGCGACTACGACGACCTCGTGGCCGACGACGCGGCGCTGCGCCGTCGCGTTCGCGAGAACGAGACGCTGCTGCGCCAGGTGTTCGAGGCCGCCGACACGCTCGGGGAGTCGACGGCCGACGACGGCGGGGTCCCGCCGCTCGCAGCAGCCGCCCTGCAGCGCAGCGGCGCACCCGGCTCGGGCGCCTCACCCCGGCAGGTGCACGACTGGTGGGCCGGGCTCAGCGAGGCCGAGCGCGAGGCGGTCATCACCGCCTACCCCGAGCGCATCGGGCAGGGCGACGGCCTACCCGCCTCGGCACGCGACGACGCGAACCGCGTCCTGCTCGACGACGACCTCGCCCGGCTCGGCGCGAAGGAGGACGACGACACCCTCTCGCCGCTCGAACGCCGCGCACTGGAGAACGCGCGCCGCACGAACGACGCCCTCGCCAGCGCCGACGCCTACACCGATCCGCTCGAGCCCACCAGCCACCCCGGCGGAGTGCTCTGGCTCTACGACCCCACCGCCTTCGACGGCGACGGCCGGGTCGCCGTGGGCGTCGGCGACCTCGACACCGCCGCCGACGTCGCGATCATGACGCCCGGCATCAACACCGACATGACCGGCGTCGGCGGCTACACCGAGAACATGATCAACCTCTACGAGGCCACCCGCTTCAGCGGAGACGGCTCGAGCGTGGCCACGCTCTTCTGGCTCGGCTACGACGCACCCGACGGCCCGACGGACCTCGCCACCCTCACCGAGGGGCGCGCCGAGGACGGCGGTCACCGGCTCGCCGACGCGATCGACGGGCTGCGCGCCTCACGACCCGACGATCCCGCCCATCTCACCGCCATCGGCCACAGCTACGGCTCCACCACCGCCGCCTACGCCACCGAGCACAACAGCGCCGTGGACGACGTCGTCCTGGTCGGCAGCCCCGGCGCCGGTCCTGCCGACGACGCCGGCGACCTCGGCCGGGGCAGCGGGCACGTCTACGTGGGCCGCGACAGCACCGACTTCGTGGCGACGCTCGGCGACGAGGGCTGGGTGGGCAAGTTCGGGATCGGGCTCGGCACCGACCCGTCGTCCGAGGACTTCGACGCCACCCGATTCGAGGCCGAGAACGTCGACCGCTCCTGGCACCTCAACACCGGGTCGGGTCACGGCTCCTACTTCAACAGCGACACCGAGTCGCTCTACAACATGGGACGCGTCGTCGACGGTCACGGTGGTGACGTCAACGTCGCCGAGCAGAGCTACGACCCCTGGTACGCAGGCCCCGTGGATCCCGAGGACGACCGGCAACCCACCGCGAACACGGATGGGCGTTCCAACACGACGGGCCGCGAGCGATGATCCGCCGCACGGCGGTCGCGACGCTCGCGTGCCTGGCGATGGTGCTCACCGCGTGCGGTGGTCCCTCCCTCGACGACTCCGAGGAGCGCTTCGACGAGCTGCGCAGCGAGACCGACGCCCAGCTGCGCGAGGTCGCTCCTCTGATCCGTGAGGCGGATGTGCAGATCAACCGCACCGAAGGTCAGGAGGGCCGGGTCGGCCTGCCACCGCGGGAGGGCAAGAGGTATCAGGCCCGCGTCGTCCTCGTGCCCGATCCTGGCGACACGAAGTCGGAGCAGGCCGAGCGGGTGGTGCGTGCGCTGGAGTCGGCCGGATGGCGGCGCCTCGATGGTGGCGACCTCACCGACGCGGATCCCGCGATGCAGCTCGAACGCGACGACTTCCAGGTCAAGGTCGAGTGGCAGCCGCGGGGCGGCGACTTCGTGGTCGACATCCGGAAGGTCGGCCCCGATGCGTCCGTGGAGTTCCCCGAGGGCGCGATCGCGCCCGGCTCCAGCACCCCGGAGCCGATCGAGCTCGACTGAAGCCGATCGCGGTCGTGGCCTCGGCGCGGCTCAAGGAGCTCACCGCTGCGGGCGTCCTGCGGCGCGAGCCCTACCGCGAGCCGGGTCAGCGCACGCGCGAGCTCGAGGTCCGCGTACCCACGCCCCGGGGCGACGGACCACCCCGCGCCGTCCACCGTCGGCGCCACCTCGGCGCACCATCCCTGCCGCCTCGGCGGAAAGGGGTTGCGGTGTCGGCGGGTACCCCTAGCCTCAGGACCATTCGGAGCGCGCGCCGCGGGGGGCGGTGGGCATCAGGCGAGAGGCGAGGGGCAGCACCTGCGATGAGCGGCAACGAGATGATCCGGGCCGAGGGCCTGACGAAGCGCTACAAATCGGTCGAGGCCCTGCGCGGCCTCGACCTGTCGGTGCCCGAGGGCACCGTGCTGGGCCTGCTCGGGCCCAACGGTGCGGGCAAGACCACCGCGGTGCGGTGCCTCACGACGCTGCTGCGCCCCGATGCCGGATCGGTGCGCATCGCGGGCGTCGACGTCCTCGCCGATCCGGCCGGGGCACGCTCGCGCATCGGCCTGTCGGGTCAGTACGCCGCGGTCGATGAGAACCTCACCGGCTACGAGAACCTCGTCATGGTCGGTCGGCTCTACCACCTCGGCAAGGCGCGGTCGCAGGCCCGCGCTCGCGAGCTGCTCGAGCGCTTCGACCTCACCGACGCCGGCGACCGTCCGGCCAAGACCTACTCCGGCGGCATGCGCCGGCGCCTCGACCTCGCCGGCGCGCTCGTCGCCGAGCCGCCGGTGCTGGTGCTCGACGAGCCGACCACCGGCCTCGACCCGCGCAGCCGCCAGCAGATGTGGGACGTCATCCGCGAGCTCGTCACCGGGGGCGCCACGCTGCTGCTCACCACGCAGTACCTCGAGGAGGCCGACCGCCTCGCCGACGACATCGTCGTCATCGACTCCGGGCGCGCGATCGCCCGCGGCACCGCCGACGAGCTGAAGTCGCAGATCGGCGGCGAGCGCATCGAGGTCGTCCTGGCCGACACCGCCCAGCGCCAGGCCGCCGTCCGCGTGCTCGGCGAGGTGGCCGCGGGCGAGGTCCAGGTGGGCGACAACGGCCGCGAGCTCACCGCGGCGTCCTCGCGCAACGGCGCCGCCGACCTGCTGCGCGTGCTGCAGGGCTTCGAGCGGGAGGCGATCGCGGTGCTCGACGCCGGGCTGCGTCGTCCCACCCTGGACGACGTCTTCCTCACCCTCACCGGTCACGCCACCGAGGCCGGCGCCTCCGGTGCCGACGACCCCGACCCGCAACCGACCACGCGCACCGCGAAGGAGACGAGCCGATGAACGCGGCGACCCAGGCGCTCAGCGACGGCTGGGTGGTGGCCCAGCGCAACCTCATCAAGATCAAGCGGGTGCCCGAGGTGCTCGTGTTCGTGCTGATCAGCCCGATCATGTTCGTGCTGCTCTTCGCGTTCGTCTTCGGCGGCGCGATCAACGCCCCGGGCGTGAACTACCGCGAGTTCCTCATCGCCGGCATCTTCGCCCAGACGGTCGTCTTCGGTGCCACCTTCACAGGCGCGGGCCTGGCCGAGGACATGCAGAAGGGCATCATCGACCGCTTCCGCTCGCTGCCGATGTCGCCGTCGGCGGTGCTCATCGGACGCACCACCTCCGACGTCGTCTACAACGTGGCCTCGCTGGTGATCATGACCCTCACCGGCCTGCTCATCGGCTGGCGCATCCGCGAGGGGATCCTCGACGCCATCACCGGCTTCGCGCTGCTGCTGGTGTTCGCCTACGCGATCAGCTGGGTGATGGCCTTCGTGGGCCTCATCGTGCCGAGCGTCGAGGTGATCAACAACGCCAGTTTCATCGTCATCATGCCGCTCACGTTCGTCTCCAACGCCTTCGTGCCGGGCGACAGCTTCGACGGTTTCCTCAAGGTGCTCGTGGAGTGGAATCCCGTCACCACCCTCACCCAGGCCTCCCGCGAGCTGTTCGGCAACCTCGGCAACGCCCCCGTGCCCGACGCCTGGTCGATGCAGCACCCGGTGGCCTACACGCTGATCTGGACCGTCGGCATCCTGGCTGTCTTCGCACCCCTCTCGGTGCGCCAGTACCGCCGCACCACCAGCCGATGAGCGGTGCCACCGCCGGCCTGCGGGGCAGGTAGTCTCGGCGGCGGCGCTCCGGCGCCCCCGTACCTCCCGCGCCCCGCAGCAGTAGAAGTCGGCGAGGACGTCGGCCCCGACGCTTTTCCTGCCGGCCGCCTGCTGCGCTCAGAACCGGTCGGCCAGGCGCCGCGCGGCGATCTGCAGTGCGTCCCACACGGTCGCGAACGGCGGCGCGTAGGAGATGTCCATGCCGGCGAGGTCGTCGACGGTGAGCGAACCCCACAGCGCGGCGGCCGCGGCGTCCACCCGCTTGCCCGCACCGCGACCTCCGACCACCTGGACGCCGAGCAGGCGGCGGGTCGCGCGGTCGGCGACCACGCTGGTGGCGATGGGGTCGGCCTCGGGCAGGTAGCCGCTGGCGGTGGTGCCCTCGGTGACCAGGTCGACCGGGTCGTGACCGGCCTCCGCGGCCGCCGCGGAGCTGAGGCCGGTGATGCCGATCTCCAGGTGCACCTCGCCGAAGGAGAAGCGGGTGATGGCCGTGCCGAGCGCTCCGCCGAAGCGCTTGTCGGCGCCGAGCAGGTTGTCGCCCACGATGCGCCCGAGCTTGTTGGCGTGCGTGCCGAGCGGAGCGAAGACGCGCTCACCGGTGAGGCGGTGCTGCACCTCGCAGCAGTCGCCGGCCGCCCACAGGCCGGGGCCGATCCGACCGCCGGCGTCCGGGAGGTAGCCGCCGCGCGCCCCGAGCGGGATGCCTGCGGCACGACCGAGGTCGCTGCCCGGACGCACCCCGGCTGCCAGCACCACGACGTCAGCGCCGATCACCGTGCCGTCGTCGAGCACGGCGGCGCTGACGTGCCCGTCGCCGCGGGTGTGGAGGTGCTCGACCGTGCTGCCGCAGTGCAGCGTCACCCCGGCAGCGCGCAGACCGTCCTCGACCCGCGCGCTCTGCGCGGGCTCCAGACCACCGAGCACACGGCCGCGGGTCACCAGCGCCACCGCGAGCCCGCGGCGCAGCAGCGCCTCGGCCATCTCCACGCCGATGTAGCCGCCGCCGACCACGACGGCCCGCTCCGGACGACGCCCCTCCCCCGGCACGACGACCCGTCCGGCACCCGGTGCCCCGGCCGAGGCCGCACCGGCGTCCTGACCGGCGTCCTGACCGGCGTCCCGACCGGCCGCCGCGGGTGCCGGGGCTCGCCCGGCGAGCAGGTCGAGCCAGGCGGCGCCGTCGTCCAGGTTGCGCACCGAGCGCACGCCGCGCACCGGGCGACCGTCGGCCACCCCCCACGCGGGGACGACGGGCACCGCACCCGTGGCGAGCACGAGCTCGTCGTAGGCGAGCTCGTCGGCGGTGCCGGACGCCAGATCGGTGGCCTCGAGGCGCCGGTGCACCAGGTCGAGACGCGTGGCGCGCGTGCCGAGGCGGAGGTCGAGACCGGCGGCACGATGCTGCTCGGGGGTCCGGGCGACGAGGTCGTCGCCGGAGTCGACCTCGCCGGCGATCCAGTACGGCAGGCCGCACGCGGAGTACGAGGTGTGCGCGGTGGCCTCGAGCACGGTGATCTCCACCGGCTCCTCGGCGGCGCGGGCCGCGCGCAGGGCGGTGTGGGCCGCGCTCATGCCGGCGGCGTCGCCGCCGACCACGACGATCCGTCGCGGGCGGCCGGGGCGGGCGGGGCGGCGTCCACTCATGTCGAGAACCTAGCGAGCCGGTGCGCGCCCGCCGGTGCCGGCGGACGCGAGGCGAGGGTCAGGCCGGAAGGTGCTCCCGCTCGCCCAGGCGCACGGGCAGCGCCTCGACGCCGTAGACGGCCGAGAGCTTGCGGAACTCCAGCTCGGAGAGGTCGGCGGCCATCGCGAGGTTCGGGAAGCGCTCGGCGAGCAGCCGCAGCGCGGTGCGCAGCTCCATGCGGGCCAGCTCCGCACCGACGCAGCGGTGCATGCCCCACCCGAAGGCCAGGTGACGCGTGGGCTCGCGCGTGGGGTCGAAGGAGCCGAGGTCCGACCCGAGTGCGGGGTCGCGGTTGGCGGCGAGCAGGGAGACGCCGACCGCGTCGCCCTCCTTGATCAGCCGGCCGCCGACCTCGACGTCGACCTTCGCGAAGCGCAGGAACGCCAGCTGGACGACGGTCAGGTGGCGCAGCAGCTCCTCGACGACGCGGTCGACCGACGCGGCGTCCGAGCGCAGGAGCCGACCGGCGTCGGGGGTGGTGGCGATGAGGTGGGCACCGAGGGCCAGCATGCTGGCGGAGGTCTCGTAGCCGCCGAGGAAGACGCCGTCCGCGATACCGCCGAGCGTCACGTCGTCCAGCTCGTCGCCGTGCTCGCGCAGCAGCGCGCCGATGAGACCGTCGCCGGGGTTCGCGCGCTGCTCGCGCACCGCGTTGATGAGGAACTCGCGGGTGTGGGCCTGCGCGCCGAAGGCTCCGGCGCCGCCCTCGCTGAGGTCGAAGCGGGCCACGCCCAGCTCGAGGAAGCGGGCGCGGTCGTCGACGGGGAGACCGAGCAGGTCGCAGATGACGTCGAAGGGCACCGCGAAGGCGAACTCCTCGACGAGGTCGACCACCCGCCCGTCGCGACCGGCGGCCTCCATGGCGTCGAGCCGCTGCTCGACGATCGCCTCGATGCCCGGCTGCAGGCGGGCGAGGCGGCGCATCGTGAACTCCGGCGTGAGGTAGCGGCGCAGCTGGGTGTGCAGCGGCGGGTCGGTCATGCCGAGGCCGCCGATCTGCTCCTCCTCGCCGCGCCCCTCCTGGGAGACGAACTGACCGAGGTCGTTGGACCACAGGTCGGCGCCGCCCGCCAGCACCTCCTTGGCCTCCTCATAGCCCGACACCAGCCAGACACCGCGGCCGAAGAGCTCCGCCAGCTTCTTCACCGGCTCGTCCGCCTGCGCCTGCATGAGGGCCGGGACCGGGTCGAGGCCGTCGCGGCGCAGCGGCAGCGTGAACTGCTCGGGCAGGAAGCGGAGCTTGCGCAGGTCGATGCCGTCGCGCATCGTGCGGTTGAGCAGCCACAGACCCACCCGCTGCTTGACGGGGCCGAGCACGGGCGCGAGCACAGGGCCGAGCACGGGCGCCGTCGCCCGGCTGAGATGGTGGAGCGGCATGGCGGTATTCCACCAGATCCGGGGCCGGGGGCCGCTGCTCGCGGCGAGCGGGCGTCGTCCACGCGCCCCCTCGGCGCACCATCCACGCCCCCTCGGCGCACCATCCGCGCCCCCTCGGCGGGCGGTGGGAGTGTCACGCGGGGGTAACCGGGGCGTCGGGTGCGCCGACTAGCCTGACCGGGTGACGAGCGGGACGCAGGACACGGCCGGACCGGGTGGATCCGAGGGCAGCGGGGGCGAGGCGACCGACTGGTCGCTGTGGAAGGCGGTGCTCTTCGACCTCGACGGCGTGGTGACGCCCACGGCCGAGGTGCACATGCACGCCTGGCGCGAGCTGTTCACCTCCTACCTGGAGGAGCGGGCCGAGCGCGAGGGCGGCGAGGTCGAGGCCTACACCGACGCCGACTACTTCGACCACATCGACGGCAAGCCGCGCTACGACGGCGTCCGCGCGTTCCTCGCCTCCCGCGACATCGAGCTGCCCGAGGGCGACCCCGACGACCCGCCCTCCGCCGAGACCGTGTGCGGGCTTGGCAACCGCAAGAACGCCGCCTTCGCCGAGGTGCTCGAGCGCGACGGCGTCGAGGCCTACCCGGGCTCGGTGCGGCTGCTCGACCACCTGCGCGAGCTCGGCACCCCGCTGGCAATCGTCTCGAGCTCGCGCAACGCGCCGTCGGTGGTGGAGGCGGCCGGCCTCACCGACCGCTTCGCGCTCATCGTGCACGGCGGCCTGGCCGCCGAGCTGCACCTCGAGGGCAAGCCCGCACCCGACACCTTCCGCTACGCCGCCGAGCAGCTGGGGGCGAGCGACGCGGAGTCCGTCGTCCTCGAGGACGCCACGAGCGGTGTGGCGGCCGGTCGGGCCGGCGACTTCGGGCTCGTGATCGGCGTCGACCGCGGCACCGGCGCCGACGCGCTGCGCGCACACGGGGCCGACGTCGTCGTGGAGGACCTGGCCGAGCTCGTCCCCGCCGGCGCGGACGAGGAGGCGGGCCGATGAGCCCCCACGACGCCCCCGGCCCCTCGCACGTGGCCCCGCCGGCAGTCGACCCGCTCGACCGCACCCGGTTCCCGGTCGACCCGTGGCGGCTGGTCGAGACCCGCTTCGACGCCGACGACCTCGGCACCACCGAGTCGCTGTTCACCGTGGGCAACGGCTACCTCGGCCTGCGCGGCAACTACTCCGAGAGCCGCGACGCGCACGTCGACGGCACCTACATCAACGGCTTCCACGAGACCTGGCCGATCTCGCACGCCGAGGAGGCCTACGGCTTCGCCCGCGTGGGTCAGACGATCGTCAACTGCCCCGACCCCAAGGTCATCCGCCTCTACGTGGACGACGAGCCGCTGCACGTCTCGGTGGCCGACCTCGCGGAGTACGAGCGCGCCCTCGACTTCCGCACCGGCGTGCTGAGCCGCGAGCTGCTGTGGCGCACGCCCGGCGGCAAGCGGGTGCGCATCAGCAGCACGCGCATGGTGCCGCTGCAGCAGCGCCACCTCGCCGTCCTCACCTTCGAGGTGACCCTGCTCGACGAGCATGCCTCGCTCGCTATCAGCTCGCAGGTGATCAACCGCCAGGACATGGTGAGCGAGGAGGAGGCGCACGGCTCCGGCGGCGGCGAGGGCTCCGACCCCCGCAAGGCCGAGGCCTTCTCGCGCCGCGTGCTCGACCCGCGCCTGGCCGACGCCGACGAGCAGACGGGCCGGTTGCGACTCGGCTACCGCACGGTCGAGAGCGGGATGACGCTCGGCGTGGTGGCCGACCACCGCCTCGAGACCGACAACCAGTGGTCCATGCGGGTGCACGCCGAGGACGACCTCGCCAAGGTGATCTACCGCATCGCGGCCGAGCCGGGGGTGCCGGTCCGACTCACCAAGCTGGTCAGCTTCCACACCGCCAAGACCGTGCCGCCGCGCGAGCTCATCGACCGCTGCGAGCGCACCCTCGATCGCAGCTGGGAGCAGGGGGTCGCCGCGCAGTTCGAGCGCCAGGAGGAGTGGCTCGCGGGCTTCTGGCGGCGAGCGGACGTCGAGGTGGAGGGCCAGCCGGCCCTGCAGCAGGCGATCCGGTGGAACCTGTTCGCCATCGCGCAGGCCTCGGCCCGCGCGGAGGGCGAGGGCATCGCGGCGAAGGGGGTGAGCGGCTCCGGCTACGGCGGCCACTACTTCTGGGACACCGAGATCTACGTGATGCCGTTCCTCACCTACACGATGCCGTGGGCGGCCCGCAACGCGCTGCGCTTCCGCTACAACCTGCTCGACAGCGCCCGCTCCCGGGCGCGTGAGCTCGCGCAGAAGGGCGCGCTGTTCCCGTGGCGCACCATCAACGGCCAGGAGGCGTCGGCCTACTACGCCGCCGGCACGGCGCAGTACCACATCGACGCCGACATCGCGTACGCCCTGAGCCAGTACGTCGGCGCCACGGGCGACGAGGAGTTCCTGGCCAAGGAGGCCGTGGACATCTTCGTCGAGACCGCCCGCCTATGGGCCGACCTCGGGTTCTGGCGCGACGAGTCGCGACGCACCTTCCACATCCACGGTGTCACCGGGCCCGACGAGTACACGACGGTGGTCAACGACAACCTCTACACGAACGTTCTCGCGCGCTTCAACCTGCGCCGTGCCGCCCGGGCCGTGTGGGAGCTGCAGCGCGACGACCCCGACGCCTACGACGCGCTCGTCCGTCGTACGAACCTCGGAGCCGACGAGGCCGACGAGTGGGCGGCGGCGGCGCAGGGGATGTTCATCCCCTTCGACAGCCACCTCGGCATCCACCCGCAGGACAACCACTTCCTCGAGCGCGAGAGGTGGGACCTGCAGAACACGCCGCTCGAGAAGCGGCCGCTGCTGCTCAACTACCACCCGCTGGTGATCTACCGCTTCCAGGTGCTCAAGCAGGCCGACGTCGTGCTCGCGCTGTTCCTGCAGGGCGAGGAGTTCACGGCCGAGCAGAAGAAGGCCGACTTCGACTACTACGACCCCATCACCACCGGCGACTCCACGCTCTCGGCGGTGATGCAGTCGATCATGGCCGCCGAGGTGGGCTACCACGAGCTGGCCCTGCGCTACTTCACCTCCGCGCTCTTCGTCGACCTCGCCGATCGGCACAACAACACCGCCGACGGCATCCACGTCGCCTCCACCGGCGGCGTGTGGAGCGCGCTGGCGGCCGGCTTCGGCGGCTTCCGCGACCTTGGCTCGGCGGCCGGCGACCAGCAGTGGCAGATCGACCCCCGCCTGCCGGAGAACTGGGGCAGCCTGACCTACCGGATCACCCTCCACGGTGTACGCGTGCGGGTGCAGGTGCGTCCCGACGAGCTCGAGCTCAGCGTCGAGGACTGGCCCGGCAGCGAGGCCGGCGGCGAGGACGTCGCGCCCGCCGGCCTGACGTTCTGCGTGCGCGGCGACCTGGTCACCGTCGCACCCGAGCAGCCGGTCGTCGTCCCCCTCACCCACCAGGGGCCGCGGCTGGTCGGCGAGCCGCCCTACCCCGCCGGCATCCAGCGTGCCGACGGCACCGTGATCGCCGCGACGGTGCCCTCGGGCGACTGAGCCCGCGCCCCTCCGCACCTATCCCGTCATTCGGAACGAATCGTCTCGCTTTTTGGGCACAGGTGGTTCCCTGGGGCCATGGGCACCGACACCGCACCGCGCACGGTCGGGCCCGCGCGCCGCTGGGCGATGCTCGCGACCGGCACCGGCGCCCAGGCCGCCGCGGCGGCCGTCACCGCCGCGCCGGCCTTCCTCATCCCCGAGCTGGTCCGCCCGCGCGCCGAGGGCGGCTTCGGGCTCTCCCTCGCCCAGGCCGGCCTCGTCGCCGCCGCTCCGTCGGTGGGCCTCACGCTCACCCTCGTGCTCTGGGGCCTGCTGGTCGATCGCCGCGGCGAGCGCTTCGCCCTGCTGACGGGTCTGTCGCTCGCGACGCTCGGCGGCGTCCTGGCAGCGATCGCGTCGGGGCCGTGGCCGATCGCCGCCGCCCTCACCCTCGCCGGAGTCGGCGCAGCCGCCACCAACAGCGCGTCCGGACGTGTCGTCGTCGGCTGGTTCCCGCCCGAGCGACGGGGCCTCGCCATGGGCATCCGGCAGACGGGCCAGCCCCTCGGCGTCGGCCTCGCGGCCGTCACGGTCGCTGCCCTCGCTCACGCCCACGGCATCGGGACGGCGCTCACCGTGCCCACCGCGGCCGTGGCGCTCGCGGGCGTCGCGGTCGGGCTCGTCGTCCTCGACCCGCCGCGGCCCCAGCGGCCGGCCAGGGTGCAGCTCGCCAACCCGTATCGCTCCGACGCCTTCCTCGCCCGCATCCACCTCGCCTCGGTGATGCTCGTCGTTCCGCAGTTCGTCGTCTGGACCTTCGGGCTGGTGTGGCTGGTCGAGGAGCTCGACTACTCACCCGGCATCGCCGGCCTCATCGTCGGCGCCACCCAGCTCGCCGGGGCCGCGGCGCGCATCGGCGCCGGGTGGGTCTCCGACCGGGTCGGCAGCCGGATGCGGCCCATGCGCTCGGTCGCCGTCGCAGCCGCGGCCACGATGCTCGCGCTCGGGCTCGTCGCCGGCATCGCCGATCCGCACACCGTGACGGCGATCGCGGCCGTCGTCCTGCTGGTCGTGGCCTCGGCCGTGACGGTCGCCGACAACGGGCTCGCCTTCACCGCGGTGGCCGAGCGGGCGGGCCCGTTCTGGTCCGGGCGCGCGCTCGGGCTGCAGAACACCAGCCAGTACCTGGCCGCCGGGGTGGTGCCTCCGGTCGCCGGGCTGGCGATCACCGCCTGGGGCTACCCCACCGCCTTCGCGCTCGCCGCCGCCCTTCCCCTGCTCGCCATCACGCTGGTGCCGGTGCGCGGCGAACGACCGACGCGCTGAGCCTCCGGCGAGGGCCCGCGACCCCGGACCCGGTTCAGCCGCCCGGCGTCCAGTTCCCCGGGTCGTTCATGACGTCGCTGTTGGCCTCCTCCACCATCGGCCACCGGTTCTGCGGCAGCCCGCGGGAACCGTTCGCCAACTGCTTCCAGGCGATGGCGGCCGTGGTGTTCTGCTCGACGAGGAAGGCCGTGATGATGTCGGCGACGTCGACGACGTTGTTCCAGATCGCCTGGGCGAGGTCGAAGGCGGCCGGAAGCTCGAACGAGATGATCGAGTCGGCCTCGGTGGCCTTCTCGAAGCAGCCGATGAGGTCGCCCACCCAGCCGAGGAACTCCTTGGCCAGGTTGCGCCACAGCGTCAGGATCCGGTTCGCCGCGGCCATCGCGAGGGTGGAGCCGGCGTCCATGGCGACCGACAGGTTCAGGAACGCGGTGTCCTCGGTGGTCGCGACCGCCTTATAGTTCTCGGCCGCGTAGCCCTGCCAGTCGTGGTTGAAGATCGCCATCTTCTGGTTGAGGTCGCCGGGAACGTAGATCCTCGCCTTCACGTCCGAGAAGGCGTTCGCGTAGTCGATCAGCGACAGCGGCCGACCGGCGAGGTCGCCCAGGGCGTCGCGCACGTTCGTCAGCACCTGGTCGACGGTGTCGATGATCCACGGGTGGATCTCGTTGTTCCACCGATCGATGGCGTCGTCGACCTTATCGCTGAAGATGTCGACGACGCCCGCGACGAATCCCGAGGCGGCGTCGTTGAGCATCGAGGCGATGCGATGGATCTGTTCGTTGATCTGGTCGATGAAGGTGCCGAGGTCGTCCTCGATCCCACGGCACAGCTCCTCGTAGGTGGACACGTCGCTCACGTCGGCCTCAGATCATCTCGTCGAGCGTCGCCATGTCGGTGGCGACGGCCTGGTCGGTCGTGTCGAAGTCATTGGCGGTCGAGGTCAGCGCAGCGGCGATGTAGCGACAGCATTTCTGCGCATCGGCCAGCGCCTGGTCCATCGCCTCCGTCCAGGCGTTGAAGGACTCCTCGACGCCGGCCTCCCCCGCCAGCCATCCGAAGTCGCTGCCCCTCCCGACGGCGGGGGCGATCAGGCCCGCGGCCTCCTGGGCGTCACTCGCGTGGGATTCCCACAGACTCGCGTGGGCGCGAAGCGTCTCGACCTTGACCTGCATCGACGACATCAGCCGTCCCTCCTGTCGTAGGCGGCCGCGAAGGCCTCGGTCACGGCCCGCTCGATGCTGTCGGGTCGTGCGGTGCGCAGCCAGCCCGCGTCGCTCTCGACGCTGCCGAACGAGCTGGCCGGCCGCAGACGCACCGTGACGCACTCGTTGGTGCTGATCCCGACGGCGATTCCCGGCTCACCGCGGCGGAGGGCTCGCGTGTGACGGCCCTCCTCGCGGATGCGATGCCGGTCGTAGCTGCCGGGCGGTGGCGGCGCCTTCTCGATCAACGTGGCGACGGCGACGGGCCGCGCACCGGTGCGCGGCCGGTCGACGCGGCGCGACGCGGCCGCCTCGGCCAGTGCCTCGGAGTACGCGGCCGCGACCGCGGCGTCGAGCGCTTCCGGAGTGGCCACCGCGTCGGCGTCTCGGACGACGACGCCGGTGACACGTCGCGTGTCGTCGATCTCGATCCGCAGTGCGGCGTCGCCGCCTCTGTCTGCTGCCATCCTGACTCCCGGGATCCTGGTGAGGGCGACGGTCCGCATCCGTCGCCGTGCATGGGTCCTCCTCTCCCGGGAACGACCCACCAAAACATGTTTGTCCGCTTGCTCCGCGGGGCACGGGCTGGACGTGTCCCCCCTCCAGGCGGTCGTCCTCGCAGCCGCGGGCGTCCTCGCGGCGTCCTGCTCCTCCGGCGCCACCTCCGATCCGGTCGGAGACGACGGCGGCGCGGGCAGCAGCCTCGACTGCGCGGCGCTGATCCCCGAACGCGCGTGGACCGCGCTCGGCTGGGAGGCGGCGAGGCCCGAGCCGCACGCCGGGCGCTGCCGGGTGCGCGCGGAGGGTCAGGGCGAGATCACCGTCGGCACGCGTGCGGCCCCCGGCGGCGACGATGCGGAGGCTGCCGCCGACGAGGTGCGCGGCCGGTGCGACCAGCTTCGCTCCGACGCCCCTCACTTCATCGGCCGGCCGCCCTGGCTGCCCGGCGACTCCGCGAGCTGCTACTCCCAGGTCGCGCCGGGGGCCGGCACCGGGGTGGCGGAGGTGGTGTTCGCCGACCGCCGCGACCGGGTGGTGCAGATCAGGATCGCAGCCTACGCCGCCGCCGACGAGTCTGCGGTCGAGCAGGCCCTGCGCACGCTGACCGCAGCCGCGGGCGACCTCTGAGCCGACGCCGCGGCGCCGTCGGCCCCATCGCTCGCCCTCGTCGGTCTCACCCGACGGCGAAGTCATAGTCGACCACCACCGGCGCATGATCCGAGAGTCGCGTGCCGCGGTGCTCACGGTCGACGACCGCCGCCCTGGCGGTGCGGGCGAGGGCGGGCGTGGCGAGGTGGTAGTCGATGCGCCACCCCGCGTCGCGCTCGTAGGCCCGGCCCAACCAGCTCCACCACGAGTAGGGGCCCTCGGTGTCCGGGTGCAGCGAGCGGACGACGTCCACGAGGGTGCGCGGGGACAGCTGGGCGTCGAGCCACGCGCGCTCCTCGGGCAGGAAGCCCTCGGTCTGCTGGTTGCGGCGCCAGGCCGCGACATCCAGGCGCGAGCGCGCGATGTTGAGGTCGCCGGTGAGCAGGAACTCCCGGCCGTGCGCGGCGGCCAGCTTGCGGGAGGCGGCGAGGTGGCGGGCGAAGCCGGCCATGAAGGCCTGCTTGCGCGCGTACTTCGCGCCGCCGTCGGGCGCCTCCCTCATCCGCCGGGGATCCTGCAGGTGGGCGGGCAGACCGCCCTTCGGGAGGTACAGGCTCGCGACCGTCAGCGGGGCGTCCGCGAGGTCGACCTCGACGTAGCGGCCCTCGTCGACGTGCCCACGCAGCGCCCGGGGCAGCGACTGCTCGGGTGCCGGCAGGGCGAAGGTGCGCACGGCCGCGGGGGGCTCGCGGGTCAGCACCGCCACGCCGTTGCGCCCCGCCAACCGACCGGCGTCGTAGGAGGCGTGGAAGTCGCCGAAGGCACCCTCGGGCACGGCGTCGTCGGGGCAGCGCACCTCCTGCAGGGTCACCACGTCGCACCCGCGCGTGGCCAGCCAGTCGTCGAAGCCGCGGCGCAGGGCCGCCCGGATGCCGTTGACGTTGACGGTCGCGATGCGCAGCACCGCGGCAGGTTAGGGCCTGCGTGGACGACGGGCCGCCAGCAGGTCGCGTTCGCGCGCCGCGGTGATGCCGCCGATCACAGCATCGGGTGTCGCGGCGAGCCACGCAGCGGTGTCGGCGGCCGTGTCGGCGACGGGCCGGGTCCGCAGACCCGCCGCTCTCGCGGGCGTGTCGTCGTGAGACACCATGCCGTCGTGGCCGGGGCGCGGCAGCCACAGGCCCACACTGTCCGGGCCGGCCCACATCTCGACGCCCGCGGCGGCCAGCTCGTCGTGACCGACCCAGGTCAGCCGGGCCCGTGGCACGCAGTCGGCGAGCAGGTCCGCCATCGGCGTCACCGGTCCGACCGCATCGAGCACGAGCGGCTCCGCGGGCGGGTGCTCGGCGAGAGCCACGATCCAGCCGGCGAGGTCGCGCACGTCGATCACCTGGATCGGGTCGGTCGGCGACCCGGGCGCCAGGACCGCGTCCTCGCGATCGCGGCGCGCGGCCCAGTAGGCGAACCGGCCCGAGGGGTCGCCGGGGCCGACGATCAACCCCGGCCGGACGACGACCGCCCGCGCCGCGCGCTCGAGCACCAGCTGCTCGCACCTGACCTTGAGCCCCCCGTAGGCTTCGGCGCTCGCGGCCGGGTCGGCGTCGTCCAGTGGCGAGTGCAGCGCCCCGACCCCCGGCCCCGCCGGATCGCCGTCGTCGGCGTACACCGAGATCGTCGAGACGAACACCCACGGCACCTCGGCGAGCACGTCGAGCGCCCGGCGCACGTGCGCGGGCGAGCGGGCGACGTCCACGACGGCGTCGAACGGGCCAACCGCGACGAGGGCGGGTGGCGCCGGGGCGGCGCGGTCCCAGGCCACGTGGACGACGCCCTCCGGCACCGCCCCCGACACACCGCGGCAGGCCACCACCACCTCGTGACCGCGCGCCAGGGCGTCGTCCACGATCGTGCGGGACAGGAACCGGGTGCCGCCGAGCACGAGCAGTCGCATGACCCCAGCCGACCTCGCCGAGCGCCGGCGCGCAAGGTCTGTCCGCTCCCGGCGCCATCGCCGACCGGCGTGAGCGCCACCTCGGCGGGGAGGAACAACGGGCGGCGGGAGGGCGTTCCCCCTGTATGGCCACCACCGAACTGACCGCCGCCAACTTCGAGCAGACCGTTCTGGAGAACGAGATCGTGCTCGTCGACTTCTGGGCCTCCTGGTGCGGCCCGTGCAAGAACTTCGCCCCGATCTACCAGGCGTCGTCGGAGACGCACGGTGACATCGTGTTCGGAGCGGTCGACACCGAGGCGCAGCAGGAGCTCGCCGCCGCGGCGCAGATCACCTCGATCCCCACCCTCATGGCCTTCAAGAAGGGCTCGCTGGTGTTCTCGCAGCCGGGCGCCCTGCCGGCCCCCGCGCTCGAGCAGGTCATCGCCGCGGTGCGCGACTTCGACGTGGACGCCGCCCGCGCGGCCGCCGAGCCCACCGACGACTGACCCGCGGGCGACCTCGATGGGCACCACGCCGCTCCGCTTCGGCCTCGACACCTTCGGCGACGTCACCGTCGACCCCGCGACGGGCGAGCCGCTGAGCCACGCCCAGGTGCTGCGCGACGTCGTGGCGCAGGGTGAGCTGGCCGACCGCGTCGGCATCGATGCGTTCGGCATCGGCGAGCACCACCGCGACGACTACGCCGTGTCGGCGCCCGACATCGTGCTCGCCGCACTCGCCAGCCGCACCGAGCGGATCCGGCTCGGCACGGCCGTCACCGTGCTCAGCTCGGATGACCCCGTGCGCGTGCAGCAGCGCTCCGCCACCATCGACGCCCTGAGCCACGGGCGGGCCGAGGTCACCCTCGGTCGCGGCTCGTTCACCGAGTCCTTCCCGCTCTTCGGCCACGACCTGTCGGACTACGAGCAACTCTTCGCCGAGAAGCTCGACCTGTGGGCGGCCCTGCAGGCCGGCGGCCGCGTCACCTGGGAGGCCGGTCGGCTCCGCGCGCCGCTGCGCGACATCGAGGTCTTCCCGCGCACCGAGCACGGCCCCGTGCGCACCTGGATCGGTGTCGGCGGGTCGCCGGAGTCCGTCGTCCGCACGGCGCAGTACGGCTTCGGTCTGATGCTCGCGATCATCGGCGGCGATCCCGCCCGTTTCGCGCCCTACACGCAGCTGTTCCGGCGTGCGCTGCACGAGCTCGGCCGCCCCGAACTGCCCGTCGGCGTGCACTCGCCCGGCTTCGTGGCCGACACCGACGACGAGGCCCGCGAGCTGCTGTTCCCGCACATGAAGGCCAATCGCGACCGCATCGGTCGCGAGCGCGGCTGGGCGCCGATGACGCGCGAGCAGTTCGACGCCGAGGTCGAGCACGGCGCGATGTTCGTCGGCTCCCCCGACACCGTGGCCCACAAGATCGCCCGCACTGCCCGCGTGCTCGGTCTCGACCGCTTCGACCTCAAGTACAGCAACGGCCCGCTGCCGCACGAGCACCTGATGCGCTGCATCGAGCTCTACGGCACCGAGGTCGTGCCGCGGGTGCGTGCGCTGCTGGGCGAGCCCCGCCCCGACGAGGTCGACGAGCCCGACGAGATCGACGACGCCTCAGCGACGGTCGTGGGGGCCCTCCGGTAGGAACTGGCTGGTCAGCGACGGCCAGGCCTCGGCGATGAGCTGCTCCATGTCGAGGTGCGTGGCCCGCTGCACGTAGTCCTTCGCCAGCTCGGTGTCGAGTACCTTGAGCAGGAACCGGCGCAGCTCGGCGTCGAGCCCGGCCACCCGCCGCAGCACCGCCCCGCGCCGGGTGTCGGTGCGCAGCTCGAGGCCGATCTGCTCGGGCCGCGGCGTCCGCACCGCCAGGCGCAGCCGCAGCGGGGCCTCGGTGTGCACCGCGATCACCAGCGGCACCAGCACGTCGGCCTCGAAGGTCAGCCGGTCGACCGGCAGCTCGAGCTGGAAGACCACGCTGATGGGCAGGTCGATGGCGTAGGTGAGCAGCGCCGCCGGCAGCTCCTTGCCGGTGGTGGGGCCGAAGGTGCCGACGAAGCTGACGCTCGCGAAGGTGCGGCCCGGCCCGGCCCCGATGGGGCCGAGGGCGATCTGGTCGCCCAGCACCTGGTCGAGGGTGCGCAGCACCCGCTCGAGGGTGAGCACCCGGCGCACCCAGTTGGCGCCGAACGTCTCGTAGCTGATCGCCGGTCCGCGTGCCGCGCCCTGGCGGCCGGGCCGGTGCACCGGTGCCGGCACCCCGGAGCCCTCCGCCAGGTCGTGGACGACGCGCCGCACGGCGTCGGCGTCGGCCGGAGCGGCGGAGCCGCCCGAGGCCGCACCCGAGCCATGAGTCGTCTGCGCCACCGTGCCCCCTCGCGGATCATCACCGACGCGTCTGCCCGTCGTGCTGCTCTTCAGGAGAATCGTGCTCTACTGCGGCGATCTGAGCGATGCCGGGGCTCCGTTCGAGACGCCGGCCGGGCGTCGTCCACGGTTCACCAGGAGGTGATGGCCCCGGTGTCGGCAGCCGCGCCCTGAGCGGCCGCGAGCGCGGAGATCTCGCGGGCCAGGGCGACGTCGGCGGTCGTGAGGCCGTCGGCGTCGTGGGTGACGAGCCGCACCGCCACCCGGGGGTAGGTGAGCAGCACATCGGGGTGGTGGTTCGCGGCGTCGGCGGCGGCACCGATCGCCTGCACCAGCCGCACGCCCGCAGCGAAGCTGCCCGTGGAGAAGACCGCCCGGGCGAAACCGTCGACGACGCGCCAGTCGGCGACCCCCTCGGCGGCGGCGAACTGATCGGCGTCCAGCGGCTGGTGATCGCTCATGGCGCCCACGCTACGCCCGGACCCCAGCGCTCGAGCGGGGCGGCGGTCAGCCGGCGTGCACGTGCGGACGACGGCGCGGATCCGGCTCGGCGCGACGCACGACCTCGCGCGTCAGCGGCGCGACCTCGCCGGCGCCGAACAGCAGGAAGCGCGCCATCTGGGCGACCGGGCTGCCCTCGGTCCACTCGAAGTACATGTGGGGTCGCACGCCGGTGCGCTCGCGCAGGTCGAGCAGCAGCGCTGCCAGGGCGTTGGGGATGGTCGCCGCCCGCACCGTCAGCACGCGGTACTCCCCGTGCCGCACTGATCCGGTCACCTCGACCCGGCTCTCGAAGTCGGAGTAGTCGGGCACGACGACCTCGACGAAGACGAGGTCGCCGGCGTTGGCGAGGTCGTGGGCGTCGACGATCTTGCGCACCTTCGCGCGGTAGGCACCGGCGTCGGCGTGCTCGGGGTCGTGGGCCACGAGGCGCAGGGTGCGCCGCGCGCAGTCGCGCACGAACGCCTCGGCTTTGGCGTCGTAGGCGATCTCGGTGGTGCGCAGCTCGAGGGAGCGCGTCATCCGCGAGAGCAGGGAGACGACCACGATCGCGGCGATGAAGATCGCGCCGATCTTCACGCCGTCGGGCCGCTCCTTGATGTTGTCGAGGGTCGTGTAGACGAACACGGCCGCGATCACGCTGAACCCGATCGTCCACCCCCGCTGGCCCGCGCGACGGGCGGCGAGCGCCACGGCCACGCTGGCCGAGGTGATGAGCACGAGGACGCCGGTGGCGTAGGCGCCCGCCTGGGCGTCGACGTCGGCGTCGAAGATGATCGTGATCGCGAACGCCGTGGCGGTGAGCACGCACACCAGCGGCCGCACCGCACCGGCCCACTCCGGCGCCATGCCGTAGCGCGGCAGGTAGCGCGGGATGAGGTTGAGCATGCCCGCCATCGCCGAGGCGCCGGCGAACCACAGGATAAGGATGGTGGAGATGTCGTAGGCGGTGCCGAAGACGTCGCCGAGGTAGCCGTGGGCGAGGTAGGCGAGCGCACGACCGTTGGCGGCACCGCCCTCGGCGAACTCCTTGGCCGGGATGAGCAGCGTGGTGGCGAGGCTGGAGGCGATGAGGAAGGCGCTCATCGTGATCGCGGCGACCGTGAGCAGCTTCTTGGTGTTGCGGATGCGCTCGGCGGGCGCGGCCGGGTCGTCGTCCTCGGAGCCGCGGACGTGGCCCATGACCGCCACGCCGGTCTCGAAGCCCGACATGCCGAGCGCGAGCTTCGGGAAGAGCGTCAGCGAGACCGCGATCATCATCGCGATGTTGCCGTGCTGCACCGTGAGCGCGTTGCCCCAGTCGCCGACCACGTGACCGTTCTCGGCCACGTGCACCAGCGCCACGACGATCACGATCAGGTTCAGCGTGAGGTAGGTGCCCACGAGTGCCACCGCGAGACCGATCGCCTCGCTGAACCCCTTGAGGAAGACGCCGCCCAGGAGCGCGATCAGGCCCAGGGTGATCCAGAGCTCCTGGCCGTGCAGGAAGTCCGGCACATGCGGGTTCTCGACCACGTGGGCGCTCGCGTCGGCGGCCGAGAGGGTGATGGTGATGATGAAGTCGGTGAGGGCGAAGCCGAGGAGGGCGAGCACGAAGAGCTTGCCGCGCCAGCGGGGCAGCATCTTCTCCAGCATCGCGATCGAGCCCTGGCCGTGGGGGCTCTCCTGCGCCACCCGGCGATACACCGGCAGGGCGCCGAACAGCGTCAGCAGCACGAGGACGACGGTCGCCAGCGGGCTCAGCAGGCCGGCGGCCAGGAACGCGATGCCCGGCTGGTAGCCCAGCGTCGAGAAGTAGTCGACACCGGTGAGGCACATGACCCGCCACCAGGGGGCGGTCTCGGCGTGCTCGGCCGGGGGCGGGGCGCCGGGCCCCACCTTCGGGCGGGGCGCCGAGCCGAGCGGGGTCGGGCGCGAGGGACCGGTGCCCGCCACGGTGGAGACCGCCGCGGGCGCGACGGTCGGCGGATTCGTCCCTACATCGGTGCTCACACCCACGAGTCAACCCGCGCGCGCGAGCGCATCCACGCCTCCTAACGCCTTCCTAACGCCTGCGCGTCCCACCTCACCGCGCACCGGCAGCGAGGCGGCCAGACGGCGCTGTGAGCCACGCCGCACGCTGCGTTAGCGGATGTCAGCGACCTGTCAGGACGGCGTTAGGAGGGGCATGGGCCGCCGGGGCCGGGCAGAGACTCCGGACCATGACCACCGCACCACTCCTGCACCGGCCCGCCGGGCCGCACGTGCTCGACGAACCCTCGGTGCGGGTCGGGATGGCCGGCTTCGCGCTCTTCGTCTTCAGCGCCGTCGTCGCCGTCCTCGACCCCCCGGACGCCGTCGGCACCGCCCTCTTCCTCGGCCTCGCCGCGCTGATGTGCGCGCGCCTCACGCCCACGGGAGCCGCCGGTATCGGCCTGGCGGCCTGGGCCTTCACCGAGGGCTTCGTGCTCCACAGCGGCGGCAGCCTCCACCTGGCGCCGAGCGACCTGTGGCTCCTCGTGGCGGCCGTGCTCGTGTGCCTGGCGCCGGCGCTGCTGCGCCCCACGCCGCGTCGCACCGACGCCGCCCCGGGTGACGGAGGTGCGCGATGAGCGACGTCGTCTTCCTCGCGATCACGGCCGGCTTCTTCCTGCTGAGCCTGCTGCTGCTCGTCGCCACGGAACGCTGGTAGGGGGCGAGGTCATGAGCACCGAGAACGTCATCGGGCTGGTCATCGCCGCCCTCCTCCTCGGCTACCTGCTGGTGGCCCTCATCCTGCCGGAGCG
The DNA here is from genome assembly GCF_964229035.1 of Nocardioides sp. Classification (GTDB taxonomy): domain Bacteria; phylum Actinomycetota; class Actinomycetes; order Propionibacteriales; family Nocardioidaceae; genus Nocardioides. The sequence continues at coordinate 40,326 of NZ_CAXRAZ010000010.1, read as the reverse complement.
CTTCTAGTGAACGACACCCTCGCCGGCCTGCTCCAGGTCGGCGCCCTCATCGCTGCCCTGGCGCTGGTCTACCGACCGCTCGGGGCCTACCTGGCCCGCGTCTTCACCAGCGAGCGCGACCTGCGCGTCGAGCGGGTCGTCTACCGCCTCGTCGGCGTCGACCCCCGCACCGACCAGGCCTGGCGCACCTACGCGGTCGCCGTCCTCGCCTTCTCCTTCGTCGGCGTGCTCGCCCTCTACGGGCTGCAGCGCGTGCAGTCGCACCTGCCCTACTCGCTGGGCTTCACCGACGTCGACCCCGCACTGGCCTTCAACACGGCCGCATCGTTCGTCACCAACACCAACTGGCAGGCCTACTCCGGCGAGGCCACGATGGGCCACCTGGTGCAGATGGCCGGCCTGGCGGTGCAGAACTTCGTCTCCGCCGCCGTCGGCCTGTGCGTGGCGATCGCCCTCATCCGCGGCTTCGTGCGCTCGCGCACCGGTCGGCTGGGCAACTTCTGGGTCGACCTCACCCGCGGCGTCGTCCGCGTGCTGCTGCCGCTGGCCTTCGTGGCTGCCATCGCGCTGGTGATCACCGGCGTCGTGCAGAACTTCTCCAGCGGCACCGACGCCACCACCCTGGCCGGAGCGCACCAGACCATCACCGGCGGCCCGGTGGCCTCGCAGGAGGCCATCAAGGAGCTCGGCACGAACGGCGGCGGCTTCTACAACGCCAACTCCTCGCACCCGTTCGAGAACCCCACGCCGATCAGCAACATCCTCGAGATCTTCCTGCTGCTCGTGCTGCCCGTCGCGCTCACCCGCACCTTCGGCATCATGGTCGGCGACCTCCGCCAGGGCTACGCGATCCTCGCCACGATGACGGTGCTGTGGGGCGTGCTGCTCGCGGCGGTGTGGGCCATCGAGACCGCCCACCCCACCCCCGGCTTCAACCTCGCCGGCGCCGCGATGGAGGCCAAGGAGACCCGCTTCGGCGTGCCCGGCTCGAGCCTGTTCGCGGTCTCGACCACCGGCACCAGCACGGGCGCGGTCAACTCCTTCCACTCCTCCTTCTCGCCCGTGTCCGGCGGTCTGCTGATCTTCAACATGGGTCTCGGCGAGATCGCGCCGGGCGGTGTGGGCAGCGGTCTCTACGGCATCCTCGTGCTGGCGATCCTCACCGTCTTCGTGGCCGGCCTCATGGTGGGCCGCACCCCCGAGATGCTCGGCAAGAAGATCACCGCCCGCGAGATGAAGCTGGTGGCGCTGAGCATCCTGACGATGCCGCTGCTGGTGCTGGGCTTCACCGCCCTGGCACTCGCACTGCCCGGCCCGCGGGAGTCGATCCTCAACGCTGGCCCGCACGGCCTCTCCGAGGTGCTCTACGCCTACATGTCGGGTGCCAACAACAACGGTTCGGCCTTCGCCGGCCTCTCGGCCAACACGACCTTCTACAACGTCACCATCGGCATCGCCATGCTCGTCGGGCGCTTCGTGCCGATCGTGCTCACCCTCGCCCTGGCCGGCGCCCTCGCCCGCCAGGCGCCCGTGCCGCGCACCGGCGGCACGCTGCCCACCAACGGCCCGCTGTTCGTCGGGATGCTCACGGGCGTCGCGGTGATCGTGGCCGGCCTGACCTTCTTCCCGGCGCTCGCGCTGGGTCCGCTCGCGGAGGGACTGTGATGACCACCCCGACCATCGAGACCGGCAGCTCCGGCACATCCGGCGGCCCGGGCGCCCCGGGCGACGGCGTCGCGCGCGACGCCGCGTCGTCCACCGGGGGCGAGGGCGGACGCCGCGTGGGCGGCGGGCTGCTCGACCCGACGATGCTCCTCACCTCGCTGCCCGACGCGCTGCGCAAGCTCGACCCCCGCGTCATGGTGCGCACGCCGGTGATGTTCGTCGTCGAGGTCGGCGCCGTGCTCGCCACCGTGCTGGCGGTGCAGGACCCCTCGGCGTTCGCGTGGGCCACGACGGTGTGGCTGTGGCTCACCGTGGTGTTCGCGAACCTCGCCGAGGCCGTGGCCGAGGGCCGCGGACGCGCGCAGGCGGCCTCGCTGCGGCGCACGAAGACCGAGACGACCGCCCGGCGCCTCACCGCGTCCTCGGGGGCGATCGAGCCGGTGCCGGCCACCGACCTGCGCGTGGGCGACCGCGTGGTGGTCGAGGCCGGCGAGACCATCCCCGGTGACGGCGACGTCGTCGAGGGCGTGGCGAGCGTGGACGAGTCGGCCATCACCGGCGAGTCGGCACCCGTCATCCGCGAGTCGGGCGGCGACCGCTGCTCGGTCACGGGCGGCACCAAGGTGCTCTCGGACCGCATCGTCGTCGAGATCACCAGCAACCCCGGCGAGAGCTTCATCGACAAGATGATCGCGCTCGTCGAGGGCGCGAGCCGGCAGAAGACCCCCAACGAGATCGCGCTCAACATCCTGCTCTCGAGCCTCACGGTCATCTTCCTGGCCGCGGTCGTGGCGCTGAAGCCGATGTCGATCTACTCCGGCGCCGAGGTGTCGATCCTCGTGCTCGTGGCGCTGCTGGTGTGCCTGATCCCCACCACGATCGGCGCGCTGCTCAGCGCGATCGGCATCGCCGGCATGGACCGGCTCGTGCAGCACAACGTGCTCGCCATGTCGGGCCGCGCGGTCGAGGCGGCCGGCGACGTCAACACGCTGCTGCTCGACAAGACCGGCACGATCACCCTGGGCAACCGCGAGGCCGCGGAGTTCCTCGCCGTCGACGGTGTCGGTGTCGAGCTGCTCGCGGACGCCGCCCAGCTCGCCTCGCTCGCCGACGAGACGCCCGAGGGTCGCTCGGTCGTCGTCCTCGCCAAGCGCGACTACGGCCTGCGCGAGCGCTCCGAGGGCGAGCTGGTGGACGCCGTGTTCGTGCCGTTCACCGCGCAGACCCGCATGTCGGGCGTCGACCTCGGCGAGCGCCACATCCGCAAGGGCGCGGCCTCGGCCGTGACCCGCTGGGTGCGCGAGAACGGCGGGCAGCCGAGCGCCCGCGTCGGGGAGACCGTGGACGCGATCTCCTCGGCCGGCGGCACCCCGCTGGTGGTGGCCGAGCAGACCGGCACCGGCCCCGCCCGGGTGCTCGGCGTCATCCACCTCAAGGACGTCGTCAAGGCCGGCATGCGCGAGCGCTTCGAGGAGATGCGCCGCATGGGCATCCGCACGGTGATGATCACCGGCGACAACCCGCTCACCGCCCGGGCGATCGCGGAGGAGGCCGGCGTCGACGACTTCCTCGCCGAGGCGACCCCCGAGGACAAGATGGCGCTCATCAAGGCCGAGCAGGAGGGCGGCCGCCTCGTTGCGATGACCGGCGACGGCACCAACGACGCCCCCGCGCTCGCCCAGGCCGACGTGGGCGTGGCGATGAACACCGGCACCTCCAGCGCCAAGGAGGCCGGCAACATGGTCGACCTCGACTCCAACCCGACGAAGCTCATCGAGATCGTGGAGATCGGCAAGCAGCTGCTCATCACCCGCGGCGCACTCACGACCTTCTCGATCGCCAACGACGTGGCGAAGTACTTCGCGATCATCCCGGCGATGTTCGCCGGCGTCTACGGCGGCCTGGACGCGCTCAACATCATGCGCCTCGCCTCGCCGGAGTCGGCGATCCTGTCGGCGGTCATCTTCAACGCCCTCATCATCGTGGCGCTGATCCCGCTGGCCCTGCGCGGCGTGCGCTACACGCCGTCCAGTGCCTCCGCGCTGCTGCGCCGCAACCTCGCGGTCTACGGCCTCGGCGGGCTGGTGGCGCCGTTCATCGGCATCAAGCTCATCGACCTCGTCGTCTCCAGCATCCCCGGCATCGGCTGAGCGCACCGCCGCCCGCCCGCCCCCGCACCCGAAAGGCAGCGTCGTGAACGCGACCTCCATCCCCGGCACCTCCGGAACCCCCGGCACCCCCGGCTCCACCCTCACCGAACCCCACCCCTCCCCCGAAGCGGGGACGACGCCGGACGGCGCCGACTCCCCGCGAGTCGACGCGATCGAGCCGGGAACCCCCGCCGGCGTCGTCCCCACCCTCCGCGGCGCCCTCACGCAGTCGGTGGCCGCGGTCCGGGCCCTCCTCGTGCTCACGGTCCTGCTCGGCCTCGCCTATCCGCTGGCGGTCACCGGGTTCGCGCAGGTCGCGACGCCGGGGAGGGCCGACGGGGCCCTCGTCGAGCGCGACGGCACCGTGGTGGGCTCGCGGCTCATCGGGCAGTCCTTCGAGGGCCGCGACGACTACTTCCAATCACGCCCCTCGGCGGCCGGCGACGGCTACGACCCGCTCGCCAGCTCCGCCTCCAACCTCTCCCCCGCCAACCCCGAGTTCGTGGCGACGGTGCGCGAGCGCATCGCGGCAGTGGCCGAACGCGACGGCGTGGACCCCGCCGACGTGGCACCGGACGCCGTCCTCGCCAGCGGATCGGGCCTCGACCCCCACATCTCGCCCGCCTACGCCGAGCAGCAGGTGGCCCGGGTGGCGCGGGCGCGCGACCTCGAGCCGGCGCAGGTGCGCCGCCTGGTGGAGGAGAACACCGCAGGGCGCTCGCTGGCCTTCCTAGGCGAGCCGCGGGTCAACGTGCTCGAGCTCAACCTCGCCCTCGACCGCCTCGCGCCCGCCACGGGCGCGGGCCGCTGAACGAGCACGGCCTCCCCGCGGCGGCGGGGAGGCCGGGCGCGGTGCCCGCACTCGCGCTCGTGTCGGGGGTGGCGGGAAGAATGGCCGCATGAGACGAGGTCGGCTGCGGGTGTACCTGGGCGCGGCGCCCGGCGTGGGCAAGACCTACGCGATGCTGGGCGAGGCCGCCCGCCGTGCCGAACGCGGCACCGACGTCGTCATCGGGTTCGTCGAGACCCACAACCGCCCGCAGACCGCGGCGATGACCGAGGGCCTCGAGGTGGTGCCCCGGCGCGAGGTGCTCTACCGCGGCACGCGGCTGGAGGAGATGGACCTCGACGCCGTCCTCGCCCGCACCCCCCAGGTCGTCCTGGTCGACGAGCTCGCCCACACCAACGCGCCCGGATCGCGCAACGAGAAGCGCTGGCAGGACGTCGAGGAGCTGCTCGCCGCCGGCATCGACGTCATCTCCACCGTCAACGTGCAGCACCTCGAGTCGGTCAACGACGTCGTCGAGAAGATCACCGGCGTGCCCCAGCGCGAGACGGTGCCCGACGCCGTGGTGCGCGCCGCCGATCAGGTCGAGCTCATCGACATGGCCGCGCAGGCGCTGCGTCGGCGCCTGGCGCACGGCAACGTCTACGCCCCCGAGAAGGTCGACGCCGCGCTCGCCAACTACTTCCGCGAGGGCAACCTCACCGCCCTGCGCGAGCTGGCGCTGCTCTGGGTCGCCGACAAGGTCGACGAGGCCCTGCAGGGCTACCGCCGCCGCCACGACATCACCAAGACGTGGGAGACCCGCGAGCGGGTCGTCGTGGCGCTCACCGGCGGCGCCGAGGGCGAGCAGCTGATCCGCCGCGCCGCCCGCATCGCGGCGCGCTCGGGCGCGGGCGACCTCCTCGCCCTGCACGTGAGCCGCTCCGACGGCCTCACCGGCGCCGACCCCCTCCACCTGTCCCGCCAGCGGCAGCTGGTCGAGTCGCTCGGCGGCAGCTACCACCAGGTGCTGGGCGACGACGTGCCCGAGGCGCTGCTGGCCTTCGCCCGGGCCGAGAACGCCACCCAGCTCGTGCTCGGCGACTCCCGTCGGCGCCGCTGGGCCGACTCCTTCACCGGGCCGGGCACCGCCACCCGCACGATCCGCGCCTCCGGCGACATCGACGTCCACATCGTCTCGCACTCCCATGCCGGGCGCGGGCGCCGCCTGCCGGTCGTGCGCGGCAGCCTCAGCGGACGACGCCGGGTGCAGGGCTACGTGCTGGCCGCGCTGCTGCCGGTGCTGCTCACCGTGCTGCTGCTCGTCGTCGACGACCGGCTCAACCTGGCCAGCGACGTCCTGCTCTTCCTGGTGGCCGTGGTCGCCGTGGCGCTGGTCGGCGGGGCCGGGCCGGCGCTCGTCACCGCGGTGGTGGGCACGTTCGCGCTCAACTTCTTCTTCACCCCGCCCGTGCGCACGCTCACCATCGGCGCCACCAACAACGCCCTCGCGCTCGTGGCCTACCTGCTGGTGGCGGTGATGGTGAGCTCGGTGGTCGACCTCGCGGCGCGCCGCACCCGGCAGGCGGCACGCGCCGTGGCCGAGTCGCACGTGCTCGCCAACCTCGCCGCCACACCGCTCACGGGCAGCGGCGACCTCACCGAGCTGCTCGAACGCTTCCGCGAGAGCCTCTCGCTCACCTCGGTGGCGCTGCTCGAGAAGGACCACGGCACCTGGGCGACGGTGAGCACGGCCGGCACCGACCCGGCGTCCGCGCCGGACGGGGCCGACGTCGTGGTGCCCGCCGGCACCGGCCCCGCGGCGTCCACGGTGCTCGCGCTGCGGGGGCGCGCGCTCGCGCCGGAGGACACCCGGGTGGCCTCGGCCTTCGCCGCGCGCACCCACCAGGCGCTCCAGCAGATCAGGCTGGCCGAGGAGGCCGCGCTCGCCGCACCCCTGGCCGAGGCCAACCGCGTGCGCACCGCGCTGCTCGCTGCGGTCGGCCACGACCTGCGCACGCCGCTCGCCGCGGCGAAGGCGGTGGTCTCGGGCCTGCGCGCCGAGGACGTCGCCATCGGCGAGGACGACCGCCGCGAGCTGCTGCGCACCGCCGACGACGCCCTCGACACCCTTGCCGGACTCGTCGACAGCCTGCTCGACCTCAGCCGCCTGCAGGCCGGCGTGCTGCCGGTGCACCTCTCGCCCACCCTCGTCGAGGACGTGCTCGCCGGCGCCCTGGACGACGTGTCGGTGGCCGACGTGCCCGTGCGCCTCGACGTCCCGGTGGGCCTGCCGCCCGCGCTCGCCGACGCCGCGCTGCTGGAGCGGGTGGTGGTCAACCTGCTCGCCAACGCCCACCGCTACGCCCCCAGCGACACCCCGCCCCTCGTCGGGGCCAGCGCGGTGGCCGACCGCGTCGAGATCCGGATCGTCGACACGGGCCCGGGCATCCCCGCCGACGACTACGAGCGGGTCTTCCTGCCCTTCCAGCGCCTCGGCGACCACGACAACTCCACCGGGGTCGGCCTCGGCCTCGCCGTGTCGCGCGGCCTCGTCGAGGCGATGGGCGGCACCCTGGACCCCCAGGAGACACCCGGCGGCGGCCTGACCATGGTGGTCTCGCTGCCCGCCGCCACCGGTGAACCCACCGGCCCCGCCCTCGGCATCAGGGAGCGCAACCGATGACCCGCATCATGGTGGTCGACGACGAACCGCAGATCGTCCGAGCCCTCTCGATCAACCTCCGCGCCCGCGGCTACGAGGTCACCACCGCCGGCGACGGCGCCGAGGCACTCGCCGTGGCCGACCTCGCGCCGCCCGACGTCGTCGTCCTCGACCTCGGGCTGCCCGACACCGACGGCATCGACGTCATCGCCGGCCTGCGCGCCCGCTCGGCCGTGCCGATCCTCGTGCTGTCGGGGCGCAGCGACTCCGCCGACAAGGTCGAGGCGCTCGACGCTGGCGCCGACGACTACGTCACCAAGCCCTTCGGCATGGAGGAGCTGCTCGCCCGGCTGCGGGTGATGGTGCGCCGCGTCGCCCCGCCCGAGAGCGACGACCTCGTCGTCGAGTTCGGCGCCGACGGCTCCCGCGTGCGCGTCGACCTCGGCGCCACCCGCGTCACCCGCGGCGGCGACGAGGTGCGCCTGACCCCCACCGAGTGGCACCTGCTCGAGGTGCTCGTGCGCCACCCCGGCCGCCTGCTCAGCCAGCGCCAGCTGCTCACCGAGGTGTGGGGCCCCGGCTACGAGAACGCCCAGGGCAACCTGCGCCTCTACATGGGCCAGCTGCGTCGCAAGCTCGAGCCCGACCCCTCCCGCCCCGTCCACTTCCGCAACGAGCCCGGCATGGGGTACCGCTTCGAGCCGTGAGTCACAGGGGCCCCACGCGCCTCGCGATTCACCGGCCGGCCGGTGAAACCGGCACCTGGACGACGGAACTCCATCGTCCAGGTGCCAGAAACGTCGTCCAGGTCGCCCGCCCGGCCACCGCCTTGACACCTCCCGGCCCACTGCTGCCCAGTAGTCACACCAGCCCCACGCGCCCCGCGATTCACCGGCCGGCCGGTGAAACCAGCGCCTGGACGACGGAACTCCATCGTCCAAGCACCAGAAACGTCGTCCAGGTCGCCCGCCCGACCACCGCCGACTCCGACACGACCCACCTGCGACGATGGCGCCTGTGACGCGGACCTTCGAGTGCGAGATCCAGGCGCGGTTGCGCGACATCAACCTCGGTGGCCACGTCGACAACGTCGAGGCCATGCGGGTGGTCGACGAGGCGCGGCTCCTGTTCTTCCGCTTCGCCCCCCTCGAGGACGACGCGGCGCACGGCCGCCCGGGACTCCTGCGCGAGGTGCCGTCGGGCGTGGTCGAGCTGATGGGCAGTCAACGTGTCGACTACCGCGCCGAGATGCGCTTCGTGGCCTATCAGCCGTTCCTGGTGTCGATCCGGGTGAGCCACGTGGGCCGCAGCTCGTTCGCGATCGCCTCCGAGCTGCGGGTGGCCCCCGATCATCCACCGGCGCTCATCGCGGAGAGTTCGCTCGTGCTGTGGGACACCGCCGCCGGCGCCGCCTGGCCCATCGCGGACGACGTCCGCGCCACCCTGGCCGCCTACACCGGCGAGCCGGCCGCCCTGCGTCCGCGGCCGGGCGACGCCGGCGCGTGATCCGCGGCGGGTCGGGCCGTCAGGGGCGGAGAAGGTCGAAGCACACGGCGACGACCGCGCCGGCGTCCTCGGGGATGAGGCCGACAGCGGGTCGGAAGGCGTCGCGCGGCGGAAGCAGGTAGCCGCCGTCCTTCGGGAAGAGAGCCGTCCGGAAGGTCTCGACCCCGGCGGGGCCGCCTTCGTCGCCGACGACCTCCGCCACATTCACCTGCCCCCAGCACTCCAACCCGCGCGCGGCCCGCTTCACCTAGGCGCTCACCTCGACGGGCAGCTCGAGGCACCAGTACGGGGCCGCACCTCGCCACTCGACCAGACGCCCGTCGCAGGCGAACTCCGCTTGATCGTGCTTGCCGGGCGCGTTCACGACGGCCCGTCGCCGACGAACAGGCAGAACTCGTTGCCCTCGGGGTCCGCCAGGACGTGCCAGCGACGCTGGCCGGGCTGCGCCGGCGCGAGCATCCGGGCTCCGATGTCGAGCCAGGGGGCGAGCGCGGGGGTGGTGAGGTCGAGATGGATGCGGTTCTTCACGGTCTTCGGCTCGGGCACCGGCACGAAGACGAGGCTCTCGAACGGTGCACCGCCGATGCCGTCGACCCACGCCCAGGCCTCGCCGTCGGCATGCTCTAGGTGCACGGTGCCGCCGAGCGCCCGCGCCCACCAGTGGGCCTGCGGCACGGCGTCGGCGCAGTCGATGCAGACCTCGTAGAGGCGCTCGACCGGGTCGAGCTCGTGGGTGAAGACGCAGAACTCGCCACTCTCGGGATCGGCCAGCACCGACCACCGGAATGAGTCGGTGTCGGTCGCACGGGCGTCGCTCGACAGCGCGAGGACGTCGTCCACCGACCGAGCGCGGATGTCGAGGTGCACGCGGTGCTTGGCACCCACCGGCTCGGGCACCCGGTTGATCCACACGGTGTGGGCAGGGGTCCGCCCGATCAGGCGCGCGTCGCCGTCGTCCAACGCCTCGAAGCGCAGGTCGAGAGCACCGGCCCAGAACGCGCCGAGGCGGTGCGGGTCGACGGCGTCGATGCAGAGGTCCTTGTAGCGCCCGAGCGGCTGGTCCATCCGCCCAACCTAGGACGACGCTCGACGCCGGCGCCACCGATCTGCCTGGGCGAGGAGACCGCACTTGGCACGCGTTCCTGGCACTTGGCACGTGTTGCAACGCGTGCCAAGTGCGGGATCAGGCCGACGGCGCCTGCACGGCAGCGAGGACGGCGTCCAGCTTGCCCATCAACTCGGGCACCTGGTCGAGCAGGGCGATGCGGTCGGCGAGCTCGCCGAGCAGGCCCTTGACCTCACCGAGCACCTCGCGGGTCTCGGCGAGGGTGGAGTCGACGGTGCCGAGCTTGGTGTCGACGCCGGTGAGGGTCTCGCCCACCGTCTCGAGCGTGCCCTCGACGTCGGTGAGCGCCTTCTCGGCGCTGTGCAGCACCTTGTCGGCTCGCTTGAGGACGTCGGCGACGGGGTTGAGGCCCATGGGGCTCCTCCGGATTCGTGGATGGTCGTTCGTGCCCACCTGGCCTGACCGCGCCCGATGCGCTGCGGTGGGTCCTGGTGCAGGCACCACGATGACGGATTCGGCGACGACCGACGAGCCGGATGTCACATCCTGCGACCTCGGGCACGATCAGCCCGGTTCACCCCGGGTGGCCTAGGCTCGCTGGCGTGATGATCCGGCCGAGCGAGCTCGAGGCCATCCGCCGTGGCGAGATCGATCTCGCCTTCCGCCGGTGGGATCGCCCGCGGGTGAAGGTGGGCACCCGGCTGCGCACCTCGGTCGGCGTCCTGGAGGTCACCGAGGTCGCCCAGATCTCGCCGTCCACGCTGCGTGCGGCCGACGCCCGGCGCGCGGGCGCCTCGTCGCTGACCGCGCTCAAGCTGGCCCTCGCCTCCCGCGCCGACCGCCCGCTCTTCCGTGTCGGGCTGCGCTACGCCGGGCCCGACCTGCGCGACGTGCTGCGCGAGACGGTGCCGGCCGACGACGAGATCGAGCAGATCACCGGGTGGCTCGAGCGCCTCGACGCCGCGGCGGCGGGCGGACCCTGGACCCGCGCCACCCTGCGCATCATCGACGCCCAGCCCGAGGTGCGCGCGCCCGAGCTGGCCGCCGAGCTCGGCCGCCCGACGCTCGAGTTCAAGCGCGATGTGCGCAAGCTCAAGGAGCGCGGGCTCACCGAGTCCCTCGCGATCGGCTACCGCCTCTCGCCGCGCGGCGAGACGGTGCTCGACGCCCTCGACGGCCCGCGCGAGCGTCGTCCGCGACGCCCCGGCACCCCGCTGCCGCGCACGGTCGGAGCACCGGCCACCCGCGCGCTGCGCGCCCTCGACCTGCACACCCTCGAGGACGTCGCCCGCTGGCGCCGCGCCGACCTGGCCGCGCTGCACGGCGTCGGGCCGGTGGCCCTCGACCGGCTCGGCGACGCGCTGGCCGAGCGCGGCCTCGACTTCGCCGACGACTGAGCGCGGCCCGCGCAGCCGTGGGACCATCGGCGCGTGCTGGGCGTGACCGATCTGTCGACCTACCTCGTGGGTCTCGTGGTCATCATCCTGCTCCCCGGACCGAACTCGCTCTACGTGCTGTCGGTCGCCGCACGTCGCGGGGTGCGCGACGGCTACGTGGCCGCCGCGGGCGTGTGGACCGGTGACGCGGTGCTGATGACGCTCTCGGCCGCCGGCGTCGCCTCGCTGCTGCAGACCACGCCGGTGGCCTTCGCGGTCGTGAAGTACCTCGGCGCGGGCTACCTCGGCTTCCTCGCCATCACGATGCTGCGTTCGGCAGCGGCGCTGTGGCGACGCCGCCGCGAGCAGATCCCCGAGCCGGGCGGGGCGGGCGACACGCTCCCGTCCGCCGCCGGTCGACGCGAGCGGCCTTACCGCCGGGCCCTGGTCGTGAGCCTGCTCAACCCGAAGGCGATCTTGTTCTTCGTCGCCTTCTTCGTGCAGTTCGTCGACCCGGCCTACCCGCACCCGGCGCTGTCGTTCCTCGTGCTGGGCGCGTTCGCCCAGGCAGCCAGCGTGGCCTACCTCAGCGGGCTGATCTTCGGCGGCACCCGGCTGGCCGCCGCGTTCCGGCGGCGTCGCGCCCTCTCGGCGGGCGCGACGTCCGCCGTCGGCGCGGTGTTCCTGGCGTTCGCGGTCAAGCTGTCCCTCGCCCACGCCTGATCGGCGCGGGCCGGGGGCAACCCCGAAGGACTCGGAGGCCTCAGAACCAGCCGGCGCCGCTAGCGATGAGGGCGAGGCCGAAGAGCGCGAAGAGCGCGGCCGCGCCGAACTTGATGACGCGCTCGGGCAGCTGTCGTCCGAGCACCGCACCGAGCACGATCGCCAGCGCGTCGGCGGCGACCATGCCGACGGTGGAGCCCAGCCACGTGCCGAACCAGCCCTCCTGGGTGGCCAGGGTGATGGTGGCGAGCATGGTCTTGTCGCCCAGCTCGGCGAGGAAGAAGAAGGTGGCGACCACGAGGATCGCCCGGCCGGCGGCCGCGTGGGCCTTGCGGGTGTCGTCCTCGGTCAGCTCGTCGCCGCGCAGCGTCCACAGGGCGAAGCCGAGGAACGCGATGCCGGCTACGACCTCGATCGTGCCCTGGTAGTCGGCGAAGGCGTCGCCGATCGCGTAGCCGATGCCGACCGAGGCGAGGTGGACGACGGCCGTGGCGGCCGTAAGGCCGATCAGCACGTCGCGTGCCCGGTAGCGGGTGGCGAAGGTCATCGCCATCAGCTGGCTCTTGTCGCCGAGCTCGGCGACGAAGATGACGGCGGTGCTCAACAGGAAGGCGTACATGGTGTCCTCTCATCGGGCGCCCGGCCGGAACGGACCCGCGGGGGGACGCGCCTTCGACCGAGCACGCACGTGCTCATGGTCGAAGGTCTCGTCCGCACACCCGTGAGGCGGCCTGCTGCGCCGGGCCCGGGGGCCAGTGTGTCGACGCAACCGTTGAGGACTACTCCCCTTCAACTTCCACCCTACCCGCGGCGCGCACGAGCAGACCAATCAGGCGGCGGTGCCGTCCTGCGCGGCGAGCGCGGGCGGCGTCATCGCCCACCGGATCGTGGTCACGGCCGCCTGCCCGAGCGCGCGGACGACGGTGCGCTCGGTGACCGGCAGCCACGGCAGTCGCAGCTGTCGGCGGGTCCACGCCGGCATGAGGCCGATGGCGGCCGAGGCGAGCACCCCGTAGGCCGGGCGGACGACGAGGGGCAGCGGCGGGCGCAGGAGCACGTAGCCGACCGCCTCGCGCGCCTCCGGGGTGCCGCGCAGCTCGGGGCGGAAGCGCGCCAGGACCTCGCGCAGCTCGGCCTCGGTGGTGGGCGGGTCGATGACGCCGAGGCGTCGGGCGACCTCGGCGGTCTGGGCGACGTACTCGTCGCGACCGGCCTGGTCGAGCGGGCGGGCGCCGTAGGTCTGGTGAGCAAGCAGGAACGAGTCGATCTCGGCCACGTGCACCCACAGCAGCAGGTGGGGGTCGGACGCCGCGTAGGGCGTGCCGTCGGGCATCGTGCCGGTGATGCGGTCGTGGATGGCGCGCACGATGTCGACGGCCTGCTGGGCGTCGTCCGCGGTGCCGAAGGTGGTGACGGCGAGGAAGCGGCTGGTGCGGGCCAGGCGCCCCCACATGTCGCCGCGGAAGCCGGAGTGCTCGGAGACAGCGCGCATGGCCGCCGGGTGGAGGCTCTGCAGGAGCAGGGCCCGGATGCCGCCGATGAACATCGAGGCGTCGGCGTGCACCTGCATGATCGCGCTGCCGGGCTCGAACCAGCGCGGGCCCTCGGCGCCGTGGATGCGGTCGCGGTGCTGGGGGCCGTCGGGGCCGGCCACCCGCAGGAAGATGGCCTCGCCGAGGCGATCGCGCACCGCACCGATCTCGGCGGCCGGTCGGGCCAGGCCTGCGGCCACGGAGCCGACCGTGGCGCCCAGCGCCTGGGAGACCTGGCCGACGCCGGCTCCTGCCGCGCTGAGGAAAGTGCTCACACATGCCAGTGTGCCCGGGCTCCGCAAGGGAGCCCGGGCACACTGGGATGTGGATCGAGCGGTCGCGCGCGGCGACCGGCTCCCACCGACGGACGGATCCGCCGGCGGGGGCGAGATCACTTCTTGAAGGCGTCCTTGACGTTCTCGACGCCGTCCTTCAGCGAGGCCTTGGCCTGGTCCTTCTCGCCCTCGGCCTTCAGCTTGTCGTTGCCGGTGACCTCACCAGCGACCTCCTTGGCCTTTCCGGCGAGGTCCTCGGCGGCGTTCTTGGCCTTGTCAGCGAAGCTCATGATGCTCTCCTTCTCGTTGGGTGGTGAAGGTGACGGATAGGTGGTGACTGCCCCGGTGCCGCCTCCGCAGGGAGCGGGCCGGGAGTTCGTGCTGGTGCTACTGCAGCCGGACGGTGGCCCGGCGTCCGGACCGGACGGGCCGGTCCTTGCGCGGAGCGCCCAACTGGATCTGCAGGTGGACGGTTCGCTCAGGCACTACCCGGGCGAGGCCGGTAGCAACCTCCTCGGCGGTCTCGATCACCGTGGCAAGCTCGGCGTCCGAGGCCAGGCGACCCGAGACGGTGCCCACGGTGCGGCCGCCGGAGCGGTCGAAGGTGACGCTCACGTGCTCCACGGCGCCGTGGCCGCCGAACTCGTCGTCGATGACCCGGCCCAGCGAGCCCAGGTCGATGCTGAACTCGCCGTCGGCGGTGCTGCCCGGCAGGGCGGCGGACGACGGGCCGCGGCGCGGCAGGTGGGCGAGCAGCCACCACAGGCCCAGCAGGACCACCAGGACGCCGGCGGCGCCTTCGGCCCAGGGCCACCACGAGGCGCCGACCTGGTCGGCGATCGAGGCGGTCTTCAGCTCGGTGCCGGTGCCCAGCACGTAGCCGGTCTTCCAGTCGACCAGTGCGAGGCCGCCGGCGATGAAGGCCACGCCGAGCACGAGCACGATCACGCGATCGGATGTGTAACGGCGCATCACTCCTCCTCCACCTTGACGACGACACGGGCCACACCGGACACGGGGGCCAGGTGCGAGCTCACGCGGGTGCGGACGGCCTCGGCGAGGCCGGTGTCGGGCACGACCGAGCGCGGCGTCACCACGAGGGTGATGCGACGGCGGTTGGCCGACTCGACGCGAGCCTCGAGCACGTCGGGGTGCTCCTCGGCCTCCTGGGCGGCGATGGTCGCGGCGGCGCGGGGCGTCACCCACAGGTCGACGGGGCCGTCGACGGCGAGGTGCGTGCGACCGCGGGGCTTGAGCGCGGCGATGACGAGCAGGAGCCCGATCACGGCAAGCGCGGCGCCGGCGCCGGTGGTGGCGCCCGAGGCCTTCAGGCCGTCGAGGCCGTCGAAGGTCTTCTCGGCCAGCGAGCCGGTGCTGCCGAAGGAGCCGGCGGCGTCCGCGATGACGACCGCGCCGGCGGCGAGCAGCAGCACGGCGAGCAGGACGGCGGTGCTGGCGGCGGCGGGACGGCTACGGGGAGCCGGTGCGGCGTCCGCGTTCACCTTCGGCGCCGCGTGCGCGGGCGCGGTGGGGGTGGCGGGGCGACCCGCCTCGGGCTGGAGCAGCCCGTCGATGTCGGTGCTCACTGGACCCTCCCTCCTCCGGGGGCGCTGCTCGACGGCAGCGGGTGGACGACGACGTCCGCGCGACGCACGCGCAGACCGGTCTGGCGCTCGGTCTCGGCGACCACCGCCGCGCGCACGCGGGCGGCGATCTCGGCGACCGGTGCGGGCCACGGGGCGCCGACCTCGGCGCGGACGTGGACGCCGCGACCGATGACGCGCACCTCGGCGCGGGGCAGCTCGCTGCCCGTCAGGCGGCCGAGCGTGCTGCTGTGGGCGCTGGTGCCGCGCACCTCGCGCACGGCCTGCTCCACGATCTGGGTGATCACGCGCAGGCGGACGTCGAGGCGGCCGCGCTCCTCAGGCGGCACCAGGGCGAGCTCAGCCACGGCGTCCCCGCAGCAGCTCGCCCAGGTCGAGCTGGCCATCGAAGTGGGCGCCGACGGCGTAGCCCGCCCCGCCCAGCACGATGCCGAGCAGGAGTCCGAGGAAGCCGCCGGTGGCGACGGCGATCGCCAGCAGGAGGCCGGCAATGAGACCGAGGGTGGAGGTGGTCATGGCGATGGTCCTTTCGGGGTGTCGAGGACGCGCACTCGCGGGGTGCGCGGTACCTCGTGATGGCTTGGGTTCGGAGCGGAACGACGTGCGGGCGGCGATGCGACCGACGACGTTCCGACCGGTCACAGCTGCCCGTAGCGGCGGGCGCCGGGGAGGCGCCGCGGCAACCCCGCACGCACCCGGGTGAGTATGCGGCGGGCCCGGCGGCGAAGACGCCGACGCCGGGGGGTCGTCCCGAGAGGGCCGCCCGAGGCGGCGAAACGATGCGCGTCCCGCTCCGTCCCTTCCCGGGACGAGGACGGTGCGGTCGGCGCGGGTGCGGCACCGAGGGCCTCGATCGCCGCCATCACCCGCACGAACTCCTCGGGGTCTCCCCCGAGGTCGGGGTGGTGACGCCGCAGCAGTGCACGGCGCTGAGCGGGATCGAGCCCTCGGGCCACACGGGTCACGCGGTGGCCTCCACCGAGGCGTCGGCGGCGCTGTCGTCGGAGTCGTCGGAGTCGTCGGAGTCGTCGGAGTCGGGCGACTCGCGGACGACGTCCTCGACCACCACGTCGACGGGCAGGCCGGCGATGGCGGAGACGGCCGAGCGCACCGCCGTCACGGTGGCGGCCACATCGGCCCCCCAGGTCAGGCTCACGTGCACCTCGGCGCCGCCGCCGTCGTCGAGTTGGATGCCGGCGACCCGGCGTCCGGGCAGGTAGGTCGCCACCTCGCCGAGCACACCGCCGTGAAGGTCGGCGACGCCCTCGACCGCGCGGACGGCCTCGGCCACGGAGTCGACCGGTGCGGCCTGCTCGGTGGGCTCGGTGGGCACGTCGGCGGCGGGGGTGCTGCTCACGGGATGCTCCTCGGAGGTGGATCGACGGGTGCTGCCCTGGTCGGGCGTGCTGCCCGGACGACCGGATCGGCCGCCGGTACCGCTCGGGTTGCTCGTCACTCGACGCGCGAGGTGGCGGGCTCCTCGTCGGCGTCGGACTCGACGAAGATGTCGTGGACGGTGATGTTGACCTCGGTGACCTCGAGGCCGGTCATGCGCTCGACCGAGCTCACGACGTTGCGACGGATCGCGTTGGCGAGGTCGGCGATCGAGACGCCGTACTCGGCGACGATGTCGAGGTCGACGGCGGCCTGACGCTCGCCCACCTCGACGGCCACGCCCTGCGAGAGGTTCGTGCGCGAGCCCGGGATGCGCTCGCGGATCGCGCCGACGGCGCGGGCGGCGCCGCCACCGAGGTCGTGGACGCCGTTGATGTCGCGGGCGGCGATGCCGGCGATCTTCGACACGACGGTGTCGGCGATCGAGGTGCGGCCCTGCTCGGAGACGAGGGCGCCGTCGGTGGTGCCGCGGCGGGCGACGTCGGTGGAAGAACCGGTGGTCTGCTTCTCGGTCATTTTCTCACTCCTTCGTGGTCGGTGATGTCAGTTGGTCGCACCGAGTCCCCGGATCGTCACGGCGAAGTTCTGTGAGGTGGGCCACAGTCGCTTGCGCACCGGACCAGGAATCAATTCGTGATCACGGGCAACCGTGCGGACGTGTCCTTCCCCGAACCAGGCCTCGACTACGCGGAGGCCACCGACGCCGCCCTGGTCCGGGCCGCCGGCGTCGGGGACGACGCGGCGTTCGCCGAGATCGTGCGCCGCTACGGCCCCGGCATGCACCGCTACGCGCTCCGCCTCGTCGGTGGACGCGACGCCGACGCGGCCGAGGTGACCCAGGACGCGCTCGTCTCGGCGTGGAAGAGCGTGGGCTCCTTCACCGGGCAGTCGGCACTGCGCACCTGGCTCTTCCGGATCGTGCATCGCCGCGCTGCCGACCTGCACCGGCGACGCACCGCGGTGCCGATCGACGACCAGCTGCTCTCGCACCTGGTGCCGTCGCTGCAGGAGAACGCGCTGCAGAACGTTCTGGACGAAGAACTGGTGCAGGCACTCCAGGACTGTCTGGACGAACTACCGTGGAACCAGCGGGCGGTGTGGTTGCTGCGCGAACTGGAGCACATGAGCTACGACGAGATCGCCACCACACTGGCGATCCCAGTCGGCAGCGTCCGCGGCCACCTCCACCGGGGCCGACGGACCATCGCGGAGAGGATGGCGAGATGGCGCTAGAGCCCGACGAACGACGCGACCCCCGCGACCCCGCGTCGCCCAGCGGGGCCGAGACGCGGTCGTCCGACACCACCGACGCACTCATCGCGCGGGCGGTCGAGGCAGTGCGTTCGGCACCCGAGGACGACGCTTCGTGGCGCGAGATCACGACCAACGTGCTCGACCGGGTGCGTCGCCTGATGGGGCCCAGCGAGCCCGTTCTCGTCCACGCCGCCGACGGCGCGACGACGCAGGACGACGAGGGATCGCGCACCTATCTCTCCACCCGCGTGCTGGTCGCCGCCCTGCGGCGCCTCCTCCAGCAGGCGCCCACCCACGCCCCCACCGGCATCGACCTCACCGTCGACGGCGAGCGGTTGGTGGACGTCGAGCTGCGACTCGTCGGCGCCTACGGCACTGACCTGCGCGCGCTCGCCGATCGCCTCCACGTCGAGGTGCTCGCGCTGCTGCGCGACCTCCTCGGACCCGACCCGCAGCTGGGCGCGAGCACCGTGTCGATCTGCTTCGAGGACATCGTCGACGGCGATCCGCGCACGGTCTGAGCCGGGGGTTCACCCACCCGTCGGCTGCCGGTGGGTGACGCCGCCCGGCGGCGACGGGCACGATGACGCCATGACCACTCTCTCGGGTACCCCTGTCCCTGCGCGCCGTCGCGGCGCCGCCGTCCTCGCCGTCCTCGCCACTGCGCTGCTCACGACGCTCGGCCTCGCCGGCCCCGCCTCGGCGGTGTCGCAGGCCGATGCTGCCGCCCAGTTCCGCGCAGCCGGCATCACGTGGACGTCGTCCGGCAACTGCACCGATCGCACGAACTCCACCTGCACCTCCTTCGACGGTCTGCGCCAGACCACCATCGACGGCGCCGTCACGCTGAAGCGCGCGAGCGGGTGCGCGCTCACGATCACCGGCGGCACCGAGACCGGGCACGCCGGCGGCACCTACAGCCACGGCACCGGCTACAAGCTCGACTTCCGCCGCACGACCTGCCTGGACTCCTGGGTCACCGGCACCTACACCTACGTCGGCCAGCGCAGCGACGGCGCCGCCCAGTACCGCGCCGCCTCGGGCAACGTCTACGCCAACGAGGGCAGCCACTGGGACGTCGTGTTCTACAGCTGCGGCTGCTGAGCCTCGCTTCCCACAGTCCATCGCTTCCGATAGATCGATGCCGTTCGGCGGTGCAGGGTCGTCGGTGCGGCGTTGACTGAGGCCGACATCGTCGTCCTCGAGGAGATCCGCCGTGAACAAGAACCGTGCCGGTCTGGCCGCCGTCCCCCTGGCCCTGGCAGCGCTCCTGGCGCCCGGACTCGTCCATTCGGCCGCGGCCGCCGAGCCGGGCATCGTCATCACGGATGTGACGGCGACGCCGTACGTCGAGAGCGGGTCGTACGCGCCGAGCTGGGGCACGGAGGAGACGGTGCTGTTCACCGACCCCACACCCGCGCCCGAGGGCGACGTCTACCGGGTTCGGGATCTCGACGGCGACGGCTACCTGTTCGGCGCGACTACGGCCGACACAGTCGACGGCAACGACGGGGCGGCGGCCTTCCTCGCCGACGACGACCGGTCGACATGGCACCTGCGCGTGGACCAACTGCGCTTCGACGGCGACCAGTACACGGTCGTGGAGGAGGGAGCGCCGTTCACCTACGAGCGCCCGCCGCTGCTCGAGGGACCCGACCTCGGCCTGGTGACCCAGGATCCGACTGCGCGGCCGAGCTCAATCGATCCGCCGGGCACGAAGATCGAGCTCGTCGCCGGGCGCAGTGTCTTCATCACCTATCGCGGCGAGTGGGAGGCCGGTACCTCCTTCATCACCAACGTCGGGCTGGTGCGCGGATCAGGAGGTCAGAGCCTCTACGGGGGAGAACCGCTCCCCGAGACGACCAGGGGCTCGGTCCTCCTGCGCTCGGAGGGGAACCGCGTGAGCCGCTTCGACCTGCCCGCCTCGGCGGCCGGGTCGTACCTGACGGTGCTGCAGGTGGGCACAAAGCCGGGTCGACGTGCCTTCGGCTTCGGCTTCTACAACGTCTCGGCCGGCTTCCGCGTGGTCGCCCCGCAACCGACGTCGTGGGTGCGTTCCTACGGCGAGCGGAGCGGTCCTGCCCGTGCCGGTCGAGCCGTGAGCATCAGCGCCCCCGAGCTGTCGGCCGCCGGTCGCAAGGCTCGCCTGCGCTTCACCTATCGCTGGACGATCGGAGGGAAGTCCGTCGCCGGCGCCACGAAGCGGACGTTCGCCGTGCCCCGCGGAGCCAAGGGCAAGGCCGTCGCCGTCACGGTGTTCTCCTCCAAGAGCGGCTACGAGACCCTGCGCCGGACCATCTCGTTCGGCAAGGCACGCTGAGGCCGGGGCTCACAGCCCCGCGAGCACCTGCCGCATGCGCTCGATCTCGGCCTGCTGGCCGGTGATGACGTCGGCGGCCATCTCGGCGACCTGCACGTCGCTGCCCTTGACGGCCACCTCGTCGGCCATCGTGATCGCGCCCTCGTGGTGGCCGATCATGCCCTCGAGGTAGAGGCGGTCGAAGGCGGTGCCGCGCGCGGCCCGCAGCTCGTCGAGCTGGGCGGCGGTGAGCATGCCGTGCATCGAGGCGTGGCCGTGCTCGCCGTGGTCGTAGGCCGAGGGGGCGTCGGTGGCGCGCGGCACCGACACGTTGTGGGCCTCCAGCCAGGCGGCCATGGTGAGGATCTCCGGGCCCTGCGAGGCGAGGATCCGTGCCGCCATCGCCTTCACCGCCGGCGAGGAGGCCCTCGACGGGGCCAGGCGCGACATCGTCAGCGCCTGCTGGTGGTGCGGGATCATCATCTGGACGTAGGCGACGTCGTCGTGGGCCACCTCCGCGTGCTCCGCGCCCGCATCCGCACCCACCGTGGACGACGCCTCGCCGGGCCTCCCGGGTTGCACCACGCCGCCGCCTGCGGACGACGACGGGTCGGCGTCCGCGCTGCAGGCGGCCAGGCCGCCGAGGGCGGCGACCGCGGCCAGTGCGAGGGCCGCGCGGGAGACCCGGGTGGGGCGGGGGCGAGCGGTCGACGAGGTTGCCGACGGGACCGAGAAGCGCACCGAGAAAGCTCCTTACGGGGTTGTGGAACCTGTTCACCCTAAGCCACGATCAGGGCTCGGACTCGTCCACTTATCTCGGGAGTGACCATGACGAAGCCCCTCGATCGGGCTACCCATCCCACCTCGCCGCCGCCCTCGGGGCTCCGCGGACGTTCGATGCGGGCGCGCCGTCTCGCAGCCGTCGGCCTCGGCGTCCTGGCGCTCGGCCTCGCCGCCACCGCGATGCCGGCCAGCGCGCACGACGAGGACGACCACGCGGGCCACGGTCGGCACGGCAGCGCGCAGGCGTCGTCCACGGACCCCGCCTGCACCCCCGCGGTGAAGCGGGCGGCCAGGGCAGCGGGCGACAACTTCGCCGACGCCTGCCAGGCCGGCCAGGACATCGCGCGCCTCGACGACACCGAGGCGAGCCTGCTGCCGGGCCAGGTCGACGCCTCGCGGAACATCCGGCTGCTGGCCAACGTGCCGAAGTCGGGTCCGTTCGCGGGCGAGAACTCCTTCTCCACCGACCTGGCCTTCCAGGGCGACTACGCCTTCCAGGGCAACTACGACGGCTTCACCGTGTGGGACATCAAGAAGCCCTCGCGCCCGCGCATCGTCACCCAGGTGCTGTGCCCCGGCTCGCAGAACGACGTGTCGGTCTACGGCGACATCCTCGTGCTGAGCGTCGACTCCAGCCGCAGCAACGACAGCTGCGACAACGTGGCGCAGTCGGCCTCGATCAAGGAGAGCTGGGAGGGCATCCGGGTCTTCGACATCAGCCGCCCCGCCACGCCGCGCTACGTCGCCGCCGTCGAGACCGCCTGCGGCTCCCACACCCACACGCTGGCGCCGTCGCGCGATCGCCGCGACCTGTTCGTGTACGTCTCGTCGTACTCGCCCAACGCCTCCTTCCCCGACTGCCAGCCCCCGCACGACCAGATCAGCGTCGTGAAGGTGCCGGTGCGCTCGCCGGAGAAGGCCGCCGTGGTGAGCACCCCGGTGCTCTTCCCCGACGGCGGCAACCAGGCCGGCGGCTACTCGGCCGCCACCACCGGCTGCCACGACCTCACCGCCTACCCGGCCAAGAACCTGATGGCCGGCGCATGCATGGGCGACGGCATCCTGCTCGACATCTCCGACCGTGCCAACCCGCGCGTCACCGAGCGCGTGCGCGACACCGAGAACTTCGCCTTCTGGCACTCGGCCACGTTCAACAACACGGGCACCAAGGTCGTCTTCACCGACGAGCTCGGCGGCGGCGGCGCGCCGACCTGCAACCCCACGGTCGGTGCGGTCAAGGGTGCCGACGGCGTCTACGACATCCGTCGCGGCAAGCTCGTGTTCCGCTCCTACTTCAAGATCCCGCGCACCCAGGCCGCCACGGAGAACTGCGTGGCCCACAACGGCTCGCTGATCCCGGTCAAGGGCCGCGACATCATGGTGCAGGCCTGGTACCAGGGCGGCATCTCGGTGTGGGACTTCACCGACTCGGCCAATCCCGTCGAGATCGCCCACTACGACCGCGGCCCCGTGGCCGAGGACCGGCTCGTGCTCGGCGGATCGTGGTCGGCCTACTGGTACAACGGCCACATCTACTCCAGCGACATCCAGAAGGGCTTCGACGTCTTCCGCCTCGACGACCGTCGCACGAACAAGGCCCGCGGCGTGCGCACCAACGAGCTGAACGTGCAGTCGCAGACCTCCTACTGATCCGCGGCTGAGCCGCCGTCAGATCCACACCGCCGACCCCCGCTGCCGCCTCGGCAGCGGGGGTCGGTCGCGTCACAGTGGGCACCGCTCAGGAATCTCCGCCCTCCGGGGGCGGGTTGAGGCAGTCATCCCCCCCCCGCACGTCCACTCCCAGGAGGCATCCCCATGCGCGCAGCCAGCTACGACCGCTTCGGCGGCCCCGAGGTCATCACCGTCGGCGAGGTCGCCGACCCGCCCGTCGGCCCCGACACGGTGCTCGTGCGGGTCAAGGCCACGAGCATCAACCCCGTCGACTGGAAGATCCGGGAGGGCTACCTGCAGGGAGCCTTCCCGCACCACCTGCCGATCATCCCGGGCTGGGACGTCGCCGGCGTGGTCGAGGCGATCGGCCCGGCCTCGCGCACCGAGCTGCAGGTCGGCGACGAGGTGTGGGGCTACGTGCGCCGCGACGACGTCGCCCAGGGCACCGCGGCCGAGCTCGTGCCCGCCCCCGAGCGCACGGTCGCCAAGAAGCCGGCCGGCCTCAGCTTCGAGGAGGCCGCCGCGGTCCCGCTGGCCGGTCTCACCGCCTACCAGGCCCTCACCGAGCTGCTGGAGGTGAAGGCCGGCGAGCGGGTGCTCGTCCACGCCGCCTCCGGTGGCGTCGGCCAGTTCGCCGTCCAGATCGCCGCCGCCCTCGGCGCCGAGGTGATCGGCACCGCGAGCACCCGCAACCACGACCTCGTGCGGGGGCTGGGGGCGAGCGTCGTCCTCGACCACGGGGCGGGGCCGATCAGCGAGCAGCTGGCCGAGCACGGCGGCCCGGTGGACGCGGTGCTCGACCTCGTCGGTGGCGACGCGCTCGCCGACGCACCGCAGCAGGTCAAGGACGCCGCCCGCATCGCGTCGGTGACCGATGCCGAGGCCGTGCTCGGCATGGGCGGCAGGTACGCCTTCGTGCGCCCCGACATCGCGGGCCTCGACGCCCTGGCCCGCCTCGTGGACGACGGCCGGCTCACCGTCACCCTGGCGCGAACCTTCGAGCTCGACGAGATCGCCGAGGCGCACCGCCTCTCCGCCGAGGGCAGCCCGGGCGGCAAGATCGCCGTGCGCATCTGAGCGCAGGTTCCGGGGGCTGGCAGGCTGGTGCGGTGACCTCGCACGATCCCGACACCGCCGCCGGCTCCCCGACCCGCGGCGAGCGCCTGGCCGCCTGGCTCGAGCAGCTGGGCCTGGCCGATCAGCTCGCCGCCGCCGGGCTGCCGTCGTTCACGCGCGACCGCGACGGCGGTGTGAGGTGGACCGACCCCGGCACCGGCCGCCCGCTCACCGGCGAGCAGCTTGAGGAGCTCGACACCCTGCTGCACGCCGACGGCGACGAGCCCACCCACGCCGTGCCGGTTGCGCTGGTGCAGCTGCGCCTGCAATCGCGGGTGCGCAGCGCACTGCTCGCCAGCGACTGGCTCGACTACGCGGGTGTCGCGGCCCGGCGCGGGGTGTCGGAGAACGCCGCGCGCTTCGCCGTCCACAAGGCCGCGGAGCGCGGCGCCCTTCTCGTGGTGCCGCACGACGGCGGCGTGCTCGTGCCCGCCTTCCAGCTGGACGACGCGGGCGAGGTGCGCGAGGAGCTGCGGCCCGTGCTGGCCGCGCTGCTAAGCGACGCCGCCCGCAACCGGGTCGACCCCTGGCAGGTGTGGGGGTGGCTGGTCCGACCCGCTGCTCTGCTCGGAGGTGCCGTGCCCGCCGAGGCCGTGCTCGACCCGGAGGAGGCTCCGCTCGTGCAGCACGCCGCGCTGCGGTTGGCCGAGCGCGCGCGCTGACCTCAGCGGGCCGGGTTAGAGCCAGGTCAGAGAGCGACCGTGACCGTGAGCGCGCGCGACCGGTCGACCGTCGAGCGCGAGCACGAACGCCCCGTCGGCCGTGGATGACGGCGCCAGTCCGAGCCCGAGCACACCGGCGGCCTCGTTGCTGATCCAATGCCCCGGTAGGTCGCGGACGACGCCCACGACTCGCGTCCGCTCCGCCGGATCGAGGTAGCAGAGCACGGCGCTGTGCAGGACGACGAGCGTCGCCTCCGGCGGGGCCTGCGCGGCGAGGTCGCGCAGGTCGTCCAACTCGCCGCGGAGGTCGCCGGCCACCACCGGCGGCCGGTCCGGCGAGCTGCGCGCCAGCTCGATGGCGGAGGCGAGGCGGGCGGCGCGGTCGTCGTCCCCGGGCCACACGAGGTTGCGCAGCCAGGCGGCCGCGTCGTCGTCCGCGAGGTCGACGGGGGCGAGGTCGAAGCCCGCCCGCCAGACGATCTCGGGCAAGTGGGTGGGCAGGGGCACCGGCCCTGCGATCGCCGTCTCGATGAGCGGGGTCGAGGGGCAGGGGCGAGCAGGGGCGAGCGCGTGCGAGGACCCGTCGGCGGCGGTCCACCGGTAGGCGAAGCAGTCGGGCAGCAGGCACAACCCGGCGGAGGCGCCGATCTCGAGCAGGGCGAGCGGCTGCGGCAGCGAGGCGAGGAGGGGCAGGAGGACGCCGCAGCGGCCGATCTCGTTGGTCTGCGTGAGGCGGGTCGCCATCACCGCCGCCACGTCGTGCCAGCGCTCGCGGACCAGGTGACTGAGGTCGTCGACATCACCGGGCTCGGCCCCCAGCCACCGGGCTGCAGCCAGCAGGAGGGTGGGCTGGCGTCGCGCGATCGGCAGCAGGGCGAGTCTGTCGAGCGTGGCGTCGTCCTCGGTGATCGCTGCGGCCCACCTGGCGTAGGCGGTCGAGGTCGCCGGCGCGTGGCGGGTGGCGAACGCCCGGAACTCCGCAGCGATCTCGAGGCGGGCGGAGGCGATGTCGGGATGGTCGCTCATGCCACCACTGCACTGCGCTCTCGCAACAACGCCCTCATTGACTCGGTCAACCACGGCTCGTCGTGCTCACCGGGGGGCAGGATGCGGACATGACCTCGACCGACGGCGACGCGACGGTCAGCGCGGCCCAGGCGGCGGGCATCCTCGGCGTGCGCGTGCCAACGGTGTACGCCTACGTCTCGCGCGGCGTGCTGGCCAGGGTCCTCCACGTGGACGAGGCAGGGCATCGCTCCTCGCGCTTCGACCGCGCAGAGGTGCTGCGACTCGCCGAGGTGCGCCGCCGGCCCGGCGCCGGCATGCGGGTGCTCATCGAGAGCGACATCACGCAGCTCGATCCCTCCGGGCGGCTGGGCTTCCGCGGGCTCGACCTCGGCGAGGTGCTGGGTCTCGGCAGCTACGAGCAGACGGCCGCACACCTGTGGCAGGCCGAGATCCCCGGCCCCTGGGAGATGGCGCCCGACGTCGTCGCGGCGCTACAGCTGGCGCGCCCGTGGCTCGCCCGCGTGGACGACGCTGGCCAGCGCCTGCGGGCCGCGATCACCGCGGCCGCCGGCGCGTCCGAGGCCGCCACAGGCGAGGGTGAGGTGATCGCCGCGGCCCAGCAGGCGGTGCTCGCCGGGATCGCCGGGATCGCCAGCGACGTCGAGACGTCTGCGGTCACGGACGTCGACGTGGTCACGCGCCTCCTGCGAGCCCTCGGCGCGGAAATCAGCGAGCCCACGCACCGCCTGCTCACCACCACCCTGAGCGTGCTCGTCGACCACGAGCTCAGCGCCTCGACGGTGGCCGCCCGGGTGGCGGCGAGCCTGCATGCCGATCCGTGGTCGTGCCTGCTCACCGGCCTCCACGCGATGAGCGGTGAGCGCCAGGCCGGCTCGGTGCGCCGCGCGGCCGACCTGCTCGAGCAGTGGTGCGCCGGCGGCGGGCTGGCGACGCAGGCGCCGGAAAGCTTCGGCCACATCGTCTACGAGCGCAGCGACCCGCGCTTCGAGGCCGTGCTCGACGTGCTGGCCGAGGTGGACGCCGAGCTCCACGCCGCCGTCGTCGACCTCACGGTGGCCGTGGCGCGCGAGCACAGCGCCTTCGCGAACATCGACCTCGGACTCGCCGCGGTGGCACGCCACCTCGGCGTGCCGTCGTCCACGGCCTCGGCGCTGTTCCTGCTGGCCCGCATCCCCGGCCTGGCGGCGCACGTGATCGAGGAGCGTCCCCACGACCTCCGGTTCCGGCCGCGCAGCCTGTGAGCGGCGCGGGTCACCGTTCGTCGGCGAGCAGCGCCCAGACCTGCTTGTCGTGGCGCGCGCCGTCGTTGAGCCAGGCGCTGCGCAGCACGCCCTCGAGCCGCATCCCCAGCCGCTGGGCCAGGGCCGCGCTGCGCACGTTGTCGGAGCGGCAGCGCCACTCCAGCCGCGCGAGCCCGCGGACGTCGAAGGCCCAGTCGATGAGCTGCCGGCTCGCCCAGCCGATCAGTCCCCTTCCCTCACCGGCGGGCTCGGACCAGCAGCCGAGCTCGGCCACGCCCTGCACGGCGTCGAAGTGCACGAACATCACACCGCCCACGAGTCGCCCGTCGTCCCAGACGCCGAAGAGTCGGCGTCCGTCGCGGGCGGCGTCGTCGGCGTAGTGCTGCAGTGTCGCCCGAGCACCGGGCTCCGTGGTGGTGAGGAAGCCGTCGCCCACCCAGCCGCGGATGTGGTCGTGCGCGCGATCCAGGTGCGCGGCGAACTCCTCCCTGTGCCAGACCTCCAGGGGCGCCAGCCGGACGCCGTCCTCGCGCGTCGCCACGATCGACATGGCGCGAGCCTGCCACACGCAGCGGGGCTCAGCGTCCGCCCGAGACGTCGAGGTGCGCGCCGGTCGAGTACGACGACTGCGGGCCGAGCAGCCAGCAGATCGCCCGGGCCACCTCCGCCGGCGTTCCCGCGCGACCCATCGGCAGCGTGGGCGCCATCGCCGTCACCCGCCCGTGCTGGCCGTTGCGCTCGTGCAGCTCGGTGTCGATCAGACCCAGGCGCACGCTGTTGACGCGGATGCCCTCGGCCGCCACCTCGCGCGCGAGGCCCGTGGTGACCGTGTCGACCGCGGCCTTGGAAGCGGCGTAGTCGACGTACTCCCCGGGCGAGCCCAACACGGCCGCCTTCGACGACACGTTGACGATCGCACCGCCCTCCCCACCCCGCGCGGTCGACATGCGCCGCACCGCCTCGCGCGCACAGAGCAGAACGCCCAGCACGTTGACCTCGAGGACGCGGCGCATCCGGTCGCCGTCCAGAGTGGCGAGAGGGCCGGTGGGCGCCACCATGCCCGCGTTGTTCACCAGACCCCGCAGCGGACCCGCCTCGGCGGGGAGATCCGCGAACAGTGCGCGGACGTCGTCCTCGAGGGCGACGTCGACGCGGCGCGTGGCGGCCCAGGCGCCCGCCGCCCGGCAGTCGGCGACGACCCGCTCGGCCGCCTCGGCGTCGACGCGGTGGGTCAGCAGCACGTTCCACCCGTCGTCCACGAGGGCGCGAGCGGTGGCGGCGCCGACGCCGCGGCTCCCGCCCGTGACGACGGCCAGCGGTCGGGTCATGCGGCGAGGCTAGCCGCCCATCGACCGGTGCCGCATCGCACGCGCGTCAGCCCTCTCGGGGGACCATTCCTGCCACCTCGGCGGTCAGGGGCGGCGGCGGGCCCGCTCGGCCTGGAGCTTGCGGAGGTCGGCGTCCAGGTCGCGGGTGTCGAAGCGCGACTCGTACTGGAACTGGCCCACGAGCACCTGCAGGTCGGCGGCCATGCGGCTGATGGAGTCGGCGGCCTCGAGCGACTGGGCGGCAGCCATGGCAGTGGTGTCGGCCACCGACGCCACCCGCTCGGCGTTGCCGGTGATCGAGGCGGTTCCGCGCGCGGCCTCGCCGATGCGACGCGACATCTCGTCGGTGGTCGCGGCCTGCTGGTCCACGGCGCTCGAGATCGTGCCCTGGATGGAGCTGATCTGATCGATGATCGCGGCGATCTCGCCGATGGCGGCCACCGTGCCCGAGGTGTCGACCTGGATGCCCTCGATCTGGCGACGGATCTCCTCGGTGGCACCGCGGGTCTGGTTGGCGAGCTCCTTGACCTCGCTGGCGACCACGGCGAAACCCTTGCCCGAGTCACCGGCGCGAGCGGCCTCGATCGTGGCGTTGAGCGCGAGCAGGTTGGTCTGCGCGGCGATGGCGCTGATGAGGTCGAGGACGCCGGCGATCTCGGCCGACGAGGCACCCAGCCGGGTGACAGTGGCGTTGGTCGACTCCGCCACGACCACCGCGCGCTGGGCCACCGACGAGGCCTCGCGGGCGTTGGTGGCGATCTCGCGCATCGCCGAGGTCAGGTCGTCGGCGCCGCTGGCCACCGCGTTGACGTCGGCGGCGACCTGCTTGGCCACGCTGGACGCCGCGCCCGCCTCAGTGGCGGTCTCCTGGACGCTCGTTCCCATGCCGGTGGAGGTCACCGTCAGCTCCTCCGACGCCGAGGCGAGCGTGAGCGAGTGGCTGGCGATCTCGCCGATGCTGGTGCGCAGCGTGCTCAGCAGCTTCTCCAGGCCGAGCCCGAGCTGCCCGATGGCGTCCTGACCGGTGACGGTGACACTGCGGGTCAGGTCGCCGGCGGCAGCGGCGTCCACGACCTCGAGGAGCGAGTCCACCTTGGTCCGCAGCTCCTGCGCGGCGGCGGCCTCGGCGTCGGCGGCGGCCTTCTCGGCGGCCATCCGGTCGGCGAGCGCCTGCTGCTCGCGCTGGGCCTCGGCGCGGTCCCGCTCGGCCCGCTCCTGGGCCTCCTTCGCGCTGCGCTCGGCCTCGGCCTGGATGCGCGCGCGCTCCGCCTCCGCAGCGCGACGCTCCTCCTCGGCGCGGGCAGCCTCCGCCAGGCGGTCCTGCTCGGCGCGCTCCTCGCGCTCCGCCTGGGCCCGCGCCACGTCGTCATGCGCGCGGGCGAAGGACGACACGGCGGTGTTGAGGGCCACCGCGATGCGCCCGATCTCGTCCTCGCGGTCGTGCTCCAACCGGCGGCTCAGGTCGCCGGCCGCCACGGCCTCGAGCACCGAGACGGTGGCCGCGATCGGCCGGCTGATCGAGCGCACCACCACGACCAGTCCGGCTCCGAGCAGCAGGAGCGCGACACCCGAGGTGAGGAGGATGAGCGTGCGGGCGCTGGAGGCTTCGTCGGAGAGCTCGGCCTGGAGGGTGGCGGTGCGCTCGTTCTCGAGCTTGGTGACCTCCTCGTA
Organism: Nocardioides sp.; assembly: GCF_964229035.1. Taxonomy (GTDB): domain Bacteria; phylum Actinomycetota; class Actinomycetes; order Propionibacteriales; family Nocardioidaceae; genus Nocardioides. The sequence goes on along the minus strand of NZ_CAXRAZ010000010.1, from coordinate 10,549 downwards.
CTTGATGGGCAGCGCCTCGGACGGCTTCAGGTTGTCGAGGGTCATCACCTTGGTGGCGCCGGCGATGTCGCCCGCGACCGCCCGGCGACGCATCTCCTCGGTGAAGGAGTTGTAGGAGTCGAGCTGGCTGCGGATGCTCGCCAGCATCCGGCGCACCTTCGGCTCGGTGTTGAGCGCATCGGCCTTCTCGAGCTCCTTCGTCGCCTGCTTGAACCCGTTGACGGCCTCCTTGAAGCTCTTCTCGGCGAGGTCGTTCTGGTCCGGGTCGCGCAGCGCCAGGACGGCGATGTACATGTTGCTCTGGTCGTCGTCGATCAACCAGCCCTGGAAGGACCTGTTGACCGCCTCGGTGATCCTCTGCGCCTTCGCGACCTGCTGGGACTTGCTCTGCATCGCGTGCATGCCGGTGATCGAGACGACGCCCAGCACCACCAGGAGTGCCGCCGCCACCGCCCCGACGGCGATGAGCTGCTGGCGCAGCGTGATCTTGCGGAAGAACCCCATGGTGACGCTCCTGTCATGTCGCGGTCGGCTCGCGCATCACCTGCCACCATCGGCGCGGGACCGGTACGCCTGAGAGAGCCCTTGGTAAAGAGGCGGGAACTCCTCGCTACGAGGCAGCGTCGAGCCCGGCGTCCGCTTCGGCTCGTCGGCCTCGTGGCGGCCTGATCCGCCTGCTCAGTCGAGGACGACGACCGCGTCGCCGACGCTGATCACCCCGTCGGTGAGGACGTCGGCGCGCAGGCCGCCGCGGTGGATGAGGCCGCGCAGTGTTCCGGCGCTCCCGGGCAGCCGCTCGAGGTGCGCGCAGGGCTCGGCCCGGCGTCGTCCGCGACACTCGACGTCGCCGATGCGGAAGCGCCGCCCGATGAGGGCGTCGAGGTCGATCCCGCGGGTGAGCAGGTTGCGGCGGGTGGCCGCGAGGTCCCACGGCGTCGCGTCGAGCACCTCGGCCGCCACGAGCGTGAGGTCGTAGCCGCGCAGTGCGGTGTCGGCCGGAGTGAAGGTGCCGGCACGCTCGGCGTAGCGATCGCCCGCGAGCCCCCGACCGGCCGTGGCCGCGACCTCGGCCAGCGACGTCATGGCGGCGGTGGCGGCCGGAGCGACGGCGATCTGCTCGACCCTCCCGCTGTGCGCCCCGATCCGGGCAGCGCGTGGCGCCAGCCGCGGCTCCAGGCCCGCCACGACGAAGCCCCGCACGACGGGCAGCTCGACCGCCGCCCGACCCAGCAGCGCGTCGTCCTCGGGGCACAGGACGACGCCCGCCGGCGGCCCGAACATCAGCGCGACGCTCGCGGCGCCCGTCGTCCGCGCCGGGTCGAGCACCGCGATCCAGTGGCCCGGCCAGGCGAAGGTGGCGGGGCGCACGACCTCCACCAGGCCCGCGCCGTGCTCGGCGAGCCACGAGCGCCAGTGACCCAGCGCGCGGTCGAGATCACCGAGCGGCGTCGGCACGGCGCCCGACGCCGACTCGTCCAGGAGGGCCGCGAGGCACGCGGCGAAGGCCGCGACCGGCTGGGCGGGCGAGTGGAGGGGGCGCTGCTCGGGCACGGGCCCATGCTGGCAGCCCGCTCGCGGGCGCGGACGCCCGAGCCCGCGTTCGCCTCGCGGTGGCACACTCGAAGGGTGGGACGCGAGCGAGTGCTGCGTGCGGCGCCGCCGGTGGCGGCGCTGGTGGTCGGCGTCCTCGCGCTCGCCCAGAACCCGCCCGCCAGCTGGGAGTTCTGGCTCGGGGCGGTGATCGTGCTGGTCATCGGTGCGTCCGCCCTCCTCGCACTCGCAGCAGTGCGCAGCGGGCAGCAACGACAGGCCGCCGACGAGCGGTTCACCGAGCCGGGGCCCGCGCGCGTCGTCCTCGCGGCAGCGGGCGAGAAGCCGCCGGTGTCGCTGATTCGGGCGGTGCGCACCACCACCGGGCGTTCGCTGGCCGACGCGGTGGATCTCGCCCGGGCCGGCGGTCCCCTGGCCGACGGGATCTCCGCGGCGGCGGCGCGGGCGGTGGCCGACGAGATCCTCGCCGCTGGCGGTCGAGCGACCGTCAGCGGTCAGTTCGGCGAGATCACCGCCGCGGCCACCGGGGAGCCGGCCGACTGGCTCTTCGACGCAGCCGTCAAGTGGTCGAGCCTGACCCGCTACGGGCCGCCCGACCTGCCCACCTACGTGCGCATCGAGTTCGAGCCTGCAGGAGTGCCCGACTCCTACGACGCCGTCGGCAGCACCCTGGAGGTGCTCGCCGAGCACACCACCACACCCGAGGTCGGCTACGCCGCGGTGTGGGAGGGCTGGGGCGCCGAGCTCGCCGGACCCGCTGCCCAGGCGCCCCGGGTGGAGGTTCCCGAGCGGCCGATGCTGCTGCTCACCGGGCCGGTGCTCGCACTGCGCGACGCCCCGTCCCTCGGATTCCACGCCACCGTCGGCGGCTTCCCGCCCCACCTCGCGTGGCCGGCCGACCAGGCCTGGTGCCTGGCGTGCGAGGTCGACGAGGAGATCGCCTTCACCGTCGGCTGCACGCAGGAGACCGCCCGCGCGCTCGCGGCCGCGCTGCCCGGCGTCCGCGAGGTGGAGTACGACGCTCCCGAGCCGCTGCACCGCGACGACGCCTAACCCTCCCCAGCCCCGCCCGGGCGCCCTGGTTTCGCGAGGCCCCCAGCCGATCTGTCGTGAAACCGCCTGGAGACGACGGATCCGCTGGGGGCCTCGCTGGCTCGGGTGGGCGAACTAGGCTCGCACCATGTCCGACACCGACCTGCACGTCGTCGCCACGATCCCCGTCAAGCCCGAGGCCGTCGAGGAGGTGCGGGCCGCGCTCGCGACCCTCGTGGCCGCCACCCAGGCCGAGGAGGGTTGCCTGCGCTACGACGCCTACGAGTCGGCCTCCGCGCCGGGCACCTTCGTCACGGTCGAGACCTGGCGCGCCCAGGCCGACCTCGACGCCCACATGAAGACGCCGCACATCGCCGCGGCGTTCGGCGTCCTCGAGGGCAAGCTCGCCGGCGACGTCGCCATCCACCCGCTCACCCCGCTCTCCTGAGTCGGCGGTGACCGAGCCGGCACCGGGCGCGGGTCGGGTGCGGGTCTACGCCCCCGACGAGTGGGAGCCCGCCGACCCGACGCCCGGCATGGCCCGCGAGCGCGCGTTCGCCGTGCCCGGGCTGTGGGCCGGTCGCGTCACCACGGCGCCCGGCGCGGTGTCGGGCTGGCACCACCACAGCAGCAACGAGTCGGCGCTCTACGTGGTCAGCGGCATCCTGCGCTTGGAGTGCGAGGGCGTCGAGGGCTGGGTGGACGCCGGGCCGGGCTCGTTCATCCACGTGCCCGCGCACGCGGTGCACCGCGAGAGCAACCCCACCGGCGAGCCGTCGATCGCGCTCATCGCCCGCGCGGGCACCGGCGTCCCCACCATCAACGTGGACGACGCCCCGCCGCCGCACCGCTGAGGTCGCGCTTGAAGCCCACGTGGCTGGCCACGTAGCCGACCGACTCGTAGAAGCGGTGGGCGCCGGGCCGGGCCGCATCCGAGGTGAGCTGGCCGAGCCGCGCGCCTCGCTCCCATCCCCACCGGTGCGACCACGCGAGCAACGCCGCACCGAGACCGGTGCCGCGCCACTCGCGGTCCACGCGCACCCCTTCCAGCTGCAGGCGGGTCGCCCCGCCGCGGGAGAGCCCGGGGAGGAGGGTCAGCTGCAGCGTCGCGACGACCGGCTCCCCATCGCTCTCAAGAGCACGCACGGTGAGCAGCAGATGGTGATCGCGATCAGCGTCGATCGCGTGGAACGCGGCCCGGTAGGGCTCGGGATCAGCTGTTTCGCGGGTGCTCCCGAGCGGGTCGTCGGCGAGGAGCGCCACCAGCGCCGGCAGGTCCGCCTCACGTGCGCGGTCGAGACGGTAGGACGAGCTTCCGAGTTCGAGGATGTCCACTGCCCCACTCTGTCAGGGTGAGGGCCCCGGGGCCGTTCAGCCCTCCGGATCGTTCAGCCGCCGGATCTCGGCCAGCTCCGCCGCGGTGAGGTCGGCGCAGGCGAGCACGTCCTGCAGCACCGCCGACTTGCGGGCGAGGTAGGTGTCGATGTCCATCGACGGGTCGGCGGCGAGCGCGAGCTTCACCGCGCCGTAGCTCTCGCGCAGGTCCGCACGCTGGCGCAGTACCTCGACGGACTGCGAGGTGGTTGCGCACGTGGAGCGTGCCGGCAGCACAGGCGTAGACGTGGCGGAGCGGGTCGTCGTCCGGGGGGTGGAAGGCCTCGCGCCCGGTGACGCCGAGGTCGCCGCGGTGGCGGTATCCCAGCGACTGCAGCGCGCGCACGGCCCGCGGGAGGTCGTCGGGCGTGACGATGACGTCGATGTCGATGTCGAGGATCGGCTTGGCCGCCAGGCCCGGCACCGAGGTGGAGCCGACGTGCTCGACCTGCGCCACCGGGAGATCAGCCACAGCCGGGCGGATCACCGAGGCGACGTCCTCGAACTGTGCGGCCCACTCGGCGCGGTACGGCACGACCTCGATCGCCATCGCCTCTCCTCGCGGACCGGCTCAGGCGCAGGCGTCGAGCAGCCGCGCGAGCACCTGGGCCACGCCCTCCTCGCCGCTGGAGGGGGCGACGTGGTCGGCCACCGCGAGCAGGGAGGGGTGGGCGTCGGCCACTGCGTAGCCGGTGCCCGCCCACGTGAGCATCGCCAGGTCGTTGGGCATGTCACCGAAGGCGACCACCTCGCCGGCGTCGACGCCGAGACGGGCGCAGAGGGCGGCGAGCGCGCTGGCCTTGGTGACCCCGGGGGCGCTCAGCTCGACGAGACCGGGCGAGGAGAAGGTCGCGGTCGCGCTGTCGCCGACCGCCTCGACCACGGCGGCGTGCAGCGTCTCGGTCTCGGTGCCGGGCGCGCGCACCAGCATCTTCACCGCCGGCGCGTCGAAGACCTCCTTGAGCGGCCCCTGCGGGGTTCCGGCGGGCACGAGGTGCTCGACCTCGCGGTAGGTGTCGTCGAGGCGCAGGCCGTCGACGCACTCGAGGCCGAAGCCGGCGTCCGGCACCACGGCCCGGATCGCGTCGGCGATCGCGAGGCCGTCCTCGGGCGCGATGGCGTCGAGGGCCACGATCTCGCGGGCCGCGACGTCGTAGGTGATCGCGCCGTTGCTCACGATCGCGAGGCCGTGTCCGCCCACGTGCGGCCACATCTCCTCCATCCACCGCAGCGGCCGCGCCGTCACGAGGACGACGGGCACCCCGGCCTCGTCCGCGCGGCGCAGCACCTGCGCGGTGTAGTCGCCGGGTGCGGGCTGGCCGTGGGGCACCAGGGTGCCGTCGAGGTCGGTGGCGATGAGCACGCCTGCCAGCATGACCGACCGGTGGGAGCGGCGGGACGACCGGCGGTTCCGGTGCAGCCTCACCACTCCCCCGTGGACCTCGGCGACCCCGGCGACTACGGTCGCCGCATGGGAATGCGCATCCGGGTCGCAGGACTCTCCATGACCTACGGCTCGCTGCGAGCCGTGGACGACGTGTCGTTCACCGTCGAGGAGGGCGAGTTCTTCGGACTGCTCGGCCCCAACGGTGCCGGCAAGACCACCACGCTGGAGATGATCGAGGGCCTGCGTCGCCCCGACGCCGGCACGGTCGACATCGGCGGCTTCGACCCCGCCAGTCGCGATCCGCGCCTGCAGCACCTGATCGGCGTCCAGCTGCAGGCCTCGGCGTTCTTCGAGCGCCTCACCGCGCGCGAGCAGCTCGACACCTTCGGCGCGCTCTACGGCGTCGCCCCCGGGCGCACCGCGGCGCTGCTCGAGGAGGTCGGGCTCACCGAGAAGGCCGACGAGCGCGTCGAGAAGCTCTCGGGCGGGCAGATGCAGCGGCTCTCGATCGCCTGCGCGCTCGTGCACGACCCCGAGGTGGTCTTCCTCGACGAGCCCACCGCCGCACTCGACCCCCAGGCGCGGCGCAACCTGTGGGACCTCCTGCGCACGATCAACGCCGCCGGCCGCACGGTCGTGCTCACCACGCACTACATGGAGGAGGCCGAGGTGCTCTGCGACCGCGTCGCGATCATGGACGCCGGCCGCATCCTCGAGATCGACACCCCCGAGGCGCTCGTGCGTTCCCTCGACGCGCCGACCCGCATCGGGCTGGCACCCGGCGTCCTCGCCCGCGAGCAGGCACGCGGCATCGCCGGCGTCCTCGAGGTGGACGACGGACCCGGCGGCCTCCTCATCGCCACCCGCGATCCCGCGGTGGTGCTCGCCGAGCTCGCGCGCCTCGACGCGCTCGAGGGGCTGAGCGTCACCAAGGGCTCGCTGGAGGACGTCTTCCTCGAGCGCACCGGACGGGAGTACCGCGCATGAGCGCCGAGGTGCACGACCAGACCGCCGCGACCGTGCCGGATCGTCAGGAAGGGAGTGGACACCCGCCCGGCGGCGACCGGCGGCCCGCCCGGCCGCTCGCGGCCCTCGCGATCGCGATGTTCAAGGGCTTCCTGCGCGACCGCATGACGCTCTTCTGGGCGGTCGCGTTCCCGCTGATGTTCCTGGGGCTGTTCGGCGGGATCTTCGTCGACCAAGGCAGCGACGAGACGACGATCGTGCGCGTCGGTGACGTCGCGGTGCTGCAGGACCTCCCGCCCGAGGTCGCGAAGACCCTCGACATCACCTCGAGCACCTCCCTCGACGCCGCGCTCGAGAAGCTCTCGGCCGGCGACGTGGACGCCGTGGTGACCCAGCGCGACGGGCAGGTCGACGTCCGCTACTCGGCCGTGGACCCCGTGCTGGCCGGGCGCGTGCAGGGGATCTTCGGCGGCCTCGTGAACGCCGCCAACCTGCGCCTGGCGCAGGTCACGCCCGAGCTCACCCTGCGCACGCAGCAGGTGGAAGACGACTCGCTCGAGCAGATCCAGTACGTCACCCCGAGCCTGCTCGGTTGGGCAGTGTCGATGAGCGCGGTGTTCGGCGCGGCGCTCAACCTCGTGATGTGGCGCAAGAACGGCGTGCTGCGCCGCCTGCGCCTCGCGCCGGTGCCGACCCGCTCCATCGTGCTCGCCCGGGTGGGCACGTCGATGGTGGTCGCGCTGGTTCAGGCGGCGATCTTCATCGGGCTCGGGGTGGCGCTCTTCGGCCTCACCCTCACCGGCTGGTGGCTGCTGTCGGTGCCGCTGCTCGTCGCCGGCACCCTGGCGTTCCTCTCGATCGGCATGCTCGCCGGTGCCGTCTCGCGCACCGAGGAGGGCGCCGCCGGCCTCGGCAACGCCGTCGTGCTGCCGATGGCGTTCCTATCGGGCTCGTTCTTCCCGCTCGACGGCGCCCCCGGCTGGCTGCGCGCGGTGAGTCAGGCGCTGCCGCTCAAGCACCTCAACGACGGCATGCTCGACGTGATGGTGCGCGGCCAGGGCCCCTCGGCCATCGTCGTCCCGATCCTCATCCTGCTGGCCTTCGCCGCCGTCTTCGCCGCCATCGCCGCCAAGCTCTTCCGCTGGGACGCCTGACGCCCAGGGGCAGCCGTGGTGCGCCGAGAGGGAGGGGATGGTGGGCCGAGGCTCAGGCGGTTCAGGCGTCGAGGGCGCGCAGGTAGCGCGTGGTCATGAAGCGCTGGAACGCCCGACCGGCAGGGCCGCCCAGGCGCGCCAGCGCCGTGGCCGGTCGCGAGAAGGCCGCGACGTGGAAGGTGATCGTGCCGTCCGGCGAGCGCTCGAGGACGAAGCGCTCCTCGCCTCGCTCGGGATGCCCGGGCAGGGTGCCGTAGACGAACCCGCGACGGTCCGGCTCGTCGATCACCGCCACCACCCGGCACGGGATCCGCAGCGCCAGCGGCCCCGGCCCCAGCCGCAGCAGAACGACGGTGCCCTCGCGCAGCGGACTCTCGGAGGCCGCCACCCTCAACCCCGCGCCCGCCTGCACCTTCCAACCGAGCAGGTCGGCCGCCGCTCCGTCGAAGTCGCGTCGGCGCAGCTGCGCCGACCGCTCGAAGGAGTGGAAACCCGGCAGGTGCGGCAGGTCGGACGTCCGCGGTGGGCGGGCGTCGTCCACGAGGGCGGGGGCGGGTGTCGCCGCCAGCGCACCGACGGCCTCGTAGGTGAAGGGCGCCTCGCGCAGGCGGGCGGTCGTGGCGTCGTCCAAGGTGGTCACGGGCACGTCTCCAGCATGACCGGTGGGCGGTGGGCGGCGCTCTTCGCCGGGTTCGGGGGTTGCGGTTTGGCGCCAATCCGCAACATTCGCGCCGATTCGTTGCAGTTTCCCACCAATCGGCGCCCCGCTGTCCGCCCCGACCGCCGCCGACCCTCAACGCCACCGGCCCCCGCCCCGTGGACGACGCCACGGGCGCGAGGGCCGGAGCAGATCCGCCGCAGCGGACGCGGTGCTGAGAAGGTCAGGCGAGCGTCGAGGCGTCGATGACGAAGCGGTAGCGAACGTCGGAGGCGAGGACGCGCTCGTAGGCCTCGTTGACCTTGTCGGCGCTGATGATCTCGATCTCGGAGCCGATGTTGTGCTCGGCGCAGAAGTTGAGCATCTCCTGGGTCTCGGGGATGCCGCCGATCATCGAGCCGGCGTAGGTGCGGCGGTTGGTGAGCAGCGAGAAGACGTTGATGTCGAGGGGCTCACCGGGGGCGCCGACGTTGACCATCGCGCCGTTGCGGTCGAGCAGGCCGAGGTAGGCGCTGACGTCGATCTTCGCGCTGACGGTGTTGATGATGAGGTCGAAGGAGTTGGCGAGCGCCGAGAAGGTGTCGGGGTCGCTGGTGGCGTAGTAGTGCGAGGCGCCGAGGCGAAGGCCGTCCTCCTGCTTCTTCAGCGACTGCGAGAGCACCGTGACCTCGGCGCCGAGGGCGGCGGCGATCTTCACCGCGAGGTGGCCGAGACCGCCGAGGCCGACGACGGCGACGCGCTTGCCGGGGCCGGCGTTCCAGTGCTTGAGCGGCGAGTAGGTGGTGATGCCGGCGCAGAGCAGCGGGGTGGCGGCAGCGGGGTCGAGGCCCTCGGGGATCGAGAGGACGTAGTCGGCGTCCACGACGACGTGGGTGGAGTAGCCGCCCTGGGTGGTGGTGCCGTCGACGTCGGTGGCGGCGTAGGTGCCGATCATGCCCTGGCGGCAGTACTGCTCGTCGCCGGCCTTGCAGTTGTCGCACTCGCCGCAGGAGTTGACCATGCAGCCGACGCCGACGCGGTCGCCGACCTTGTGCTTGGTGACGTCGGCGCCAGCCTCGACGACGCGGCCGACGATCTCGTGACCCGGCACCACCGGGAAGGGCTGCGGGCCCCAGTCGCCGTTGACGGTGTGGATGTCGGAGTGGCAGATGCCGGCGAACTCGATGTCGATGCGCACGTCGTTGGCGCCGACGTCGCGGCGCTCGATCTCGATCGGGGCGAGCGGCTCGCCGGCGGCGGGTGCGGCGTAGGCCTTGGCGGTGGTGGTCACGGTGGTTCCCTTCCTCGTTCGGTGGGCCGCGCCGGTCAGGTCGTGCGGGCGCGGCACCCGCCCCGGGCAGGGGGCGGTGGACGACGCGCGACGCGGCCGGGCAGGGCCGTCCGCCGTGGTCACCCGAGGGGTGATTACCCCTTCTCGACGCTGCCATAGTGGTGGTGAGGGTGATCGTTCTCCCGCTGCAGCAGGGAATAGCCGGCGCCGTTCGACCCACAAGGCGCCACATCAGCCCACGTCAGCCTGCGACGTACCCCGCCCGGCGCCACTCGGAGCCGCGATCTCCACCAGCGATCCCCCTATTCCCGCGCAGCGGGCTCGGGCCCGGTGAACATCGCCACCGCGACCCTCGGAACAGCCCTCGCAGCGCGCAGCGTTGAGGCAGGCATGACCACAGTGAGCTTCATCGGCGCAGGCAACATCGGCGGCACGGTCGCGAAGCTGGCGGTCGCCGCCGGCCACGACGTCCTCGTCAGCAACAGCCGCGGGCCCGAGACCCTCGGCGACGTCGTCGCCGACCTGGGCGGGCGCGCGAAGGCCGTCACCGCGGCCGAGGCGGCGGCCGGCGCGGACCTCGTCGTCCTCTCGATCCCGCTGAAGGCAGTGCCGGACCTTCCGGAGGAGGTCCGCGAGGCGCTGGCCGGGCGCGTCGTCATCGACACGAGCAACTACTACCCCAAGCAGCGCGACGGACAGATCGCCGCGCTCGACGAGAAGCGGACGACGACCACCGGTCTCGTCGCCGAGCACCTGCCCGGCGCCCGCGTGGTGAAGGCGTTCAACAACATCTTCTGGGGCCACCTGCGCGACCTCGCCCGCCCCGCCACCGACGCCGGGTCGTCGGAGCGCAGCGCCCTCGCCATCGCTGGCGACGACGAGGCCGCCAAGGCCGCTGCCTCAGAGTTCATCGCCTCGATCGGTTACGACGTGCTCGACACTGGTGCGCTCGCCGACAGCGGCCGCTTCGAGCCCGGCACGCCCGCCTACGGCCTGCCCTACGCCGTCCACCCCGAGGCCTTCGCCGGCGGGGAGGGCGACCTCACCCTCTCGCAGCGGGTGTCGGTCGAGACCCTGCGCGAGGCCGTGGAGGCCGGGCGGGCCTGACGGCCCGTCGTCCACGACGGTGAGGCCCCGGGTGCCGGTCGCTGCGACCG
>NZ_CAXRAZ010000009.1:0-148457 GCF_964229035.1 Nocardioides sp. | reverse complement strand
CGGAAGCGGTGGGTGCCGCGGGGGGTGACGAGGCGTCCGAGGCCGTGGGGGGTGATCCAGGCGTAGATGCCGGGGGCGAGTTGGGTGCAGCGGTAGCCGAGGTGGGTCTTGGCGCGGTGGTCGCGGCGGGTCAGGGGTGCGTCGTTGTGGTCGCCGGTCTGGGCGGGTGGGCCGCCGTCGGCGGGTGGTTGGTACGGGGTGGGGTGGTCGTGGTCGAGGCCGGTGGTGGCGGTGTGGGTGGAGTGGGGGAAGACGTCGCGGGTGGTGCGTAGCAGGGTGCGGTAGCGCACTTGGGCGGGGTGTTCGTAGCCGTTGACCGCGCTGGTGTGGGCGAGGTCGATAGTGGGGTGCAGGACGGGTTGGAGGTGCAGGTCGCGTCCGGCGAGGAGTGCGGTGAGTTGGTCGAGGAGCATCGGTCCGAGGCCTTCGACGCGTACGGGGGCGTCGAGGCGGCCGGCGAGGACCTCGGCGTGGCAGTGCACGACGATCGTGGCCGGGCGTCGCGGGGGGCGTTTGCCCGACGGTGCTGGTGGCAGTGGTGCTGGTGGCGGTGCTGCGGGCTGGTCGGGCTCGTCGGGCTGGTCGGGTTGATCGGGTTGGTCGGGCTCGCGGGTGTCGGGGATCTGGCCGAGGAGGGCGGCGGCGGTGGCGGGGTCGGCGAGTTGTTCGAGGGCCAGGGCCCGCAGCTGGTCGGTGGTGAGGTCGCGGGCCTCGTCGGTGGCGGCGATGGCGTGGGCGAGGTGCTCGAGGGTCTCGAGGAGTCGTTCGGTGCCGGCTTCGCTGATGCGGGCGGCCACAGAACGGGTGGCGGGAGCGGCGTCGACGGTCTCGACACGGTCACCGGTGCGGGGGCGGCGTGACCAGACGCCGACGTTCTCGGCGTCCGCGCGGATCCGGTCGCGGTGGGCTTGGGGGTCGGCCTCGATGATCGCGGCTTCGGCGATGGCCAGGATGCGTCCGGGGGATTCGGCGACGGCACCGGCGACGGCGGCGTCGACGATCGCGACGCGCTCGCGTGAGAGGGCGCGGGAGAGGCGGGCGATCTTGGCTGCGACCCACAGGTCGAGGCGCAGGGCGAGGACGTGGGTGTAGGTGGCGGGCAGGCGGTGGCGCAGGTCGAGGTAGTCGCCGGCGCGGTGCTGGGTGGCGATCGTGCCGGCGTGGCCGGCGATGGCGAACTCGGCGAAGCACAGCTGGGATACGGCCGGGGTGCCCTCGCCGCCGGGGGTGATGAGCCGGTCGCCACCGCGGGAGGCGGGCACGGCACCGGGTCGGGCTTGGGGGTCGTCGGCGTGGAGGTCGCACCAGGCGAGAAGACGCTGCAGGCGCCCGACCTCGACGCGTCGACGCAGCTCGACCCCTGACTCCTCGGCGTCGAGGAGCTCGGCCGCGGTGGCGTCGAGCAGGTCGGGGGCGTCCATGACCCGATGCTAGTCGAACACGTGTTCGATATGAAACGGTCAGGTGCCAGCTGTGGAGAACCCGCCGCCCTCGTGACTGGGGACGCTCTCACAGCGGGCGGAATCGGACGTGTCGTGCCCTGAGCGTCGGTAGACGGGTCAGGGTCATCGTCGCGTCCTGTTCAGCTGGTCGGTGTCATTGTCGCGGCAGAGCCGCCCCCCCAGCGCGCTTGGGCGCCGGTGTCTCGTGGGCCAACGTCGGACGACGACTGCCCGGGATCGGACGGTTGCGCGTCGTTCACCGCTCACCCGGCCCTAGGCTGCAGCCATGGGTAAGCAGGAAGACTTCGTCCTCCGCGCTCTCGAGGAGCGTGACGTCCGGTTCGTCCGGCTGTGGTTCACCGACGTGCTGGGGTTCTTGAAGTCGGTGGCGGTCGCGCCCGCGGAGCTCGAGGGCGCGTTCTCGGAGGGCATCGGCTTCGACGGCTCAGCCATCGAGGGCTTCGCCCGGGTGTACGAGGCCGACATGCTGGCCCTGCCCGACCCGACGACCTTCCAGATCCTGCCGTGGCGCAGCGGCGAGGGCCCGGCGACCGCCCGCATGTTCTGCGACATCGTGATGCCCGACGGCTCGGCCTCCTATGCCGACCCGCGCAACGTGCTCAAGCGCACGCTGGGCAAGGCCGCCGAGCAGGGGTTCACCTTCTACACCCACCCCGAGATCGAGTTCTACCTGTTCAAGAACGAGCCGCAGCCCGGGGAAGACCCCGTGCCGGTCGACCGCAGCGGCTACTTCGACCACACCGCGCACTCGCACGGCTCGGACTTCCGGCGCGAGGCGATCACGATGCTCGAGGCGATGGGCATCTCGGTGGAGTTCAGCCACCACGAGGCCGGCCCGGGCCAGCAGGAGATCGACCTGCGCTACGCCGACGCGCTGTCGACCGCCGACAACATCATGACCTTCCGCACCGTCATCCGCGAGGTCGCGCTGAGCCAGGGCATCTGGGCCACCTTCATGCCCAAGCCCTTCACCGAGCACCCCGGATCGGGCATGCACACGCACGTCTCGCTCTTCGAGGGCGACCAGAACGCCTTCTACGAGGCGGGTGCGGAGTACCAGCTCTCGCGTACGGGTCGCCAGTTCATCGCCGGCGTGCTGCGCCACGCCAGCGAGATCAGCGTCGTCACCAACCAGTGGGTCAACTCGTACAAGCGGATGATGACCGGCGGCGAGGCGCCGAGTTACATCTGCTGGGGCCACAACAACCGCTCCGCCATGGTGCGGGTGCCGATGTACAAGCCCACCAAGGGCCAGTCGACGCGCGTCGAGCTGCGCACCATCGACTCCTCCTGCAACCCCTACCTCGCCTACGCGGCGGTGCTCGCCGCCGGCCTCAAGGGCATCGAGCAGGGGTACGAGCTGCCCCGCGAGGCCGAGGACGACGTGTGGGCGCTCACCGAGCGCGAGCGCCGCAGCCTCGGCATCGAGCCACTGCCGCGCAACCTCAACGAGGCGATCACGGTGGCCGAGCACTCCGAGCTGCTCGCCGAGACGTTGGGCGAGCAGGTCTTCGACTACTTCCTGCGCAACAAGCGGGCTGAGTGGGACGAGTACCGCGGGCAGGTGTCGGTCTTCGAGCGCGACCGGATGCTGCCCGTGCTGTGAGCCGCTCCACCTCGCGCACCGAGCTGCTGCGGCTCGGCTTCGTCGACCTCGACCGCGCGGTCGCCGATCTCGCCGAGCTCGGCCCCGACGGTGCGGACCTGCTCGCCTACCTCGGGCGGACCGCCGATCCCGACGCCGCCCTCACCGCCCTCGTGCGGCTGGCGGACTCCGCCGGCGCGGCGCTCGGTGCGGGGGAGCGCGAGCAGCTGCTGGGCGTCGTCCGCGACGACGAGGGCACGGCGATGCGCCTGCTCAGCGTGCTCGGTGCGAGCAGTGCGCTCGCCGACCACCTGTGCCAGCACCCGGCGCAGTGGCGTGAGCTCACCGACCCCCTGCTCGGTTCGACACGGCCGGCCGCCTGGGCCGTGCGCGCCGGGCTGCTGGAGGCGGTGGGCGCCGACGGCCACGCGGCCGTTCCGGTGGCGACCCGCCCCGACCTCGAGGCCGTCGACGCGCTGCGGGTGGAGTACCGCCGCGTGCTGGTGCGGCTGGCCGCGCGCGACCTGGCCCACCACCTCGGCGTGGACGACGTGGCCGCCGAGCTCGCCGAGCTGGCTGCGGGCACCCTCGACGCCGCGCTCGCGATCGCCCGCGCCCGCGTGGGGGAGAGCGCGCTCGACGTGCGCCTCGCCGTGATCGCGATGGGCAAGTGCGGGGGCCACGAGCTCAACTACGTCTCCGACGTCGACGTGATCTTCGCTCACGCCTGCGCCGAGGAGGACGCCGACGACGCCGCCCAGGCCGCTGCGGGTCGCGTGGCCGCGCGCCTGGCCTCGCAGCTGATGCAGGTCTGCTCGGCGCACACCGGCGAGGGCACGATCTGGCCGGTCGACGCGAACCTGCGCCCCGAGGGCAAGAACGGGCCGCTGAGCCGCACCATCGCCAGCCACCGCAGCTACTACGAGCGCTGGGCCGAGCCCTGGGAGTTCCAGGCCCTGCTGAAGGCGCGTCCGGTGGCCGGAGACCTCGCTCTCGGTGCCGAGTTCGTGGCCATGACCTCCCCGCTGGTCTGGACCGTCGCCGAGCGCGACGGTTTCGTGGACGCCGCCCGCGCCATGCGCCGCCGCGTCGTGGACCACATCCCCGCCAAGGAGGCCGACCGCCAGCTCAAGCTGGGCTCCGGCGGCCTGCGCGACGTGGAGTTCGCCGTGCAGCTGCTCCAGCTGGTGCACGGCCGCGTCGATCCCGCCATCAGGCCGCCGACCACGCTCAGCGCCCTCGCCCGGCTCACCGACGGCGGCTACGTGGGCCGCGACGACGGCGAGGCGCTGCACCGCGCCTACGCCTTCCTGCGCCAGCTCGAGCACCGCATCCAGCTGCACCGCCTGCAGCGCACCCACGTCGTCCCGACCGACGACGCGGCGCTGCGCCGCCTCGGCCGCAGCATGGGCTTCCTCAAGGAGTCGCAGGCCCGGCTCGAGCAGGCCTGGGGCGAGCAGCGCCGCGAGGTCAGCCGCCTGCACCAGAAGATCTTCTACCGACCGCTCCTCAACGCCGTCGCGCGCATCGGCCCGGACGAGGCGAAGCTGTCGTCGGAGGCGGCCTGGGCGCGGCTCTCCGCGCTGGGGTACGCCGACGCCGAGGCGGCGCTGCGCAACCTCGAGGCGCTCACGGCCGGCGTGAGCCGCGCGGCCGCGATCCAGCGCACCCTGCTGCCCGCCATGCTGCAGTGGTTCGCCGAGTGCCCCGACCCCGACGGCGGCCTGTTCGGCTTCCGGCGCATCAGCGAGGCGCTCGGCACCACGCCGTGGTTCCTCGCGACGCTGCGCGACGAGGGCGAGGTGGCCGAGCGCCTCGCGCACCTGCTCGCCTCCTCGCGCTACTGCACGGACCTGCTCGAGCGGGAGCCGGCCGGCGTCCGCATGCTCGCGGGCGACCTCGCGCCGCTGTCGTCGGAGGCGCTCACCGAGGAGATGCTCGCCACCGGCGGACGCCAGGAGGGCCTCGACAAGGGCGTGCGGGCGGTCCGTGCGGTGCGCCGGCGCGAGCTGCTGCGCATCGCGGCGGCCGACGTCCTCGGCCTCATCGACGTCGACGAGGTGGGCTCGGCACTCAGCCGGCTCACCGACGCCACGCTCGCGGCCACGCTGCACGGCGCGATCATCGCGGTCGCCCGCCAGCGCAGCATCGCGATCGAGGACGTGCCGACCCGCCTGGCCATCATCGCGATGGGCCGCTACGGCGGCTTCGAGCTCTCCTACGGCAGCGACGCCGACGTGCTCTTCGTGCACGACCCGCACGACGGGGTCGACGCCCACGCGGCGGGCTCCTTCGCCCGCGCGGTCGCCGAGGAGGTGCGCCGCGTGCTGCGCGCCCCCGGCCCCGACCCCGCCCTCGAGGTGGACGCCGACCTGCGCCCCGAGGGCCGGCAGGGTCCGCTCGTGCGCACCCTCGACTCCTACGCCGCCTACTACGCGCGGTGGTCGCACGTGTGGGAGGCGCAGGCGCTGCTGCGCGCCGACGCCGTGGTGGGCGACGAGGACCTCCGCCGCCGCTTCACGGCGCTCATCGACCCGCTCCGCTACCCGCCCGGCGGCCTCGCCGAGGACGACGTCGTCGAGGTGCGCCGCATCAAGGGCCGCGTCGACAAGGAGCGCCTGCCCCGCGGGGCCGATCCGGCGCTGCACCTCAAGCTCGGTCGCGGCGGGCTGGCCGACATCGAGTGGACGGTGCAGCTGCTCCAGCTGCGCTTCGGCGGCGAGGTGGAGGGGTTGCGGACGCCGCGCACCCTGGCCGCGCTCGACGCCGCCGCCGCGGCCGGGTTGCTCGAGGCCGAGGACGCCGCGACCCTCGCCACCGCCTGGCGTGCGGCCACGCGGGTGCGCAACGCCAGCATGCTGGCGCGCGGCCGCCCGGACGACCAGTTCCCGCGCGGGGCGCTCGAGCGGCGCGGGGTCGCCTGGCTCCTGGGCTACGGGCTCGGCGACTCCGATCGCATGCTCGACGAGCACCTGCGCGCCACGCGGCGGGCCTGGGCTGTGGTCGATCGCATCTTCTGGGGCTGAGCGAGGCGCAGACGACGGCGCGGGTCTGTGCGATCATGAAGCGCGTCGGGTCGCGATCCGTCCCCCCAGAGATCGCGGCCCGACGTCCATTTTTCGCCCGGCCGGGCAGCGGGGGGTTCGCGAGCCCCGGTCGCCGGGTGTCATAGTTAGGTTATGCAAACCTTTGTTCGCGGCGATCGCGCGGTCGAGGCCCCGGACGCTGCGCCCGCTGCGGCGGGTCCCGCCGCCGGCCCCCGAGCGGTCGTCGCCCGCGCGGGCGGCGGCCGGGCCGTCGTCCTCGCGCTGGCGGTCGCGGTGCTGGCGCTGCTGGTGCTGGCGAGCCTGGGGCTCGGGGTGCGCGCGATCGCTCCGGGGCAGGTGTGGCAGGCGCTCGTGGATCCCGCGTCGGGCGTGGTCGACCACCAGGTGGTGCGCGAGCAGCGACTGCCGCGCACGCTCATCGGCGTGCTGGCCGGTGCCGCCCTCGGGGTCGCCGGGCTGCTCGGACAGGCGATCACGCGCAACCCGTTGGCCGACCCGGGCCTGCTGGGGCTCACTGCCGGTGCGGCCGTCGGGATCGTGGCGGCCGCGGTCTTCGCCGGGGTCGGCTCGCCGCTCGCCTCGGTGTGGTTCGCCTTCGCCGGCGCGGCGCTGGCGGCCGTGGTGGTCTTCGCCGTCGGTCGGGGCGAGCCCGTGCGCCTCGCCCTGGCAGGGGCGGCCGTCACCGCCCTCCTGGTGCCGCTCACCACCCTGCTGCTCCTGCGCGACGTGGCGGCCTTCGAGCAGCTGCGCGCGTGGTCGGTGGGCGCCCTGACCGCGCGGGGGCCGGAGGTCATCACGGCGCTCGCGCCGCTCGTGCTGCTCGGCCTCGTGCTCGCCCTGCCGCTGGCGCGCCGCCTCGACGGCCTCGCCCTCGGTGACGACGTGGCCCGCGCCCTCGGTCAGTCGGTCGGCCTCACCCGCGGCGTCGCCAGCCTGGCCATCGTGCTGCTCGCCGGCACCGCGACCGCGCTGGCCGGGCCGATCGCCCTGGTCGGTCTCGCCGTGCCGCACGCCGCGCGGCGCCTGGTCGGTCTGGGCCACCGCTGGCTCCTCCCGCTGTGCGCCGTGCTCGGCGCCGCCCTGCTCCTCCTCGCCGACGTCGCCGGTCGGTTCCTGGCCGCGGGCGAGCTCGAGGCCGGCGTGGTCGCGGCCCTGCTCGGCGCCCCGGTGCTCGTCGCCGTGGCCCGTGGACGACGGGTGGCCGGCCTGTGAGCCTGGCGCCCGACCTGCGCTCACGGCGCCCGGTCGCCTCGGGCTCCTCGAGGTCCGCGCCCGTGCGGCGACTGCGCCTGCGCGCTCGGAGGCGGACGATCCTCGTGCTGGCGATCGCCGCAGCGGCGTGCGTGGCGCTCGCTGTGGTGAGCGTGGGCAGCGGCCCCGCGGGGGTGCCGCTCGCCCGGGCGCTGCCGGCGCTCGTGGGGATCGGTGACCGCTTCGACCTGCTCGTGGTGCGCGAGCTGCAGGGTCCGCGCGTGGTCGCGGCGATCGTCGCGGGCCTCGCCCTGGGGTTGGCCGGTGCGCTGTTCCAGAGCACCCTGCGCAACCCGCTCGCGAGCCCGGACCTGCTCGGCGTCTCCGGCGGCGCGTCGCTGGGCGCGGTCACCGCCGTCGTGGGCTACGGGGCCAGCGGGTTGGTGGTCACCGGCGCCGCGCTCGTCGGCGGGCTCGGTGTGGCGCTCGCGATCTGGCTGCTGGCCTGGCGCGGCGGCCTGCACGGCGTCCGCTTCGTGCTGGTCGGCGTCGGGTTGGCCTACGTCTGCTCCTCGCTCGTGGCGTGGCGGCTGGCCCAGGCCGACCTGCGCGACGCCGGCACCGTGCTGCTGTGGACCGTCGGCAGCGTCGCCGACGTCCGCGACGGCGTGCTCGGTGCCCTCGCCGCGGCTGTCGCCGTGCTCGCGATCGCCGCGGCCCTGCTGGCCGGTGCCCAGCGGCCCCTTGCCCTCGGCGACGACCACGCCCGCGCGATGGGGCTCGCGCCCGGCCGCTCCCGCGGCCTCGCGCTGCTGGTGGGCGTCGCGCTGGTGGCGGCGGCGGTGGCGGTGGCCGGTCCGGTCGCGTTCGTCGCCCTGCTCGCCCCCGCCCTCGCCCGTCGCCTCGTGGACGACGGCGGCCCGGCGCTGCTCGCGTCAGCGGCGCTCGGCGCCCTCATCGTGCTGGCCGCCGATGTCGCCGGGCAGATCGGGGTGGGCGGCGTGACCGCGCCCGTGGGGGTCGTCACCGGTCTCGTCGGCGCCCCCTATCTGCTGCTGCTCCTGGCCCGTGCCGATCGAGGAGGAACCTCATGACCACCGCTCTCGTCGCCCGCGGGGTGAGCCTGGGCTACCGCGACCGGCTCGTCGTCCGCGACCTCGACCTGGAGGTGCCGCCGGGACGCTTCACCGCGATCGTCGGTCCGAACGCCTGCGGCAAGTCCACCCTGCTGCGCGGGCTCGCCCGGCTGCACCCGCTGGCCGGCGGCGTCGTCACCGTCGAGGGCGACGACGCGGCCTCGCTGTCGCGGCGCGAGCTGGCCCGTCGGGTGGCCGTGCTGCCGCAGAGCTCGACGGCTCCCGACGGGGTGCGCGTGGCCGAGCTGGTGGCACGCGGACGCTACGCCCACCAGGGCTGGTTCGCGCGCCCGAGCGCCGCCGACGACGAGGCGGTCGCGCGGGCGATGGCGGCCACCGGCGTGGCCGACCTGGCCGAGCGACGCCTCGAGGAGCTCTCGGGCGGCCAGCGCCAGCGGGTGTGGATCGCGATGGTGCTGGCGCAGGAGACGCCCGCCGTGCTGCTCGACGAGCCCACCACCTACCTCGACCTCACCCACCAGGTCGACCTGCTGGAGCTGCTCGTCGGGCTCAACCGTGAGCGGGGCACCACCGTGGTGGCGGTGCTCCACGAGCTCAACCTCGCGGCGCGCTACGCCGACCACCTCGT
The DNA here is from genome assembly GCF_964229035.1 of Nocardioides sp. GTDB lineage: Bacteria > Actinomycetota > Actinomycetes > Propionibacteriales > Nocardioidaceae > Nocardioides. Next base: position 139,446 of record NZ_CAXRAZ010000009.1, on the reverse strand, counting down.
GGTGATGGCGTCCGGTTCGATCGTCGCGCAGGGGCGACCGGGCGACGTCCTGACCGAGGAGGTGGTGCGGCGCGCCTTCGGCCTGGATGCGGCGGTGGTGCCCGACCCGGTGAGCGGCGGCCCGCTCGTCGTGCCGCGCGGGGGAACGCGATCCGTTCGGTGAGATCCGTTCGACCAGGATCATCAATTAGGTTAGGCTAACCTTATTGATCTCGGATCCTCCGTCGAAAGCGAGCACCTCCATGCGTTCCCTCCCGGGCCTGCGCCGCGCCGCGGCCCTGCTGGCCCTCGGCCTTGCCGGCAGCCTCACCCTCACCGCCTGCGGCAGCGACCAGGACGCCGACACCGGCGCCGCGTCGTCCGCCGTCGGCGGCGCGACCGACGCCTTCCCGATCACCGTGAAGCACGCGTTCGGGTCGACGACCATCGAGAAGGAACCCGCCCGCGTGGCGACGTGGGGGTGGGGCGCCACCGAGGCCGCCATCGCCACCGGCGTCTACCCCGTGGCCGTGGCCGAGCAGACCTGGACGGTGGGTGCCGGCAACCTCCTCCCGTGGGTCGAGGAGGCCTACGAGGAGGCCGACGAGCCGAAGCCGACGGTGCTCACCGACGCCGCCGGCGGCGCCGAGGTGCCCTACCAGGAGTTCATCGCGGCCAAGCCGGACGTCATCCTCGCCCCTTACTCAGGCCTCACCGAGGAGCAGTACGACACCCTCAGCGACATCGCGCCGGTCGTGGCCTACCCCGACCAGCCGTGGACGACGCCGTGGGACGAGACGATCACCATCACCGCCACCGCGCTCGGTCGTTCGGCGAAGGGCGAGGAGGTGCTCGAGGGCATCGACACCGAGCTGAAGACCCTCGCGGCGAAGTACCCCGAGCTCGCCGGCACCACGGTCGCCGGTGTCTGGGCCGCGCCGAACGCGCTGTCGGTCTACACCGGCGCCGACCCGCGCATCGCCGTCCTCGAGCGGCTCGGCATGAAGGTCGCGCCCGCGGTCGCGAGCCTCGACACCTCGAAGGGCGGCTTCTACTACGACCTCAGCTACGAGAAGGCCGACGAGCTGACCTCCGACGTCGTGCTCGCCTACGGCGAGGACCAGAAGTCGCTGGACGAGATGCTCGCCGAGTCCAAGGTGAAGGCCGTCCCCGCGGTCGGTGCCGGGCGGGTGGCGCAGGTGGCCGGTCGCACCAAGGTGTCGGCCGTCTCGCCGCCCACCGCGCTCAGCTTCACCTGGGAGCACGGCCTGCCCGAGCTGGCGGCCACGCTCGCCGCTGCGGCGAAGGGCTGAGCGCCCGCGCCGTCACGAGCGCGACCGGCTGATGGTTGGTCGCCCGATCATCGGGCGACCAACCATCAGCCAACTTATGGAATGGCATGCTCCGTGGCGTCCGTCACAACTCGGGAGTGATGTCATGGGGAAGATCCTCGGGCGCGAGCCTGCTCGCACAACGGCCGATCCGTCTGCGGACGGCCTGACCAGCGCCGGCCTGAGCCGGCGATCCTTCGTCGGCTACGTGCTCGGCGGCACCACGCTGATGGTGGCCGCCGACCTCGCAGCAGGCGCCACCACGCCGGCGCAGGCGCTGCCGATCCCGTCGCTGCCCCAGGTCGCCGAGCTGTACGACCTCAACGACTTCCTCACCCACTGCGCGTTGCCGACCTCGAACCTCATCGGCATCAGCATCGACGAGCAGGGCGACGCCCACTTCGCCGTGCCCCGCATGGAGGTCGGCCAGGGCATCACCACCGCGATGGCGATGATCATCGCCGAGGAGCTCGACCTGCCCATCGAGCGCGTGCACGTCACGTTGGCCCCCGCGCGGCCCGAGTTGCTGTTCAACCAGCTCACCGGCGGCTCGAACACGATGATCTCCATGTACACCCCCGTGCGGGTGGCGGCCGCGGTCACGCGCAAGGCGCTGCTGGACGCCGCGGCGATCTCGCTCGGCGCCCTGGTGGACTCCCTCGTGGTGAAGGCGGGCGTCGTCCTCGCGCCGGGTGGGGGAGAGGCCACGTTCGGCGAGCTGTCGTCGCAGGCCGCCACCGGCGAGACGCGCAAGGTGGAGGTGAGCCTGGCCGACAAGCCGAAGGGCCGCGTGGTCGGCACCCGCCAGCGCCGTGTCGACGCCCTGGACGCCGTGACCGGGCGCAAGAAGTTCGCGATGGACCTCGACGTGGCCGATGCGCTGCCGACGATGGTCTGCCGCGCCCCGGACCTCAACGGTCGCCCCAAATCGATCCGCAACCGCGCGGAGGTCGCGGCGATGCCGGGCGTCACGCACGTGGCGATCGTGCCGACCGGGGTGGCGGTGCGTGCGGCCACCTTCGGGCAGTGCATCGAGGCCGTGCGCGCCCTGGACGTCGAGTGGTTCGGCGGCACGGTGGCCGGCAAGTCGTCCGACGACATCCTCTCCGAGCTGCGCGGCGCCGAGCTGCCGCTCGTCGTCCCGCCGCTCGGAGCCGCCACGGTGGAGGGCGACTTCGTGTTCCACTTCCGCTCGGGCTCGGCGCTGGAGCCCAACTGCGCGATCGCCGACGTGCGCGACGGCGAAGCCACGATCTGGGGCGGCCTGAAGTCGCCGATCGACGCGCAGAGCAAGGTCGCCAAGGCGATCGGCCTGCCGCAGGAGAAGGTCACCGTCAACGTCATCACGGGCGGCGGGTCCTTCGGGCGCAAGCTCTTCAGCGACGGCGCGATCGAGGCGGCCCACTGCTCGAAGGCGTTCGGTGCGCCGGTGAAGCTGATGTGGCACCGCGCCGACGAGCCGCGCCAGGGGCGGGTGCACCCGATGTCGACCTCGCGGGTGCGCGCCACGGTGCTGCTCGGCAGCATCCTCAGTTTCGAGCAGCGCCACACCTGCGTGAGCACCGACTTCACCCACGGACTGGGCGAGCGGCTCACCGCCGAGGTGGCCGCGCTGCCCGGCGGCCTGGGCAACCTGACCTTCTCGGAGTCGATCTTCACCCTGACCCAGGAGATCCCCTACAACTTCGGTGTCGTCACGCAGCTGCTCAACGAGACCAACAACGACGTCGGACGCTTCAACACCAGCTCGGTGCGCAACATCTACTCGCCCGAGGTGCGCTGCGCCAACGAGCTCGTGATCGACCAGCTCGCGGCCTACCTCGACGAGGACCCCGTGGCCTTCCGGCTGCGCCACGCGAAGGCGGACGTGGTCAAGCGGGTGCTGCAGCGTGCAGCCGAGCTGGGGGAGTGGGGCAAGAAGATGCCCGCCGGCACCGCCCAGGGCATCGCGATCCACAAGGAGTACAAGGGCGCCAGCGCGGTGATCGTCGAGATCGACTGTCGCCCCGAGACCGTCAACCGCAAGGTCCGCGAGGCGGTGACCGGCCCGCGGGTCACCAAGGCCACGGTCGTCGTCGACGTCGGGCTCGCGGTGAACCCCCTCGGGGTGGAGGCCCAGATGATGGGCGGCTTCATGGACGGCATGGCACAGGCGCTCACCTACAGCAACCACCTCGAGGACGGCCACTTCGTCGAGGCCAGCTGGGACAACTCGGCCTACACGCGCCAGTGGAACGTGCCCTTCGAGTTCCGGTGCGAGGTGCTCGACTCCGACGCCACCTTGCCGGGCGGCGCGGGTGAGGCGGGCGTGGCGGCGTCGATGGCGGCGGTCGCCTGCGCCTACGCGCGAGCCACCGGCACGATGCCAAAGGAGTTCCCCATCAACTTCCGCGACCCGCTGCACTTCACCCCGAAGACGCTCGCGCCGCCGGTGCCGCCCGCGCCCACCGACGGCCTCGACTTCGCGCGCTGACCGCGCGCCCACCGCTTTCGAGATCGAGAGGCGAACCCATGCCCACCCACACCTTCCAGCACAACGGCGAGACCGTCACGGTCGAGGTCGAGGACGACGTGCGCCTGCTCTGGGTGCTGCGTGACGTGCTCGGTGTCACCGGCCCCAAGTACGGCTGCGGCATCAACGTCTGCAAGGCCTGCACCTCCCACATCAACGGCAAGGCGTTCAACCCGTGCGCCGTGCCCGTGGCCGCCCTCAAGCCCGATGACGAGGTCACCACCATCGAGGGCCTCGCCGACACGGTGCCGGGCGACGGCCTGCACCCCATGCAGGAGGCCTGGCTCGATCGCGACGTGTCGCAGTGCGGCTACTGCCAGCCCGGCCAGATCATGGCGGCGGTCGCCCTGGTCAAGCGGGTCAAGGCCGAGGGGCGCGCGATCACCGAGGACGACCTCGACGGCATCCGCAACGTGTGCCGCTGCGGCACCTACAGCCGGATCCGCGAGGCCGTCCGCGACGGCGCGAAGGCGATGTGAGACGGCCCGCCGGCTAGATCAGCTAGATCGGCTGGAGCAGCGGCGCGAGGTGCTCGCGCAACGCCGCGAGCGTCTCGTGCGGCGACTGCTCGGGCACGAAGTGGCCACCGGGCAGCGCGAGTCCCGTGAGGTCGGCGGCGTAGGAGGCCCACACGTCGAGCACGTCGTACCGGCGCCCCACGAACCCGTCGGCGCCCCACAGCACCTGGGTGGGCATCGGGAGGAGGCGGCCGGCATCCGCGCGGTCGTGCTCGAGGTCGACGGCCAGGGCGGCGCGGTAGTCGCCGATCGTGGCGGCCACCACCTCGGGGCGGCGGTGGGCGGCGAGGTAGGCGTCGAGGGCGTCGGGGTGCCACGTCACCCCGCCGCCCAGCGGTGAGTCGCGCAGCACCGTGCGCACCCACCCCTCGGGGTCGGCGCCCAGCACCTGCTCGGGGATCGGCGGCGGAGCGCCCAGCAGGAACCAGTGGAAGTAGGCCCGGGCGAGCGCGAGGTCGGCCGTCTCGAGCACGTGGCGGGTCGGCACGACGTCGATGAGCGTCAGCCGCTCGACGCGCTCGGCGTGGTCGAGCGCGAGTCGGTGACCCACCCGCGCGCCGCGGTCGTGCCCGATCAGCGAGAACCGCTCGTGACCGAGCGCCTGCATCACCCGCACCTGGTCGTCGGCCATCGCCCGCTTGCCGTAGCCCGCGTACCCGGTGGACGCCGCGCCCGCCGGCGGCGCGTCGCTCTCGCCGTAGCCGCGCAGGTCGGTGAGCACGACGGTGAACTCGCGCGCCAGCGCGGGCGCGACGGCGTGCCACATCAGGTGCGACTGCGGCCAGCCGTGGAGCAGCAGCAGCGGGGGACCGTCACCGCAGGTCCAGGCGGCGATCCGGACGGGACCGTCGGCCTCCACCGCGGGCGCGACGTCGATGTCGCAGCGGACGAAGTCGGCGAGCAGCATGGTCCCTTCCTATCCGATCGCACCTGTTTCGCCGGTCAGGCAGCGGCTTGAATGAGCTTGTGCATCGCGTTCTCCTGTCGGTCTCTTTGGTCCTCCTGGCATGTCTTCTTCCTGGAGGTGCTCCCGCACAGGCGGAGTTCGTCGCGCAGGGCGTCCTGCCGTTGCCGGTGGGCGTGGACGCCGACTACCAGCTCGGCGGCGCCGCGCCCCCGTCGTCCAACGTGCGCATCGTGGTGCGCGACCGCACCGCGCGGCCGGCGCCGGGGCGCTACAACGTCTGCTACGTCAACGGGTTCCAGACCCAGCCGAACGAGCGCGCCTTCTGGAGCAGGCACCGCTCGCTGATCCTCACCCGCGGCGGTCGGCCGGTGCTCGACGAGGCGTGGGGTGAGTTCCTCCTCGACATCCGCACGCCGGCGAAGCGGCGCGCGATCGGCTCGATCGTGGGCGGATGGATCCGCGGCTGCGCCCGCCGCGGGTTCGACGCGGTGGAGATCGACAACCTCGACTCCTTCAGCCGCAGCGGCGGTCTGCTCACGGCCGGCCAGGCGATCGCCACGGCCCGCCTGTTCACCACCGCCGCCCACCGCGCCGGGCTCGCGATCGGGCAGAAGAACTGGGCCGGCTTCGACGGTCGGCGGCGCGCGGCCTTCGACTTCGCGGTGGCCGAGGAGTGCGGCCGTTTCGACGAGTGCGGTGCCTACGCCCGGGTCTACGGCCGCCGGGTGCTGGTGATCGAGTACCGCCGGGCCGACTTCGACCGCGCCTGCCGCGCGTGGGGCGGACGCCTGGCCATCGAGCTGCGCGACCTCGACCTGACGCCCGGCGGCGTCCGCGGGTGGTGCTAGGGCCTCACTGCGCGGGCCGCGTCGACGCCGGGTCGGTGGAGAGCACCCGCACGGCGAGGTCGGTGGTGGCCTGGATGTCGAGATGGCCCACGACCCTCTGCACGCGGGCCGGATCGATGGGCAGCAGGCCCGGTGTGCCGGGCACGTCGGGGGTGAGTCCGAGGTCGAGGTCGGTGCGCGAGGACATCAGCCGCAGGTTGAACTCGTAGCGCTCGCGGGCCCCCTCGGCGGCGAGTCGGGTGCGCACGAGGTTGCCGATGCGGCGGGCGCCGGTCTCGGCGGCGAGCGCGTCGAGAGCCGCCACGACCGAGCGGCCGTCGTCCTCGGCGAGGTCGGCCCACACCGCCTGCATGGAGCCGAGATGGGCGAGGAGGGTGGCGGCGGTCTTCTCGCCGATGCCGTTGACCCCCGGCAGGTTGTCGCTCGCGTCGCCGCGCAGGGCGGCGAACTCCAGGTAGCGATCGGCGGGGACGCCGTAGAGCGCCTGCAGGCGGCTCGGGGTGAGCAGGGGCGAGCCGTGGATGCCGCCGTCGATGAGGCGCAGCACGCTGACGTGCTCGCCGATGTGGGCGAAGGAGTCGCGGTCGGAGGTGATGAGCACGCACTGCCAGCCCTCCCGCACCGCCCACGCGGCCGCGGAGGCGTTGACGTCGTCGGCCTCCAGGCCCGGCGGCGTGACCGTTGCGAGGCCGAGGGCGTTGAGCAGGGCGCCGGAACGGTCGAGCTGGTCGACGAGCTCGGGATCCTTCTCGGCGCGGCCCGCCTTATAGGCGGGGTAGAAGTCGCGCCGCAGGGACGACGTGCGGTCGTCGAGCCCGAAGATCACCGCGTCGGGGGCGAAGGCGTCGATCGACTCCAGGATCTGGCGCAGCATGCCGTGCAGCGCCCACGCCGGACGGCCCGAGCGGTCGAGGTGGCGGGTGTGGGCGCGCGCGTGGTGGTGGCGGTGCAGCAGCGAGGGAGCGTCGACGGCGAGGAGGAGCCGGCGGGGGGCGTCGTCCTCGGCGGGCTGGGGCACGCAGGCGAGGATAGGCGCTGGGCGGCGCCGGCTCCGGTGGTGGCGATCTCCGGCGACCTCCGGCGCCCTCAGCGAGCGGGATCGAGTCGCCGTGCGCTCACCTGGGCGACGTCCACGCGCAGCTCGAGCAGGCGCGGGCCGGTGGCCCAGGGTGTGGGGGAGACGAGCCGAGCCAGGTCGGTGCCGGTCGGCGGGCGCTCCTGGCGGGTGCACCGACCGCGCAGCAGCACGCTCCAGCCGCTGTGGTGCACCGGATCCAGCAGGTCGACCTCGACCGCCACCGGGTGGTCGACGACCTGGCGCACCCACGGTGTGTACGGCGTCGTCCGCACGAGGACGACGCGTGCGCCGACGTCGACGGCGATGTTGACGGGCAGCACGGTGATGCCGTCGGAGCCGCTCCAGGCCAGGCGGCCGACGGGGAGGCTCGCGGCGAGCTCCCAGGCCTCGGCCTCGGGGAGGTCGACCAGGCGCCCCGGCAGGGTGCGGGGAGCGCTCGTGCGCGTGATGACGGGGTGAGCGAGGGAGGTGGTCATGGCACCAGCCTGGGCCGAGACGGAGGGGGCGAGCAGGGGAGAAGCGCCGCGACCGCGCGGGACCTCCGGCCCCGCGGACACCCCTTCCCGGGGCCCGACGGCGCCGGTTACAGTTCGAACATGCGTTCGGAGAGGCGGGTGCGGGTCGAGCACCCGATGCTGCCCTTCGACGTGGCGGCCGAGATCCCCCAGGAGGTCGAGCGGCCCGCTGCGCGACGCGGCGGGCGGGCGTCGTCCGCGGCCGAGGTCGACGAGGACCGCATGCGCTGCCGGCTGCGCAACGACGCCTTCGCCTCGCGCGGTTGGCCGGCCGGCACCGAGCTGCTCGTCGACGTGCGCCGGCGGCCGCAGCGCGGCGACGTCGCACTGGTGCGCGAGGGCGGCCGTCTCAAGATCGGAGTGCTGGAGAGGCAGCTCGGCCGGTCGGCGCTGCGCACCGACCATGGCACGGTCTGGCTGGGGTCCACCGCCCGCTTCGTGGGTGTGGTGACGCTGGTGGGCGCGACGCTGGACGGCATGCCCGAGCTGCCCCCGGCGTCCTCGGCCTAGGGGAGGCGCCGGGGCGCGCCCCTCAGAGCTTCTCGCGCCCGTGGGGGCTGTGCCAGTTGGCCAGGTCGGGGCCCTTGGGCACGACGCCGGTGGGGTTGATGTCCTCGTGCACCACGTAGTAGTGACGCTTGATCTGGTCGAAGTCGATCGTCTCGCCGAAGCCGGGGGTCTGGAAGAGGTCGCGGGCGTAGCCCCACAGCGCCGGCATCTCGGTGAGCTTGTTGCGGTTGCACTTGAAGTGGCCGTGGTAGACGGGGTCGAAGCGCGCCAGCGTGGTGAACAGGCGGATGTCGGCCTCGGTGATGGCCTCGCCCATGAGGTAGCGACGGTCCGTGAGGCGCTCCTCCAGCCAGTCGAGGGCGGTGAAGAGGCGGTCGTAGGCGTCCTCGTAGGCCTCCTGCGAGCCGGCGAACCCGCAGCGGTAGACGCCGTTGTTGACCTCGGTGAAGACCCGCTTCATCACGGTCTCCATCTCGTCGCGGACGTCGTCGGGCCACAGGTTCGGCGCATCGGGGCGGTGGTGGTCGCGCCACTCGAAGTACAGGTCGTGGGTGATCCACGGGAAGTCGTTGGTGACCACGGCCTTGGTGGGGATGTCGACCATCGCCGGCACGGTGATGCCGCGCGGGTAGTCGGCGTAGCGCGCGAAGTAGGCCTCCTGCAGCCGCTCGTAGCCGAGCACGGGGTCGACCCCGCCCTCGTCGAGGTCGAAGGTCCAGCTGCGGGCGTCGTGGGTGGGGCCGGGCAGGCCGAGCGAGATGACGTCCTCGAGGCCCAGCAGGCTGCGCACGATGATCGACCGGTTCGCCCACGGGCAGGCCTTGGCCGCCACCAGGCGGTAGCGGCCCGGCTCCACCGGCCAGGTCTGGACGTCGAGCGACTCGCCGTCGCGGGGATCCTGGCCGCGCCCCGGCTCGGCGGTGATCCGGTCGGGGATGTAGTTCATGTCGCGGTCGAAGGCTTTGCCCTGCTCGGTGTAGGTCGGCACGGGCTCGACGGTACCCGGGCGCCTGCTGGGGAGTCGGGTGGCGACGGTCCGCAGCCCGGGAGGCGTCTGGGGTCGTGTCGGGCGCCTGTGTGACGATGTCGCTTCGCACGGCAGGCACGGAGCACGAGGGAGGCGGGAGTGAGCGAGATCGCCGGTGAGTTGGCGAGGGTCAAGGGGGCCTTCGCCCAACCCACCCTCACGCTGCTGCACCAGCGGCAGGCACCCGTCGTCATCACGATCTTCCGTGCGGCGTTCGGCCGCAACAACAAGCCGATCCCCACCGCCCGGCTGCACACCCAGGTCGAGGAGCACCTCGCCCAGATCCGGCTGGCCGGTGAGAGCGACGTGCCCTCGGGCTCGGGGCGCGAGATCTGCCAGCGCTGGATGCGGGGGCAGTGGCTGGTGCGCTCGCTCGACGAGCAGGGTCGCGAGGTCTACACGCTCACCTCGCACGCCCAGCAGGCGCTGGAGCTGGTCAAGAACCTCGCCCGCGACCGCGCGACCCTCAGCGAGCACCGCATCGCCACCATCCTCGGCACCGTGCGGCGCTTCAATGCCGAGGCCAATCCCGACCGCGGCGCGCGGGTCACCCTCCTCAACGACGAGATCGCACGACTCACCGCCGAGCGCGATCGCCTCGTCGACGGTGCCGAGATGGTCGGCGCCACCGAGGACTACATGGCCGAGGGCTTCACCGAGCTGCTCTCGCTCATCTCGGCACTGCCCAGCGACTTCGCCCGCGTGGAGGAGCGCTTCGCCACGATCCGCAGCGAGATCCTCGCGGCCTTCCGCGCCGAGGACCGCCCGGCGGGCGAGGTGATCGACGAGTACCTCGCGCGCGCCGACGCCCTGATGACGGCCACGCACGAGGGGCGGGCCTTCGAGGGGGCCTTCACCCTGCTGCGCGACGACGCCCTCGTCACCCAGCTGCGCGAGGACCTCACCGCGCTGCTCGAGCACCCGCTCACCGACGGCCTTCTGGCCGACGGCGACCGCTCCGAGCTGCGCGGCACCGTGCGGCTCGTGCGCGACGGCCTCGACCGCGTGCTCGCCCAGCGCAGCCGGGTCACCGCCACGCTCAAGGAGTACATCGTCTCGCGCGACGCCGCCCGCGACCGCGAGCTGGAGCAGACCCTGCGCCAGGTCGAGTCCGAACTGATGACGTGGATGGCGGCCACCGGGCCGCGCGCCACCCACGACGTCCCGCTGCTGCCCGCCCGGGTCGGCGTCGACCACCTGCGCGAGCGCTTCCACGACCCCGCCGACGACGTCCTGCCCGACCGCATCGGCGTGGCCGATCCCGCCGAGGCGCCCGCCCTCTCGCTCACCGAGCTGATGGCCCAGGGCGGCCCCCAGCTGGGCACCCTGCGCTCCCGCCTGGACGACGCCCTGGCCGACCTGCTGCCGGCCGGCTCGCTCGGCGAGCTCTTCGAGAGCCTCGAGCCGTCGCTGCGTCGTCCGGTGGAGATCTTCGGACTGCTGCACCTGGCCGCCGACCGCGGCTGGAGCGCCGACGACGTCGTCGAGGCCTTCACCGCCATCCGGCCCGACGGCAGCCGCCGCGTGCTGGCCGCCCCGCGCACCCCGCTGCCCGACCCCGACCTCCAGGAGGCTTCGTCGTGACCGCCCCCGAGATCACCGACGCGCCCGAGCTCGACCCGGCCGCCGACGACGAGCGGCTGCCCGGCGTCGAGGAGGAGTTCGACGATGGCTTCGACTCCGCCGACGCCTCGTCGGTCTCGCTCTTCGAGGGCGACGAGGGCGGGCTGGCCTACGCCCAGCGCCATGCGCTCGTGAGCCTGCTCAAGCAGCGCTTCATCAGCGCCCGCACCCATCCGCGCGACTGGTCGGTGCTCGTCGAGAACGAGCGGGTGCTGCGCTCGCGCCTCAACGACCTCTTCCTCGACCTCCAGATCGACCCCGTGCGCGAGGTGGCCTGGAAGCGGCAGGCGCTCGCCGAGGCCGGCGCCCGCTTCCCCACGCTGCTGCACGACACCGCGTGGTCGCGCGAGGAGACCCTCGTCCTCGTCCACCTGCGTGACCGGCTGCGTGCGGGCCACGCCGGCGGCGACCATCGCGTCTACATCGACCGCGACGACATCCTCGACTACGTCGAGAGCTACCGCCCGCCCCACGCCACCGACGAGGCGGGCGACGAGCGCCGCGCCCGCAACGCGGTCGCCTCGGTCGCCAAGGCGGGCCTCCTCATCGAGACCGCCTCGGAGGACCGCTTCGAGATCAGCGAGGCCGTCGAGCCGCTGATGCCGCTCGAGCTGCTCACCGAGCTGCTCGCCGCCCTCCGCGAGGCCAACGGCACACCGCCGGTCGCGGTCGGCGCCGACGGCGATGCCGGTGACCTGTTCAGCGACGACGAGCCGCGGGAGCGCGACGCGCCCGCCGGGCCCGAGGACGACGAGGGGAGCCGCGCATGAGCATCGACGAGGTCCGCAGCGCAGCCACGCCGGACGGGCTCCCCGGGGGCGGTCCGGTGCCCGACGGCGACGGTCTCTTCGACCGCGAGAGCGTGGCCGCTCCGGTCGACGACACCGTGCAGTGGCGCGCGTCGCTGCTGCAGCTGGTCAACTGGGGCGGGTTCGGCGGTCTCACCACGGTGCCGCTGGGCAGCGACGCCACGATGATCTCGGGTGCCTCCGGCGTGGGCAAGAGCACCATCCTCGACGCCTACACGGCGCTGATGATGCCCTCCGACACCAAGTTCAACGGCGCCTCCAACGACGCCGTCGCCGGCCGTGCGCGCAGCGCCGGTCAGCGCAACCTGCTCTCCTACCTGCGCGGCGCCGTCGACGTCGTCGATGACCCTCGCACCGGTCGCCCCGTCGAGAAGCTGCTGCGCGGCAAGGGCGCCGACACCTGGGGCGCGGTGGCGACGACCTTCGTCAACGACCAGGGCGGGCGGTTCACCGCGCTGCGCACCTACTACGTGCCGCGGCGCGCGGCGCGCTCGAGCGACGTCCAGATGCAGATGTGGACCCTCGAGGCGGCGCTCCCGCTCGAGCGGCTCGAGGCGGCGGTGCCCGAGCGCTTCCACGCCAACGCGCTCAAGAAGCTGTTCCCCGGTGTGCGGGTGCACCGCACGTACGCGGAATTCTCCGCGGTGCTGCACGCCCGCCTCGGCATCGGCGCCAACGGCGACGGCGCGAAGGCGCTGCGGCTGCTGGCACGCATCCAGGCGGGCAACCAGGTCCGCAGCGTCGACGAGCTCTACAAGGAGATGGTGCTCGAGCGACCGGCCACCTTCGCCGCCGCCGACCGCGCGATCGAGCACTTCGACGACCTCGACGCCGCGCACGCCGCCATGCGCACCGAGCAGCAGAAGCTCGAGCTGCTGGAGCCCATCACCGAGCTCCACGAGCGCAAGGTCGCGGCCGAGAGCCGGCTCGGCGAGCTCGACTCCTTCGGCCTCACCCTCAGCGGCGACCTCACGCCGCTGCGACTGTGGCTGGCGCGCACCCACCTCCGCCTCATCGAAGCGGCGCTCGCCGCCAACAGCCAGGAGCGGCGCGCCTGCCTGCAGGCCCTCGGCTCGGCCCAGGCCGCCGAGGTGCAGCTGGCCGGCGATCTCGACGCCGCCAAGGAGGAGCACCGTGCCGCCGGCGGCGGCGACCTGCAGCGCCTCGCAGCCCAGGTGGACGCCGAGCGCGTGCTGCGCGAGGAGCGCGGCAACCGCCTGGCCGAGCTCGAGGAGCGCGTCTATCCGCTCGTCGGCCTCACCGACCTCGACGGTCGCGACGCTCCCGACCTCGACACCGCGCTGGAGTCCGCCGAGGCCTTCGCCGCGCTCCAGGTCACCGCCCGCGAACGCCTCGACGAGGGGGAGCGCGCCCAGGCGTCGCTGCGCGCGGAGCGGGAGACCCTGCTGCGCGACCAGCAGTTCCCCCTCGCGCAGGAGCAGGGGGTGCTGCGCCAGGAGCGCGCCTCGCTGGAGAGCCGCGCCGGCCGCGTGCCGGCCCACCTGCACGACCTCCGCACGGCCGTCGCCGGTGCGAGCGGGCTGAGCGTCGATGAACTGCCGTTCGTGGCCGAGCTCATCGACGTCGCCCCCGAGGAGGCCCGCTGGCGCACCGCGATCGAGACGGTGCTCGGCGGCAGCGCGCGCACCATGCTCGTGCCGCTCGAGCAGCTCGCCCACTTCTCGGCCGCCATCGACTCCCTGCGGCTGCCGGGGCGCCTGACCTTCCAGGGCGTCGAGCTCGACCTGCCGCCCACCGGTGCGGCCGATCCCGAGCGCATCGCGGGCAAGCTGCTGTTCAAGGACTCGCCCTTCTCCGGGTGGGTGCAGGCCCACGTCGAGGAGCCGGCGCGCAACGCCCTGTGCGTCGAGGGCACCGACGGCCTCGATGGGCCGGGCCTGCGCGTCACCGCCGCCGGCCAGACGCGCCACGGCCGCCGCGGCACCCACGGGCGCGGCGACCAGCGCAACATCATCGGCTTCTCCAGCGAGGAGGCCATCGCCGAGATCGACGCCCAGCTCGCGGAGGTCGACAAGCGCCTGGGTGAGGTCGACGCGCGCCTCGCCGAGCTCGCGCGTCGGGCGTCGCTGCTCGAGCAGGAGCGGCGCGCTTACGAGGCCATCGTGCTCGCCCGCTTCGACGACGTCGACGTCGCCGGCAGCGACCGGCGCATCGTCGAGCTCGATGAGCGGCGCGCCGCCATCCTCGGCTCCGACGACCGCCTCCAGGTGCTGCAGGCGCAGATCGACGATCTCGAGGCGCAGCTGCAGACGGCTCGCCGCGAGCGCTTCGAGGCCGAGGCCCTCCAGAAGCGACTCGGGGCCGACCACGGCGAGCTCATCACGGCCGAGGACGTCGTCAAGGACCGCCTCGAGGCGATCGAGGCGGCGGGTGGCGTCGTCCTCACCGAGGAGCAGGAGGAGGCGCTGGCCGCGGAGTTCGCGGCGGCGGCAGCACCGGCCGAGCCCGACGACCTCGACCGGTTCATGGAGAACTCCCAGCGGCTCGGGGAGCGGCTGCGCACGGCGCTGGCCGACGCCGAGGCCGAGATCCGCCGCTGCAGCGACGACCTCGCCACGATCTTCCGCCACTACAAGTTCCAGTGGGACTCGCCCAACCTCGGCGTCACCGCCGAGTCCTACCCCGACTACGCGCGCATCCTCGACGACATCCGCGGCAAGGGCCTGGCCCACCGACGCGGCGAGTGGCGCCGCCGGCTCACCGAGTGGAGCGGGCAGGACCTCGTGCCGCTGCTGGGAGCGATGTCGTCGTCGGTCGAGGAGATCGAGGACCGTCTCGAACCGATCAACGCCATCCTGCGACGCCTCGAGTTCGGCGCGGCCGGCGGCCGGCTCCGCATCCGGCTGCGCCGCCTCGCGCCCGCCCACGTGCAGCTGTTCATGAAGGACCTCCGCGCGCTGTCGTCCTCGGCGACGGCCGAGCTCAAGGAGGAGGACCTCGAGCGGCGCTTCGCCGACCTCAGCCGCTTCATGAGCCAACTGCGCCGATCCGAGCACGCGGTCGACGGCCCGAGCGACCGCGAGCGCCTGCTCGACGTGCGGCGCCACGTGGAGGTCAGCGCGGAGCGCTACGACCCGGTCACGGGCGAGGTGCTCGCCACCTACCGCACGCTGGGGGAGAAGAGCGGCGGCGAGAGCCAGGAGCTCGTGGCCTTCATCGTCGGCTCCGCCCTGCGCTTCCGGCTGGGCGACGAGATGCGCTCGCGCCCTCGCTTCGCGCCCGTCTTCCTTGACGAGGGCTTCGTCAAGGCCGACTCCGAGTTCGCCGGCCGTGCCGTGCAGGCGTGGAAGGGGCTCGGCTTCCAGCTCGTCGTCGGCGTGCCGCTCGACAAGGTCACCGGTCTCGAGCCGCACATGGACGAGCTGCTCGCGATCACGAAGAACCCGCGCACCCACCAGGCCTGGATCACGCCGATCACCGACGCCACGGCGGAGTGAGCGCCGGGGTTGCTGCTCAGACCTCGTGCACGAACTGGCTGCGGTCGAAGCGCACCTGCGGCCAGAACACGCCGTCGGGAGCGCGCTCGCCCGCACCCACCACCATGATCGGCAGCGCGGCGTCGTCCAGGTCGAGCAGGCGGCGCAGGCGGGCCTCGTCGAAGCCCTCCATCATGCAGCTGTCGAAGCCGTGGGCGCGCAGCGCGAGCACGAGGTTCTCGCAGGCCAGCGCCGTGGACTTCGCAGCCCACAGGCGCAGCTCGGCAGCCGTGTAGGGGCCGCGCGGCACGGGCCGCACAAGTCCGGCCACGGCGGCGACGGCGCGCTTGATCGGTGCGGCCACGCCGAGCGGTCCGGGGCCGTAGAGGTAGGGGATGAAGCGGTAGTACTGGCGCGCCGGTCCGGGCGTCTCGGGCGTCGGCCACTCCTCGAGCATCTGGGCGGCGTGCTCCGAGATCCGGTCGGTGCGGGCCACGCACACGATCAGCTCGGCCGCAGTGCGCGCCGCCAGCTGACCCATGCAGATCTTCACGAGCTTCGAGCGGGTCGGCTCGCTGCGCACGACGTAGAACTCCCACGGCTGCAGGCCGGAGGAGTTCGGCGCGAGCATCGCCAGGTCGAGGCACTCGTCGAGCACCTCGGGCGGGATCGGGGTGTCGGTGAACACCCGCACCGAGCGGCGCGAGCGGACGACCTCGGCGAAGGCCTCGGCGTCGGTGGGGGTGGCCGGCTCGTGGTAGCGCTGCTTGCCGCGCACCTCCACGGTGAGCAGGTCGGCGAGATCGGACACGGTCGAGCTGCGCTCGTCGGGGCGGGCCATCGGGACTCCTTGCTGGGGCGGTGCGGGAACCGGGGGAGCGGGGGCTCAGCTGAAGATCATGCAGGTGGACGTCGCGTGGGCCACGAGCCGCCCCTGGGCGTCGGTGACCTGGGCCTCGGCCAGCGCGGTGCGTCGTCCACGGGAGATGACGCGCCCGGTGGTGCGCAGGGTGCCCGACTCCGCGGTGGCCGGGCGGAGGAACTTCACCGTGAGGTCGAGCGAGGTGTAACCCTGGCCGGGCTCGAGGGTGGTGTGCACCGAGCAGCCGGCGGCGGTGTCGAGGAGCGTGGAGAGCACGCCGCCGTGCACCGTGCCGAGCGGGTTGTAGTGCCGGTGCTCGGGCGTGAGCTCGACCCACACCGACCCCTCCTCGGCGCCGAAACCGGTCATCCCGATGGTGGCGGCGATCGGTGCGGGCGGGAGGTCGCCGCGCGCCATCGCCTGCATGAGCTCGAGTCCGCTGAGGGCCAGCGGGTCGAGCGCGGGGGACTCCGGGCGGGTGTCGGTCATGGCGGCCACCCTTCCGCGTCGCAGTTGAGTCTGTCAATCAGACCCAGCGTGCGGCATGCTGTGGGCATGGTCACGGCACCGCGCACCCCCCGCGCCACCCGCACCAGTCAGCCCGCTGCGCTGGCCTACTCCACCGAGAACTGCCAGGTCGCCGCCGCGATGCGCGTGCTCGGCGAGCGCGGCACGCTCATTGTGCTGCGCGAGGTCTTCAACGGCGTGCGCCGCTTCGACGACATCCAGCAGCACAGCGGCCTGGCCCGCCAGGTGCTCAGCGACCGGCTCGCGCGCCTGGTCGACCACGCCATCCTCCGGCGCGTGCCCTACCGCCCCGAGGGCGGCGGTCGCGAGCGCCATGAGTACCGCCTCACCGACAAGGGTTTCGATCTCTACCCGGTGCTCGCCGCGGTGGCGGACTGGGGCCGGCGCTACTACGCAGCGCCCGAGGGGCCGCCGGTCGAGCTGGAGCACGTCGGCTGCGGGGCCGTCGTCCACGCGGCCCTCGTGTGCGAGAGCGGTCACCGGGTCGAGGATCCGCGGGCGGTCACGTCGCGTCCCGGACCGGGGGCGCGGCCTCTCGACCCCGCCTCCGACGCTCGGTGAGGACGCCCGAGGAGGCCCGAGCGCTCGTCGCCTCGCGGCTTCGTGCGGACTGGACGCGCGTAGTGGTGGGCGCCCTCGGATGGCGGTCGGGGTTCGCCCTGGGGACCTCGGGCCTCACCGAGGCGGCGGTGATGGCGCAGTGGGAGAGCGAGCTCTTCGCGCAGCGCATGGCGTGGTTCGACTTCGCGCCCGTCCCGGGGGTGCGCCTGGAGACCCGCCGGGTGCCGCCCGCCTTCGAGCTGCCCGCCCGCCTGGTGGTCGACGACGTCGACGCCGCAGTCGCCTTCGTCGGCGGCGACTGGCCGGAGCGCGTCGCGCGCGGCCGCGTCCGGGCCGACCTGCTCACGGCCTTCCCCGCCGTTGACCACGCGACGCGCGCAGCGATCATCGGCCAGCTCGACCCCTGGGAAGACGTCGAGGTGGACCTCCTCCTCCGAGCGGCTCGCTGGTTCGCCGAGCACCCCGACCACGGCCTCACCGCCCGCCAGGTGCCGGTGGAGGGGATGGGCTCGAAGTGGCTCGACCAGCGGGGCCTCTCGCTCGTGCAGCGGCTGATCGGCCTCGAGGACCTGGGGCTCCGCGCGAGTCGCCCACCCCGGGTCCATCTGACCTATCTCGACCCCGACCACCTGGCCGCCGGCGGCCGCCGATTCGACGTGGCCACGCTCGGCGACGGCGCCGAGCCCGCCTACCGACCGGGCGTCGTCCTCATCTCGGAGAACCGCGACACCGCACAGTGCTTCCCCGAGGTGCCGGGCGGGATCGCGATCGAGGGGAGCGGCGCCGGCGGCGGCACCGTGGCGGCGCTCGCGTGGGTGCATGAGGCGCCGGTGCGGCTCTACTGGGGCGACCTCGACGCCGCCGGACTCGAGATCCTCGCGCAGTTCCGTCGTGCCGGGCTCGACGTCGACTCGATCCTCATGGACGTCGCGACCTATCGACGTTGGGAGCGCTTCGGGGTCGACCACGGCCATGACGCGAA
Source organism: Nocardioides sp. (assembly GCF_964229035.1). Lineage (GTDB taxonomy): Bacteria > Actinomycetota > Actinomycetes > Propionibacteriales > Nocardioidaceae > Nocardioides. Next base: position 121,419 of record NZ_CAXRAZ010000009.1, on the reverse strand, counting down.
GCCGGTGCGCGCGGGGTCGGCGGGCGTCGTCCACGGGCTGCGACCTGCGGAGCAGGAGTTGTACGACCTGCTCTGCGACCCCGCCCGCACGACCCATGCGCGCGTCGAGCAGGAACGCATCCCGCTCGCCGAGGCGCACGCGGAGGTGCTGCGGCGCGTCGCGGCGGCGCTTGGCCGCGGTTCCTAGTCTCGGATCCATGAGCGACAACCCGCGTCAGAACGTGACCTTCCCCAGCAACGGCAACGAGGCCCACGGCTATCTCGCCGTCCCGGAGTCCGGCTCCGGTCCGGGCGTCGTCGTGGTGCAGGAGTGGTGGGGTCTCGACGACCACATCGCCGACGTCTGCGACCGCCTCGCCAAGGAGGGCTTCGTCGCACTCGCGCCCGATCTCTACGGCGGTCGGGTCGCCCACGACTCCGACCAGGCCGGTGAGTTCATGATGAGCCTGCCCGTCGAGCAGGCCGCCAAGGACCTCTCGGGTGCCGTCGACTTCCTCCTCGGCCACGACGCCGTCACCTCCGCCCACCTCGGCACCATCGGCTTCTGCATGGGCGGCGGCTTCGTGCTGCTGCTCGCCAAGGAGGCCGGCGACAAGATCTCGGCCGCCGTGCCGTTCTACGGCGTCGGCCCTGCCGTCCCCGACACCTACCGCGGCCTCACCGCCGCCGTGCAGGGCCACTACGCGGAGGAGGACGGCTTCTACCCGGTCGACCAGGCTCGCGAGCAGGAGAAGCAGATCCGCGATGAGTCCGGCGCCGAGGTCGAGTTCTTCTACTACCCGGCCGGCCACGCCTTCCACAACGACGAGGACAAGGCCGGCACCCACGACCCCGAGCAGGCCAAGCTCGCCTGGGGCCGCGCGCTCGAGTTCCTGCGCGCCAAGGTCGCCTGACCGTCACGACCCGCACCGCGTCGACAGCCCCGGAGCAGGCGCTCCGGGGCTGTCGGCGTCCAGGAGTAGGTTGCCGCCATGAGCGACTGGCGCGAGGCGCAGGTGGACCGGATGCGGGGGCTGCTGCTCGCCGCCGACCACGGCATGGTGGAGGAGCGCAAGTGGCGCAAACCCACGAATCCCGACGGCGTGCCGACCTTCTCCTGCGACGGCCTGGTCTGCACCGTCGAGACCTACAAGGACAAGGTCAAGCTGACCTTCGCGAAGGGCGCCTCGCTGCCCGACCCCACCGGCATCTTCAACGCCAGCCTGGACGCCGGCACCCGCCGCGCCGTCGACCTGCACGAGGGCGAGGACGTCGACGACGCCGCGTTCACGGACCTGGTGCGGGCGGCGGTCGCGGCCAACCGCGGCTGAGGGCCGGGGACTTCGCGCCTGCCCCCGGCGTGAGCGATCCTCGTGTTCGGATCGCGTCAGGACGCGCAGATCCCGCGTGACCCGGGTCTAGGTTCGCGCGGTGAGCACCACGAAGGACGAGCCAGCGCCGTCCACGCCCGCAGAGCGCCGGGGGAGTACCAGGCCGAGCCCGTTGCGACTGGCGGCGGTCGTCGGGGCGCTCGGTGTGGTCTTCGGTGACATCGGCACCAGTCCGATCTACACGCTGCAGACCGTCTTCAACCCCGATGATCCGCATCCCGTTCCGCTGACCGACGAGAACGTGATGGGCGTGGTGTCGCTCATCTTCTGGTCGGTCATGCTGATCGTCACCGTCACCTACGTGCTGCTGGCCATGCGCGTCGACAACCGGGGTGAGGGCGGCATCATGGCGCTCATCACCCTGCTGCGGCGCTGGGGCAGGGGTGGACGACGAGGAGCCACCGTCGCGCTGGTGGCGCTCGGCACGTTCGGTGCCGCCCTCTTCCTCGGCGACAGCATGATCACGCCCGCAATCTCGGTGCTCTCCGCCATCGAGGGCGTGGAGGTGTTGCGACCGGGACTGGGCGGGTTCGTCGTCCCGGCGACCGTCGTGATCGTGGTGCTGCTCTTCGCCGTCCAGCGGGTGGGCACGGCCTCGGTGGGCCGCTTCTTCGGGCCCGTGATGATCGCGTGGTTCGTCGCGATCGGCCTCTGTGGACTGCGCGGGATCGCGCTGCACCCCGGCATCCTCGGCGCGCTGTCGCCCACGCACGCCATCGGCTTCCTCGCCGGTCGTTTCGACATCGCCTTCTTCGCCCTGGCCGCGATCGTTCTGGCGGTCACCGGCGCGGAGGCCCTCTACGCCGACATGGGGCACTTCGGTCGTCGTCCGATCTCGGTGGGGTGGATCTTCCTGGTGTTCCCGGCGTGTGTGCTGAGCTACCTCGGCCAGGGAGGCCTGCTGCTCGAGGATCCGAGCAACGCCTCGGCCCCCTTCTTCCTGCTCCCGCCCGACTGGGCGAGGCTGCCGATCGTGCTGCTCGGCACCGCTGCCACGGTCATCGCGTCGCAGGCGGTCATCACCGGTGCCTTCTCCGTGGCCTCGCAGGCCGCGCAGCTCGGGTACCTGCCGCGGCTGCGGGTGCTGCACACCTCGCGATCGAGTCGCGGCCAGATCTACGTGCCGCTGGTCAACGGCGTGCTTCTCGTGGCCGTCGTCATCCTCGTGGTGAGCTTCGGGAGCTCGGCGGCGCTGGCCTACGCCTTCGGCATGGCCGTGACGGGCACGATCGCGATCACCACCGTCCTCTTCTTCTACGTCGCCTGGCAGCACTGCCGGGTGCCGAGGTGGGCTCTGGTGGCGCTGGCGGTGCCATTGCTAACGATCGACCTGCTCTTCCTCGCCGCCAACATGACCAAGCTCGTGCATGGCGCCTGGCTGCCGCTCACGATCGCCGTCGTGCTCTTCGTCGTCATGACGACCTGGCAGCGCGGTCGGCAGCTGGTGACCGCGCGCCGCGAGCGCCTGGAGGGGCCGCTGCCCGGCTTCGCGCTCGAGTTGCGGGGGACGGCTGAGGTCGTCACGGTCCCGGGCACCGCCGTCTACCTCAACCGTGGGGCCTCCACCGCGCCGCTCGCGCTCCGTTCCAACGTCGCCCACCACCGCGCCCGACATCGCTACGTCGTCGTGGTGACGGTGGCGGTCGCCGAGCTCCCGCGCGTCGACGAAGCCCACCGCTGGGACGTCGACGACCTGGGCGATCCCACCGACGGCATCACGCACCTGACCCTCAACTACGGTTACGCCGAGCGGATCGACGTGCCGAGTGCGCTTGCCGACCTGCCCCCCGATCTCGCCGAGGGCAGGTACGACTTCGAGCAGTCCACCTACTTCCTCTCCCGCATCGAGCTCGTGGACGCCGATCCCGACCGCGGCATCGGCCTGCCCTGGTGGCGCCGGCGCCTCTTCCTCGCGACGTCGCGGATCGCAGTCGACGCCGCCGCCCACTTCGGCCTTCCGCAGGACCGCACGATCATCGTCGGCTCGCGCCTGGAGATCTGATCCGTCTGCGGCCCAGGAGGGCTGCTAGCGCCGTCTCGAGACCCGGCGACCTGTCGAGGAACCTGCTTGTCCACAGGGTTCTGCGGCACGTTCGGGTTCTGTCGGGGGTCCGTGCCACCATCTGCGTATGACTCTCGGGGATGGTTTCGACGACGTGAACGGTGGCGTGGACGACGGTCCGTTCGCGCCGTTCGACGGCGTCTCCTCGTCGGCGCTGCTGGACGTGCTGGTGGGTGAGGAGGCGGCTCGTCAGGCCTCGGAGGTCCGCACGTGGCAGGGCATCGTGGCGTGGGCCGAACGCAACCTCCACGAGGGTGCGGAGAAGCCGGTCGAGGACGTGGTGGCTGCGCTCGACACCGGAGTCCGTCTCGCGGGTGAGGGCACTCCGCTGGTGGCCGAGTTCGCCCTGATGGAACTGGTCGCGGTGCTCGGCCGCACCCCCGATGGTGGACGACGCTACGTCGCCCGGATCCTGGAGTGCGCGTGGCGGCTCCCGCACGTCTACGCGGCCGTGCTGGCGGGCCGGTTGGTGCCGTGGCGAGCCGCGAAGATCGCCGAAGCCACCATCGACCTCAACGCTGACGCCGCAGCCTTCGTCGACCGCCAGCTCTTCGCAGCCCACAAAGTGACCTGGGCCCAGCTCGACCGACTCATCGACGAGGCCATCAAGCGCTTCGACCCCGAGCTGGCCGAGGCCCAGCGGCAGCGTGAGTGCGAGCAGCTCGGGGTCCGGTTCTCCGACCCCACCCCGGACGGCATCGCCTACCTCGACGCCACCTTGGATGCCGGCGACGCCGCCGACCTCGAAGCTGCCACCAAGCGACGGGCTGCGACGCGGGCGCGGTTCGGCGACGAGTCCTCGCACGACGTCCGCATGGCACGTTCACTCGGCGACATGGCGCGTGCTGATCTGGAGCTCGACCTGACCACGGTCGACGAGACCACCGGCGAACTCGTCACGGCTTCGCCCGGGCGGAAGGCCGAGGTCGTCGTCCACGTCACCCCGGAATCCCTGACGGGTGAGAACCCGGTCGGGCGCTGCCACAACCGCCCCGTCGCCACGACGCAGATCAGGGAGTGGTTGCAGCAGGCCAGCCGCATCACCGTCCGACCGGTCGTCGACCTCGCCGACTGTGATCATGTCGATGCCTACGAGATCCCCGACCGCCTCCGCCGCCACACCACCTGGCGCGACCACACCTGCCGCTTCCCCGGCTGCACCATCCCCGCCACCAGCTGCGACCTTGACCACCGCCAGCCCTACGACGCTGGCGGCGCCACCTGCCCCTGCAACCTCACCCCACTCTGCCGACAACACCACCGGGCCAAGACCCACAGCCGCTGGCGCTACACCGCACTCGCACCCGGCATCTACCGGTGGACCAGCCCCCTCGGCCACCGATTCCTCGTCACCCCCACCGGCACCTACCCGCTGCGCGAATAGCGCTCATCCAGCGGTTCCCCTTCACCTCGCCCGAGCCTCGAGACGACGCTGGCGCGCTCTCGATCACTCGGGCGCCAGCAGCGCGGTGATGGCCTCGCGCGCCCGGATGAGGTGAGGGTCGTCGCGGTCGGCACGCCAGGCGAGGGCGAGGTCGATCGTTCCGGCGCCGGCGAGCGGGAGCGTGGTGACGCCGTCCAGGGTGAGGGCGGCGGTCGGCTCGGGTACGACGGCGGCGCCGAGGCCGCCGGCCACGAGGGTCATCACCGTGGAGGTCTCGGCGACCTCGTGGCGCACCTGCGGCTCGAACCCGGCCCGGCGACACAGGTCGACCACCCGGTCGTGCATCACCGAGCGGCGTCGTCCGGAGTGCACGATGAGGTCGAGTCCGCAAAGGTCGCGCACGCTCACGCGTCGGCGGGTGGCCAGGCGGTGGCCGGTCGGGAGGGCGAGGAGCAGTCGTTCGCTGCGGAGCACGGTGACCTCCAGCCGAGGCTCGTGCACGGGAGTGCGCAGCAGTCCGAGGTCGATGGTGCCGTCGAGCAGTGCCTCGACCTGGTCGGGCACGAGCATCTCGCCGCGGAACGACACCTCGATGCCGGGCAGGTCGGCGGCGAGCTCGCGGGCCAGGCGGGGGAGCAGGCTGTAGGTGGCCGACCCGACGCAGCCCAGCGTCAGTCGTCCCTCCAGGCCGGCCGCCACCAGGCGCGCTTCGTCGCCGGCCGCCTCGACAGCGGCCAGCACCGCACGTGCGCGCTCGAGATAGGCCGCTCCGGCGGCGGTCAGGTCCACGCGGCGCGTCGTGCGCTCGAGCAGCTGGACCCCGAGCTCGCGCTCCAGATCGCGCACCTGCTGCGACAGTGGAGGCTGCGCCATGTGCAGCCGCGCGGCGGCCCGACCGAAGTGACGCTCCTCGGCCACCGCGACGAAGTAGCGCAGGTGCCGCAGCTCCATCAAGACTCCTGACATGTCAATCGCAACCGATATCGATACTTCACGATATCGGCTGACGCGCCTAGGTTCGAGAGTGTGAGCGATTCCTTCCTCTACGCCGCGGCGCGGACGCCCTTCGGTCGCTTCAACGGCGCCCTGGCGAAGATGCGTCCCGACGATCTCGCGGCCACCGCCCTGGGCGCCGTCGTCGATCGGCTCCCGGGCTTCGGTGAGCGCGCGGCCGCCGCCGTCGACGAGGTCGTCTGGGGCTGCGCCAACCAGGCCGGCGAGGACAACCGCAACGTCGGTCGCATGGCGGTCCTGCTCTCCGGCCTGCCGGTGGCCGTGCCGGCCACCACGGTCAACCGCCTGTGCGGCTCCAGCCTCGACGCCGTGCTGCTTGGCTCGCGCCAGATCGAGACCGGCGACGCCGACGTCGTCATCGCCGGTGGCGTGGAGTCGATGACGCGCGCCCCCTGGGTGCTGCCCAAGCCCGATCGCGCCTTCCCCGCGGGCGACACGGCCGCCGTCTCGACGACGCTCGGCTGGCGCCTGGTTAACCGCGCGATGCCGGCCGAGTGGACCGCGTCCCTGGGCGAGTGCAACGAGCAGATCGCCGACGAGACCGGCATCTCGCGTGCACGTCAGGACGAGTTCGCCGCCCGGTCGCACGAGCTCGCGGCGAAGGCCTGGGCCGACGGGTTCTACGACGACCTCGTCGTGCCGGTGAGCGGGGTCGACCTCCTGCGCGACGAGAGCATCCGTGACGACACCACGCGCCTCACCACGCTGGCCCCCTCCTTCCGTGCCGACGGCACGATCACCGCGGGCAACGCATCGCCGCTCAACGACGGCGCGGCCGCACTCGTGCTCGGCTCGCGCGCGGCAGGGGAGCGGCTCGGCGTCGACCCCCTCGCGCGGATCGCGGGACGAGGCACCGCCGCGCTCGAGCCCCAGCGCTTCGGCATCGCGCCCATCGCCGCGGCCGGGGCCGCTCTCGCGCGCGCCGGGATCTCGTGGTCCGAGGTCGGCGCGGTCGAGCTCAACGAGGCGTTCGCCGTGCAGTCGCTGGCCTGCGTCGACGCCTGGATCGAGCTGGGCCTGCGCGATCCCGCCATCGTCAACGCGCGCGGTGGCGCCATCGCGATCGGCCACCCGCTCGGCGCCTCCGGAGCCCGCATCGTCGCCACCCTGGCCGCCCGCCTGCGGGAGACCGGCGAGCGGTGGGGGCTCGCGGCGATCTGCATCGGCGTGGGGCAGGGGCTGGCCGTCGTCCTCGAGAACGAGGAGGCGGCCTGAGATGGGCCGCACGCAGATCATGGAGTCGGCCGACGAGGCCGTCGCCGGCATCGAGGACGGCGCCACGGTGCTCGTCGGCGGCTTCGGGCTGGCCGGCATGCCCTTCGACCTCATCGACGCCCTCATCCGCCAAGGGGCCACGGACCTCACGATCGTGGCCAACAATGCCGGCAACGGCGAGGTCGGACTCGCGGCTCTGCTCAAGGCCGGCCGGGTGCGCCGCATCCTCTGCTCGTTCCCGCGGCAGTCGGACTCCTACGTCTTCGACGAGCTGTACCGATCGGGCCGCATCGAGCTCGAGGTCGTGCCGCAGGGCAACCTCGCCGAGCGGATGCGCGCCGCCGGCGCCGGCATCGGCGCCTTCTACAGCCCCACGGCGGTGGGCACGCCGCTCGCCGAGAGGCGGGAGGTGCGCTCCTTCGAGGGCCGCGACTACCTGCTGGAGCTGCCGATCCGGGGCGACTACGCGCTCATCGCCGCCCACCGCGCCGACCGGCTCGGCAACCTCGTCTACCGCCGGACGGCGCGCAACTTCGGGCCCGTGATGGCCACCGCCGCGGACACCACGATCGTCCAGGTGAACGAGGTCGTCGAGCCCGGCGAGCTCGACCCCGAGGCCGTCGTGACCCCGTCGATCTTCGTCGACCGCGTGGTGGCCACCGCCGCCCGCCACTACACCGTCCAGGGGGCACGATGACCACCGCTACGCACGCACTGCGCCTGGCCCCCGACGTCCTCGAGGACGCCGACCGCGCGCCGTTGACGACCGACGAGCTCGCCGCGCTCATCGCTCGCGACGTGCCCGAGGGCGCCTACGTGAACCTCGGCATCGGGCAGCCGACGAGGATCGCCGACCACCTGCCGCCCGAGCGGGGCGTGGTGCTCCACACCGAGAACGGCATGCTCGGCATGGGTCCGGCTGCGGTCGGCGACGAGATCGACCCCGACCTCACCAACGCCGGCAAGGTGCCGGTGACCGAGCTGCCCGGCGCCTCCTACTTCCACCACGCCGACTCCTTCGCCATGATGCGCGGCGGGCACCTCGACGTGTGCGTGCTCGGTGCCTTCCAGGTGTCCTTCGGTGGCGACCTCGCCAACTGGCACACCGGCGCGCCCGGCGCGATCCCCGCGGTCGGGGGAGCGATGGATCTGGCGATCGGCGCCAAGCAGGTGTTCGTGATGATGAGCCTGTTCGCCAAGGACGGTGCCCCGAAGCTGGTGCCCGCGTGCACCTACCCGCTCACCGGCGTCGGCTGCGTGACCCGGGTCTACACCGACCTCGCCGTCATCGACCTCGGGCCGGACGGCGCGGTGGTGCGGCGCACGTTCGGCTGCACCGGCGCCGAGCTGGTGACCCGCTTGGGTGCCTGAGTCGTTCCGCTCAGCGGAAGCCGGACCTTGCGCGGGCGATGGCGAGGGCGTGGGATGGGCCGGTGCTGCCCGTGCTGAGTCCCGACCGCAACGTGCTGGGCCGCGACATCGCCGCCCACGTCCCTGATTTTTCCTCCGTGCCTTTCGGCGGCGAGATGCCGGCCGAGCACGCACAGATCTGGCGTCGGGCCGAACCGTACCTGCGGGTGCGTGACAACGACGGCCACACGATCTACGCCTACGGCCTCGCGCGCGCCCTGTGCGAGCTGCACCCCGAAGCGGACGCCGACGTGGTGCTGCCCGCGATCCTGCTGCACGACTCCGGCTGGTCCACGGTGGCGGAGGAGGAGATCCTCGAGGCGATCGCGCCCGACGGCTCGCGGCCCGACCTCGTGCGCCAGCACGAGGTGGAGGGCGCGCGCATCGCCCACGAGGTGCTCACCGGGCTCGGTCACGACCGCGAGCGCATCGAGCGCATCGTCGAGATCATCGACGGCCACGACTCGCGCCGCGTGGCCCTCCACCTGGACGACGCCCTGGTCAAGGATGCCGACAAGCTCTGGCGCATCACGCCCCACGGCGTCGACACGGTGATGGGCTGGTTCGGTCTCGACCGCGCCGCGGCGCACCGCCTCATCGCCTCGCGGGTGCACGAGCACCTGTTCACCGACGCCGCGCGCACCATCGCCTCCGCGCTCGGCGCGCTCGCGATGGTCGATACGCTGCCGCAACGCATCGCGCTCGGCTGACCGCTCGGCCGGGCGCTCGCGGGGGCGGTGGTGAGAGGAGGCGGGACGGCGTGGTCGACGGGCAGGCATCGGCGGAGTCGGCACTGTCGGCGGAGTCGTCGTCCAGCAGCGCGCGCACCGTGACGAGCAAGGCGCTCGCGCTGCTCGGCGCGTTCGAGCACCCTCCCGCGGCGAAGTCGCTCACCGAGCTGGCGGGCCTGGCCGACCTGCCGCTGCCCACCGCCCATCGACTGGTCGGCGAGCTCGTCGCCTGGGGCGCGCTCGAGCGTGACGGGCTCGGCCGCTACCGGGTCGGCCTGCGGCTGTGGGAGGTGGCCCAGCACGGGGGCCGGCTGCTGCGCGACACCGCTCGCCCGTACCTGCAGGACCTCTTCTCGCTCACCCAGGAAACCTCGCACCTGGCCATCCGCGAGGGCCACGAGGCGCTGTACATCGACCGCGTGTACAGCACCAAGCGGGTGCCGCGGGCATCGCGCGTGGGCGGGCGCCTGCCGCTCCACGCGACCGCCGTCGGCAAGGTGCTGCTCGCCTTCGAGGAGGACTGGGTGCGCGAGGCCTATCTCGCGCGCGGACTCGAGCGGCCCACCCGGCGCACCCACGCCGATCCGGAGCGGCTGGAGGCCGAGCTGGCTGAGATCCGCAGCAGCGCTCACGCCATCACTCTCGAGGAGGTGCGTGCGGGATCGGCGTCCATCGCCGTCCCCATCCGTCGCGACGACCGGGTGGTGGCTGCCATCGGCATCGTCACCCTCGCGACCCAGGCCAGCGCGCTGCGCCGCCACCTGCCCGTGCTCAAGGGCGTGGCCGATCGCATCGACACCGCCATCGCCCGACTGCCGCGGGGCGCCCGATTGGCGTGAGCGGCCCGCTCGCCGATCACTTCCGCTGAACGGAAGTCGCCGATTGTGGCGGCGGTCACGCGGCCACAGACTCCTCTCGTGCCCACCCAGACCTGCCCCGTCGACCACAACGCGGCCAGCCTCGGCTACCAGCCGTTCGAGCTCGACGACCCCTTCCCCGCCTACGCGGCCCTGCGCGCCGAGGCGCCTGTGACCTTCGACGAGCGCATCGGCTACTGGGTCGTCACCCGCTACGACGACGTCAAGGCCGTCTTCGAGGACTGGTCGACCTTCAGCAGCGAGAACGCCCAGGCCCCGGTGCGCGAGCGCGGCGCCGCCGCCCGCCAGATCATGGACGACGGCGGCTTCACCGCCTACTCCGGCCTCTCGGCCCGCATCCCCCCGGAGCACACCCGGATCCGCAAGGTGGTGGCGAAGGCCTTCACGCCGCGTCGCTACAAGGCCCTGGAGCCCACCATCCGCGAGAACGTGCGCACGGCACTCGCCGCCATGCTGGCGCGACCGGAGCGACGGGGCGACCTGGTGCGCGACCTCGCCGTCGACGTCCCCACGATCACGATCCTCACCCTCATCGGCGCCGACGTGGCGATGGTGCCCACCTACAAGACGTGGTCCGACTCCCGCGCTGCGATGACGTGGGGCGACCTGAGCGACGCCGAGCAGGTGCCGCACGCCCACAACCTCGTCGCCTACTGGGCCGAGTGCCGGCGACTGGTGGCCGACGCCCACGCCCACGAGCGCGACTCGCTGGTCGGCGACCTCGTGCGGGCCCAGGCCGCCGGCGACCCGATCACCGACCACGAGATCGCCTCGGTCTGCTACAGCCTGCTCTTCGCCGGCCACGAGACCACCACCACGCTCATCTCCAACACGTTGCGCGTGCTGCTGGGCCACGGAGACCAGTGGCAGCGGGTGGTCGCCGACCCGACCCTCGTGGCCGGCGCCGTCGACGAGGTGCTGCGCTTCAGCCCCAGCATCGTCGCCTGGCGCCGCAAGGCCCTGAAGGACGCCGAGGTCGGTGGCGTCGCGATCCCGGCCGGCGCCGAGCTGCTGCTCGTCATGGGCTCGGCCAATCGCGACGAGACCCGTTTCCCCGACCCCGACGTCTTCGACATCACCCGCCCCAACGCCCGCGAGCACCTCGCCTTCGGCTTCGGCATCCACTACTGCCTGGGCAACCTGCTGGCCAAGCTGCAGACCAGGGTCGTCGTCGAGGAGGTCGCTCTGCTCGCCCCCGACCTCGCCCTCGTGGACGACGAGCCGATCACCTTCGGGCCGAACCTCTCGTTCCGCGCGCCCCTGTCGGTGCCGGTCACCTGGCCCGCCGGCGCCGCCCGCACCAGCCGCCCGAGCGACACCGAAGGGGTCTGAGCCATGCACGACACCCGCTACATCCAGTTCTTCGACGGCGGCCACGAGCCCGAGCACGCCCTGCTGGGCGGCAAGTGCGCCTCGCTGGTCTCGCTCACCGCCGCGGGGATGCCGGTGCCGCCGGGCTTCGCGGTCACCACGGCGGCCTACGACCTCTTCGTCGCCGAGTCCGGCCTCGCCGCGGTGATCGCCGAGGAGCTGGCCGGCCTCGACCCCGACGACGTTGCCGCGATCGACGTGATCTCCGCGCGCATCCGCGAGCAGATCTGCACCCGCGAGGTGCCCGCCGCGCTGCGCACCCAGACCCACCTGGCCCTCGCCGACCTGCAGCAGCGCTGCGGGGGAGCGGCGGGCGCCGAGGTGCCGGTCGCCGTCCGCTCGTCGGCCACGGCCGAGGACCTCCCCGACGCCAGCTTCGCCGGCCAGCAGGACACCTACCTGTGGCTCGTCGGCGTCGAGGCGGTCACCGAGCACATCCGCCGCTGCTGGGCCTCGCTCTACACCAGCCGCGCCATCACCTACCGCCTGCGCAACGGCATCCCCGACGAGGGACTGTCGATGGCGGTCGCGGTGCAGAAGATGGTGCGCGCCCGCGTCGCCGGTGTGGCGATCACGATGAACCCCGCCACCGGCGACCGGTCCAAGATCGCGATCGACGCCTCCTGGGGTGTCGGCGAGATGGTCGTCTCCGGGCAGGTCACCCCCGACAACCTCCTGCTCGACAAGGTGATGCTGAGCGTCGTCTCCGAGCACATCGGCGACAAGCACGCCGAGCTCGTGCCCGATGCCGCCACCGGTGCGCTGGTCGAGCGCGAGGTCGAGGCCGAGCGCCGCGTCGTCCGCTGCCTGAGCGACGACGAGGTGCGTGCGGTCGCCGCGATCGCCAAGCGCGCCGAGCGGCACTACGGCTGCCCGCAGGACGTCGAGTGGGCGCTCGACGCCGACCTCCCGCCCGGTGAGGACCTCCTGCTCCTGCAGTCGCGCCCCGAGACCGTGCACTCCGCCGCCGCACCCGCGTCGGCCGCCCCGGCCCCCGCGCCGCGCACCCCGTCGTCCGGCTTCAGCTTCGGCTCCTTCGCCGGCCTCGCCGCCACCGCGGGCTCGGCCGCGGCGACCCTGCCCCACCACCACTCCCACACCCACTGACCCGCACCAGCCCGAGACCCGAGGAAGTGTCATGACCGCACAGCCCGACGTCGCCCCCGCCCAGCAGAGCGAGCCGACGATGAAGTCGTTCCCGAAGCCCTCGCAGATCCCGGTGCCCGCGGGCGCCGAGGGGTGGGAGGAGCTCTACCCGTACCACCTGGCATTCCGCAACGTCTCGGGCACCGAGGACGAGAAGTTCTGGTTCTGTGACAGCCAGCACTGGCCCACCGTCTACAAGCCCTTCGAGACCATCGGCGGCGAGTTCGCGGTGAAGTGCCTCGGGCAGTACAACACCCGCCACCTGCTCATCCCGCCGGCCAACGGCATCGAGTTCAAGATCCACCTCGGCTACCTCTACATGAGCCCCGTTCCGGTGCCCGAGCACGAGATCCCCGCCCGGGTGCCGGAGTTCGAGCGCCGCGCCGGTCACTACTTCCAGAACTGGGACGCGCTGCTCGAGGGCTGGCGCACCAAGGTGCGCGGCACAATCGCCGAGATGGAGGCGCTCCGCTTCGAGCCGCTGCCGGTCATGGTGCCCTTCGACGACATCGTCACCGGGAAGGCCAAGGACGGCTCCGAGGTGCTGATGGAGGGCTACGACCGCCTCATCCAGCTCTGCTACCAGAACTGGCAGTACCACTTCGAGTTCCTGAACCTCGGCTACCTGGCCTACCTCGACTTCTTCGGCTTCTGCAAGGAGGTCTTCCCCGGCATCCCCGACCAGGCCATCGCGAAGATGGTGCAGGGCGTCGACATGGAGCTCTTCCGCCCCGACGACGAGCTGAAGAAGCTCGCCGTGCTGGCCCACGACCTCGACCTGCAGGCCGGGTTCGCCGACACCGACGACGTCGCCGGCACGCTGGCCGCGATCGCCGCCCTACCGCGTGGCGGCGAGTGGGTGGCGGCCTACGAGGGCGCCCACGACCCGTGGTTCAACTTCACCGTCGGCAACGGGTTCTACGGCCACGACAAGTACTGGATCGAGCACCAGGAGATCCCGCTCGGCTACATCAAGGACTACCTGCGCCGCGTCGACGCCGGGCAGGACATCATGCGGCCCGTCGCCGAGCTCATCGCCGAGAAGGACCGCATCGTCGCCGAGTACCGCGAGCTCCTGGACGGCGAGACGCTCGCCGCCTTCGACGCCAAGCGCGGCCTGGCGGCCACGGCCTACCCCTACGTGGAGAACCACAACTTCTACATCGAGCACTGGACGATGGGCGTGTTCTGGCGCAAGGTCCGCGAGCTGTCGCGGGTCTTCGTCGAGGCCGGGTTCTGGGGCGACGTGCAGGACATGCTCTATCTCAACCGCAACGAGGTGCGCGACGCGCTGTTCGACTACGTCACCGGCTGGGCCGTCGGCTCGCAGGCCACCGGGCCGCACTACTGGCCGGCCGAGATCGAGCGCCGCCGCGGCATCATCGACGCGCTCTCCATGCAGCGCCCGCAGCCGGCGCTCAACACGCCGCCGGCCGAGATCACCGAGCCGTTCACGATGATGCTCTACGGCATCACCACCGAGCAGGTGCAGCAGTGGCTGGCCGCCGACGACGGCGAGGGCGACGGCTCCATCACCGGCATGGCTGCCTCGCCCGGCGTCGTCGAGGGCCCCGCCCGAGTGATCACCCACGCCGACGAGCTCGGCACGGTGCAGGAGGGCGAGATCCTCGTCGCCACCATCACCGCGCCGTCGTGGGGCCCGATCTTCGGGCGCATCAAGGCCACCGTCACCGACATCGGCGGGATGATGAGCCACGCCGCCATCGTGTGCCGCGAGTACGGCCTGCCGGCCGTCACGGGCACCGGGTCGGCGTCCACCACGATCCGCACCGGGCAGATCATCCGCGTCGACGGCACCAACGGTCGCGTCGAGATCCTGCAGGACGTGTCGGCGTGATCGACCGCTCGCTCGAGGGAGCCGGCCGCACGGTGCTCGTCACCGGCGCGGCCGGCGGCCTCGGCCGCGCCTTCGCGCTCGGCTTCGCCGCTCGGGGCTACCGGGTGGCCGTCGCCGACGGCGACGCCGACGGCGCCGCCGAGTCCGCCGCGAAGGTGCGGGCGGAGGGGGCGGAGGCGTTCTCGACGCACGTCGACGTCACCGACCCCGACTCCACCGCCGCGCTGGCCGCGGCGGTGGCCGAGTTCGGGGGCGGGCGCATCGACGTCGTCCTCAACAACGCCGCGATCTACGCCGGCATCACCCGCAGCCCGCTCGAGGACATCGACCCCGACGAGTGGGACCGCGTGATGGCGGTCAACCTCAAGGGGCCGTGGCTCGTCGTCCGCGCGTGCTCGCCGCACCTGCCCGAGGGCGGGCGGGTGATCAACCTCAGCTCGGCCACCATCTACTCCGGCTCCGAGAACTGGTTGCACTACGTGGCCTCCAAGGGCGGGGTGGTGTCCCTGACCCGCGTGATGGCCAAGGAGCTCGGGCGCAGGGGCATCACCGCCAACGTGATCGCCCCCGGCTTCACGCTCACCGAGGCCAGCCACGGCCTCATGGACGACGCCGCCACCTACGGCGTCGACCGCGGCGCCCTGCGCCGGGCCAGCCAGCCCGAGGACGTCGTCGGCGCGGCCCTGTTCCTCGCCGGCCCCGACTCCGGCTTCGTGACCGGCCAGACCGTCGTCGTCGACGGCGGCCGGCAGTTCATCTGATCCCCACGTGCCCCCCGCGACGAGAGAGACCTCTGCGATGACCAGCATCACCTTCACCGACCACCTCGGCGAGAGCCGCGTCGTCGCCGCGAACCCGGGCGACACGGTGATGGAGACCGCCGTGCGCCACGGCGTCCCCGGCATCGTGGCCGAGTGCGGCGGATCGCTGTCGTGCGCCACCTGCCACGTGATCGTGGACCCCGCCCAAGCCGACCTGCTCGACCCCATGGACGACATGGAGGACGAGATGCTCTACGGCGCCGCCACCGAGCGCAGCGCCACGAGCCGGCTGTCCTGCCAGATCCGCGTGGGCGAGGTCGACCTGCGCGTCACCACGCCCGAGACGCAGGTCTGAGCCATGGGTACCGAGACTTCCCCCGGCGGACCCGGGCTGCTCATCATCGGCGCTTCCCAGGCGGGGGTCGCGCTGGCCACCTCGCTGCGCGCACTCGGCCACGACGGCGCCATCACCCTGCTCGGCGACGAGGACCACCGCCCCTACCAGCGCCCCGCGCTGTCGAAGGAGTTCCTCCAGGACAAGGTCGGCAAGGAGTCGCTGATCTTCCGCACGGCCGAGTACTGGGCCGAGCACCGCATCCGCGTCGTCCAGGGTGAGCGCATCGTGCGCATCGACAAGCGTCCCGACGGATCCGGCATCGCCTTCGCCCGCTCGGGCGAGGTGTTCACCTTCGACCGTCTCGCCCTCACCGTCGGCGCCCGCGCACGACGTCTGGGCATCCCGGGCGCCGACCTGCCCGGCGTCCTCGCGCTGCGCCAGGCCGACGACGCCCTCGAGCTCAAGGCCCGCGTGCCCCTCGTCGAGGACGTGGTGGTGATCGGCGGCGGCTTCATCGGTCTGGAGGCCGCGGCGTCGCTGGCCACGCTCGGGAAGCGGGTGACCGTGCTCGAGGCCGGCCCCCACCTGGTGGGTCGCGCGGTCGGCACCCCGACCTCGGAGAAGCTGCTGCAGCACCACCTGCGCCACGGCGTCGAGGTGCTGCTGAACGCCACTGCCGCCCGCATCGTCGGCGAGGGCGATCGGGTGGTCGGCGTCGAGCTGGCCGGCTCCGCCTCCCGGGCGGGGCGCGTGGTGCGCGCCGACCTCGTCCTCGTCGGCGTGGGGGTGCTGCCCAACACCGAGCTCGCCGAGCAGCTGGGCCTGGCGGTGGACGACGGCATCGTCGTCGACGAGCGGGCCGTGTGCTCCGACGGCGTCACCGTGGCGGTCGGCGACTGCGCGAACCTGCCCAACCCGGTGCCGGGTTCGCAGCCGGGCGACCGGGTGCGCCTCGAGAGCGTCAACAACGCCGTCGAGCAGGCCAAGGTCGCCGCCTACGCCATCACCGGACGCGACGGCGAGTACGCCGGCATCCCGTGGTTCTGGAGCAACCAGGGCAGCCTCAAGCTGCAGATCGCCGGCCTCTCCCGCGGCTACGACCGGGTCGTCGTCCGCGAGGGGGAGGGGACGCGATGGTCGGCGCTCTACTACCGCGACGGCCGTCTCGTGGCGGCTGACTGCATCGACCACCCGCTCGATTTCATGGCCGTCAAGGCGGCCCTCGCCCAGGGCGGACGGATCGATCCCGACGCCGCCGCCGATGCCACCCGCAGCCTCAAGCAGCTCACCCGGCTGCCCGTGAGCGCCTGACCCGAACGAGTCTGGAGAGACCCATGCCCTCCCCGCTCCCCGCGACCCCCGTGCCGGCGTCGGCCGCCGTCGACACCTCGCCGATCCAGCTGACCCCGGCGCGCGGCATCGACCTCGACCCGATCTGGAAGTCGGTGGTCCCCGAGACGCGCACCCGCAGCAACGACATCCACCTGCCGATCTCGCTCGCCTACGCCGAGCGGCTGTGCGACGCCCACCCCGAGGCCGACGACCTGCTCGTGCGGGTCGCGATCCTGCTGCACGACATCGGGTGGGCACGCGTCGACGAGAGTCGCATCATCTCCGAGGGCTTCAGCGGCGACTGGCGCAAGGCCGCGATCCGCTTCGAGCACGAGGTGCAGGGCTGCGCGATCGCCCGCGAGGTGCTGCCCTCCCTCGGCTACGACGACGGCTTCGTCGACGAGGTGTGCGCCATCATCGACGGGCACGACACCCGCAAGGAGGCCCACACGTTGGAGGACGCCCTCGTGCGCGACGCCGACCGGCTGTGGCGCTTCGACCACGCCGGCATCGCGCTCGCCTCCGGCTGGTTCCGCATGGACCCCGCCACCTACTGCGACCGGCTCGCCGCCGAGATCGTGCCCGAGCTGCTCACCGAGGCCGGCATCGCCATGGCCACCGCCGCGCTGGAGCGCTCGAACGCGCTGCTCAAGACGGCGGTGATCCGTTGAGCGTGCTGCCGGCGTCGCCGCGCACGCTCGCGCTGCCGTGGACCCACGTCGACGACGTCTTCGTGGACGGCGCGTGGCTCGCCGTCCAAGGGACGGGCGCCGGCGTCGAGCTGGTGGATCCGGCGACCGACGAGGTGTGGGGCTCGGTCCCCGACGTCGGGGCCGAGGTGGTCGACCTCGCTGTGGGGGCCGCGCATCGCGCCTTCGCGGACCGCCGCTGGCGCGACGTCCCGGTGTCCGAGCGGGCCGCCGTCCTCGTGCGTGCCGCCGCGCTGCTCGAGGCTCGGGCAGACGCGCTGGCGCACACCGTCACCCGCGAGAACGGTTCGACGATCACCGAGACCTCCGGCGCCGCCGCCAACGCCGCCGCCATCCTGCGCCACACCGCCTCGCTCTCGGGTTGGCTCACCCAGGACGACGTGCGCCCCTTCCCGCACGGACCGGGCGAGACCGTCGTGCACCGCGACCCGCTCGGGGTGTGCGCGCTCATCGCGCCCTGGAACTTTCCGATCAACCTGATGGTCATCAAGCTCGCGCCGGCGCTGCTGGCCGGCAACAGCGTGGTCATGAAGCCCGCCCCGTCGACCAGCCTCTCGATCCGGTTCGTGCTCGAGGCGCTCGTGGAGGCCGGCGTCCCTGCTGGTGTGCTCAACCTCGTCACCGGGGGAGCCGCCTGCGGCGACGCTCTGGTGCGCCACCCGCTCGTGGCCAAGGTCGCCTTCACCGGCTCCACCCCCGTCGGACGACGCATCGGCGCGGTCTGCGGCGAGCTGCTGCGGCCGGTCACCCTCGAGCTCGGCGGCAAGTCCGCCGCGATCGTGATGCCGGACGCCGACCTGGCCGCGCTCACGGCCGGGCTGGTGCGCTCGTGTCTGCGCAACAGCGGCCAGACCTGCTACATCGCCACGCGACTCCTCGTTCCTCGCTCACGGCACGACGAGATCGTCGCCGCCGTCGCTGAGGTCGTGGCCGCGGCCGCGGTCGGCGACCCGCTGGACCCGGCGACCGTGTTCGGGCCGGTGGCGAGCGCGGCACAGCGCGACGCCGTCGTCCAGCACCTGGAGCGGGCGGCCGACGAGGGCGTGCGCTTCACGACCGGCGGCCGCGCCCTGCCCGGACCGGGATGCTTCGTGGCGCCCACGGTGGCGCTCGCCGAGCCCCACCACAGCCTCGCCCGCGACGAGGTGTTCGGGCCGGTGCTCACCCTCATCGCCTACGACGACGCTGACGGATCGGTGGAGGAGGCGATCACGATCGCCAACGACACCTCGTTCGGCCTGGGCGGCATCGTCTTCGGCCGCGACGCGGAGGCGGCCGAGGCCGTGGCCCGCCGCATCGACACCGGCTCGGTCGGCATCAACTTCTTCGCCTCCAACCACGACGCGCCCTTCGGCGGGCGTCACGACTCGGGGCTCGGCGTCGAGTACGGCGTCGAGGGCCTGGCGCAGTACGTGACCTTCCAGTCGCTGCACCGGCGCTGATCTCAGGCGCCGCCGATGAGCACCGGCAGCACTCCGGCGAGCACCACCAGCAGCACCACCACCGCCACGATCGCGACGACCGTCGCGAAGCTGCGCGAGCGCACGGGTTCGAGGGCGAGCAGCCCCTGGGGCGCGCGGGGCGAGGGCAGCGAGTACCAGACGTCGACGGTCTCGCCGGCGCGTGCGGTCACCTCGAGGTCGACGCGCGTGGCGGTGCCCGCCCACGCGCTCTCGCAGCGCAGGCGCGCGACGCCGGGCGCGACCGCGATGTGGTTGGCCCCGAAGCCGACCGGGTGCTCGGCGTCGTCCACGTGCACGGTGGGCGCCACCAGCCTGGTCAGCCTGCTGCCCTGGACGTGGAGGCGCAGCAGCGCGGGGGAGTCCGTCACCCCTCGATCACATCACGACGGTTGGTCAGGGAGGCGAGCCAGCGCCGTCTCGAGACCCGGCGACCTCTCTAGGAACCTGCTTGTCCACAGGGTTCTGCTGCACCGTCGGGTTGTGTCGGACGTTCGTGCCACCATCTCGGTATGACTCTCGGGGATGGCTTTGCCGGCGGTGAAGGTGGCGTGGACGACGGTCCGCACGCACCGTTCGACGGCGTGCCGTCCTCGACCCTGCTCGATGTTTTGATGGGTGAGGAGCAGGCTCGTCAGGCCTCTGAGATCCGCACCTGGCAGGGCATCGTGGCCTGGGCCGAACGCAACCTGTACGACGATGACGGCAGCGCGGAGAAGCCGGTCGGGGACGTCGTCGCCGCGCTCGACACCGGCGTGCGGCTCGCCGGTGACCGTGCGCCGCTGGTGGCGGAGTTCGCGCTCATGGAACTGGTCGCGGTGCTCGGTCGCACGCCCAATGGTGGACGACGCTACGTCGCCCGCATCCTGGAATGTGCGTGGCGGCTCCCGCACGTCTACGCCGCCGTGGTCGCTGGGCGGCTTGCTCCGTGGCGGGCGGCGAAGATCGCTGAAGCCACCGTGCAGCTGAACGCGCAGGCGGCGGCGTTCGTGGACCGTCAGCTGTTCGCCGCCCACAGAGTGTCGTGGGCCCAGCTGGACCGGCTGATCGATGAGGCCATCAAGCGTTTCGACGCCGACCTCGCTGAGGCCCAGCGCCAACAGCAGCGCGAGTAACTGGGTGTGCGGTTCTCCGACCCCACCCCCGACGGCATCTCCTACCTCGACGCCACCCTCGACGCCGGCGACGCAGCCGACCTCGAAGCCGCCACCCGACGCCGTGCGGCGACGCGTGCACGGTTCGGGGACGAGTCGACACAGCAAGTGCGCATGGCCAGGTCGCTGGGCGACATGGCGCGCAACGATCTGGAGCTCGACCTCAGCCAGGTCGACGAGACCACCGGCGAACTCGTCACCGCCTCCGTGGGCAGGAAGGCGGAGGTCGTCGTCCACGTCACCCCCGAATCGCTGACCGGTGACAATCCGGTGGGGCGCTGCCACAACCGCCCCGTCGCCACGGCCCAGATCCGCGAGTGGCTCCAGCAGGCCAGCCACGTCACGGTGCGACCGGTGGTCGACCTCGCCGGTTGCGATCACGTCGACGCCCTACGAGATCCCCGACCGCCTGCGCCGTCACACCACGTGGCGTGACCACACCTGTCGGTTCCCCGGCTGCGCCATCGCCGCCACGTCCTGCGACCTCGACCACCGCCAGCCCTACGACCGCGGCGGCGTCACCTGCCCCTGCAACCTCACCCCACTCTGCCGACAACACCACCGCGCGAAGACCCACAGCCGCTGGCGCTACACCGCGCTCGCGCCCGGGATCTACCGGTGGACCAGCCCCCTCGGCCACCGCTTCCTCGTCACCCCCACCGGCACCTACCCCCTGCGCGAATAGCGCCGCCCGTCCGGCGGTTCCTCTTCACCTCACCCGTGCCTCGAGACGGCCTGGCGCGCCTCCATCACGCCCGAAGACGGCACTCGTGCGATCAACCGGCGAGGATGATCACCGCGACGAGCAGCACCATGATCACGACCAATCCGACGATGAAGCCGGTGCCGCGGGCGCGCTGCTTCTCGTAGCCGATCGAGCCGGTCGTGAACTGGTGATAGGGCGCGACGTACCAGACGTCGGTGGCGGTGCCGGGCGCCGCGGTGAAGGCGAGATCGGCCTGGCCGTAGGTGCGCAGCCACTGCACCTCGCAGTGCAGGTAGGTGGGGCCGGCGTAGATCTGGATCTCGTTGACGCCGAAGTGCACCGTCTGCGCGGCTCCGTTGATCACCACCCGCGGCGGGATCAGGTGGGTGAAGGTGTTGCCCTGCAGGTGCAGGCGCAGCAGGGCCAGTGGGGGAGCGGAGGGCGGGGGAGGTGCCGAAGTCACGGCGACGATCTCACCCCACCCGCGCCGTCCGCGCCAGCCCCCGCGCCGTCCGCGCAGTGACGGGTTCAGGGAGGGGTTCAGCGACGCAGGCGTCGTCCGATGCCCTGAGCCGCCACCTCGAGGGCGGCGACGAGCCGGGCCCGATCGCGGCGTAGCGAGGGCACGACGACGCCGAGTGCGGCCACGACCGCCCCGTCGCCGCCGGCGCGGATCGGCACCGCGGCCGAGCAGGCGCCGAGGGTCATCTCCTCGGCCGTGGTGGCGTGTCCCTCGCGGCGCACCCGTTCGAGTTGCGCCGCGAGCACCCCGGGCTGGGTCACCGTGTGGGCGGTCAGTCGCGGCAGGTCGCCGAGCACCTCGAGGACGACGGACTCCGGCGCGTGCGCCAGCAATACCTTGCCGACGCCCGTGGCGTGCAGCGGCAGGTGGGTGCCGACCCGGCTGACCACGGGCACCGAGGCGCGCCCGGCGAGACGATCGAGGTAGAGCACCCGGGTGTCCTCGCGCACCGCGAGGTGCACGGTCGCGCGCGTCGCGGCGTGCAGGTCGTGCAGGTAGGGCGAGGCGATCTCGCGCAGGTCCTGCTCGACGGGCGCGAGCAGTCCGAGGTCCCAGATGCGACGCCCGACCACGTAGCGGCCGTCACCGCGCCGCTCCAGCGCTCCGACGTCCACGAGCTGGCGCGCGATCCGCAGCGTCGTGGACGACGCGAGCCCGGTGCGCTCGGCCAGCTCGGCCAGGGCGAGGCTGCGGTGCTGCTCGTCGAAGGCGCCCAGCAGGTCGAAGGCGCGCGGCACCAGCGCGGCACCGGGAGCCGACCGTCCCGCCATTGCCCCGCCTCCCGCCCTGACGACGCACTTCCACTCAGTGGCATCCTAGCCTCGCGCTGTGATCGGCGTCTCCCTAGCGTTCACGCCATGACCGACCCTCTCGTCCGATCCGAGCGCACCCGCGTCGCGATCGTGGGCGGCGGCCCCGCGGGGCTGCTGCTCTCGCACCTGCTCCACCTGTCCGACATCGACACCGTCGTCATCGACACCCGCGACGTCGCCACGATCGCGACCACCCACCGCGCGGGCATCCTCGAGCGCGACAGCGTGCGGCTGCTGGTCGACTCCGGCGCCTCGAGCCGCGTGCTCGTCGACGGGCACGAGCACCAGGGCATCGACCTGCGCTTCGCGGGCGGGAGCCACCGCATCGACTTCGCCGACCTCGTCGGCGCGTCCTGCTGGCTCTACCCGCAGACCGAGGTCTTCATCGACCTCCACGCCACCCGCACCGGCGACGGCGGCGACCTGCGCTACGGCGTCACCGACGTCGCCGTCCACGACGTGGAGGGCCGTCTCGGGCTGCCGGCGGTGACCTTCACCGACGCCGAGGGTGTGGCGCGGCGGGTGGAGGCCGACCTGGTCGTCGGCGCCGACGGGTCACGGTCGATGTGCCGTGCGCTGGTGCCCGATCGCCAGCAGTTCTTCCGCGAGTACCCCTTCGCCTGGTTCGGCGTGCTCGTCGAAGCGCCGCCGAGCGCGCCCGAGCTCATCTACGCCCGCTCGGCCGAGGGGTTCGCGCTGATCAGCCAGCGCACCGAGTCGGTGCAGCGCATGTACTTCCAGTGCGACCCGGGCGAGGACGCCTCCACCTACAGCGACGACCGCATCTGGCACGAGCTGCAGACCAGGCTCGCCGGCTCCGACGGGTTCACGCTGAAGGAGGGACCGGTCATCGAGCGCACGGTGCTGCCGTTCCGCAGCTTCGTGCAGACCCCGATGCACCACGGCCGCCTGCTGCTCGCCGGCGACGCCGCGCACACCGTGCCGCCCACCGGCGCCAAGGGCCTCAACCTGGCGCTGGCCGACGTCCGCGTGCTCGCCGAGCACATCGAGCTCGCCCTCCTCAAGGACGACGACGACGCGCTCGCCGCCTACACCGACCGCGCCCTGGCGCGGGTGTGGAAGGCCCAGCACTTCTCCTACTGGATGACCACGATGCTGCACCGCGGCGCCGAGGCCTCGGAGTTCGACGAGCGCCGCCAGGTCGGCGAGCTCGCCAGCATCGTCTCCTCGCGGGCGGGCTCGACCTACCTCGCCGAGGGCTACACCGGGTGGCCGCGATGAGCGCCGACGCCACGAGCCAGGCCGACATCGACAAGGAGATCGCCGCGATCGCGGACGACTACGAGGCCTCGCAGGCGGCCGGCGCGACGCCCGAGACCCGCACCCGCCTCGACTACCCGCCGTACCGCAGCTCGCTGCTGCGCCATCCGACCAAGGACCCGGTGCAGGCCGACCCGGAGGGCGCCGAGCTGTGGGCGCCGGCGTTCGGGGTGCGCGACGTCGACCCGCTCGAGGCCGACCTGACGATCCAGCGCGGCGGGGAGCCGATCGGCGAGCGCATGGTCGTGACCGGCCGCGTCCTCGACGGCGACGGTCGCCCGGTGCGCCACCAGCTCGTGGAGATCTGGCAGGCCAACGCCGGTGGGCGCTACATCCACCAGCGCGACCAGCATCCGGCGCCGCTCGACCCGCACTTCGTCGGCATGGGTCGGTGCCTCACCGACGCGGAGGGCCGCTACCGCTTCACCACGATCAAGCCGGGCCCCTACCCGTGGCGCAACCACCACAACGCGTGGCGTCCGGCGCACATCCACTTCTCCCTCTTCGGCACCGACTTCACCCAGCGGCTCGTCACCCAGATGTACTTCCCCGGCGACCCGCTCTTCGGGCTCGACCCGATCTACCAGTCGATCGTCGACCCGGCCGCGCGCGAGCGGCTCGTGGCCGCCTACGACCACGACCTCACGCAGGCCGAGTGGGCCACGGGGTACCGGTGGGACATCGTGCTCACCGGCGCCCACCGCACGCCCGTCGAGGAGGACCCCGCATGAGCACCACCGTCTCGACCCCCGGCCAGACCGTCGGACCGTTCTTCCACTACGCCCTGCCCTACCCGGGCGACCGCGACCTCGTGCCGCCCGGCAGCCCGGGCGCCGTCCGTCTGCACGGCCTCGTCCTCGACGGCGACGGCGCTCCGGTCCCGGACGCCCTCGTCGAGATCCGGCAGGCGGGCCCGGACGGCGTCGTCCCCGTGGTGGAGGGGTCGCTGCGGCGCGACGGCTACACCTTCACCGGCTGGGGCCGCAGCTCCACCGACCGCACCGGGCGCTACACCTTCTCCACCCTCGCTCCCGGCGCGCCGAGCGGCGAGGCGGCGTTCTTCTCGGTGTGCGTGTTCGCCCGCGGCCTGCTGCACCGCCTGTTCACCCGCGCCTACCTCCCCGCCGCCGACGACACGCTGACCGCCGATCGACTCCTGGCCTCGCTGTCGCCGGAGCGGCGTGCCACGCTGATCGCGAGCGGCGACGAGCACGGTTACCGCTTCGACATCCGGCTGCAGGGAGAGGGCGAGACCGTGTTCCTCGAGCACGACGCGGGCAGCCGCGGGTGAGCGGACTCCTCTGGCCCGGTGCGCACCGGGCGGCCGGCGTCCTCGACGACGACGGGCTCGTGCGCGCCATGGTGCGCATCGAGGCCGCGTGGTCGGCCGCGCTGGTCGACGTCGCGATCGCACCCCCCACCGCCCTCGTGGACGACGCGACGCTCACCGCGCTGCTGAGCCCCGAGGACGTCCCGGCGCTCGGTCGCGCGGCCGAGGTGGGCGGCAACCCGGTGATCCCGCTGGTGGCGCTGTTGCGCGAGCGACTCGACCGCACCGGGCACCACGACGCCGCACGCTGGCTGCACCGCGGCCTCACCAGCCAGGACGTCGTCGACTCGGCGCTGCTGCTCGGGGCTCGGGACGCCGTGACGCAGGTGCGGTGCGCGATCGGGCGCCAGGTCTCGGCCCTCACCGGGCTCGTCGCAACCCATCGCGACGCTCCCGCGCTCGCCCGCACCCTCACCCAGCCGGCGGTGCCGACGACGCTCGGGCTGCGCTTCGCCGGGTGGCTGGGCGACGTCCTCGACGCCGACGACGACCTCGCCGCCCTGGCCTGGCCCGCGCAGCTTGGCGGCGCGGCAGGCACGTCGGCGGCGCTCGTGGAGATCGCCGGCGGCGTCGAGCGCGCGGAGGCGGTGCGCGCGCAGGTGGCCGCGGCGCTGGGCCTCGAGGAGGCCGCCCCCTGGCACACGCGTCGCCGGGCGGTCACGCGGATCGGCGACGCGCTCGTGGCTGCCTGCGACGCCTGGGGCCACGTGGCCGACGACGTCCTGGTCTCCTCGCGCGCGGAGATCGGCGAGCTCGCCGAGGGCGAGGGCGGCGGGTCGTCGACGATGCCGGGCAAGGCCAACCCGGTGCGTGCGGTGCTGCTGCGTCGCACCGCCATCGCCGCACCGCCCCTCGCAGCCACTCTGCACGCGGCCGCGGGCGATTCGCTCGAGGAGCGCACCGCCGGCGGCTGGCACGCCGAGTGGGAGACCCTCGCGCTCCTCGCGCGCCGCACGCTCGTGGCCGCCGAGCATGCCGCCGAGCTGCTCACCGGTCTGCAGGTGCACCCCGCGCGGGCCGCCGCGCACCTCGCCGCCGCCCACGGTGCCCTCGCCGAGCAGCGGGCCATGGCCGGCCTGGCCGATCGCGATCCCTCGCCCGACTACCTCGGCACGGCCCGGCCGCAGATCGACGCCGCGCTGGCCCGCGCCGCCGCCCGCCCCGACCCCCGCACCCCTCCCAGGAGCACCCCGTGACCGTGATCGTCCTCGGCCCCTCGCTCGGCACCACCGGCCCGACCCTGTGGTCGGGGGTGGCGACCCGACTGCTCGACGCGCCCGCCGGTGCGCCGCAGCTCGAGCCGATGGCGTGGGACCTTCCCGGCCACGGCGGCGAGCGTCGTCCGGTGCCGGCGGAGCTGACGATGGCCGACCTCGCCCGGCGCGTGCTCGACGACCTCGACGAGCGCGGCGTCGACCGCTTCCACTACGCGGGCGACTCGGTGGGTGGCGCTGTGGGCCTGCAGCTGCTGCTCGACGCCCCCGAACGGGTGCTCAGCGCCACCCTGCTGTGCACGGGCGCGCGCATCGGAACGGCTGCCTCCTGGCAGGAGCGCGCCGCCCAGGTGCGCGCCTCGGGCACGCCGTCGCTCGTGGCCGCCAGCGCCGCCCGCTGGTTCGTGCCGGGCTTCGTCGAGCGGCAGCCTGACGCCGCCTCCGCCCTGCTGCACGCCCTGAGCGATGCGGACGACGCCGGGTACGCCGCCGTCTGCCACGCGCTCGAGCACTTCGACGTGCGCGAGCGGCTCGCCGAGATCGCCGCCCCCGTGCTCGCGGTGGCCGGCGCCCACGACGTGGCGACCCCGCCCGACTCGCTGCGCGAGATCGCCGAGGGCGTGCAGGCCGGGCGGCTCGTCGTCCTCGACGACGTGGCGCACCTGGCGCCCGCCGAGGCGCCCGAGCAGGTGGCGCGACTGATCCGCGACCACGTGGCCAGCGCGACGGACGCGGGTGAGAGGGCCCTGCGATGAGCGACGAGCGCTACGAGGCGGGGATGGCCGTGCGCCGCGAGGTGCTGGGCGACGCGCACGTCGACCGTGCCAACGAGGCCGTCACCGACCTCACCCGCGACTTCCAGCGCTACATCACCGAGAACGCGTGGGGCGCGATCTGGACCAGGCCCGGGCTCGACCGTCGCAGCCGCTCGCTCATCACCCTCACCGCCCTCATCGCACGCGGGCACCACGAGGAGCTGGCGATGCATCTGCGCGCGGCCCTGCGCAACGGCCTCACCCGCGAGGAGATCGCCGAGCTGATCCTGCAGAGCGCCGTCTACCTCGGGGTGCCCGACGCCAACACCGCCTTCCGCATCGCCCAGCAGACCTTCGCCGCCGTGGACGCCGAAGCCACCACCGAGGCCGCCGGTCCCTGATCGCCCGGGCCCCCAGCCACATCGCTGCCTTTTCGCGCGAGGACGACGATTCGGCTGGGGGCCTCGCGCGCCGGCGGCGGAGCCCTAGAGCCAGCCGCGCCGCTTGAACACCACGTAGAGCGTGCCGCACACCGCCGCCATGAGGCCGAGCGCGAACGGGTAGCCGAAACGCCAGTCGAGCTCGGGCATGGAGGAGAAGTTCATCCCGTAGATCGTGCCCACCAGCGTGGGTGCGAACAGGATGGCGGCCCACGAGGAGATCAGCTTGACCTCCTGGTTCTGCTCGAGGCTGGCCTGGGTCATCAGCTGCATCTCGGTGTTCTGCCGCTGGCCCACGAGCGTGGCATTCACGGTGAGGATGTTCTGGAGCAGCACGCGGAAACCGTCGACGCGCTCGACGACCTTGATCAGGTGGTCCTCGACGTCGCGCAGGTAGCGCTGCAGCTCGTCGTCCACGCGGTACTTCTCGAAGCCGGCGCGCAGCGAGGCGAGCATCGAGCGCAGGGGGCGGGTCGCGCGCTGGAACTCGATGACCTCGCGGGTGAGCTCGTAGATGCGGCGCGACACGTTCTCGTCGCCCTCGAAGACCTGGAACTCGATCTCGTCGATGTCGTTCTCGAGGCCGTCGCACACCGGCAGGTACTCGTCGACGACCTCGTCGAGCATCGCGTAGAGCACGGCCTCGGGGCCGAGGGTCAGCAGCGACGGCGTGCGCTCGAGGCGTCGCCGCACGCGGCCGACGTCGGGCGACTCGGCGTGGCGCACGGTGACGACCACGTCGGCGGTGGTGAAGACGTGCAGCTCGCCGAACTCCACGCGCTCCTCGGCGTCGAGGTAGCGGGCGGGGCGCAGCACGGTGAAGAGGACGTCGCCGTAGCGCTCGAGCTTCGGGCGCTGGTGGGCGTGCACGGTGTCCTCCACCGCGAGCTCGTGGAACCCGAACTCCTCGGCCACCGAGGCGATCTCGGCGTCGGTGGGGCGGTAGAGCCCGATCCATCCCATGCCGCGCTTCTCGCGCAGCAACTCGTAGGTGACCTCCAGCGAGGGCGGCTCAGCCACCCGGAGACCACCCACGTACACGGCGTTGTCGACGATGCCCATCTGATCCTCCTGCAAGCGCGGCGGTGGAGGAGCGCCGCGTCTCGACGGCTCTCGCGCAGGAGAGGGGAGGCGGCGCTCAGGAGAGCAGCGCGCGGGGCGCGCGGCTCGGACTGCTGGGGTGAGGACTACTGTCGCCGGATCTCACCGCCACCACCTCCTCCGCGCCCTGCCGCGGCCGGGCTGCCGCAGACTCAGCCCATCATGCGCCGGAGTCGCGCGGCGTGCCAATCGTGACGCCGCACAGGCGCAGGCAGGCCTCGGCGAGCGCGCGGGACCAATACCTGTCGAGTGACAGGTACGGGCCTGGCCGCGCCCGGATTCGCGGGTCCGCACCGCCGTGGTAACTCCCCGTGACGCGCACGCCCCTGCGGGCTGCGGTGGTCGCCGCCTCTCCCGCGCACCAACAGAATTTGTCGCTTCGCGCCCCGAAGAACGACAAGAATCGTTGGTGCGTGCCCCCACCGCGGCGACCACAGACGATCGCCCGGCGCCGCCTCCGCGTTACGACCACATCACGATTCGCCTGCGCGGGCCATCGCCGCGCGCGGGGGCGTGAGTGCAAGGCTGCCGGAGGGGTACCCCGGGCAGCGACGGCCGGGCTGCCAGCCCGTTCGCACGAGGGAGGAGCAGGACGTGGTGGAGTCATGGCCGGGATCGGCCTATCCGTTGGGGGCGACCTTCGACGGGAGCGGCACCAACTTCGCACTGTTCAGCGAGGTCGCCGAGCGCGTCGAGCTCTGCCTGATCGAGGACGGCGACGGCGGACGGCGCGAGACCCGTGTCGAGCTCACCGAGGTCGATGGCTTCGTCTGGCACGCCTACCTGCCCGGCATCCAGCCCGGCCAGCGCTACGGCTATCGCGTGCACGGTCCGTGGGACCCGGCCGAGGGTCTGCGCTGCAACCCGAACAAGCTGCTGCTCGACCCCTACGCCAAGGCGACCGCCGGCGACATCGAGTGGGGTCAGCCCCTCTTCTCCTACGACTTCGACGAGGGCCCGGAGAGCCGCAACGACGACGACTCGCTGCAGCACATGACCCTCGGCGTCGTCACCCACCCCTACTTCGACTGGGAGGGCGACCGCCTGCCGCGCACCCCCTACGCCGAGACGGTGATCTACGAGGGCCACGTCAAGGGCCTCACCGCCACCCACCCCGACGTGCCCGAGCACCTGCGCGGCACCTACGCCGGCCTCGCCCACCCCTCGGTGGTCGGGCACCTGCGCGACCTCGGCGTCACCGCGCTCGAGCTGATGCCGGTGCACCAGTTCGTGCACGACGACGTGCTGCTGCAGCGCGGCCTGCGCAACTACTGGGGCTACAACACCCTCGCCTTCCTCGCCCCGCACGCCGGCTACGCCGCGAGCACCGTGCCGGGCGCGCAGGTGCAGGAGTTCAAGGCGATGGTCAAGGAGCTGCACGCCGCCGGCATCGAGGTCATCCTCGACGTCGTCTACAACCACACCGCCGAGGGCAACCACCTCGGCCCGACGCTGAGCATGCGCGGCATCGACAACCCCGCCTACTACCGCCTCGTCGACGACGACCGGCAGTACTACATGGACTACACCGGCACGGGCAACAGCCTCAACGCGGGCAGCCCGCACGCCCTGCAGCTGATCATGGACTCCCTGCGCTACTGGGTCACCGAGATGCACGTCGACGGGTTCCGCTTCGACCTCGCCTCCACCCTGGCTCGCGAGTTCTACGACGTCGACCGCCTCGCCACCTTCTTCGAGCTCGTGCAGCAGGACCCGGTGGTCAGCCAGGTCAAGCTCATCGCCGAGCCCTGGGACGTCGGCCCCGGCGGCTACCAGGTCGGCGGGTTCCCGCCGCAGTGGACCGAGTGGAACGGCGCCTACCGCGACACCGTGCGCGAGTTCTGGGCCGGCGGGCACAACCTCGGCGAGCTCGCCACCCGCCTCGCCGGCTCGGCCGACCTCTACGAGCACACCGGACGACGCCCGGTCGCCAGCATCAACTTCGTCACCGCCCACGACGGCTTCACGCTGCGCGACCTCGTCTCCTACGAGCACAAGCACAACGAGGCCAACGGCGAGGACGGCCGCGACGGGGCCGACGACAACCGCTCGTGGAACCACGGCGTCGAGGGCCCCACCGACGACGAGGGCGTCAACGCCGCCCGCGCGCGCGACCAGCGCAACCTGCTCGCCACCCTGCTGCTCAGCCAGGGCGTGCCGATGATCCTGCACGGCGACGAGATCGGCCGCACCCAGGAGGGCAACAACAACACCTACGCCCAGGACGCCCCGATCAGCTGGATCGACTGGGAGCGGGCCGACCGCCCGCTGTGCGACTTCGTCGCCGAGCTCACCACGCTGCGCCGCCAGCACCCGTCGCTGCGCCGCCAGCGTTTCTTCACCGGCTCGACCGTGAGGGTGGGGGAGGGGGAGCGCCTCAACGACATCGTCTGGCTGCACCCCGACGGCCGCCCCATGGAGGACGGCGACTGGGAGGGCCAGCGCGTGCTCGGCATGTACCTCAACGGCGACGGCATCGCCGGGCGCGACCGCCAGGGCCGTCCCATCCGCGACGACCACTTCCTCATCTGGTTCAACGGCGACGACGAGCGTGGCGCCACCCTCCCGGACGACGAGTTCGCCCCCGGGTGGCAGGTGGTCTCCGACACCAGCGGCGAGTGCGAGCGCGAGGTGCGCCTCGGAGCGGGCGAGTCCTTCACGCTGCCCTACCGCAGCGTCGTGGTGCTGCGGCAGTGGCGCGAGCCCGAGCCCGAGCCCGACGTGAGCCCCGCGGCCTCGGTGGCGGCGCTCGCCGAGAGCGAGCAGGAGTGAGCACCGAGCCCGCCTGGGGCCGCGTGCCCGCCAGCACCTACCGCGTGCAGGTGCGCGAGGCCTTCGACCTCGACGCCGTGCGCGAGCTGGTGCCCTACCTCGACGACCTCGGCGTCGGCTGGGTCTACCTCTCGCCGCTCCTCACCGCCCACCCCGGCAGCGACCACGGCTACGACGTCGTCGACCCCACGCGCGTCGACCCGGCCCGCGGCGGGCGCGCGGCGCTCGAGCGGTTGGCGGGCGTCGTCCACGAGCGGGGGATGGGGCTGCTGGTCGACGTGGTGCCCAACCACGTGGGGGTCGAGGTGCCGTCCACGAACCCCTGGTGGTGGGACCTCCTCACCCACGGGCGCGACTCCCGCTTCGCGGCGTTCTTCGACGTCGACTGGGAGGCGGGGCAGGGGCGGGTGCGGTTGCCGATCGTGGGCGACGACGACCTGCTCGTCTCGCCCGAGGGCGGCACCGCCATCGGCCACCTCTCCCTGGTCCGGGGCGAGGGCGAGGACGACGCCCCGCTGCTGCTCGGCTACCACGACCACCGCTTCCCGGTGGCCCCCGGCACGGCCGCTCCGGGCGACGACCCGCAGGCGGTGCACGAGCGCCAGCACTACCGCCTCGTCGGCTGGCGCACCGCGGACGAGGAGCAGAACTACCGCCGCTTCTTCGCCGTCACCACGCTCGCGGGCGTGCGCGTCGAGGACGCTGAGGTCTTCGAGGCCGCGCACGCCGAGATCGGCAGCTGGTTCCGCGACGGGCTCGTCGACGGGCTGCGTGTCGACCACCCCGACGGGCTGCGCGACCCGGCGGGCTACCTCGACGACCTCGCCGAGCTGACCGGCGGTGCCTACGTGCTGGTCGAGAAGATCCTCGAGCCCGGCGAGGCGCTGCCCGCGGGCTGGGCCACCGCCGGCACCACCGGCTACGAGGTGCTCGCCGCCGTCGACCGGGTGCTCGTCGACCCAGCCGGTGCGAAGCCCCTCGACGACCTCGACGCCCGCCTGCGCGGCGAGCGCGTCGACTGGCCCGAGCTGGTGCGGGCCAGCAAGCGCCACGTCGGCACCACCATCCTGCACGCGGAGGTGCGCCGCATCGCCCGCGAGCTCACCCCGCTCGTCGAGGGGGCGCAGGTGCCCGAGGACCCCCGCGTCGTCGACGCCCTCGTCGAACTGCTCGCCGCCTTCGACGTCTACCGCTCCTACCTGCCCGAGGGGCGCGAGCGCCTCGACGCGGCGATCGCGAATGTGCGCACCGATCGCGGCGACCTCGGCGACGTCCTCGATCTCGTCGGCCCGGTGCTCGCCGACCCCGGGCAGCCGGCGGCCCTGCGCTTCCAGCAGACGAGCGGCATGGTGATGGCCAAGGGAGTCGAGGACCGCGCCTTCTACCGCTGGAGCCGGCTCACCTCGCTCACCGAGGTGGGCGCCGACCCCGACGAGTTCAGCCTCGACGTCGCCGACTTCCACGAGGCGATGGCCGAGCGCCAGCGCACCCGGCCCGACGCGATGACGACGCTCAGCACCCACGACACCAAGCGCGGCGAGGACGTGCGCGCCCGCATCACCGCCATCGCCGAGCAGCCCGGTCGCTGGGCCGAGGACGTCGACGAGGTGCTCGCCGCCGTGCCAGCACTGCCCACCGGCGACGCCGGTTTCGTGAACCTGCTGCTCCAGGCGGCCGTGGGCGCGTGGCCCATCGAGCGCGACCGCCTGCACGCCTACGCCGAGAAGGCGATGCGCGAGGCCGCCGAGCACACCGGCTGGACCGACCCGGCCGCCGGTTACGAGTCGGCCGTGCACGCCCTCGTCGACGCCCTCCACGACGACCCGCGGGTGCGCGGCGTCGTCGACGCGGCGGCCCGACGCCTGGCCGTGCCGGGCTGGAGCAACTCCCTCGCCGCGAAGCTGCTCGCCCTGACGGTGCCGGGAGTGCCCGACGTCTACCAGGGCAGCGAGCTGTGGGAGCAGAGCCTCGTCGACCCCGACAACCGGCGCGAGGTCGACTACGAGCACCGCCGCCACCTGCTCGACCACGACGGCCCGCGCACCAGCGCGTTCCACGCTCCCCGCGAGCTCGAGGACGACGGCCGCGCCAAGCTGCACGTCGTCCGCACGGCCCTGCGGTTGCGGCGTCGTCACCCGGAGCTCTTCACCGGCTACACGCCGCTGGCCGCGCACGGTGAGGCCGCCGCGCACGCGCTCGCCTTCGACCGCGGTGGAGCGATCAGCGTGGTGACCCGCCTGCCGTTCGGCCTCGAGCAGCGCGGCGGCTGGGGCGACACCCGGCTCGAGCTTCCGCCGGGCCGCTGGCACGACCTGCTCACCGACCGCAGCGTGGCGGGGGACGACGGCGTGCTCCTCGCCGCGCTGCTCGATCGTCTGCCCGTCGCCCTGCTCGTCCGGGAGGACCGATGACCGACCTCAGCGCGATTGACCTCAGTGTGTGGGCACCGAACGCCGAGCGCGTGCGCCTGTGGCTCGACGGCGACGTGCTGGCGATGCAGCGCGGCGCGGGCGGCTGGTGGCGTCCCGACGGCCTCGACCCGTCCCAGGCCGGCGAGGGCACGCGCTACGGCTACCTCCTGGACGACGACGACCATCCGCTGCCCGACCCGCGATCGCGGCGCCAGCCGGACGGCGTCCACGAGCCCTCGGCGGTGGTGGAGCCTCGGGCATGGCGACCCGAGGGCGCCGGCTGGCGGGGCCGCCAGCTCGCGGGCGCCACGATCTATGAGCTGCACGTGGGCACGTTCACCCCCGAGGGCACGCTCGACGCGGTGGCCACCAAGCTCAACCACCTGCGCAGCATCGGCGTCGACTTCGTCGAGCTGCTGCCGGTCAACGACTTCAACGGCCGCTACAACTGGGGCTACGACGGCGTGCTCTGGTCGGCGGTGCACGAGGAGTACGGCGGCCCGGAGGCCTACCGGCGCCTGGTCGAGGCCTGCCACGCGGCCGGCATCGGCGTGATCCAGGACGTCGTCTACAACCACCTCGGCCCGTCCGGCAACTATCTGCCCCGCTTCGGCCCCTACCTCAAGCAGGGGCGCAACACCTGGGGCGACCTGGTGAACCTCGACGGCGACGGCTCCGCCGAGGTGCGCCGCTACATCCTCGACAGCGCCCTGATGTGGATGCGCGAGTACGGCGTCGACGGCCTGCGCCTGGACGCCGTGCACGCGCTCGTCGACGACTCGCCGACCCACCTGCTGGAGGAGCTGGCGGTGGAGGTGGCGGCGCTCTCGGCCCACCAGGGGCGTCCGCTCACGCTCATCGCCGAGAGCGACCTCAACGACACCCGGCTCGTCACGCCGCGCGAGGGCGGCGGCTGGGGGCTGGATGCCCAGTGGAGCGACGACTTCCACCACGCCGTCCACGTGGCGGTGACGGGGGAGACCTCCGGCTACTACGCCGACTTCGCGCCGCTCGGAGCGCTGGCGAAGGTGCTCGAGCGCGGGTTCTTCCACGACGGCACCTACTCCAGCTTCCGCGAGCGTGACCACGGCCGACCGGTCGACACCGAGCACATGCCGACGTGGCGGCTGGTGGTGTGCGCGCAGAACCACGACCAGATCGGCAACCGGGCCCGCGGCGACCGCACGGCCGAGCGCCTCGACGACTCCCGGCTGCTCGCCGGCGCGCTGCTCACGCTCGCCTCGCCCTTCACGCCGATGCTTTTCCAGGGCGAGGAGTGGGCGGCCAGCACGCCGTTCGCCTTCTTCACCTCCCACCCCGAGCCCGAGCTGGCGAAGGCCACCGCCGAGGGACGCCTCGCGGAGTTCGAGCGCATGGGCTGGGACCCCGACGAGGTGCTCGACCCGCAGGATCCCGTCACCTTCGAGGCCTCCCGGCTGCGCTGGGACGAGCTCGACCGGGGCCGCCACGCCCGCGTGCTGGCCGGCTACCGCCGCCTGGCGGCGCTGCGCCGCGAGCACCCGGAGCTCACCGACCCGTCCTTCGGGCTCACCCGCGTCGAGGTCGACGAGGACGCCGGTCAGCTCGCGCTGCGCCGCGGGCGGCTCGTCGTCCTGCTGAACGTGGGGGAGGGCGCGTGGTCGGTGCCGGTCGGCGAGGGGGCCGAGCTGCTGTTCGGCACCTCCGACCAGGTCGCCCTCGGCCGGGGTCCGCAGGCGGGGTACGTCAGCGTTCCGGGGGGTGGTGGGGCACTGGTCCGTAGGGTCGAAGCATGACGTCCGCCCCCGCACGCGTCGCCACCCTGCACCACCGCTTCGCCGACGCCCTCCCCGAGCTCGCCGCGCCCGCCGTCGCCGCCGAGACCCCCGAGCCGCAGCTGGTCGCGCTCAACGAGCCGCTGGCCCGCGAGCTGGGTCTCGACCCCGACCTGCTGCGCACCCCGGAGGGCCTCGGCCTGCTCACCGGCACCCACGCGCCCGAGGGCGCGACGCCGGTGGCTCAGGCCTACGCCGGCCACCAGTTCGGTGGCTTCCGACAGCTCGGCGACGGCCGCGCGATGCTGCTCGGCGAGCTCGTGGACGACGCCGGCCGGGTGCGCGACCTGCATCTCAAGGGTTCCGGACGCACGCCGTTCGCCCGCAACGGCGACGGCCTGGCCGCCCTCGGCCCGATGCTGCGCGAGCTGATCGTCAGCGAGTCGATGCACGCGCTCGGCGTGCCGACCACGCGTGCGCTGTCGGTCGTGGCCACCGGCCGCGCCGTCCAGCGCGACGAGCCGCTGCCGGGTGCCGTGCTGGCGCGGGTGGCGAGCAGCCACTTGCGGGTCGGCACGGTGCAGCTGGCGCGCGCCCTCGACGACCCCGACCTGCTGCGTCGCGTCGCCGACCTCGCCATCGAGCGGCACCACCCCGAGGCCGCGGACGACCCCGAGCCCTACCTCGCGCTCTACCGTGCGGTGATCGCCGCGCAGGCGAACCTGGTGGCCGAGTGGATGCAGCTGGGCTTCGTGCACGGCGTGCTCAACACCGACAACGTGCTGCTCTCCGGCGAGGCCATCGACTACGGCCCCTGCGCCTTCCTCGACGCCTTCGACCCCACCGCCGTGTTCAGCTCCATCGACGGCGAGGGCCGCTACGCCTACCGCAACCAGCCGCCCATCACCGAGTGGAACCTGGCCCGCCTCGGCGAGGCCATGCTGCCGCTCCTCCACGAGCAGCAGGACGCCGCCATCGAGCTCGCCACCGACGCCCTCGGCACCTTCCGCCCGGCCTTCGCCGCCGCCCGCGCCGAGGCCTACCGCGCCAAGCTCGGCCTCCCCGGACGCCGCGACGCCGACCTCCTCGTCGACCAGCTGCTCGACCTCATGGCCGCCACGCCCGTCGACCACACCTCCTTCTGGCGCCGGCTCGCCGACGCGGTGCGCGGTGATCGCGAGGGCGTGCGGGGCGTCGTCCTCGACCTGCAGGGCTTGGACTGCTGGCTCGACCGGTGGCTCAACCTCGGCCCCGACGCCCGCGCGATGGACGCGGTCAACCCGCTCTACATCCCGCGCAACCACCTCGTCGAGGAGGCGCTGGACGCCGCCGAGAGCGAGGGCGACCTCGGCCCCCTCGAGCAGCTGCTGGACGCCGTCCGCTCGCCGTACGTCGCCCGCCCCGGCCTCGAGAGGTACGCCGAGCCAGCGCCCGAGGGGTTCGGGCGCTACGTCACCTTCTGCGGCACCTGAGGCGCGCCAGCCGAAAAGGAACCTGTTCTCTTTCGGCCGTAACGGTTCTCTTGGCAAAGGGTTGGTAAAGAGATCGCTGTGGTCCGCGTCACATCGGACCTCGGCTCGTCGCTCCCGTCCCTGGCCCCTCTGTGGGCCTGAACTCCCCAGGAGTCCCGCGTGTCGAAGCACCGCGCCCCACGGCGCAGTCCCGTCCCCTCCCTCGCCCGGCTGTCCCGGCCCTCGACCCGACCTGGGCGCCTCGTCGGCGGCTCGCTGCTCGCAGCTGCGCTGGCCACCGGCGTCGCCGTCGCGGTGCCCTCGGCCATGGCGGCCACGACCGTGACGCCC
Organism: Nocardioides sp.; assembly: GCF_964229035.1. Lineage (GTDB taxonomy): Bacteria > Actinomycetota > Actinomycetes > Propionibacteriales > Nocardioidaceae > Nocardioides. The sequence continues at coordinate 84,325 of NZ_CAXRAZ010000009.1, read as the reverse complement.
ACCGACCCGGTGGTGACCGGCCAGACCCCGGTCGTGCGCGACTCCTCGATCACCGTCAAGGCCGACCGGGTCGGCCTCAGCTACACCCAGACGTCGGCCAATGCGAGCTACACCGTGCAGTCGCCGCTGCTCGCCTGCAAGGGCGACAACCCGGCCGGCACGAACAACAGCCCCCGGACGACGATCACGGTCACCGCTCCCGACGGCTCGGTGGTGCTGAGCCAGGTCTCCGCGGCACGTGACGCCGGCTTGGGTGGTGCTCTGTCGGGCTTCCCGGTGCTGGCCACGCAGCCAGCGCCGGGCACCAGCAACTACCGCGGTGACGTCTCCGAGAGCGGAGCCCAGGGCATGTCGGCCACCGTCGACCTCACCGGTCGCGCGGCCGGCGTCTACACGGTGACGACGACCACCCAGAACATGGTGCGCGCCGCCAACATCTTCGGCGCCGGCGTCTGCCGGGTCGCCACGCCCAACCGCAACGCCAGCGGCGGCCTCGCCAACACGGCCGTCAACGGACTCGACGTCAGTACGCAGCAGTTCGAGTACCGCCCCTGGCAGGTGCAGTTCAAGGACGTCCTCGGTAAGGGTTCGGTGCGCGCCAACCTCGACCCGCGCGAGTTCCGCTTCGCCGTCGGCTCGAGCGCCTCGCCGATCCTTTCCGGCGCCGACGGCGTGCAGACCTTCTACGGACTGCCCGGTGCTTTCGCGCTGCCGAGCGACCCGAACGCGTGCGTGGCCGACCCGTCGTCCTGCCTTCCGGCCGCGGCCGTCGAGTGCGACCCCGCCGCGGGCTGCACGCCGCGCCTCATGCTCCTCAACCGCCCCACCGGGGCGGACGGTGTCGGCATCGTCGGCGTCTTCGACCTCGAGACCCGCGCCTTCATCGCCTCGGCCACCGTGGCCGGTTCGACCCGCTTGCTGCTCTCGCTCGGCACCCAGAACGACGGCTTCTACGGCTCGACCCTCGCAGGTCTCGCCGCCTCGGCGGCCGGCAGCGGCATCGACCTGGCGAAGATCCTCCAGACCGAGGTGGCGGTGAGCTCGGGCGGGCAGCGGACGTCTCTGAGCCTCCTCAACGGCCTGCAGATCGACCCGACCACCAAGCGCGACGGCGTCACGATCTCCTCCGACGCTACCGTGCAGGCCGGCATCGTGCTCAACATCTACTCCTCGCTGCGCCTCACGGGCGGTGCCTGCGTCACCAACAAGGCTGACTCGTCCACCGCTCCGCGCCGCTACCAGCGGAACGCGCCCGACGGTTACACGGTGCGCCGCTCCGACGCACTTCCGTCGGTGCCCAGCGCCGGCCCGCTGGGGGTCCTCGTCGGGGGCCCGGTCTACAACGTGCAGGGGGTTTTCCGCAGCGACGCCCTCGTCAACACCTCCTCCTCGGTGATCGGCGTCGACACCGCCGCGAACGAGCCGAATGGCTACCCGGTGTGGGTCTCGCCCTTCATCAGCCCGGTGAGCACGGTCAAGCCCCGCACGATGGACTTCGTCGGTACGGGGACCTGGAGTGCGAGCGAAACGCCCGTCGCCTCAGGCTGCCTGGTCGTCGACTTCCTCCTCGGGACCGGTGTCGCGGTCTACAACAACCCGCTCCCGGTCAGCCTCTCGACCATCCTCGACCCGCTGGTGACGCCGAGCCCTGCGGCTCAGCAGCTCACCGACGTCGTCGACGAAGCGGTCTCCACCGTGGTCACCCGGGTGACCACCGAGCCGGCCGTCGCCGACCTGCTCGGCTCCATCACCGCCGCGCTCCCGCTGGCCGACGCGCTGCCGTGACCTGACGCACCACAAGGAGGGCCCGGCGCATCGCGTCGGGCCCTTCGTGGTGACGGGGCGACTCTCGGACGGATCGTCCCGAAGGCGCGCCAGCGCGCCACCGGAACGAGCGGTCGAGGAGGCGCGCGGAAGTGCCGGTGGTCGATGAGGCGCGCCAGCGCCGTCTCGAGACCCGTGCGGTGTCAGGTGACGGTGAGCCCCGGGTCGTTTCGAGACGGCCGTGGCCGGCCTCCTCAACGACCGGTGGTTCCGGTGGTCGAGGAGGCGCGCGGAAGTGCCGGTGGTCGAGGAGGCGCGCCAGCGCCGTCTCGAGACCCGCGTGGTGACAGGTGGCAGTGAGCCCGGGGGCGTTTCGAGACGATTGCGGAGCAGGCTCCTCAACGACCGGGTGCCGGGGCGGGGGCTATTCGCGCTGCGGGTAGGTGCCGGTGGGTGTGACGAGGAACCGGTGCCCGAGGGGACTGACCCACCGGTAGATGCCGGGCGCCAGCGACTGGTAGCGCCAGCGGCTGTGGGTCTTCGCGCGGTGGTGGCGCCGACACAGCGGCGTGAGGTTGCACGGGCAGGTGACGCCGCCCTGGTCGTACGGGTCGCGGTGGTCGAGATCGCAGGACGTGGCCGGGTGGGTGCACCCGGGGAAGCGGCAAGCATGGTCACGCCAGGTGGTGTGGCGGCGGAGTCGGTCGGGGATCTCGTAGGCATCGACATGGTCGCAATCGGCGAGATCGACCACGGGTCGAATCGTGATGTGGCTGGCCTGCTGCAACCACTCCCGGATCTGGGCCGTGGCGACCGGCCTGCCGTTGCAGCGCCCGACCGGGTTGTCGCCGGTGAGGGATTCGGGGGTGACGTGGACGACGACCCCGGCCTTGCGTCCGGCCGAGGTGGTGACGATCTCGCCGGTGCTCTCGTCGACCTGGGTGAGGTCGAGCTCGAGGTCGTTGCGGGCGATGTCGCCCAGCGACCGTGCCATGCGGACGTTGTGGGAGGACTCGTCGCCGAACCGCGCCCGCGTCGCAGCCCGCCGCTTCGTCGCAGCCTCCAGATCGGCGGCGTCGCCGGCGTCGAGGGTGGCGTCGAGGTAGGAGATGCCGTCCGGTGTCGGGTCGGAGAACCGCACACCCAGCTGCTCGCACTCACGCTGCCGCTGCGCCTCAGCCAGCTCGGGGTCGAAGCGCTTGATGGCCTCATCGATGAGTCGGTCGAGCTGGGCCCAGGACACCTTGTGGGCGGCGAACAGCTGCCGGTCCACGAACCCGGCCGCCTCGGAGTTCAGGTCGATCGTCGCGTCGGCGATCTTGGTCGCTCGCCACGGAGCCAACCGGCCCGCAAGCACGGCGGCGTAGACGTGCGGGAGCCGCCAGGCGCATTCCAGGAGCCGGGCGACGTAGCGGCGGCCACCCTCCGGCGTGCGGCCCAGCACCGCGATCAGCTCCATGAGCGCGAACTCCGCCACCAGCGGTGCACCGTCGCCGGCGAGACGCACGCCGGTGTCCAATGCGGCCACGACGTCCTCGACCGGCTTCTCAGCCTCGTCGTGGAGGTTGCGCTCAGCCCACGCCACGATGCCCTGCCACGTACGGACCTCCGAGGCCTGACGAGCCTGCTCCTCACCCACCAACACATCCAGCAGCACCGACGTGGAGACGCCGTCGAACGGCGCGAACGGACCGTCGTCCACGCCATCTTCACCGCTGGTGAAGCCCTCCCCGAGAGTCATATGAAGATGGTGGCACGGACCCCCGACACAAACCGAACATCCCGCAGAACCCTGTGGACAAGCAGGTTCCAGGGCCGGTCACCGGGTCTCGAGACGGCGCTGGCGCGCCTCCTCGATCAGCGCGACGGTGGCTGCCGCCAGCGCCGCTGGTCAGGCCAGGCCGGAGGGGTCCTCGAAGATCTGGGTCTCCTCGTTGAGGGTGCGGCCCTCGAAGAAGTCGGGGCGGGTGATGCGCATGTAGACCATGATCAGCGCCCCCAGCACGATGATGCCCACGCCGATGACGAAGACCATGCCGAGGCCGAAAACCGACGATCCGCTTCCGGAGTCGGGGTCGGCGGAGTCGATCAGCGTCTTCACGAACACCACCGTCAGCGCGATCCCGCCCAGCAGGGGGGAGAGGAAGCGCAGCGCGAAGTGACGCGCGCTGGTGAACGCGGACTTGCGGAAGTACCAGACGCAGCTGAAGGCGGTGATGCCGTAGTAGAAGCAGATCATGATGCCGAGGGTGAGGATCGTGTCCTGAAGAACGCTCGTGCTGACCAGCCGCATGACGCCGTAGAAGATCGCCGTCACGGCGCCGGCGACGATCGTGGCGTACACCGGCGACTTGTAGGTGGGGTGGACGCCGGCGTACCGCTTCGGCAGCGCGTCGTAGTGACCCATCGCGAGCATCGTGCGCGTGGGGGAGAGGAAGGTCGACTGCAGCGAGGCGGCCGAGCTGGTGAGCACGGCGAGGCTCATCAGCACCGCCAGCGGGCCGAGCACAGGCGAGGCGAGCGCCACGAAGACGTTGTCGGCGATCTCGGAGTTGTTCATGCCCAGCCCGGTGTCGCCGAGTCCGGCGAAGAGCAGCACCGCCACGGCGATAAGCAGGTAGAGCGCGACGACGACGGTGACCGTGAGCACCGCCGCCTTGCCGGGGGTCGACTCGGCGCCGTCGGTCTCCTCGTTGAGGGTGAGGCAGGTGTCCCAACCCCAGTAGACGAAGATCGAGAGCGAGACGCCGGCCGCCACCGCGCTGAACGAGTCGATCTCGAAGGGGTTGAACCACGACCAGCTGAACGACAGGTCGCTGCTGGCGTCGGCGCCGCCCGAGCCGGCGATGGCCGCGATGATGAACACGATCAGCACGAGCACCTGGAAGCTCACCAGGAAGTACTGGATGGGCCGCGTGGCCTCGATGCCTCGGTAGCAGATGTAGACCGCGATCGCCACGAAGGCCGTGCACGTGGCGATGTTGATCGCGTCGTTGTTCGTCAGGTCGGCGATGCTGTCGTTGCCGGTGATCTGCGCGAGCGCCAGGTAGAGGAAGTCGACCGCGATCGCGGCGAGGTTCGACAGCACGATCACCGTGGCTGCGATCAGCCCCCAACCGCCCATGAAGCCGACGTAGGGGCCGAACGCCTTGGTGGCCCACGTGAACGAGGTGCCGCTGTCGGGAGTGTCGGCGTTCAGCTCGCGGTAGCCGAAGGCCACGAGCAGCATCGGGATGAAGCCGATGAGGAAGATCGCCGGCATCTGCGGGCCGACCTCCTGGGCCACGTAGGCCACCGACGCGGTGAGCGTGTAGGCCGGCGCGATCACCGAGACGCCCAGGGCGACGCTCGCCACCAGGCCCAGCGATCCGGTGTTCAGGCCCTTCTTCGACTCCAACGATGTGCTCAAGCCACGCTCCCTCGGCTGCTCCGGGCCCGACCGGCGATGCGACCGGGCGATTCGATGAGATTAGGGGATCGGGCCAGGTCAGGAGGCGGTTTGGCGGTAGGCGCGCGCCGCGCGCGACGTGGCTCGCTGGTGCGAGGATCGGTGCATGCGCTACAAGCTCGAGCTCGTGCCGTTGCCGGTCGCCGATGTCGATGCCTCCCTCGCCTTCTACCGCGACACCCTCGGCTTCGCGGTGGACATCGACGTGGAGCCCTCGCCGGGGGCGCGCGTCGTCCAGGTGACGCCGCCGGGCTCGGGCTGCTCGCTGGGGTTCGGCACCGGGTTCGAGGTGTACCGCGGCGAGCCCGGATCAGTCCGCGGGCTGCACCTCGTCGTCGAGGACGTCGACGCAGCCCGCGCGGAGCTGCTCGGCCGCGGCGTGGCGGTGAGCGAGGTGCGCGACTACGGCCGCGGCGTGCGCGGGGCCGACTTCGCCGACCCCGACGGCAACTCCTTCGAGCTGCAGGAGATGGCCTGGCGGCGTGGAGCCGCCTTCTAGTCTTGGTCGGGACGTCCTGAGCGCCGGGAGCGGAGGAGGTGACGGACGATGACCGATCCCTGGCAGGTCTTCGAGGTGCGGTTGGCCGCCTACCTCACGACGATGCTCGACTCCTCCGACCGCCTCGACCTCCACGTGCCGAGCGCGGACGACGCGTCGGCGCGCGTCGTCCTCACCGCCGAGGACGCCGCCCGGGCGGCCGACGTGGCGAGCCGCACCGCCGTCCAGCTGCGCGACGGCCACCAGCTGCCCCACCCCTCCCTGCTCACCGCGTCCGCGCAGGGCCCGGCCGCGGCGGGTGTGGGGGTGCTCGGGCTCGCCGACGCCGAGTCCGTGGGCGCCGACCGGCTGGTCGAGGACGCGCCGCCGCGCCTCGAGCACGTCGTGGTCCAGGACGCCGAGGTGCTGCGCGAGCTGGTGCTCGAGCACCTGCGCGGCCGCGACCCCGAGGCCGACCTCGACGACGACGGCGACATCCGCTTCATCTACCGCGGCCTCGCCGCGACCCACGGCGAGATCGGCGGGTACCTCCGCATCCCCGACCATGAGCCGGTGCCGGTGATCGGCCTCTTCTCGGTGCTGATGCACAGCGTCACCAGCACCAATGCCGACGTCGAGCTCAACGTGCTCAACCGCAAGTACCGCTGGTCGCGCTGGGTCCGCTACGGCCAGCACGTCGTCCAGGAGCTCTCGGTGCCTGCCGTGCCGTTCGACCCCACCCTCCTCGACGCCCTCACCGATGTCTTCTTCGCCGACCTCGTGCACGTGTGCGTCGACCTCGCCGACCGGGTCGGCGGCACGCTCACCGACTGATCGGGCTGCTCCGGCGGGCACGGGTCTTGGTCGGTCAGCCAACCCGCCGACGGCCCGTGGACGACGCGCCGCCACCGCGCGCGTCTCAGCCGACGAGGCGTCGGGTACCGGTCGCGACCTGTCCACGAGCGACACCTAGAGAGGTCGACGATGACGACACAGCACGACAGCGACCGCGCCCAGGAGGGTGCAGGAGCCGGCAGCACCACCGACACCGGTACGGCCGATCAGGCTCGCCGGGCCGCCGGCACCGCAGCCGACGAGAGCCGCCACGTGGCGGAGGTGGCGCGGAGCCAGGCGAGCGAGGTGGCCTCGACCGCGCGTGACGAGGCGCGCAACCTGATCGACGAAGCGCGATCCTCGGTCCAAGACCAAGCCCGTTCGCAGCTCGAGAGTCTCACGAGCACTCTGCAGGGCTTCGCCTCCGACCTCGAATCGCTGGCGCAGGGCGACGAGCCCGGTAGCGGGCTGGCGCGCGAGGTCGTGACGCAGGCCAGCGAACGCGCGCGGGACCTGAGTCGACAGCTGCAGGGTCGCGATCCCAGCGACCTGCTCGACGCGGCGCGCGGCTTCGCCCGACGTCGCCCGGGCACCTTCCTGCTCGGCGCGCTCGCCGCGGGCGTGGTGGCCGGACGACTTGCCCGCGGCAGCGCGACAGCCGCAGCCGGCCCGGGCTCGGCCGGCTCCGCGAACTCGGACGACGCCCACGTCGGCTACCCGTCGCCCACCGACACCGAGCTCGCCGCCGGCGTCCGCGCTGGAACGCTCACCGGTGAGCCGCTCTCCGGGGTCGAGGCCACGGCTGTCGACGTCCCGCCGCCCCCGCACGCGCCGTTGGCCGGCCTGCGCACCCCCGGGGGGACGACGCCGTGAGCACACAGCACGATCCGAGCGTCCCGCCGCCACCCGCGCCGTCTCCTGCGCACGCCGGACCCGCCGGCACCGATGAGACGGCGGATGGTCGCTCGCTCGGTGACCTCGTCGGCGACATCGCGCACGACCTCTCCACCCTGGTGCGCCAGGAGGTCGACCTCGCCAAGACCGAGGCGCGCAGCGAGATCGCCCGCGCGGGCCGGGGTGCCGGTCTGTTCGGCGGTGCCGGCATCGCCGGGCACCTCGCCCTGATCTTCGTCTCCCTCGCCGCCGTCCTCGGCCTCGGCCACTGGCTCGACGCGGCGTGGGCCGCATTGATCGTTGGGGCGGCCTGGGCTATCGCAGCGGCTGGCCTCGCGCTCACCGGTCGGAAGGCTTTCGCCCGCCTCACGCCGGCACTCCCCACCACCCAGCAGACTCTCAAGGAGGACGCCCGATGGGCTCAGCACATGAAGAACGGATGACCGCAGAGGTGGCCGCGACCACCCCCACCTCGGGCGAGATCCCGCAGGAGATCGAACGCACTCGCGCCGAGTTGTCCCGCGACGTCGACGCGCTCTACGACAAGGTCGCTCCCGGCCGGGTCATCGGACGACGCAAGGACGCCGTCCGCGGAAAGCTCGGCTCGATGCGTGACACGGTGATGGGCACCGCAGGCTCGGCGGGCGGCGCCGCCGGATCCACCGCGAGCCATGTGGCGCACTCGGCCACCGACGCAGCCCAGGCACTGCCTGGCGCGGTCCAGGACGGCGCGCACAGCGTCGTCCACACCGCGGAGCGGCGGGTCGAGGGATCACCCCTCGGAGCGGGCCTGCTGGCCTTCGGCGCCGGCCTGGTCGTGGCGGCGCTGCTGCCTGCGAGCGAGCGCGAGGCCGCGGTGGCAGGGCGGGTGAGCGAGGCCGTCAAGGACTCGCCCCTCGCCGACCAGGCCGCCCAGGCCGCCCGCGACGTGGGGGAGGAGGTGCGCGCCGCCGCCGCCGACGCCGCGCAGGAGGTGAAGGCCGGCGCGCAGGATGCCGCTGGCCAGGTGGCGGACGAAGGTCGCAGCGCCGCGGCCCACGTGCGCGAGGACGCCCCGCTCGGCTGATCTCGGCTGATCTCCCGCCGTGGCACCACTGATCTCGGGTACGCGGACCGACAGCGACCCGGTTCTGACGGCTGCATCCCCTCCTGCCGGGTACCTCGGCCCCCGACAGGGCGAGCCCCGAGCAGGAGGAGGCAGCAATGCAGGAGTTCAGCAAGGGTGACCGGGTCACCTGGAAGAGCCACGGCGGCACCGCCGAGGGCGAGGTCGTCCGCAAGGTCACCAGCGACACCGAGCTCGCCGGTCGCACCGTGCGCGCCAGCAAGGACGAGCCGCAGTACCTCGTCAAGAGCGACAACGGCGGCGAGGCGGTCCACAAGCCCGACGCCCTGAGCAAGGCCTGACGTGGCGCAGACCCGGGAGTCGGTGGCCGAGGTCTGGGACGACTGGCAGGACGCGGTCAACCTCACCGCCGCCGAGCTCGAGAAGTTCCTGCAGACCCCGGAGTCGAAGGATGTCGGCGACAGCGGATCGGGCGGTGAGAGCACCGGCCACGCATCCGGTCGGCGCATCGTGAAGATCCTGCGCGCCAACAAGACCGACCTCACCGACGACGACGCCGCCCACATGCGCAAGGTCGTCGGTTACGTGCACCGCCATCTCGCGCAGCGCCCGAAGGGTGACGTCAGCGACTCGGCGTGGCGCTACTCGCTGATGAACTGGGGCCACGACCCCGAGAAGTGAGGCTGGGGCGTCAGCCGCTGATCGCCCACCGCCCTCCGACGTCCGCCCCCTCATCGAGGACGACGCGCAGCCGCGCCCCCGCGGGGGGCGGGGTGACGCCCACGCCGAGCTCGACCTCGACGGCGTGCCCGTCGTCGTCCACGAGGGCGAGGAGGGTGCGGGGCCCCGCGGCGCGTGCGCCGACCACCCGCGCCTCGACCCCCGCAGCTGTCGAGGCGGCCGGAAGAGCCGGATCGGCCACCCGCAATGCCTCGCGCCGCAGCAGCAGCGTCGCCGGGCCGTCGACGGCCTGGCAGCCGTCAGCGAGCCGCACGGCACCCCACACGGAGCGATGCACGCCGCCGTCGATCGAACCTGGCACCTCGGTGAAGCCACCCACCAGCCGCGCCACGGCGAGGGTGGCGGGCCTGCTGTGCAGCTCTGCCATGGCCGCCTGCTGCTGCACGCGCCCGTCGACGAGCACGGCGACCTCGTCGGCCCTGGCGGCCTCGTCGAGGTCGTGGGTGACGATGACGACGGTGGGCGACAGCTCGCGGCGCACCTCGCCCAGCAGCTCGTGCATCGCAGCGCGCAGGGGGCGGTCGAGCGAGCTGAAGGGCTCATCCAGCAGCAGCACACCGCGGCGTGCGGCGAGGGCGCGGGCCAGCGCGACCCGCTGCTGCTGACCACCCGAGAGCTCGCCCACGCGACGTCGTGCGAGGTCGTCGAGGTGCACCAGCCGCAGGTACCTCTCGGCGGCGCGGCGGGCCTCGCGGCGCGCCAGGCCGGCCATGCGGGGGCCGAAGGCGATGTTGCCGAGCACGTCGAGGTGGTCGAAGAGGAGCGGTGCCTGGAACATGACGGTGAGATCGCGTTGCTCGGTGGGCACCTCGGTCACGTCCGTGCCGCCGAGCAGCACCCGTCCGGCTGCGGGTCGCTCGAGCCCGGCAACCACCCGCAGCAGCGTGCTCTTGCCCGAGCCCGACGGGCCGACGACGGCGAGCATCCGGCCCGCGGGGACGTGCAACGACAGCTCGGAGAGGGTCGCGGCCTCCGCGCGCGGATAGTGGTGCGTGACGCCCTCGAGGGAGAGGTCGCTCATCGTGCTCGCCTCCCGCGGCCGGTGGCCCCGGCCAGCAGCACCAGCACCACCGGCGGCACGAGCGTGGCCACGGCGAGCGCGGCGGTGACGGGCTCGTTGCCCGATCCGGCGGCGGCCGAGCCGAGCAGCACCGGAGCGGTCACCAGCTGCCCGCCCCCGATCAGCACCGTGACCACGTAGTCGCTCCACCCCACCAGGAACGCCAGCAGCGCGGCCACCACGATGCTGCCACGCAACGCGGGCAGGACGACCTGGCGTCGCGCCCGACCGGGGGTGGCGCCCAGGGCTCGAGCCTGCGCGGCGAGGTCCGGTGAGGTGCGCGCGAACCCGGCCGCCGTGGTGAGGGCGGTGTAGGGCAGTGCCATCGTCGCCAGCACGAGGACGACGGCCAGCCGGTCGGGCACGCCGACGCGCAACACGACCACGTCGAGCCCCATCGCCACGGCGAAGGCGGGCAGCACCAAGGGCAGCAGGAGCACGGTGACGAGCAGTCCGCGACGCCGCACCAGCCCCCAGCCGAGCACGCGCCCGAGCATCAACCCCAGCGGCGTGGCCAGTGCCGCGACGGCGAGTCCGAGCCCGGCCGAGCGCAGGAGGGCGGCGGGCAGGCCGGCGTCCACGGCCTCGCGCCAGCCGACGAGACCCCACGCGCTCGGCAGCACGTCGGGGAACGGCCAGCGCTCGGCCGCCGCCCACACCAGCACGGGCAGCAGGGGTACGAGCAGCCACGCCAGCGCCAGGGCGCCGACGGCTCCCGCGGCCCACCGGCGTCGACGATGGGTGTGGCCAGCGACCACGGCTGCCGTGGTCATGCCCCCACTCCCGAAGCCAGCGCTGCGCGCAGTCGCGGCAGGGCCACCAGCGCCGGCACCGCCAGCAGCAGGGCGAGCGCCGAGCCGGTGGCCGCCGCGGCTGCTGCGGCGGCGCGGTCGTCGAGCTCGATCGAGCCGAAGAGCCGGTAGGCGAGCACGGGCAGTGGCTCGGGGGAGGCCCGGCCGAGCAGCCACGCCACCTCGTAGGAGCCCACGGCGTAGACCAGCGTCACCAGCGAGGACGCCGCCAGTGCCGGCAGCGCGGTGGGGACCAGCACCCGCGTGACCCGCTGCCGCGGACTCGCCCCCAGCCCGGCCGCCACCTGCACGCGCTCGCGGTGGCCGGGCGCCACCGCCGCGAGGACGACGAGCGCCACGAACGCCGACTCCTTCCACGCCAGTTCGAGCACGGTGGCTACCGGCAGCGGCCCGCCGACGAGGGCTGGCCATCCGGCCTCGGCGCCGACGCCGGAGAGCAGCCGCGCCCCCAGGCCGCCGTCGCCGAGCAGCAGCCCCACCGAGGTCGCACCCACGAGGTGCGGCACGGCGAGCGCCACCAGGCAGGCCGCGCGCACCAGCACGGCCGAGCGCCCGGGGCGGAGCATCAGCGCGCACAGCGCCAGTCCGATCCCAGCCGCGAGCACGGTGGCGGGCAGTGCGATGCGCAGTGTCTCGGCCACGCCGGCCAGCAGGTCGGGTGCCGCCGCCCGCCAGCCCTCGCCGGTGAGCGCGGGCTCGCCGTAGAGCGGCATCAGCCCGAGAGAGGTCGCGAGCACGGCCACCATCGCGGTGCCGGAGACGGCCGTGATCGCCACGACTCCCGGCAGGGCGCCGGCGGATGACTCGCGGGCGTGCGTCATCGCCGCCCGAGCACCTCGCGGCGCCACCCGTCGTCCAGCGGGGCGACCCAGGCGGAGGAGAGCTCGGGCTGCGCCTTCTCGGCGAGCTGCTCGTAGGGCGGCACGACGGGGGAATCGGGCAGGACGTCGAAGCGGTCGACGTCCGCGGGGTCGAGGAGGTCGGGGTCGAGCACGGTGAACTGGCCCCACACCCGCGGGTCGGCCTTGGCCGCCTGCTGCTCGGGCGAGAGCGCGAGGTTGGCCACGACCTGCGCTCCCGCGGAGTCGGGGGAGGAGGCGGGGATGGCGAGGAAGCTCGCGTTGCCCACCGTGCCGTCGGTGGTGGTGAGCACCTTGGTGGTGGCGGGGAAGGTGCCGTCGGCGACGAGGTCGGTGAGGGTTGCCGGACCGTAGGTCATCGTGAAGTCGACCTGACCGTCGGCGAAGAGGCGGTCGAGCGCCTGCTGGTCGCGCGGATAGGTGCGACCCTCGCGCCACAGCGACGGCGCGATCGCACGCAGCCGCTCGAACAGCCGCGGGGTGAGGTCGTCGAAGGCCTGCTGGTCGAAGGCGGCCGGCACCTCCGCCGGGCCGCCGGCGAGCCCGTAGAGCGCCTGGCGCACGAACACCGAGCCGGTGAAGTCGGGAGGTGCGGGGTAGGTGAAGCGCCCCGGGTGCTCCTCGGCCCAGGTGAGCAGCTCGGCCACCGTGGACGGCGGGTCGCTCACCCGCGCGGAGTCGTAGGCGAAGGTGAACTGGGCCTTGTGCCAGGGCGCCTCGCAGCCGTCGACCGGCACGCCGAAGTCCTCGGCCACCAGCGGGTCGTCCTTGCTGACCAGCGCGGCGTTGGGCAGGCGGTCGGCCCAGCCGCACAGCCACGCGTCGGCCTCGCGGCCGGTGGCGAAGTTGTCGCCGTTGACCCACACGAGGTCGACCGTGCCCTCACGCTCCCCGGCCGCGCGCTCGGCGAGCAGACGACGCATCGCGTCCTTGGTGTCGGCCACCGGCACCCGGCGCAGGGTGACGCCCAGCTGCTCGGCGGCGGGGGCCAGCACGTCGTCCACGTAGGCGTTGCCGCGGGCGTCGCCGCCGAACATCCACAGGTCGACGGTCTGCCCGCGAGCCTCGTCGAGCACCTGCGACCACGGCTGCTGCTTCGACGCCGTGGGCGCGGCGGCGGGAGCGCTGCAGCCGGCGAGCGCAGTGGCGGCCGCTGCGAGGCCGAGCGCGACGGCAGCGGCGCGGCGCTGACGGGTCATCGTGGGTCTCCTCGCCGTGGTCGGGTGCTGCCGGTCGGTTCGAAGAGTAGCCACGACCACCGATTCGTCGGGGGTGGCTCCGGTGGATGGGTCGGAGGGGCCGGGCATGCTGGAGCCGGACCGGTGGCATCGGAGTCGTCGGTCGACCGGCGGGGAGGAGGTGGGCGATGTTCGACGCCGTGCTGCGCCGCCGGCTCGACGAACCGCTCGCCCGCGTCGCGGGCGCGATCGACGTCCCCGTCGTCACGCCCGACCGGTTGAGCCTCGCCGGCCTCGCCCTCGGCCTCGCGAGCGCCGTGCTGGCCGCCACCGGCCAGTGGGGCTGGGCGGCCGCAGCCTGGGTGGTCTCGCGGGTGGTCGACGGGCTCGACGGCGCCCTCGCGCGGCATCGCGGCCGGTCGTCGCCGGCCGGTGGCTTCCTCGACATCACGGCCGACTTCGTCGTCTATGGCGCGGGCGTCGTCGGCGTCGCCATTGGCAGCGTGCCCGCGTCGGCCGGGCCGGGCGACTGGTTGCCCTTCGCCGCGGTGCTGCTGGCCTACTACGTCAACGGCGCGGCCTTCCTCGCCTTCTCCTCCATCGCCGAGCGCACCGGCCACCAGCTGGACGACGGCCGCTCGCTCAGCTTCCTCGGCGGGCTGGCCGAGGGCGGCGAGACGGTCGTCGTCCACACGCTGTGGCTGCTGCTGCCCGCGCACGCTGCGCTCATCGCGAGCATCTGGGCGGGCGTGGTGGCGGTGAGCGCGACGCAGCGGATGGTCGGGGGCTACCGCACCTTGAGCAGGCCCACACGATGAGCGAGCACGCACCGGGCGCGAGCCGAGGCGACGTGCTGCGGCTCGTCGCCCTGCTGGCGGTGTTCGTCGCCGTGGCGCTCGCCCTGCAGCTGAGCGGGTGGGACGGGCCGCAGCGCCTGCGCGAGGCGGTCGACGGCACGGGAGCGTGGGGCGTCGTCCTCTTCGTGCTGGGCTACGCCGCGCTCACCCTGGTGCCGGCGCCCGCCTCGGTGCTCACGCTCTCGGCCGGCGCACTGTTCGGGCTGTGGTGGGGCGCGCTGCTCGCCTGGGTCGCGGCGATGCTCGGTGCGCTCGGCGGCTTCGCGCTCGGACGCCGGCTCGGTCGCTCCGCGGTCGACCGACTGCTCAGCGGCCGACTCGCCCAGGCCGACGAGGTGCTGCGCCGCCATGGTCTGTCCGCCGTGCTGGCGGTGCGTCTGCTGCCGCTCTTCCCGTTCACCCCGCTGAACTACGCCTGCGGTCTGCTCGGCGTGCGCGGGCGCGACTACACGCTCGGCACCGCTGCCGGCATCGTCCCGGGCGCGCTCGCCTACGCGGCGGTGGGTGCTTCGGGCGCCGACCCGGTGGGCATCGTGGTCGGCGTGGCGGTGCTGGTGCTGCTCACCCTCGGCGCCGGGCGGGTCGGCCTGCGACTGCTGGGCTCGAGCAACGGCTCAGAGGGCGACGACGAGCCTCAGGAGTAGCGCGCCAACCAGCGCCGGTCGATCGAGCGCTTGAGCAGCAGCGCCGAGCGCCCCGCCCACCACCACCGACCGCGCACGGCGAGCCCCGTGTCGCCGAGGTCGATCACCGCCAGCGCTCGCTCCTGCGGTCGGTAGACCGGAGCGCCGGCGGTGGGCTCCGTCGCGCGCGCCAGCAGCGCCTCCAGCAGCACCGGACCCTGCCGCACCCCGTGCACGCCGACCTTCGGGAGCGGCCGCGGCAGGAAGTCGGCGCAGTCGCCGGCGGCGTACACGTGGTCGTGGTCGCGGTGCTGCAGGGTCGCTCGCACCGGGATCCCGCGCGGCCCGCCCAGCGGCGCGCGCCGCGCGAGCTCCACCGGCACCAACCCCGCCGCCACCACCCGCACGTCGACGTGGCACCCCTGATGCGCCGGCGTGGCAGAGATGATCCCTCCAGGTGGCAGATCCGCGCGCTCCTCACCCGCCCCCGTGTGGACGACGACGCCCCGCCGTCGCAGGGTGCGCTCCACCCATCGCCGCGCCCCCGGCGGCAGGTCTCCCGCGATCTGCGGCGCCTGCTCGACGAGGTGGACGACGCCCACCTCGCGGCGCGCGGCCAGCTGCGCCGCGAGCTCGATCCCGCTCGCGCCGGCGCCGACGACCTCGACCGTCCAACCACCGGGCGGTGGCGGCGCGGCGAGGTGCTCGCGCAGCCGGAGCAGACCGTCGAGCGGCTTGATCGCCACCGCGATCGCTCCGGCGGACGGCGGGGCCGCGGGCGGCGTCGAGAGCGGCGCCGATGGCGCAGCCGTGCTGCCGATGTTGAGCGAGGCGATGTCCCAGGCCACCGCGGTGCCGTCGTCGCTCACGGCCGTGCGGAGCTCGGGGTCGAGCGCGGCCACGGTGCCGACCACGTGCTCGATGCCGGCGCGAGCCGCAAGCGCCGCGACGTCGATCCGGTTGCTCGCGTGCGCCGCCGGGTCGAGCGCCGCCGCCACCGCACCGCCGCTGTAGTCGAACCACCGGGGCGCCACGAGGGTGATCGTGTAGCCGGCTCTCGTGAGCCGCTCGGCGTGGAGCAGCAGGTGCAGGTGCGCGTGCCCGGCGCCGATCAGCAGCAGCCGCTGCCTCTCCTCCCCCACGCGGGGTCGCGCGCCTCGGTCGGGTCGCGCGACGCCGCACGCGCACGAGGGCGCCGAGCCCGCGCTGCACGAGCGGGCCCTCCAGCTGCTCGCGGACGTCGGCGAGCGCCGCGTTCCACGGGCCGTCGTTCCACGTCGGGTAGGCGTGGACGACGCCCGCCAGGTCGCGCGTGCGCAGACCCCGCTTCACTGCGAGCACGAGCTCGCCGAGGCTCTCGCCCGCCCGCGGACCGACCACCGTGGCGCCGACGATGCGCCCGCGGCTGTCGAGGGCGAGGCGCGTGAACCCGTCGGTGGTGCCCTCGGCGACGGCGCGGTCGACGTCCTCGTGGGGGAGGGTGACGACGCGGACGCCTGGGGGTGGCGCACCGGTCGCCACGCCCACGGCCGCCACCTCGGGCCGGGTGTAGGCGACGCGCGGCACCACCGGGTCGACGCTGCGCCGCACCCCGAGCACGGCGTTGCTGGCGGCGAGGCTGCCGTGCGAGCCCGCGACGTGGGTGAACTGCGGGTGCCCGGTGAGGTCGCCGGCCGCCCAGATGCGATGGTTGGTCGTGCGCAGGTGGTCGTCGACGAGCACGGTGCCGTCGTCGCGCACCTCCACACCGGCGGCGTCCAGGCCGAGGTCGGCGGTGCGCGGGCGTCGTCCGGTGGCGACGAGGATGCGGTCGACCTCGAGGCTGCTGCCGTCGCCCAGGTGCAGGCGGCTCGCCTCGCCTTCCTGCTCGACCCGCGCGACGCTGCGTCCCAGTGCGACCTGCGCGCCGTCGGACTCGAGCGCTCGCTGCACCGCCGCGGCGGCGTCGGCGTCCTCGCGCGGGAGCAGGCGTGGGCCTTGCTCGATGAGGGTGACGCTGCTGCCGAGGCGGGCGAAGGCCTGCCCGAGCTCGCAGCCGATGCTGCCGCCGCCGAGCACCGCGAGGCGGGCCGGCAGGGCGGTGAGGTCCCAGACGGACTCGTTGGTGAGTGGGCCTGCGGCGGTGAGCCCGGGGATGTCGGGCACCGTCGGCGCCGCGCCGGTGGCGATCACCGCCCGCAGGAAGCGCACCGGCTCGCCGTCGATCTCGAGTCGGTCGGGGCCGGTGAAGCGTGCCGTGCCTTGGTGCACCACCGCGCCCGTCGCCTCGATGGAGACGGGGGAGTCGACCGGTTCGATGGTCGCGATCGCGCGTTGCACGTGCGCCATCACCTGGGCGAAGTCGACCGTGACCTCGGGTGAGTGGACGCCGAAGCGGCCTGCCTGCCGTGCCTCCGCAGCCGCATGGGCGGCCGCCAGCAGCGACTTGCTCGGCACGCACCCGCTCCACAGGCAGTCGCCGCCGGTGCGATCGCGCTCGACGAGCAGCGTGCGGGTACCCAGGCGCGCCGCGGTCTTGGCGGCCACCAGCCCCGCCGTCCCGCCACCCACGACCACGAGGTCCCACACCGTCTCGGCTCCGTCCCCGTGCACGCTCCCCATCCTCGCCGAGATGGCAAGCATGGTGCGCCGAGAGGGCGCGATCCGGTCGTCGAGAGGGCGCGATCCGGTCGCCGAGAGGGCGCGATCCGGTCGTCGAGAGGGCGCAGATATGTGACATGGACGCCGATCGGACGATCACAGACCCCCGAGGCAAGGAGGCCGACGATGGCTGCACTGATCCACCCGCGCATCGGCGGGGGCGTCGCCCGCTACCCCGTGCCCAACGACGCCGCCCTCGTCGAGCTCGCGCAGCTGGTCGAGCACTGCTTCCGCGCCGGCAAGCCGGTCTGGCTCCCCAACGTGGACGACGGCAGCCCGCCCGACGCGACCGAGGCCCCCTCGTCGGTGCTCTATCGCCTCGAGCCTGGAACGCCTCTCGGTTTCGAGTTTGACCACGCCGACTCGATGCGCCGGGTCGAGGCACCCGGCATCCACGACGTCACCGACGTGATCGCGGCGCACTGACCGCCGCCGCTCACTTCCGCGAGTTCAGCCGAGCGCAGGCTGCTTCCAGTTGCCACGGACGACGACCGGCGCTGTGAGGCTGCCGCGAAGCACGACCTTCTCCTCGTCGGTGGTCTCGACCGCGCGGCGGAAGGTCGCCCGTCCGGTGCGCTCGACGCTCACGAGGCCCGCGTAGTCGACCTCGCGATAGGAGTTGCGCAGCGCGCAGAAGGACGACTTGAGCAGCCGCAGCGGGTGACCGGTCGGACGACTGAGGGTCAGCTCGCGCCGTTGGTCGGGGACGTAGAGGTGGATGGATCCGTCGCGAGCAGCCCAGAACAGGCGCATCCCGTAGTTGGTCTCCTGCGCGGTCAGCGCGGTGACGTCGGTGACCGTGTGACCAACGAGGCGCGGCTTGCTCAGGCGGTTCTGGCCTCGGTTCAGGGCCGAGCTCCTCAGCTGACCATCACCGCCCACCCAGTAGAGGGTCCGGCCGTCGAAGGTGATGAGTCGGTTCGGGAAGCCGCGTCCGAGCACCCGCAGCACCTTCACCGACAGCGCACTGCTGCCATCGCGCCACGTCAGGCGGACGATGCGCACCCGGCCATCGGTGGCGGCCACGATCACGTCGTTCCTCTCGTAGCCAGGCCAGCGCTCGAGCGCCACCAACCGCGAGAACACCGGGCGCCACGAGACGGCCTTGGCGCTCGTCTTCTGGACGACGGTGCGGTTGTTGTCGAGGCGGCGCAGCACGACGCGCCCCGAGGAGGTGCGGATGAGCACGTCGGTGATGCAGCTGAAGCCTCCGGCGCGCTTCGCGCTCGTGGACGACGCGCCGCCGGGCGAGGCGCCGTCGGCCGGCGTGGCGAGCAGCGGGAGGAGGGTGGCGAGCAGGCCGACGAGGGCCGGTCCGAGAATCCTGCGGGTGATGATCACGGCCGCAGCGTAGGTGCTCCTCGCGACGCAGGTGGCGAGGGTCGAGAAATCGTCAGTCCTCGGTGCCGTAGAGCTTGGCCACGGCCGTGAAGTTCTCCTGCGCCAACCCGGCCTCGACCGCCGCGCGGTAGCGCTCGGTCACCGCGTCGAGCAGCGGCAGCCTCTCAGGACGACGCGAGGCCGCGTCGCGACGCGCGTACTCGAGGTCCTTGACCGCCAGCTCGAGGGCGAAGGCGAGGGGGAACTTGCCGACGGCGACGTTGCGTGCGGCACCGGCCGCGGCCGTGCTCATCACCGGGGTGCTGGCGAGCACCTCGACCGCCTGGGCGGCGTCGAGGCCGCTGCCCTGCAGCATCGCGACGATCTCGCCCACCGCCGCCACCTGGGTGGCGAGCAGGGCATTGGTGGCGAGCTTGAGCTGCGCGCCCGCGCCGCTGGAGCCGAGGTGGTGGGTGGCGCCGCCGACCACGTCGAGCACGGGCTGGGCCGTGGCGAGCGCGTCGGCGTCGCCGCCGACGAAGAAGATCAGCGCGCCGGCTTCGGCCTGCGGGGTCGACCCTGACAGCGGTGCGTCGAGCAGGCGCACGCCGAGCGCGTCGGCCGCCGCGGCCAGCTCACGCGCCCACGCGGGGGTGATGGTCGAGCACTCCAGGGCCACGGCGGCCTGGGGCAGCGCCGCGAGCGCGCCGTCGTCCCCGAGCCAGACCTGGCGGGAGGCGTCGTCGTCGCGCAGCATCGCGAGTGCCACGTCGGCACCGAACACGGCCTCGGCGGGTGTCGCCGCCACCGTGGCGCCGGCCGCCTCGAGATCGGCGGTGCGGCCGGCCGAGCGGTTCCACACCGTCACCTCGAAGCCGTCGGTGGCGACCAGACGTGCCGCCATCCGCGCGCCCATGGCGCCCGTGCCGAGAACCGCGATCTTCATGGTGTGCCTCTGTCCTGTGCGTTGGGCTGTGCGGGCGGCGGCTGCGAGGCAGCCGCCGTGGGCGAGCCTAGGACGGGGTCGGTCACGGTCAGGTGGACGCCGGCGATCAGGCGGGAGCGGTGGAGCGTGGTGGCTGCGGGCGGGACGAGCGGTGGTAGAGCAGGGCGACGGCGAGCACGCCCATCGGCACCGAATAGATCGCGAAGCTCTGCACCTCCTCGCTCATCGTTGCGGAGAGTGCGCTGGGGATGCCCAGCAGTACCGATGTGATGCGGGAGATCGCAACCACGTGGATGCCGCCGCGGAAGCCCGCCACGAGGGTGATGATCACGCCGATGAGGGTGATGGCGCCGCACAGCGTCAGCAGCGCGAGCACGGGCGCCGGCGAAGCAGTGTTCCCCTCCGGTGGGCGGTAGAGGATCGTCGGCAGATCGGCCAGGGCGAGGCCGGTGGAGAGGTAGAGACCTGAACGGGTCCAGCCGTTGACGGAGCCGGCCGGGGCAGTGGTGACGAGCATTCTCATGTGACGCCTCGCTGTCGGATCGCGGATACGGATCGAGGTGCGGTGTGGCGTTTGCTGCGTCAACGCTAGGTAGCGGGCGAGCACCGCGCAATCGGTCGGCGCGGATCTTTACCTCCCGGATCGACTTTCCCCGCGAGATTCCTCCTACGCGACTCGCAGCCGGCTCACAAGAAGCACACAGCCACGGCCGCCACGCTCGGGTCCACCGACGCCCGACCAGCCGCGACCCGTGGAGGACCACATGACCAGCACCATCCCCGAGCCCGACCAGACGCCCGCCGGCCCTGCCTTCGAAGGTCGCCTCCTCGACCGTCCGGACGACGAGGTGGTCGACCAGGGCGCCGGTTTCGACATCGGCACGCTGATGAGCCGTCGGCGGCTGCTCGCCGCGTTCGGCATCGGCGCGGGATCGATGGCGCTGGCCGCCTGCGGGGGCGGGGCGTCGTCCAGCGGGGCGGGGGCCGGCGCGAGCGCTACGACGAGTGGCGGTGGCAGCGCGGCCGAGGAGATCCCCGAGGAGACCAACGGCCCCTACCCGGCCGACGGAACCAACGGTCTCAACGTGCTGCAGCAGTCGGGCATCGAGCGCAGCGACATCCGCTCCAGCCTCGACGGCGGCACCACCGCCGAGGGCGTGCCGCTCGAGTTCACCTTCTCGCTTACCGACATCGCCGAGGGCCGCCCGTTCGAGGGCGCCGCGCTCTACGTGTGGCACTGCGACGCGGAGGGCCGTTACTCGATGTACTCCTCCGGCGTGGAGGAGGAGACCTACCTGCGCGGCATCCAGGTGGCCGACGCCGACGGCAAGCTCACCTTCTCCACGATCGTCCCCGGCTGCTACGACGGCCGCTGGACCCACCTGCACTTCGAGATCTACCCCGACCTCGCCTCGGCCACCAGCGCCGGCAACGCCATCGCCACCTCGCAGGTCGCCTTCCCCGAGACCATGCTCACCAAGGTCTACGCGGACGACGCCTACGTGGGCTCTGCCGACAACCTCGCGCGCACCAGCCTCGAGCAGGACATGGTGTTCAGCGACGGCTACGCCCTGCAGATGGGCGCTTTCACCGGCAGCGTGGACGACGGGTTCCGCGGCTCGCTCAGCGTCGCCGTCGACACGCGGACGACGCCGTCGGCCGGTGGGATGGGCGGCGGGATGGGTGGGCCGGGTCGAGGCTGAGGGTTGGGGACCGGGGTTCTCGATGCGGTTGGTCTGGCTCTGTTCACTGGTCACGGAAGCTCGCCCCGACTGACCGATGTCTGCGACTCTTGCGCCACTCAGGTCGCATCTCCTTCTTGGTGAGGTGCCAGGCGTGGCACCGAGCGCACCAGTACGTGCGAAGGCCAAGCCCTCCGCGGCGACTCTGGCTGATGGCGGCACGAACGGCCTCACGGTCGTTGCGGTAACGAACCTTCCCGCAGGGGCCAACAGGCTTTGGCGTCATCTCCCCACCTCCTGCAGACACGCTAGGAAAGGGGTCCGACACAAAGGCCGGCGCTCGATGTCGCCCAGCGTTCCTGTGTCGACCTCGAGACTCGATCCGCTCCTCGACTCACGAGAAGCCAGGTGCTTCGCGGTCCATCGGCTGTGACAGGGTGGACGACGAGGGTCGGCTCGTGGCGGCCCGCGTCGGGAGGAGGGGCGATGGGTCTGTTCAGGAGGCGTAAGCGCGGCGGCGTCGTGCACCCGACGTCCACCCCAACGCCGGCGCCCGAACCCGACGCCGCCTTCCCCTTCTTCGAGCGTGCCGCCGCCGACCGCTTCCGGTCCCTGGTGCGGGAGACCTTCGCCGAGGCGGGGCTGCCGGTCGTCGTCCACCCGGGGCACGCGGTCGACGCCGAGGGGCGTGAGTTCGGCCTGTGGAACGTCGCTGCCATCTGCAGCGATCTGCACGAGCGCAACTGGCGCGCCACGATCGAGGGGCACGTCGATCGCGTGCTCTCGTCGTGGGAGGCCCCCAGCGGCTTCGTCGGCCTCGAGCACGACGAGGCCCACTTCCGCGCCTACTCGCGCCTCATGGATCCGGCGGGCGTCCCCCGCCTCGACGAGCACCCCCACCAGGAGTTCGCGCCCGGCATCGTCGAGCTGATCGCCCTCGACAAGCCCGACTCCATCGAGCTCTTCGACGCCGAGCGCGTCAAGGAGTTCGGCGGCTTCGCCGCACTGCGCGCCAGCGGCATCGCCAATCTCGGGCAGCTCCAGGTGGAGCAGGTCGAGCACGTCGACACCGGCGAGGCGACGTTCGAGGTCCTCGGCGGCGACTCCGTCTTCACCGCCAGCCTCGCGCTGCTCATGCCCGGCCTCGCCGAGCGCCTCACCGGGCGCCGCGCCACCGAGCACGGCTGGCTGCTCTGCCTGCCCGACCGTCACCAGATCGCCTGGCACCTCATCGAGGACGCCGGCGTGCTCGCCGCCGTCAACACCATGGCCGGCTTCGCCGCCCAGGCCTACGCCACCATGCCCGGCCCCCTCAGCCCCCACCTGTACTGGTGGGACGGCTCGAGCTACCAGCAGCTCACCTCCATCGCGGACGACGGCCGCATCTCCATCACGGTCGGCGGCAGGTTCCAGGCGATGCTCGAGGCGGTCACGCGGGGCGAGCGGGGCTGATCGGGCTTGCATCGGGTCACCTTGTTTATTGCGGTCGCGATGCCCGATCTGGTGTCAGATGCTAAAGGGCAGCGCTACCAGGACGGTCGCCATAGTAGTGCGGGCTAAGTTTCGAAAGCGCGGTGACATGCTTCGTCATCTCTGAACTGAGGGTGATCAGCGCCTGCTTTGTCCTCTCCGTGTCGCCGTCCTCGTGGATTTCCAGAAACAGATTGCATGATCTTGTCATGCTTCTTAGGATCGGAAGAGCTTTTGAGCGGGGTCTCAGTGAAGTTCGAGTTTCTCGAATCAATTGTCGCGAATGGCTGACGGAGCCTTGAATGCGATCAATCTCGCCGTCACGCCACGACCAGTCGTCGCTCACAACGAAGGCTCGCTTCGCTGATAGATCGAGGATGAGGCTGTTGATGGCAGCTTCCTCTGCGAGTTTGGAAGCCCGCCTCTGGCCCAGCGAGCTGCTCGAGAGTGCTACTGCTGCTCCCAGAAAGGTGCTCAGGGCGGTCTCGGTGAAGTCGGACAGATTCATTACGGCCTCCAATGTCGTGAGTCCGGTCTAGTTCGGGCAACGTTGCTTGGGCGAGAACGAATGTTCGCAGGCTAGTGGAATCGGCCAGCCTATGCGGCCCTTTTTCCGATCTTCGCGAAATTGGCGCGAAGGTACTAGGTGGCGCGGTCCGAGATGCTCGGCATTGGAGAAGGCTGTAGTCCGCTGCGCATTCGTGTTTTTGGTGGGCCACTTTGTTTCAGCAAAGGTTGAACTGAATGGCGCACGGCCCCCGATCGGTGCTGGTCCTCTGGGCTCCCTGTCCAATGGTCCGCTTGCTTCTCATCTCTGCGAGCACAAGAAATTCGGGGCGCACCGCCTGAATTGCGCGCGGTCCACCTCGGGTCTCCTAGCTGAGTCGATCAGCGCCGCGCCTTCAACTCGAAGTCCACGATGATCGCCGCCGCGATCACCAGCGGCCGCAACGCCTCCTCACGCAGCGGCGCCATGTCCACCACGTAGTGGTCGGCCTTCGCGATACGCGCCTTCATCCACCCCGCCCACGTCTTCGTGATCGCGGCCATCGCATCTCCGTCGGCATCGCGCACCACGAAGTTCCACTCGGTGCTGTCGGAGCGGATCGAGCCGACCACACGCCCCTCCATCTCCAACCGGAAGCGCGCGCCGCCGAGCAGGTCCTTGAACGCCGACTCCAGGCGGCGCGACGCGTCCTTGAGCTTCGCCACCGCGGACTCCTCGCCCGCCGTGGCCACGCCGAGCGCGCTGCGCATCTTCGACTCCCGCACGATCTGCCCGAGGACGACGCCGTCGTACCCGCGCACGATGAGCGGCGTCGCTCCCCAGCGCCCCGCCTCGGGACGCTCCATCTGCAGCAGCAGAGCGCCGGCGAGGTCGGTGACGACGAACTCGTACGCGCGCCGGCGCTCGTTGAGGCCGCGGGCGCGATCAGCGAGCCGCGTGTCGCGATCGCGCGCCAGCTCGCGCACGGCGCCGAGCTGTCGTCCCTCCGCGTCGTGCACGGCGTACTCGCGGGTCGAGCCGAGGATCTTGGCGCGCTGGTTGATCACCAGCACCGGTTCGGTGAAGAGCGTTCCGCCACCCTGGCCGGGGTGCCGCACGCCCGCCTGCCGCAGCTGCCGCTGGATCTTCGGGTTCACCGGCGCGGCCGTCGGCGGCAGTGGATGAGGTCGCACGGCGGACGACGTGACGCCGCCCGGCGGGGCGGCGGACCCGTCCGGAGGGTCCACGAACTGCTTGCCGTCGTTGGCCACGTGCTGGGTCCAGCGGTGCCCGTCCCAGTAGCGCGACTGGTAGCGACGCAAGGGATCGGGATGCCACGCCCCGTGCCGAGCGGATGGACCGGCGATCGGCGGATCGGTGTCGGCGCGCCCGTCGGTCGAGACGTGCTCGGTCCATTCCTCGCCGTCCCAGTAGCGCTGCTCGAACCGGCCGAACGGGTCGGGCAGCCAAGCCGGGGTCTCGGCGGACATGCGCCCAGGTTATCGACGGCCTCCGCGCGGTCGCGCTCGCCCGACGCGCACGCCGAGCCGTCGACGCCAAGAATCGACCTGCGCCGGGCTGCCCGTCGTCCGTAGGCTCTTCGCGCCCCATCGCACGAGAGGACGCCACTGTGGCCGCCCCCATCACCATCCGCCCCGCTGTATCTGCGGATCGCTCGGTTGTCGCCGACCTCGCCGTCGACAACGAGATGTTCGCCCCGGATGAGCTCGACGACTTCCTCGCCGCCTTCGACGGCGCGCTCGCCGGCGAGAACGAGGGGCACCAGTGGTTCGTCGCTGTGGACGACGCCCGCCCCCTCGCCGCGGCCTACGTCGCCCCCGAGCCCTTCGCCGACCGGGTGTGGAACCTCCACTTCCTCGCCGTCGACCCGGCTCAGCACGGCACCGGCCTGGGCACCCGCCTCATCGCCCACGTCGAGCAGCTGCTGCGCGCCATGGGGGAGGAGGTGGCGCGGGTGCTCATCATCGAGACCTCGAGCACCGATCAATACGCCCCGACCCGCACCTTCTACGCCGCCCGCGGCTTCGACGAGGAGGCGCGCATCCGCGACTACTACGGGCCGGGCGACGGCAAGGTCGTCTTCTGGAAGTCGCTCCTCGAGCACTAGCGAGCCTTATTGCAAACGACTTGCAATAGCGGCACGATGGCAACATGGCCGACTACTCGCTGCCCGACCTTCCCTACGACTACGCCGCGCTGGAGCCCTACATCTCCGGCGCGATCATGGAGCTGCACCACGACAAGCACCACGCCACGTACGTCAAGGGCATCAACACCGCCGTCGAGCAGCTGGCCGAGGCTCGCGAGGCCGAGTCCTTCGGCGGGCTCTCCACGCTGGAGAAGAACCTCGCCTTCCACCTCGGCGGGCATGTCAACCACTCGGTCTTCTGGCCCAACATGTCGCCCGACGGCGGCGACAGGCCGACCGGTGAGCTGGCTCAGGTGATCGAGGAGTACTTCGGCGGCTTCGACAAGTTCCGCGCCCACTTCGAGGCCAACGCGCTCGGCGTCCAGGGCTCCGGATGGTCGGTGCTGACGTGGGACATGGTGGCCCAGCGGCCGTTCATCATCCAGCACTTCGATCACCAGGGGAACGTGCCCGTGTGCATGGTCCCCCTGCTGATGCTCGACATGTGGGAGCACGCCTACTACCTGCAGTACAAGAACGACAAGGCGACCTTCGTGCAGCAGTGGTGGAACGTCGTCAACTGGGCCGATGTGCAGGCGCGCTTCGAGAAGGCGCGCACGCAGACGCCGGGGTTGATCGCGTGAACGAGGCGGAGCGCCGAGCCGCCCTCGAGCCGGTCGTCGTGGCCGCGCAGAAGGTCGCGGGCATCGTCGCGGCGCGGGGGCGGGGGGACGCCGATGGCGCTCGCCGTCTGATGGGCTCTTTCGACGACGAGCGCGACCTCGCCGGCGGTGCTCTGCTGGTGGCCGAGCTGAGCCTGGCGATGCTGCAGCGCGAGACGGGTGAATCGCTCGACGACTGCGTGCGCGACCTGTGCGTCCAGATGGAGCAGGCGCTCGTCCGTCGCGCGGGCTGAGCCTCAGAGCGAGCTCGGCGTGGCGCCGCCGGTTACCGCGGCGCCGCGTCGAGCCGTTGCGCCAGCCCCACCAGCGAACGCGCCTCGATCTCAGCAGTCGGCATGTGCGTCGGATAGGGCGCTCCATCGCGGCTGATCCACGCCGTCCTCAAGCCGGCCGCCCGCGCCCCCGCGATGTCCCACGGGTGGACGGCGACCAGCATCGCCGCCCCCGCCTCGACCCCCGTGCGGGCGAGCGCGTGCTCGTACGCCGCCGCGGCCGGCTTCCAGGCGCCGGCGTCGTCCACGGAGAGGTAGTGCTCGATCACCTCGGCCGCAGGCGTCTGGCCGAGCAGCGCCTGCGCGACCCGCGCCGAGCCGTTGCTGAGCGTCACGATCCGGCACCCGATCTCGGCCAGCGCCCTCAGGCCCGGCACGACGTCGGCGTGCGGCTCGAGGGCGGCGAACCGTTCGACGATCGCCGCCGCCGCGCCGGCCGGATCGTCGTGATCGCGCGCGGCCAGGCGCACCTGGAGCGACGCGTCGGCGATCTCGAGGAACGATGGGCACTGCCCGAGCACGGTGAGCGCGAAGGCGTCACGCAGCACGCCGGCGAACCACGGCTCCACCGCCGCGGCGTCGAGGCCGGCCGCGGTGAAGGCGTCGGCCATGGGGGAGAGGTCGGACAACGTCTCGTTGACGTCGAGCACGATCAGCTCAGGTCGCCGCACGCCGTCGCCGTTGCTGCTCACTGCCGTTGCCTCCGAGGTGGCGATCGGCATCAGCTCACCAACGTGACGACTCGTGCAAGCTCGTCGGCCTTCTGGTCGCGTTCGACCTCCAGGTCGTAATCGATCTGGAGATTGATCCAGAAGCGGTCATCGACTCCGAGTGCCTTCGAGAGTCGAAGGGCGCTGTCGATCGTGATCGACCGCTGGCCCCGCACGATCTCGCCGATCCGGGTCTGCGGCATCCCGGTGGCCTGAGCGAGGCGGTACTGCGAGATGCCCAGCGGCTCCAGGAACTCCGTCAGCAGGATCTCGCCCGGAGTGATCGGGTCGTGCGCCTTGGTGCTGCGTGCCATTGCTATGCCTCCACCATCAGTGGTAGTCGGTGATCTCAACGTTCTCGGGGCCGCTCGCTGTTCCAGACTCGCTCCGTCTCCGTGTTCTGGAAGGAGCGAATCACCCGGCAATACTAACGCCGCTCGATACTATCGACGAGCGTCACCTCTGCCGCGCTCACGCGTGGACGACGTCAGCCCGCACCGCGCGCGGTTCGGTCTGCGACCGCGACTCGGCGTGAGCGCCCGGTCGTGCGTCACCGCAGGGCAACCGCCCCCGCCCGCTCCATCATCACCTCGGCCACGATCGCCTGCGCCGCCCGCGCCCCCTGTGCGATCGCCTGACTCACCTGCGCCATCAGGTCGCTGACGTTGCCCGCCGCGAAGACGCCCGGCACCGCCGTGCGTCCCATCTCGTCGGCCACCACGAACGTGCCGACGCCCATCGGGTGCTCGCGCACCTCCACCCCGAGGCCGGTGAACGCATCAGCGCGCGGCGTGAGGCGGGTGGTGATCGCCACCGCGTCCACCTCGACGACCCTCGCGTCCGCTCCCTCGCCGATCCGGACCCCCTCCACCTGGCCGCCCATGCTCACCAGCTCGGCGATCGCTCCCTCGACGATCTCGACCCCGAGCGCCACCAGCTGCGCTCGCTCCTCCTCGGCCATCGCGGCCGCGCCCGCGAAGAGCACCACCCGATCGCTCCACTGCCGCCACAGCATCGCCCGATGGACGCCGTTCGGCCCGCCGCCGAGGATCCCGATGCGCTGGTCGCGCACCTCCCAGCCGTGGCAGAAGGGGCAGTGCAGCGCGCCGTGCCCCCACTGCTCGCGCACGCCGGGGATGTCCGGCAGCACGTCGACCAGTCCGGTCGCCATCACCAGGCGCCGTCCGCGCAGGGTGGAGCTGTCAGCGAGGCGGGCCTCGAAGCCGTCGTCGACGCGGACGACCTCGACCACGCGCCCGTCGACGATCTCGCCGCCGTAGCCGCGCACCTCGTCACGCCCGCGTGCCAGCAGGTCCGCCGGCGCCACGCCGTCATGCCCCAACAGCCCGTGGACGCCGTCCGCGGGCGCGTTGCGTGGCTCGCCGGCGTCGACCACGGCGGTCGTGAGGCGCGCTCGGGTGAGGGTCAGCGCTGCGCTCAAGCCCGCCGCTCCGCCGCCGACCACGATCACGTCGTACTGCTCCTGTGCTGACGCCTGGCTCACGGCTGTTCCCTCTCGACGGTCGACGCGGCTGCCTGCCGCATGCATCGAGCCTGGGGGAGTAGTGTCTGAAAGGCAAACATCTTTGCCGAATGGAAAACGCTGATGGACGACGCCACCGACCGCACCCTCGACGCCGTGGGCCCCCGCCTCAAGCACCTGCGCCAGCAACGCGGCGTCACGCTGAGCGACCTGGCCGCCAGCACAGGCATCTCGATCAGCACGCTCTCGCGACTCGAGTCCGGCGCGCGTCGTCCGACGCTCGAGCAGCTGCTGCCGCTGGCCCGCAACTACGGCGTGACGCTCGACGAGCTGGTGGACGCTCCACCCACCGGCGACCCCCGCGTCAACATGCGCCCGCTGGCCGGCACCGGCAAAGCCACCGTCATCCCGCTGTCGCGCCGCCCCGGCGGCATCCAGGCCTACAAGTTCATCCTCCCCGCCGGCCGCGACGACGTGACCCCCGAGCTGCGCACCCACGAGGGCTTCGACTGGGCCTTCGTGCTGAGCGGATGTCTACGCCTCGTGCTCGGCGAGCACGATCTCCTCCTCAGCCCCGGCGAGGCCGTCGAGTTCGACACCCGCACCCCGCACTGGTTCGGCGCCACCAGCGCCGGCCCCGTGGAGTACCTCAGCCTCTTCGGCACCCAGGGCGAACGCGCCCACGTGAGGACGACGCGCACCCGCGCGACGTGATCGCGCTCGGGCACGGTCGGCTACCGTGACCGCGACCTGACGTTCTCGAGGAAGTAGGCACCCCATGAAGCTCTCCACCCGCAACCAGCTCGCCGGCACCGTCGTCGAGATCACCACCGGCGAGGCGATGGCGGTGGTCAAGGTGAAGCTCAACGGCGGCGACATCCTCACCTCCTCGATCACCAAGGACGCCGTCGACGACCTCGGGCTCGAGGTCGGTTCGTCGGTCGTAGCGTTGGTGAAGTCGACGGAGGTTGCGCTCGGCGTGGAGTGAGCGGAAGCGTCAGATCGGCCTGGCCTCGACGCTGAAAGTCCTCCAACACGAAAAGGGCCTCCGCCTGCTCATGCAGGCGAGGGGCCCGCGGGCCCGTCAGAGGCGGCGTCGTGCTACCAAGCCCGCTGCAACCTGTGCGGCGCAGCGGGACGGCGCCGATCCTCTCGCCGCCTCATGTGAATATGACGGCAACCCCTGCGAGGGCAGCGACGAGCGCGAGTCCTCGCAAAAGATGTCCCGCTCGGGTGAACCGCCGGGGCTCCTGATCTCGCTCCACGAAGGTGAAGGACAGGACTTGCAGAAGTGCGCTGAGCAGCACGAAGTACGGCACCCATCGCTCTGACATGAACGCAGCCTATGGGGCCGGGCCACACCGCGAGGCGCAGGACCGCGCGCTTGCCCCTCCCGCCTCGAACCGGTGTCTGCGGGCGCCCCGTTGACCTCAGTCATCAAAGATGAAGCTCGCTGCCTCGGCCCGCGCAATGACGTCGAGAACTGCATTGCCGTTAGTCAGCAGGGGCTCAAGCAGAGACTGCATCGCAGTGAGGTCGGCCTGCTCGCCCACCGCGCAGAACATTCCTCCCTCGGAGTCCAGTTCCATTTGCTTCACTAAGTCGCCGCCGATGAACTCTGCAACGCCTTCCCAGAAGTAGCCGTTCGGCTCGTGGCCAGCCGCAGCAATGGCTGCGTCAGCAGGTAATTCGCCGCAATAGAAGGTGAGTGAGAACTCCCCTTCAATCTCCCGCACCTCTGAAAGAGTCATGGGCCAACAGTAGAGGCCAGAGACCCTCTCAAACTTGCACCTTTAACTACAGACCGTACGAGGTTCTAGATCGCGATGAGATACATGGGACACCCTTGGACGCACGGCACTTACTCGGTGCGTCCGCAGCGCAGCCATTCCCCTGATCGGTGCAGCAGTCCCTTCATCATGAAGTGTGGGCCCGGCCCGGCAAGATCACCGCATGACTGCTGACGACCAACACACTGAACTCGTGGCGGCATGGGAACTGCTGCGAGAGCTGATGGACGGGCTCCCCGGGCTAATCCGCTGGGACGGCGTGCAGCACATGGACGTGACTGACATGGCAGATCGTGTCCGAGGCCTCGCGTCCCATCTCAGTGGCGCAGTCGACCTGAGCATGGATCTCCGCTACGACTCCGCCCTGTCCTTAATCCGGACCTGCCTGGAGCAGGTCCTTGTCGACTGGCTCCTCTTCAGCGGGAGGACCTTCGTGCAGCGATTCCGCGGCATCGACGACGAGCGATGGGCCGCGTGGCAGGCCGCGAAGGACGCGGGCGAGGAGTGGACGAAGGACATCCGCAGTTGGAGTCGGACACGCAAGGGCGACGTCCGGATCGTGCGCGAGGGACTGAAGTCCGAGTCTGATGACGGCGGGCCGGGCCGCCAGATCAGCATCTACTACTTCCTGCTTGAGCAGTACTGGCCGAGCCTCGGTCCGCCGAGCGTCCAGAAGAACGACTGGGCGATCAGTGCGGATGAGCTGCGCCGCATGGCGCGCGAGAACCAAGACCTCTGGCACGTCTACCTAACATGGTCGTCCCTGCTGACCAACCTGCAGGAGAACGACCTCATCGACGACGTTGATGCCGGCCGACTCGCTGCTCACTACCGCTTCCTGAGCGGATACGCGCATCCGGTGGTTGATCACCGTCGCGAGGTCTACGGGAAGGATGCGCTGCTCGGCTGGCCGAGGTACGACCACTACAGCAGCGAGCTCGTGTTGCTTTACGCGATCACCCTGGGCATGTTGGAGGTGCGGAACTTTATCCGGACGCTCGACCAGCCTCCGACTCCCACCCTCGCGAACGCTGACGAGGTTGAGCAGATCCTGACGGCGGCCGAGTCGGCCACGTCGTACTTCTGGTTCCTTGGCGCGAACCCGCATGCCTACGACACGTGGAAGGCGCGCAATGAAGTCGCGTTCGGACTGATGAAGGACGGAGTCAAGGGCGTGCTGCCTGCCGAGCCGGCGCCGGACGAAGTCGCCTATCCGGCGGACCCGCTGCGACGACTCGTCGCACTCCACGGGAGCGCTCGGGAGATGATGACGGGACTGGCGTATGTCAGCCCGTGGCCGCGCCACGATGCTCGCTGGAGATGACTCTCGCGTACTAGGAACGGATCTCCTGCGGTCTCCTTGCGGTATTTGAGCCGGATCGGGCCCAACGGAAAGGGCCCCCGACGTTGCGTTTCCGCAGGTCAAGGGCCCTTTCGGCGCTACGACGTCTGTCAGATGTCGTAATACAGCTCGAACTCGTGCGGGTGCGGACGCAGCTGCACCGGCGCGATCTCGTTGGTGCGCTTGTAGTCGACCCAGGTCTCGATGAGGTCGGGGGTGAACACGTCGCCCACAGTGAGGAAGTCGTGGTCGGCCTCGAGGGCGTCGAGCACGGCACCGAGGCTGGTGGGCACCTGGGCGATCTCGGCCATCTCGTCCGGCGGGAGCTCGTAGATGTCCTTGTCGATCGGGGCGGCGGGCTCGATCTTGTTCTGGATGCCGTCGAGGCCGGCGAGCATCAGGGCCGAGAACGCGAGGTAGGGGTTCGCCGACGGGTCGGGGAAGCGGGTCTCGATGCGCTTGGCCTTGGGGTTGGTGCCCGTGATCGGGATGCGCACCGAGGCGGAGCGGTTGCGCGAGGAGTAGACCAGCGAGATCGGGGCCTCGTAGCCGGGCACCAGGCGGTGGTAGGAGTTCACGGTCGGGTTGGTGAACGCCAGCACGGCCGGGGCGTGCTTGAGGATGCCGCCGATGTACCAGCGGGCGAGGTCCGAGAGGCCGCCGTAGCCGGTCTCGTCGTAGAACAGCGGCGAGCCGTCCTTCCACAGCGACTGGTGCACGTGCATGCCCGAGCCGTTGTCGCCGAAGATCGGCTTCGGCATGAAGGTCACCGACTTGCCCTGCTGCCAGGCGGTGTTCTTGATGAGGTACTTGAACTTCATCACGTCGTCCGCGGCGCGCAGCAGCGTGTCGAAGCGGTAGTTGATCTCGGCCTGGCCGGCGGTGCCGACCTCGTGGTGCGCACGCTCGACCGAGAGGCCGCAGGCCTCGAGGTTCTTGACCATGTCGGCGCGCAGGTCCGAGTAGTGGTCGTAGGGCTCGACGGGGAAGTAGCCGCCCTTGAGGCGGGTCTTGTAGCCCAGGTTGTCCTCACCCTCCTTGCCCGAGTTCCACCAGCCCTCGACGGAGTCGATGTGGTAGAAGCCCTCGTTCACGCCGGTGGAGTAGCGGACGTTGTCGAAGATGTAGAACTCGGCCTCGGGCGCGAAGAACGCGGTGTCGGCGATGCCGGTGCTCGAGAGGTAGGCCAGCGCCTTCTTGGCGATGTTGCGCGGGTCGCGCGAGTAGGCCTCGCCCGTGATCGGGTCGTGGATGAAGAAGTTGACGTTCAGCGTCTTCGACTTGCGGAAGGGGTCGATGTACGCGGTCGTCGGGTCGGGGAACAGCGACATGTCCGACTCGTTGATGGCCTGGAAGCCACGGATCGAGGAGCCGTCGAAGCCCAGACCGTCGTCGAACACCGACTGGTCGAACGCGCCGGCCGGGACGGTGAAGTGCTGCATCACGCCGGGCAGATCGCAGAACCGGACGTCGACCATCTCGACGCCCTCGTCCTTGATGAACTTGAGCAGCTCTTCGCTGTTGTTGAACATTCGTCCTCCTCGGCTGCCCTCGCGGCCAGCCTGCTGTCATCCACTGACGTATCGGCGGGTCGACGACGCGACGGTGCGTCGTCCTCGCTGTGGCAACCTACCGAACAGGCAGTTTCTCGACCATCACCGGATTGTTTCGGCGATGTAACAAGATCCTGAGAGTTCGGCAGCCAGGCCCAGCGTGGACGACGCACCGCGGCGTCAGCAGGCGGCTCCCGGAGGCGTCCGGGGGAGCGGATCAGAGGATGTAGAGCATCTCCTGGTAGGTCGGCAGCGGCCACAGGTCGTCGGCCACGACGCCCTCGAGAGCGTCGGCGGCACCGCGCACGTCGGTCATCGCAGTGAGCACCGTGTCGCGCACGTAGAGCGCCTCCTCGATGCCCTCGTGGCTGTGAGCGCCCTCGATCGCCGCCTTCAGCGATGCGATCCCGCTCTTGAGTGCACCCAGCGGCGCCGACACGGCCTCGAGGGCGGAGGTGTCGGCGTCCACACCGGCGGCCTTGAGGGCGGCGACGTTCTGGGCGAGCTCGGTCTGGTAGCGGATCGCTGCCGGCAGCACGATGGTGGTGGCGATCTCCATCGTCAGGTTCGCCTCGACGCCCACGGTCATCAGGTACTGCTCGATCGCCACCTCGTAGCGGCTGTCGAGCTCGCGCTCGTTGAACACGCCGTAGGTGGTGAACAGCTCGACGGCCTCGGGCGTCGTCCACTCGGGGATGGCGTCGACCGTGGTGCGCAGGTTCTTCAGACCGCGCTGCTCGGCCTCGATCTGCCACTCCTCGGAGTAGCCGTTGCCGTTGAAGATCACCGCGCCGTGGTCGGCCACGATCGTCGAGAGCAGGTCCTGCACGGCGATGTTGAACTCCTCGCCGGCGGCCAGCTTGTCGTCGAGGTAGGTGGCGCAGAAGTCGAGCGCCTCGGCCACGATCGTGTTGATGATGACCATCGGCGCGGCCACGGTCTGCAGCGAGCCCGGCGCGCGGAACTCGAAGCGGTTGCCGGTGAACGCGAACGGGCTGGTGCGGTTGCGGTCGCCCGGGTCCTTGGTGAGGTCGGGCAGCGTGTCGACGCCGATGGTCAGCGTGCCCTTCTCCTTCGAGCGCGTCGCCCCACCCTTGGCGATCTGGTCGAAGACGTCGGCCAGCTGGTCGCCGAGGAAGATCGAGATGATCGCCGGCGGCGCCTCGTTCGCCCCCAGGCGGTGATCGTTGGACGCCGACGCGACCGACAGGCGCAGCAGACCGCCGTACTTGTGCACCGCGCGGATGATCGCGCCGCAGAACACCAGGAACTGCGCGTTGTCGTGCGGGGTGTCGCCCGGCAGCAGCAGGTTGCCCTGCGGGCCGTTGCCGAAGGAGAAGTTCACGTGCTTGCCCGAGCCGTTGACGCCGGCGAACGGCTTCTCGTGGAACAGGCACTCCATGCCGTGCTTCTTGGCGATGGTGCGGAAGGTCGACATCAGCAGCTGCTGGTGGTCGGAGGCCAGGTTCGCCCGCTCGAACATCGGCGCCACCTCGAACTGCGCCGGCGCGACCTCGTTGTGGCGCGTCTTCGCCGGGATGCCGAGCTTGAACAGCGCGCGCTCGGTGTCGTGCATGAAGCCCAGCACGCGCTCGGGGATCGCACCGAAGTAGTGGTCGTCGAACTCCTGGCCCTTCGGCGGCTTCGCGCCGAACAGCGTGCGACCAGCGTTGAGCAGGTCGGGGCGGGTCAGGAAGAAGTGGTTGTCGACCAGGAAGTACTCCTGCTCGGGGCCGCAGTAGGAGACCACGTTCTCGGGCTCGGCGTGCCCGAAGTGCTTGAGCACGCGGATCGCCTGCGTCGACATCGCCTGCTGGCTGCGCAGCAGCGGCGTCTTGTGGTCGAGCGCCTCGCCGGTCATCGACACGAACACCGTGGGGATGCACAGCGTGTTGCCGTTCGGGTTCTCCAGCACGTAGGCCGGCGACTGGATGTCCCAGCCGGTGTAGCCGCGCGCCTCGAAGGTGGCGCGCAGGCCGCCGTTCGGGAAGGAGGAGGCGTCCGGCTCGCCCTGGATCAGCGTCTTGCCCGCGAACTCCGCGATCGCCGTGCCGTCGCCCACCGGCTCCAGGAAGCTGTCGTGCTTCTCGGCGGTCAGGCCGGTCAGCGGGTAGAACACGTGCGCGTAGTGCGTCGCGCCCTTCTCCAGCGCCCAGTCCTTCATCGCCGACGCCACGGCGTCGGCCACGATCGGGTCGAGCGCGGTGCCCTTCTCGATGGTCGCCGCCACCGACTTGAACACCGACTTCGGCAGCCGGCGCTGCATCACCGAGAGGCTGAAGACGTTCTCGCCGAAGACCTCGCCCGGGGTCTCGGCGGGGTCGAAGGACGCCGCCGGCGGGACGTAGGCCTCGACATCCTGGATGGCGCCGAGTCGGACGATGTTCGCTGTCATAGGGGGAGCTCCTGACGAGAGGGTGGGTCGGGCCGCCCGAGCGACACCGCTGACGCTAGGGCCCGCGTGTTGCGGGGGAGGCCCCGCGCGTTTCGGGGGCGTTACGGGTTGCTGTGAGCCGCGCCTCCTCCCGGCCGAGGGGCGTCATCCACAGGCGGCGTCGGGTTAATTGACTCGAACAGGTGTTCGATGCATCATCTTCGTATGAGCTCCTCCGCAGTCGTCAACCAGGCATCGGCCGTGGTCGCCTGCGTGCGTGAGCTCGTCGGGCTGCCCAAGATCGAGATGTCGGGCGATGAGGCCCTCCAAGCGGCCTCGCTCATCACCTCGAGCCGGGCCCTCCTCGATGCCACCCTGCTCCAGATCGCCGAGCAGCTGGAGTACACCGACGCCGCCGTCGCGCACGGCTGGGCCTCCACGAAGGACCTCCTCACCCACCTCACCGGCGGCCACCGCGGCGAGGGCGGTGGCCTGCTCCGCGCGGTCGGGCAGCTCAACCACGTGCCGCAGGTCCGCGAAGCGCTCGAGCAGGGCCACATCACGCTGCCGCAGGCGCGCGCCATCGCCGGCAGCGTCGTCACCCTCCCGCGCGACCCCGAGCTCCGCGAGGCCGTGGCCGACGGCCTGCTCGGCCTGGCAGTGGACGACGCGCTCGACGCCACCGGCCTCACCAACGCGCTGGACGACGTCGTCCGCGCGGTCGACCCCGACGGCCACCTCGTCGACCTCGAGCGCGGCCGCGCCCGCGCCGAGCAGGGTGCGCACATCCAGCGCTACTTCTCCGTGCGCCCCGACGGTCGCGGCGGAGCCTGGTTCCGCGGCTTTGGCAGCTTCGAGGACGCCGAGCTCGTGCGCTCGGTGCTGCTCGCCCGCTCCGCGCCCATGCCCAGCGAGCCGGGCGCGTGCGTGCGTGGAGCCGGCCCGTTCGGCACCGCCACCATGCCGTGCGACGTGCCGGGCTGCGCCCACGACGGCCGCGACCCGCGCGATTCCGGCATGCGCATGTGGGACGCCCTCGTCGACGTCGCCCGCGCGGTCGCCGACCACCCCGGCACGCCCACCGACCACGGCACCCGCCCCACCGTCGTGGTCGTCATCGACGAGGCCGACCTCCGCCGCCGCGTCGCCGACGCCGAGCTGCGCACCCACTTCGAGTTCGGCACCGGCGCCCTCCCGCCCGAGGCCCGCACCCCCGACGCCCACTACCTCGACGGCACCCCGATCTCGGTGCACTCGGTACGCCGGCTGGCGTGCGACGCCGGGGTGCTGCCCGTCGTCCTCGGCAGCGAGGGGCAGCTCCTGGACGTCGGCCGCCGCCACCGGCTCGTCACGCCGGCGATCTGGTCGGCGCTCGTCGTCCGCGATCGGCACTGCGCCTTCACCGGCTGCACGAGGCCACCGTCGATGACCGAGGCCCACCACATCGAGCACTGGGCCGACGGAGGAGCCACCAGCCTCGACAACCTGGTGCTGCTGTGCCGCGTCCACCACCGCTTCGTCCATGCGAGCCCGTGGACGATCCGGATGGATCACGACACCGGGAAGCCCGTCGTCATCCCGCCGCCACAGCGCACGACGCTCTACCCGGGGCAGCATCCACCGCGCCGGGCCAGCGATCCACCATCGCGCGCCGCCTGACGCGGCGGCGCCCGGTGCCGACCCCTTCGCTAGCGTGGAGGGGTGATCGAGAACGTGTCGTGGGCACGGCGCATGGGTGCGCTGCTGGTCGACTGGATCCTGTGCACCCTGGCCGTGATCATCGTCGTCGGCTTCGACAGCTACACCGACCCCGGCTCACCGACGTCCTACGCCGTGCTGGTGCTCTTCGTCGTCGAGTCCGCGCTGCTCACCTGGCTGGCCGGTGGGTCGGCCGGCAAGCTGCTCACCGGCCTGTGCGTGGTGCCCGCCGACGGACACCTGCGCCGCCTGCCGTGGTGGAAGGCGTTCGGGCGTCAGATCCTCATCGCGCTGATCATCCCGCCGCTCGTCTTCCGCGCCGACGGCCGCGGCCTGCACGACATCTTCGCCGGCACCTCGACCGTCACCTTCAAGACGCTGCGCACGCTGATCAAGTAGCGGGCGGAGCGGCGACGGCGATCAGCGGCCGCGCAGCTGGCCGCGGTTGCCCTTCATCGACGTCGGCACCGGGCCGCGGGGGAGGGGGACCTTGGGGCGGGCGGCGTCGAGGGCGCGCAGGCGCTGACGGATCTCGGTGATCTCGGCCGGCTTCACCGCGCGCTTCATCTTGGTGAGGCTCTTGGTGAGCTTGTCGAGCGGCACCTGGCCCTCGTCGGTGCCGACCATGATCGTCGAGACCGGGTAGTCGCCGAGCACGCGCTCGTGCTTCTTGGTCTCGCTCACGAGCAGCGGCTTCACACGGTTGGCGTTGCCCTCGCCCACGAGCACGATGCCCGGAGGGCCGACGACGCGGTGGACCATGTCCTGCTGCTTGGTGAAGCCGACGACCTCCTCCACGATCCAGCCGCGGCGCAGCATCGTCAGCGCGCGGGCGCCGGCGCCGAGCTGGCCGTCGAGACGATTGAAGGCGGCCTTCTGAGCGCGTCGTCCGAAGACGATCATCAGGCCGAGCAGCGCGAGCAGGAAGGTGCCGATGCCGGTGAGGATGTTCTTGAAGATGCCCTCGCCCGGCAGCACGAAGTAGAACAGCGCGAAGCCGAGGCCGCCCGAGATCAGCGCGGCGCCGAGCATCCACCAGGTGATGGCCGGGTCGACCTCGCGAGACATCTTGTAGGTCTCGAGGATCTGACGACGACGGCTCATCGTGCGGGGATCGATCGGGGTGGTCGACATCGGTCGGCTCTCTCCTCAGGCGCGCAGGTGGTGCGGGTCGTGGCTCAGGCGGTGACGCCCGCGCGCTCCTCGCGCGCGGCCATCGCCTGACGATACAGACGCCCGGCGCGGTACGACGAACGCACGAGCGGGCCCGAGAGGACGCCGGCGAACCCGATCTCCTCGGCCTCGGCGGCGAGCTCGACGAACTCCTCGGGCTTCACCCAGCGCTCGACGGGGTGGTGACGCACCGACGGGCGCAGGTACTGGGTGATCGTGATGAGCTCGCAGCCGGCCTCGTGCAGGTCGCGCAGCGCCTGCGAGACCTCCTCGCGGGTCTCGCCCATGCCGAGGATGAGGTTCGACTTGGTGACCAGGCCGAAGGCCCGCGCCTGGGTGAGGACGTCGAGGGAGCGCTCGTAGCGGAACGCCGGACGGATGCGCTTGAAGATGCGCGGCACGGTCTCGACGTTGTGCGCGAGCACCTCGGGGCGCGACTCGAAGACCTCGCGCAGCAGGTCGGGGTCGCCGTTGAAGTCGGGGATGAGGTTCTCGACGCCGGTGCCGGGGTTGAGCTCGTGGATGGCGCGCACGGTCTCGGCGTAGAGCCAGGCGCCGCCGTCGGGCAGGTCGTCGCGGGCGACGCCGGTGATGGTGGCGTAGCGCAGCTCCATCTGCTGCACCGACTCGGCCACGCGGCGCGGCTCGTCACGGTCGAGCGGCTGCGGCTTGCCGGTGTCGATCTGGCAGAAGTCGCAGCGCCGGGTGCACTGATCGCCTCCGATGAGGAAGGTGGCCTCGCGGTCCTCCCAGCACTCGAAGATGTTGGGGCAGCCGGCCTCCTGACACACGGTGTGGAGGCCCTCGGACTTCACCAGCTTCTGCAGGGCGGTGTACTCAGGGCCCATCTTGGCCCGGGTCTTGATCCAGGACGGCTTCCGCTCGATCGGGGTCTCCGCGTTGCGGACCTCCAGACGGAGGAGTTTGCGTCCTTCGGGGGCGGGTGCGCTCACCCGATCAGCCTACTCCCGCCCGGTCATGGCCCCCGCACTCGCGCACGCCCCTCACCGCACGTCGCGGCGCCGGAACGACCAGGCGGCCGATGCGGCGAGCACGAGCAGGATGACACCGACCGTCAGCAGGCCCTCGACGTAGGTGATGGTCGAGAGTTGCCCGCACTCGCCGACGGTGAAGCAGTCCTCGTAGCGATAGGTCTCTGCGCTTCCGGACGCCAGGGCGTCGACGCTGAGGAGCGGGTTCCACGTGTCGTCACTGCCCAGTGTCGAGGGCACGATCGCGAGCAGCAGCGTCGTCCCCACGAGTACGCCGAGCGTGCCGACGGTCGAGCGCAGCAGCGCGGTGAGTGCGAACCCGAGAAGTGCTGCGAGCGAGGCGAACACCATGCCGCGCCCCACGGCCTGCAGCGTGCTCGACAGCGACGCGGTGGCGGCCGGCTCGCCCCGGCCTGCCGCCACGCCGTTGAGCACGGCCCAGTAGAGCCCGAGGACCACGCCCGCCGCGACCGCGGCGACCAGCACCAGCGCCGCGAGCTTGCCCGCCAGAAGCCGCAGGCGCCGCGGCTCCACCAGCAGCTGGTTGGCGATCGACCCGGTGGCGAAGTCGTGCCCGATCGAGGTGGCGGCCGCCAGCAGCGCGGTCAGGCCCAGCACGAGGACGACGAACAGCCCGCTGCCGTCGTCCTGCTCGTCGTCGACCGTCAGCGGCGAGCGCTCGTAGACGAAGTCGCCCGGGTCGAGCGAGTCCCGGCACAGCTCGACGAAGCTGGGAGCGTCGTCGACATCCGGATCGCCTTCGATGGCGAAATCGGCGGGCTGCTTCGTGCAGTCCTCCACGCTCTGCGCGAACTCGTCGCTCGCGAGGTACTCCGCGCGCTGTTGCTCCGCCTGCGCCCGTTCGGCCGCCGTGATCGGCCGTGTCTCGACCACGAGCACGGCGCAGGTGATCGCCGGCACCAGCACCGCCACCAGGAGCAGCCCCAGCACAGCGCGACGTCGACCGAGGCGCAGCAGCTCGACGCGCACCAGTCGCCCGAAGGTCGCGCGCTGATCGGGGTGGCCAGCACCGTCGCGGCGGGCCCGGTACGCCTGCTCGAGCGGGGCGCTCACTTCGCCGCCCCCAGCTCGGCGCCGCGGGTGAGCTCGAGGAACACCGACTCCAGGTCGCGGGCCAGCGGATCGAGGCGCCGCAGCCACACGCCGTCCTTGCCGAGGGTGCGGGTGATGCGGGCGGGGTCGGCCGCGCTCACCCGCAGCACCCCGCCGCCCTCGTGGACGACGCCCAGCCCCGCCGCGCTCAGAGCGGCGAGTGCGTGGTCGGCGTCCTCGGGCGCCACCTCGACGAGGTGGGCGTCGCTGTCGCCCAGCAGGTCGGCGACCGTGCCGGAGGCGAGCACCCGCCCGCGGCCCACGATCGTGGCCGCGGTGCAGACCTGCTCGATCTCGGCGAGCAGGTGCGAGCTGAGCAGCACGGTGACGCCGTTGGCGCCGAGGCCGCGGATCGTGTCGCGCACCTCGCGGATGCCCAACGGGTCGAGGCCGTTGGTGGGCTCGTCGAGGATAAGCAGGTCGGGCCGCTTGAGCAGGGTCGCGGCGATGGCGAGGCGCTGGCGCATGCCGAGGGAGTAGGTGCCGTAGCGGTCGTCGGCGCGCGAGTCGATCTGCACGGTCTCGAGGGCGGCGTCGACCTCGCTGCGCGGCACACCGAGCACGTCGCCGAGCAGGCGAAGGTTGAGCCGTCCGCTGAAGCCGGGCGTGAAGCGCGGCGACTCGACCACGGCGCCGACGCGGCCGATCACCGCGGGCAGCTCGTCGGGCACCGGGCGGCCGAACAGCCGCATCGTGCCACCGGTCGGCCGGCTCAGACCGAGCAGCAGGCGGATCGTGGTGGTCTTGCCCGATCCGTTCGGGCCGATGAGGCCGTGGACGCCGCCGCCGGCCGCCACGCGGAGGTCGAGGCCGTCGACGGCCACGTGGTGGCGGCGCCGGCTGCGGTACTCCTTGCGCAGGCCCGACGTCTCGATGGCGAGGTCCATGGGGGAGCCCTCTTTCTGCCGAAGGGGGCTGCCACTATGGCGCGCTACCGCGACCGCCCGCAGCACGATGGGCGGAGTGTCGGGTAAAGCCTCAGCGCGCGGGGTAGCTGAGCACCGCGATGCCGGGAGCCCCGACGGGCGCGGGGTTCTTGGCCGGGTCGGGGCGCGGTTCGTAGTCGGGCGTGGCCTCGTAGGGCTCCCACGCCAGCAGTCGCGCGAGGTGGCGGCGCACGGGGTCGAGCACCTCCGTCACGGGCACGTCGCGGCCGAGCTCGCGGCTCAGCGAGGTGACGCCGGCGTCCGCGATGCCGCACGGCACGAAGCGCTCGTACCAGCCGAGGTCGACGTCGCAGTTGAGCGAGAAGCCGTGCATCGTGACGCCGCGGCTGACACGGATGCCGATCGCGGCGATCTTGCGCTCGGGGCCGCGCTCGTCGGCGCGCAGCCACACGCCGCTGCGGCCCGGCACGCGGGCCGTCTCGACGCCGAGCTCGGCGCACACCGCGATCAGCGCCTCCTCGACCCGGCGCACGTAGTCGACGACCTTCACGTGGTCGGGCAGGCGCACGATCGGGTAGCCGACCAGCTGGCCGGCCCCGTGGAAGGTGATCTTGCCGCCGCGGTCGACGTCGACCACCGCCGCGCCGCCGGTGTCGGCCGGGCGCTCGTGCGGCAGCGTGCGCTTGCCGGCGGTGAACACCGGCGGGTGCTCGAGCAGCAGCACCGTGTCGGCCGGCGCGGCCGGGTCGGCGTCCGCCACCTCCGCGTGCACCTCGCGCTGCAGCTCCCAGGCCGCCAGGTAGTCGAGGGCCTGTGCTCCGAGGCCCACCTCGCGGAAGGACACGCTCCTGCTCATGTCTCGACCCTACTCCCGCCGACTGCCCGCGGCCCCGGCCCAGCCCTTGCACAGCCCTGTGGACGACGCCCGGCGCCCGCGGCCGATCGGTGCCACCGTGGACGCATGGCACTCGGACGGTCATCGGTCGCTCACCGAGCACGCGGCGGACGACGCCGCGCACGCCGGTCCCCGGCCCGCGCTCTGCTCGCGGTCGCGGTGGCGATCGGTGCGACCGGCATCGGTGCGGCGGGCGCGGCGGTGGTGGGCGGACGGCTGGCGGGGGAGCACGACGGTGGGCGGGCGTCGTCCACGAGGGCGGAGGCGGCGGCGCTCGACGTCCTCGCCGCCTGGGATGCGCAACGCGCCGGCTGCTGGGCACGCGGCGACCGCGCCTGCCTGCGCGGCCTCTACGTGGAGGGCTCGCCTGCCGGCCTCGCGGACGACGCAGCCCTCGCCGCGTGGCGCGCCCGTGGGCTGCGGGTGGAGGGGATGGGCTCGCAGGTGCTGGCGCTCGACGTGTGGCACCGGTCGCCCGAGCGGCTGCTCCTCGACGTCACCGACCGCACGGTCGGGGCGATGGCGGTGGACGCCGCCGGTCGCGCACGCGCGCTGCCCGCCGACCAGCCCTCGCGGCGCACGGTCGACCTGCGCCGCACCGACGGGCGCTGGCGCGTGCTCGCCGTGCGCGAGGCCCGGCCTTGATCGCTCGACTAGCCCTTGAGGCCGGTGGTGAGCACGGCGCGGACGTCGGGGTCGGCGAAGGTGAAGCCGAGGTCGAGCAGCGCGGCGGGGCGCAGGTTGAGCGAGTTGAGCAGCTCGGGTGAGAACTCGCCGGCCGCCACCTTGAGCACCGCCTTGGGGGCGCGGAAGAAGGCCGGCCGCTTCACCAGGCTGGCCAGGGTTTCGGTGAACTCGGCGTTCGTGGGCGTCTGCGGCGCGCAGAGGTTGAACGGGCCGGACGCCGTGGGGTGCTCGATGAGGAAGACGGTCGCCGAGATCCAGTCGCGCAGCGAGATGAGCGGGGCGTACTGCTTGCCGTCGCCCAGCTTGCCGCCGAGGCCGGCGAGGAACTGCAGACGCTGCTGCTTGAGCGGCGGGTTGGAGCGGTCCTGCACGGGCGCGGTGCGCAGCAGTGCCACCCGTGCGCCGGCCTCGCGGGCCGGCGCCGTGGCGGCCTCCCAGTCGCGCGAGACGGAGGTGAGCAGCGCGTCGCCGCGGGAGTCGGAGGCCTCGGTGAGCACCTCCGAGCCGTGGTCGCCGTAGTAGGCGACGCCCGAGGCGTTCACCAGTGCGGGCGCCTTGCCGGCAGCGGCTGCCGCGGCGATCGCCTTCGACACCGTCCCGCTGGTGGCCACGCGGCTGGCGCGCACGTCGTGGGCCCACTTCGAGGAGTGCACGTTGCCCACCAGCGGCGAGCCCCCGAGGTTCACCACCACGTCGGACGCCGCCACCGCGGCCTCGTCGATCTCACCCGCGTCGGGGTTCCACTGCAGCTCGCCCGCACCCGAGGGCGCGCGCCGCACCAGGCGCGTGACCGAGTGGCCGCGCTGGGCCAGGTCGGCGGTGAGGTGGGTGCCCAGGAAGCCGGAGGCGCCGGCGACGATCACGTTGAGGCTCACGCGATCAGCCTGCCAGCACGCTGGTGGCGGCGGCGAGCCTCAGCGGCCATCCACAGCCGAGACGCAGGTGGTGGTGCACCGGCGGGCTCGCGCGTTACCT
This sequence comes from Nocardioides sp., assembly GCF_964229035.1. GTDB lineage: Bacteria > Actinomycetota > Actinomycetes > Propionibacteriales > Nocardioidaceae > Nocardioides. The sequence goes on along the minus strand of NZ_CAXRAZ010000009.1, from coordinate 40,389 downwards.
TGCCGCTGACGTCCTGGTCCTGGGCGTCGTGATTCTCTCGGGAGGACCTCATGCATCTCATCACCCGCGCGCTGGCCGTGCTGGTCGCTCTGTCGCTCTCGGCGTCGCTCGGCGCCTGCGGCGGTGGCGAGGACGACGACGCCTCCGCCCCGATGTCGCCCGGTGCGCCGTCGGTCTCGGCGTCCTCTGCGGCGTCGGAGGCGACGGCTGCCGATGACCTCACCGTCGCGCCGCCGGGGGAGACGGCGGAGCAGTTCATCCGGCGGTGGTTCGCCCTGGTGAATCACGCCCAGCGAACTGGCGATGTCGAGGGCATGCTCGAGGTCAGCGGACCAGATTGCGACTCATGCCGCGGATTCGCCCGGGAGATGAAGTCGATCTACGCCGCAGGTGGAGAGGTCCGAGGAGGGGACGACGAGGTCATCTCGCTTAAATCCGAGAGCAAGACCCAGTGGGTCGTTCAACTGCGGGCGGAGCCTTCGGAGTTCGAACGTCGACGAGGCGCAGCAACTGAGTCCTTCCCTGGCGGCCCACATCGCTCCCGCATGTACCTGGTCGATCTCGACGGTCGCTGGATCGTCGGTGCCACAGAGAGCCTGACCTGATGCGTTCGGTCGTGGTTGGCGTGGTTTTCGCGCTAGCACTACCCCTGCTGGGTGGCGTCCTCGTTCCGCCCCCAGCGTCTGCCGCATGCGGGGCATCGGCCAATTTCTGGAGCGCGAAGGAGACCTGCACCTCGCGACCGGCTCAGGGCGGCGCCAAGAGTGCCGCGAATCGCTCTCCCCGAAAGAAGCGCGCGTTCGCTGGTAAGCCGGTGTGTGCGCTGCGTGTCGGCGGTGCCTGTGTACGGGGCGTTCCATGCACGGATGCAAGTGGTCAATCGGGCTCGTATGTCGTCATCGCCAGCGAGGGCGTGAAGCGTCCGGGCCGTGCCTGCGTCCCGGCACCCAGTCGTCCTGGCCAACCCGTCGCACCCGCGCCGCCCGCGGTGTCGGACGCGCTCGTGGCGCGAGTGATGCGCACGCTCGACTGGCAGGTGCCCGGCTTGGCCGTGCAGCCGCCCGGCGGCGCGACGCTCGTCAACCTCGCCACCAACGTCTTCGCGCGCGGCGAGCGGGTGCAGACCCTCACGACCCAGCTGCTCACGCGCCGGGTGACGATCGAGGCGCGAGCGGTGCGCTACGAGTGGTCCTTCGGTGACGGCGCCCGCCTGACCACGGCACAGCCCGGCCGTCCCTATCCGGCCCTCGACGTCACCCACCGCTATCCGGCGCCCGGTCGCTTCCGTCTGACGCTGGCGACCTCGTTCACCGGTCGCTTCCGCGTCGATGACGGCCCGTGGCGCCCGGTGCCGGGCGAGCTGCGCCTGGTGGCGCCGGCCCAGCCGCTGCGGGTGGTGGAGGCGCGGCCCCAGCTGCGCGGCGAGTAGCGGACGCGAAGAAGCACGCGACCCCCGACCGGAACCGGTCGGGGGTCGTCGTGTGAGCGGGTGAGGGTCAGACCTCGAACTGGCCCGCCTCGAGGCGCTTCTTCAGGTCGCGCAGGAAGCGGCCGGCGTCCGCGCCGTCCACGACACGGTGGTCGTAGGTGAGCGCGAAGTAGACCATGTGGCGCACGGCGATGGTCTCGCCGAGGTCGGCGTCGTCGATCACGACGGGACGCTTGACCACCGCACCGGGGCCGAGGATGGCGACCTGCGGCTGGTTGATGATCGGGGTGTCCCACAGGGCGCCGAAGCTGCCGAGGTTGGTGATCGTGAAGGTGCCGCCCGACAGCTCGTCGGGGCCGATCTTGTTGGTGCGGGTGCGCTCGGCGACGTCGGAGATCTTCTTGGCCAGACCCGAGATCGACAGATCGCCGGCGTCCTTGACGACCGGGGTCAGCAGACCCTTCTCGGTGTCGACGGCGAAGGCGACGTTCTCGCGGTCGTAGTAGGTGATCTCGCCCTTGTCGAGGTCCAGCGTGGCGTTGAGCGCCGGGTGGGCCTTGAGGGTGTCGATCGCGGCCTTGGTGAAGAACGGCAGGTAGGTGAGCTTCACGCCCTCGCGGGCCTGGAACTCCGCCTTCTTCGCCTCGCGCAGGCGGGCGATGTTGGTGACGTCGATCTCGACGACCTGGGTGAGCTGCGCGGAGACGTGCAGCGACTCCACCATGCGCTCGGCGATGATCTTGCGCAGGCGGGTGACCTTGACGGTCTGACCACGCAGCGGCGACGGCGCCACCGAGGTCGGCGCAGCAGCGGAGGACGACGCGGCCGGCGCGGCAGCCGGGGCGGCGGGAGCGCTCGCGGCGGACTCCTTGGCCTTGGCGGCGTCGAGGACGTCCTGCTTGCGGATGCGACCGCCCACGCCGGAGCCGTTGACGGTGGCGAGGTCGACGCCGTGCTGCGCGGCGAGCTTGCGCACGAGCGGCGTCACGTAGCCCGGGCCGTCGGCGTCGGACGACGTGCTCGCCGCGGGGGTGGGCGTCGCAGCCGGCGCGGCGGGAGCGGCCGGCGCAGGTGCGGGGGCGGCGGGGGCAGGAGCGGGCTCCGGCTCCGGCTGGGGCTCAGGAGCGGGCTCGGGCTCCGGGGCGGCTTCGGGCTCGGCGGGGGCGGCCGGAGCAGCCGGGGCGGCGGGCGCGGCGGCCGGGGTGCCGGAGCCGACGATGGCGAGCTCGGCGCCGACCTCGACGGTCTCGTCCTCGGCGGCCTTGATCTCGAGCAGCGTGCCGGCGACCGGCGAGGGGATCTCGGTGTCGACCTTGTCGGTGCTGACCTCGAGCAGGGGCTCGTCGACGGCGACCTCGTCGCCGACCTGCTTGAGCCAGCGGGTCACGGTGCCCTCGGTGACCGACTCGCCCAGGGCCGGCAGCGTGACGGCGGTGCCGCTCGCAGCGCCGCCGGAGGCGGCGGGAGCCTCGGCAGCAGGCGCCTCCTGAGCGGGCGCCGGCTCGGGCTCGGGCTCGGGCGCAGCCTCGGCGGCCGGGGCCTCGGCGGGGGCCTCCTCAGCGGGGGCCGCCGCGGCGGGAGCCTCACCACCGGCGGGGGCCTCGTCGGCCCCGCCGACGACGGCGAGCACAGCGCCGACCTCGACGGTGTCGTCCTCGTTGGCACGGATCTCGATGAGGGTGCCGGCCACGGGGGAGGGGATCTCGGTGTCGACCTTGTCGGTGCTGACCTCGAGCAGGGGCTCGTCGATCGCGATCTGGTCGCCGACCTGCTTCAGCCAACGGGTGACAGTGCCCTCGGTGACGGACTCACCGAGGGCGGGGAGAGTGACTTCGGTCGCCATGGGGTTCATCCTTGCACCCCGCCCACGCCGCATGGCAACGGCCCACCCGTGGTTAGGGCAAGATAAGTCCATGGCCTGGTGGGACCGGTTCCGTGGTGGCGGCAAGGTACGCATGAGTAACCCCGCGAAGGACGGCGCGCGCACCGGCTCGACGCGCGTGCGCGCCTCCGACAAGGCCGACGAGCAGCACCTGCACGCCTGGCTCGAGGGGCGCCACGGCGTCGAGGGTTTCGTCGAGCCGCGCACGGCGGTCAGCGAGGTCACTCTGCTGCTCGTCGCCCACGACGGCGCGTGGACACGTCGCCGCGTCCCGTCGGTGCAGTGGGCGCACGGCTTCTGCAACCGCCTGCAGATCCCGAGCTACGACGCCGCGGTCGTCGGCATCCCGCAGCGAATGCGCGACTACAACTCCCGCGTCAGGCAGGAGCAGAAGAAGCAGCGGCCGCCCGGCCTCTGACGACCTCCACGAGGGTGGCCACGCTGTAGCCGGTGGCGCCCGGCACGAGGTGGCCCTGCGCGCCGCCCTTGATGAACGTCGGGCCGGCGATGTCCATGTGGGCCCATGAGCGGCCGCCGGTGAAGGCCCGCAAGAACGCCGCGGCGAAGAGACCGCCGCCCCAGCGCACGCCGTCGTACTGGGCGATGTCGGCGATCTTGGACGAGCGGATCCGCTCCTCCATCGCCTCGGGGATCGGCATGGGCCAGGCGTCCTCGCCCGCGGCGGCAGCGGCGGCCAGCACCTCGGCCACCGCCTCGTCGCCGCCCATGACACCCGCCATGCGCTCGCCGAGGGCCATGACCATGGCGCCGGTGAGGGTGGCGACGTCGACGATGAGGTCGGGTTCGCGCTCGACGGCGCGACCGAGCGCGTCGGCCAGCACCAGTCGGCCCTCGGCGTCGGTGTTGATGATCTCGACCGTCTGCCCGTCGTAGGCGCGCATCACGTCGCCGGAGCGCATCGAGGCCTCGCCCACCATGTTCTCGGCGAGCGCCGCGAAGGTCGACACCTGCACGGGCAGGCCGAGGCGGGCGATCGCGAGGGTGGCCTGGACGACGCTGGCGGCGCCGGCCATGTCCTCCTTCATCGTGGCCATGCTCGACGACGGCTTGATCCACAGGCCGCCGGAGTCGAAGGTGATGCCCTTGCCCACGAGCGCCACGTGCGCCACCGGGTTCTTCGGCTTGTAGGTGAGCTCGACCAGGCGCGGGGGAGCAGCGGACCCGGAGCCCACGGCGAGCAGGCCGCCGCAGCCGAGCTCGGCGAGCTGCTGCTCGTCGAAGACCTCGACCTTGATCTTCGCCCCGCCCGACACCTGCTTGTTGGTGGCCTTCACGGCCGCCGCGATCGCGTCGGCGAACACCGGCGGGGTGAGGTCGCCCGGAGGGGTGTTGACCCAGTCGCGCGCGCCGATCACGGCGTCGACCACCGCGTTGGCGGGCTCGACCGCACCCGACACCTCCGCGCGGCGAGCCGCCGGCGTGAGGACGACGACCTCCGCGGGGTCGGTCGGCGTGCCCGGGCGCGACTTGTAGGTGGTGAATGTGTAGCCGCCGAGGCGCCACCCCTCCACGACCGCGCGCACCAGCTCGCCGGAGTCGGCCGGCAGGGCGATCGCCACGGACGCGGCGTTCGTGACCGCGCGTGCCGCCGCGCCGGCGGCCTTGCGCACCGAGGCCGGGCTCGCCTCGGCCCCGAGGCCCACGAGCACGAGGAGGGGCGAGGTGATGGTGCCGGCGGTGGGCACCTTGACGACCTCGCCGGCCGCCCCCGTGGCGCCGACCGTGCTGAGCAGCGGTCCGAGCTTGCGGCCGTAGGCCTTCACGACGTCCTCGGCGCCGGGTGCGAGGCGACCCTCGGAGAGCACTCCCACGACGACCGCCTCCGCCCGGGTCTTGGCGGGGCTGGCCGAGCGCAGGGTGAAGGTCGTCACCGGCGCAGGATAGCGACCGATACATTGGCCGCCATGGCCCCCACGCTCACCTCGCCCCTGCACGAGCGCCACGTCGCGCTCGGCGCCAAGTTCTCCGAGTTCGGCGGCTGGTCGATGCCGCTCGAGTACGCCACCGGCGTGGTCAAGGAGCACACGGCCGTGCGCGAGGGCGTCGGCATCTTCGACGTCAGCCACCTCGGCAAGACCGTCGTGCGCGGGCCCGGGGCCGCCGACCTGGTGAACGCCACGCTGAGCAACGACCTCGGCCGCATCGCTCCGGGCGGCGCGCAGTACAGCCTCGTCCTCGACGAGGCCACCGGCGGCATCGTGGACGACGTCTTCGTCTACCTCCACAGCCCCGAGCACGTGCTGCTGGTGCCGAACGCGGCCAACAACGCCGAGGTCGCCCGACGCCTCGCCGAGGCTGCCGCCGTGCAGCAGCCGGGCGTCCAGGTCACCGATGAGCACGCCGACCACGTCGTCCTCGCGGTGCAGGGCACGCTGAGCGACGAGGTGCTCACCGCCGCCGGATTCGGCATCGACCACGACTACCTCACCTTCGTCGAGGCGCCCTTCGAGGGCGAGCAGGTCGTCGTGTGCCGCACCGGCTACACCGGCGAGCGCGGCTACGAGCTCATCGCGCCCTCCTCGGTGGCCCTGGCCCTGTGGGACGCCCTGCTCGCTGCGGGCGAGCCCCACGGCATCACCCCGGCCGGCCTCGGCGCACGCGACACCCTGCGCACCGAGATGGGCTACTCCCTGCACGGGCAGGACATCTCCGCCGACGTCACCCCCAACGAGGCGCGCCTCGGCTGGGCGGTCGGCTGGTCGAAGCCCGCCTTCTGGGGGCGCGACGCCGTGGTGGCCGAGAAGGAGGCCGGTGCGAAGCGCAAGCTCGTCGGCCTGCTCGCGGCCGGGCGCGGCATCCCGCGCCCGCACATGAGCGTGCGCCTGACCCCCGACGTCCTGCTCGGCGAGGTCACCTCCGGCACCTTCTCGCCGACGTTGAAGAAGGGCATCGCGCTCGCGCTCGTCTCCACCTCGGTCGCCGACGGCGCCGAGGTGAGCGTCGACATCCGCGGCCGCAGCGAGGTCTTCACCGTCACCAAGCCCCCGTTCGTCCAGCCGTCCGTCAGGGAGTCCGCATGAACCTGCCCGAGCAGCCCTCCACCTTCCGCCCGGCCGCCGAGCCCGAGCAGCCCTGGCGCTGGCGCCTCGAGGACGCCTCCGGCGCCGAGGTGACCCTCACCGGCGAGGGCGCCGAGGCCTACGGCGACCGCACCTTCGCCAACCAGAGCGACGCCGAGTCGTGGATCGGCGAGACCTGGTCGCCGCTGCTCGACCTCGGGGTGGCCCAGGTGACGCTCTTCGAGGTCGACCGCCAGGTCTACGGGCCGATGTCGCTCAGCGCGTGAGCACGCGTGGGTTCCGGCAGGTCGACGTCTTCACGGCCGTCGCGACGCTGGGCAACCCGGTGGCCGTCGTCCACGATGCCGAGGGGCTCAGCGACGAGCAGATGCAGGCCTTCGCCCGCTGGACCAACCTCAGCGAGACGACCTTCCTGCTCGCCCCGGAGCACCCGGACGCCCACTACCGGCTGCGCATCTTCACCCCGGCGCGTGAGCTGCCCTTCGCCGGCCACCCCACCCTCGGCTCGGCGCACGCCTGGCTCGAGGCCGGTGGCCGGGCGGGCGCCGACGGCACCGTGGTGCAGGAGTGCGGGGTCGGCCTGGTGCGCCTGCGCGCGACGGACGGCCGGCTCGCCTTCGCCGCGCCGCCGCTGATCCGCGAGGGCGCGGTCGAGCCCGGGACCGCCGCGCAGGTCGTGGCCGGGCTGGGCATCGACGCCGCCGACGTGCTCGAGATGGCGTGGGCCGACAACGGACCGGGCTGGGTCGGCGTCCGCCTCGCGAGCGCCGAGCAGGTGCTCGCCCTCACGCCGTCGATCCGCGACCTTCCCGTGGACGTCGGGGTGATCGGCCCGCACGCCGACGACGCCGAGTGCGACGTGGAGGTGCGCGCCTTCGTGCCGCACGCGGCGGGCATCGGCGAGGACCCCGTCACCGGCTCGCTCAATGCCTCGCTGGCCCAGTGGCTGGCCGGGCGGGTGCTGCCGTCGTCCTACGTGGCGGCACAGGGCACCGTGCTGGGGCGCCGCGGGCGCGTGCACATCGACACCGACGACGACGGCGTGATCTGGGTCGGCGGCGACACGCTCTCGACGGTGGTCGGCACCGTCACGCTCTGAACCGGCCGACTACCCTGAGCACGTGCAGGCCTACAACGACCTCCTCCACCGCATCCACGACCACGACGTCGAGAAGGGCGACCGCACCGGCACCGGCACGCTGAGCGTCTTCGGCCACCAGATGCGCTTCGACCTCGCCGCGGGCTTCCCGCTCGTGACCACCAAGAAGGTGCACACCCGCTCGGTGTTCGGTGAGCTGCTGTGGTTCCTGCGCGGTGACACCAACGTGCGCTGGCTGCAGGAGCGCGGCATCAGCATCTGGGACGAGTGGGCCGACGAGGTGGGCGACCTCGGGCCGATCTACGGCTACCAGTGGCGCTCGTGGCCCGCGCCCGACGGGCGCCACATCGACCAGCTGCGCCAGGTCGTCGAGCAGATCCGCCGCGACCCCGACAGCCGCCGCCACATCGTCTCGGCGTGGAACGTCGCCGACATCGGCGACATGGCGCTCGCGCCCTGCCACACCATGTTCCAGTTCTACGTCGCCCCCGCCGACGACGGCGGCCCCGCGCGGCTCAGCTGCCAGCTCTACCAGCGCTCCGGCGACGTCTTCCTCGGCGTGCCGTTCAACATCGCCTCCTACGCCCTGCTCACCCACATGGTCGCCCAGGTGGTCGGCCTGCGGGTGGGCGACTTCGTGCACACCCTGGGCGATGCCCACCTCTACCTCAACCACCTCGAGCAGGCGCGCCTGCAGCTGACCCGCGACCACCGGCCGCTGCCCACGCTGCACCTGGATGCGAGCGTCACCGAGCTCGACGCCTTCGACCTCGAGCACATCACCATCGAGGGCTACGACCCCCACCCCGCCATCAAGGCGCCGATCGCGGTCTGAGGAGACGTCGATGAGCACCCCCGCGGGCCACCGCGTCACGATGGTCGCCGCCGTCGCCGAGAACGGCGTGATCGGCGCCGACGCCAACATCCCCTGGCACCTGCCGGAGGACTTCGCCCACTTCAAGGCCACCACGATCGGCCACGTCCTCGTGCTCGGACGCACCACCCACGAGGGCATCGGCAAGCCGCTGCCCGGTCGCGAGACGATCGTCATGACGCGCGACACCTCGTGGAGTGCGCCGGGGGTGCACGTCGTCCACTCGATCACCGACGCGCTCGCGAAGGCCGACGAGCTCATCGCCGCCGGTCTGCCCACCACCGAGGCGCAGGTGATGATCGGCGGGGGAGCGGCGATCTACGACGCCGCGATGCCCTACGCCGACGAGCAGGTGCTCTCCGAGGTGCCGCAGAGCCCCGAGGGCGACACCCACTACCCCGAGTTCTCGCGCCAGCGCTGGCGCGAGGTGCGCCGCACGCCCCGCGAGGGGTTCACGGTGGTGTGGTGGGAGCGCGTCTTCGCCTGCGGCACCACCGCGTAGTCCCCTTCGCGTCGCCCCCTCTGACAGGCTGGCGCCATGGATCTGCGCGTGTTCACCGAGCCCCAGCAGGGCGCCACCTACGACGACCTCCTCGCCGTCGCCCTGGAGTCCGAGCGCCTCGGCTTCGACGCCTTCTTCCGCAGCGACCACTACCTCCACATGAGCGGCGACGGCCTGCCCGGCCCCCCCGACGCGTGGACGACGCTCGCCGGCCTCGCCCGCGACACCTCGACGATCCGCCTCGGCACGATGATGACCAGCGCGACCTTCCGCCACCCCGGCGTCCTCGCGGTGCAGGTGGCGCAGGTCGACGCGATGAGCGGCGGGCGCGTCGAGCTGGGCATCGGTGCGGGCTGGTTCGTCCAGGAGCACACCGCCTACGGCATCCCCTTCCCCGAGACGGCCGGTGCCCGCTTCGACCGCTTCGAGGAGCAGCTCGAGGTCATCACCGGCCTGTGGACGACGCCCGTCGGCGACCGCTACGCCTTCGCCGGCCAGCACTACCGACTCGCCGACAGCCCCGCCCTGCCGAAGCCGACCCAGACGGGCGGCCACCGCGGCGGCGTCCCGCTGCTCATCGGCGGCCTCGGCAAGAAGCGCACGCCCGAGCTCGCCGCCGCCTACGCCGACGAGTTCAACCTGCCGTTCGTCGACGAGGACACCACCGCTGCGCAGTTCGCGCGCGTGCGCGCTGCCGCCGAGCGCATCGACCGCGACCCCGCCACCCTCACCTGGTCGAACGCGCTCGTGGTGTGCGTCGGCGCCGACGAGGCCGAGCTCGCGCGCCGCGCGGCCGCCATCGGGCGCGAGGTCGACGAGCTGCGCGCCAACGGCCTGGCCGGCACGCCCGCCGAGGTCGTCGACAAGGTCGGTCGCTACGCCGCGCTCGGCTCCCAGCGCCTCTACCTGCAGGTGCTCGACCTCGCCGACCTCGACCACCTGCGCCTGATCGCCGCCGAGGTGGCACCGCACGTCTGACGGCGGCGACGGACGATAGGCTGACGGTCATGACTTCCGCACCCTTCGGCACCCTGCTGACCGCCATGGTCACGCCGTTCCACCCGGACGGCTCGGTCGACCTGGACGGGGTGCAGAAGGTGGCGCGCCACCTCGTCGACCACGGCAACGACGGCCTGGTCGTCTCGGGCACCACCGGCGAGTCGGCCACCACCACCGGTGCCGAGGACGCCGAGACCCTCGCCGCGGTCAAGGACGCGGTGGGCGATCGCGCGAAGATCGTCGCCGGCGTGGGCACCAACGACACCCGCCACTCCGTCGAGCTCGCCCGCCAGGCCGAGAAGGTCGGCGCCGACGGCCTGCTGCTCGTCACCCCCTACTACAACAAGCCCAGCCAGGCCGGCGTCCTCGAGCACTTCCGCCAGGTCGTCACCGCCACCGACGTGCCCGTGATGCTCTACGACGTGCCCGGGCGCACCGCCACCCGCATCGCCCACGACACCTACGCCGCCGCCCGGCAGTGGGAGACGGTCATCTCGGTCAAGGACGCCACCGGCGACCTCTCCGGTGCCGCGCGTTTGGTCGACCTCGGCTACTCCGTCTACTCCGGCGACGACGTCAACACCCTCGGCTACCTCGCCTACGGCGCGGTGGGGCTCGTCTCGGTCGTGGCGCACGCGGCCGGCGACCGGTTGCGGGCGATGATCGAGGCCTTCCGATCCGGCGACCACGCCGAGGCCCTGCGCCTGCACACCTCGCTCGTCCCCGCGTTCGACGCGGTCATGGGGGTGCCCAACTACGGCGCCACCACCGCCAAGGCGGCGCTGCAGCTGCTCGGCGTCCTCGACAGTCGCGCCGTGCGCTCGCCGCTGCTCCAGCTGGACGACGACGAAGTCGCGGCCCTGCGCGCGGGTCTCGACGCGGCGGGACTCCTCTGATGACGCACTTCCACCCCGAGCTCAGCGAGCCCCCCGCCCTGACCCCCGGTGGTCTGCGGGTCACCCCGCTCGGCGGCCTCGGCGACATCGGGCGCAACATGACCGTCTTCGAGTACGACGGGCGCCTGCTCATCGTCGACTGCGGCGTGCTCTTCCCGGAGGACCACCAACCGGGCGTCGACCTGATCCTCCCCGACTTCTCCTCGATCCGCGATCGCCTCGACAAGATCGAGGCGCTGGTGCTGACCCACGGCCACGAGGACCACATCGGCGCCACGCCGTTCCTGCTGCGCGAGCGCGAGGACATCCCGCTCGTCGGCTCCGAGCTCACCCTCGCGCTCGTCAACTCCAAGCTCCGCGAGCACCGCCTGCGCCAGACGCCGTTCTACACGGTCAAGGAGGGCGAGAAGATCACCTTCGGCCCCTTCGAGCTGGAGTTCGTGGCGGTCAACCACTCCATCCCGGACGCGCTCGCCGTCGCCATCCGCACGCCGGCGGGCCTGGTGCTGCACACCGGCGACTTCAAGATGGACCAGCTGCCGCTCGACGGCCGCATCACCGACCTGCGCCACTTCGCCCGCCTGGGGGAGGAGGGGGTCGACCTCTTCCTCACCGACTCCACCAACTCCGACGTGCCCGGCTTCACCACGGCCGAGCGCAAGATCACCCCGGTGCTCGACCAGACCTTCCGCGAGTCCGACCAGCGCATCATCGTGGCCTGCTTCGCCTCGCACGTGCACCGCGTGCAGCAGGTGCTCGACACCGCGGTGGCCCACGGGCGCAAGGTCGCCTACGTCGGGCGCTCGATGGTGCGCAACATGCAGATCGCGCGCGAGCTCGGCTACCTCGAGGTGCCCGACGGCGTGCTGGTCGACGCCACGGAGCTCGCGCAGCTGGCCCCGCACAAGCAGGTGCTCATCTCCACCGGCTCGCAGGGCGAGCCGATGAGCGCGCTCTCGCGCATCGCCCAGCGCAGCCACAACTTCGTGCACCTCGAGGAGGGCGACACCGTCGTCCTCGCCTCGAGCCTGATCCCCGGCAACGAGAACGCCGTCTACCGCGTGATCAACGGGCTCTCCAAGCTCGGGGCGCGCGTCGTCCACAAGGGCAACGCGCTCGTGCACGTGAGCGGTCACGCCAGCGCCGGCGAGCTGCTCTACTGCTACAACATCGTCAAGCCGCGCAACGTGATGCCCGTGCACGGCGAGGTGCGCCACCTGCTCGCCAACGCCGAGCTCGCCAAGGCCACCGGGGTCGAGAGCGTCGTCTACGCCGAGGACGGCTTCGTCGTCGACCTCGTCGACGGCTACGCGCACGTGGTGGGCAAGGTCGACTGCGGCTACGTGTTCGTCGACGGCCAGTCGGTCGGCGACATCACCGAGGCCGACCTCAAGGACCGTCGCATCCTCGGCGAGGAGGGCTTCGTCTCGGTGATCATCGTGGTCGACTCCGTGAGCGGCAAGGTCTCGGCCGGCCCCGAGATCCAGGCCCGCGGCCACGCCTGGAGCGACGAGGACTTCGAGCCCATCCGCCAACCCATCCTGGACGCCGTCAACCGCGCCCTCAGCGAGGGCAGCACCGACACCTACCAGCTGCAGCAGGTCATCCGCCGCACGATCGGCCGCTGGGTGAGCAACGCGCACAAGCGCCGTCCCATGATCATCCCGGTGGTCGTCGAGGCCTGAGCCCCTCACGCCCGACGACGACAGCGCCCCGCCCCCTCGCGAGAGGGGACGGGGCGCTGTCGTCATCCAGACCTCAGCAGTGACTACTGGCGACCCTTCAAGGTGATCCGGATGCCGGCCCGGAAGGCCCGCACCTTGGCGTCGCCGTCGTAGCGGACGACGGCCGGCACGCGCCGCACGCCCTGGCGGTACAGCTTCGCCAGCTGCGGGTTGGCCGGCACCGCGAGGATGCCCTTCGACACGCGACCGGTGTAGAGCTTGCTGCCGATGCGCAGCAGCACGCGGCCGCTCGGGGTGGCGCCGCTGGCGACGCGGATGCGCACCTTCACCACACCGTCGCGGGCACCCGCGTTCGGGTTGACCACGGCCGGGCTGGCCGCCGGGGCGGGCGGCGTCGTGACCGCCTTCTGGCACACGCTCATCGTGATGTTGTCGATGTACCAGCCGTCGACGCCGCCACAGCCGTCCATGCCGAAGTCGAAGCGGAACTTCACCGTGTCGCCGGCCTTCGCGACCTCGCCGAGATCGATGACCGAGGTGCCCCACGAGCCGGTGGGCACGCCGCCGTCGGTGCCGGTGAAGGCGGTCTCGCCCGCCATCGGGTTGGTGTTGCCCTCGGCGACCGTGTCGAGCTGGCCGGCGGGAGCGTTGAACAGCCACGCGGTGTCGGGCAGCGCGGTGAAGGCGCCGCCGTTGACGCTGACCTTCACGTTGCCGCCGTCGAAGCTGACCTCGGTGGCCACGTAGTGGTCGAACGACAGGCGGGGGAGGCTGCCGGCAGGCACCGTCAGCGCCGGCGTGGCGACGCCGACCCGCGAGGAGTAGTCGTTCGGACCGCCGTCGCAGACGCCGAAGCTGGGCTTCTCGCCCTTGTCGGCGAAGTAGAGCACCGAGGCGCCGCCCTGGTGGGCCGCCCCGCCCTTGCTGTTGATCGGCAGCTCGGAGGTGACCTTCGGGTCGAAGTGGGCGTTGTCGGCCTCCACGTCGGTGACCCAGCCGGCCGGGATCTTGCCGCCCTCGAAGCCCTCAGAGAAGACCTTCTTGGTGGTGGTTCCCTCACCGCAGCCGATCGTGCCCTGGCGCAGCAGCAGGCGGAAGTTGCACTGCACCGGCTCGACGCGCAGCTCGGTGGCCTGGGCGACCTTCGCCACCGCCGAGCAGTCGGCGTCGGTGATGGCCGGCATGGTCGGTGCGTCCACGGCGCTGCCGCCGGTGGCGCTGGAGCCCAGCGTGACCTGCTTGAGCGAGGTGTTGCCGATCAGGTCGGTGCACGAGGACTGCAGACCGTCGGCCAGCTCGGCGAAGCCCGAGGTGGGGGTCAGGTAGGAGGTCTGCGTGCGCCAGAAGATGTTGGCCGCCTTGTCGAGACCGATCCCAGGCACGGTGACGCCGTTGTAGGTGCCGCCGTCGACCAGCAGCGCGTAGGCGTGGTTCACCACGCCCGAGTTGGAGTGGACGCCGCCGCTGTCGTCGGTGCTGCAGAAGTACTCCTCGTCCGACACCTTGCCCGGGTCGCCGTAGCAGGTCGGGTTCCACATGTCGCGGATCGCGCCGCCGAAGGCCGGGTCGTCCTCGCCCGAGAGCCAGCGGTAGCTGTCGTCGCGCGGGTCGGTGGCGGCGTCGTCCAAGGTGATGGGCAGCTCGGTGGCGGCGTCCTTGATGCGGGTGCCGTCGGCCTGGCTGACCATCGCGCCGTACAGCGTGGAGTTCGCGCTGACCGTGGAGACCCCGGCGGTGTTGTTGCCGAAGATGATGCCGGCGGCACCGGCGGACTCGGCGTTGTCGATCTTCACGGAGAAGGTGCAGCCGCCGCGGTCGACGTAGACGAACTTGCCGACCAGCGCGGCCGCGTTGGAGAACGGCGAGCAGCCGTCGGTGTCGGAGCCCTTCTCCTCGACCGCGTCCTTGCCGACGACGAGGGTGTTCTCGACGTGGGTGATGATCGGGCCGAAGGAGGCGGCCGCCGCGGTGCAGGAGCCGACCGGGGCGCCGACGACGACGGCGATGTCGCCGCGGGTGCCCTTCGAGCAGTTGCCGTCGGTGCGCTTGGTCTCCTCGTCGGGGGAGTTGAGGCGGTCGTTGAGCATGTCGACCGTCTCGCCCCAGATGTCGGAGTACGCCTCGTTCATCGCGCCCGGCTGCCACTGGTAGAGCAGGCCGGAGGTGTACTCGGTGTAGGCGTGGCCCCACTCGTGCGCGACGGTGTCGTCGGAGGAGACGCCGGAGCAGTAGTTGGTGGAGGTGCCGTTCCAGTTGGCGTTGGGGCAGGCGATGCTCGGGTCGTTGTTGACCGTGATCATCTTCGAGCCCTTGCCGTCGTAGGAATCACGACCGAAGGTGTTCTTGAACAGCCAGTAGGCCTCGCCGGTGCCGGCGACCTCGCTGGCCTGGTCGGTGTCGAGGCCGCCCGGGAACGCGTCGCCCTCCTTCCACACGGGGGTGTCGCCGATCGACTCCTCGTGCAGCTCGCGGTCGAGCGCGTGGGCGATCATCGAGAAGCGGTTGACCGGCTTGCCGGAGACCGCGTCGAGCACGGTGGTCTCGCGCAGCTGCTTGCCGTCGGTGACCTCGACGACCCAGGCGAGCAGGTTGTCGCCCTCGACGCCCTGGATGGCGCCGCGGCGGTAGATGCTCAGCTCGGCCTTGGTGGCCTCGACCTTGCCGGTGGCCTTCGCGGGGGCCTCGCCCTCGGCGCCGGCCGGGGCCTTGGTGGCCAGGCTGATCGCCTTGGCGATGGCGTCGTCCTTGCTGAGGCGCGGGGTGGTGGCGACGTCGACCTTCGGGGCCACGAAACCCGAGACCGCGCGCAGGCGGCCCTGGCGGTCGACCTGAGCGCGCAGCTTGGCGCCGAAGACGGGCAGACCGCGGTAGGTCTGGTCGACGTCCACGGTGTAGCCGGCGGGGTTGGCGACGGCCGGGCCGGCCGCGAGCTGGTCGGCGGTGGCGCCGAACGCGCCCGCGAACCTGTCGACGTAGCCGTCGACCTTGCTCTGCGCGCCGATGAGGCTGCGCGCGGCGCTCGTGGACGGGAACAGGTCGCCGCTGGCCTTGACGAAGGCGAGGCGGCCGGTGGCGGGCGAGTTCGTCGCCGTGACCGTGCCGTCGGCGGCGTCGCGCAGCTGCTCGACGATCGACGGGTCCTTGGGCGCTGCCTGGGCCGCCGTCGTGGCAGAGGTGACCGGCACCGCGACGATCGCCGCACCGATCAAGGAGAGGCCGACGCCCCTCCGCAGCTGGGTGGACAGGGTGAGTCGCACTATGGAAATTCTCCTCCGAGACATCCGTGCCGTCGGCGGCGTCCGAGAGTCGTCCGCTCCGGGCACGTGGAGGGAACCCTAGGAGGAACGGTAGGTGTCTGAGAAGAGGCTGAGCGAAAGTCGGGCGGAGCGGCGCGTGTTGTTCCTGGGGCCGCTGTGACTTCTGGGTAGTTTGTGAACCATGGCGACCCGTACGTCTTCCCCGCCGGGGTCGCGCAGCCGGACCTCCTCCTCTTCACGCTCCTCGGGCGCGAAGAAGACGACCAGCTCGCGTTCCCGGAGTACACCAGCGAAGAAGACCGCCGCGAAGAAGAGTGCTTCCTCGCGGCGGCCGGCTCCGCGCGCCGTGCGCAGCGGCACCGGA
This sequence comes from Nocardioides sp., assembly GCF_964229035.1. Classification (GTDB taxonomy): domain Bacteria; phylum Actinomycetota; class Actinomycetes; order Propionibacteriales; family Nocardioidaceae; genus Nocardioides. Next base: position 24,361 of record NZ_CAXRAZ010000009.1, on the reverse strand, counting down.
CCGGTCGCGCGGGCGTTCATCGCCCTCGGTCGCGGCGTCGTGGCCCTGTGGCTCGCCCTGGCCCACGGCATCGGAGCGGTCGCGCGCGGCATCGGCCACGGCGCCCGAGAGATCGAGCCCGAGCAGCGCCGTGACGGCGCCGGGCTGCTGCTGTGGGCCGCGGGACTCATCGTCGCGGCGGCCGTGTGGTTCGTCGTCCCCGGCGGTGTGATGGACCTCGCCCGCACCGTCGTGACCGGCTCGGTCGGCAAGGTCGGCTGGTTCGTGCCGCTACTGCTCGTGCTCGGCGGCTGGCGGCTCATGCGCGACCCGGTCGGCAACGGCCCGGCCGGACGCCAGGTGGTCGGTTGGTCGGCCCTCGGGTTCGGCGTGCTGGGCGTCGTCCACATCGCCAACGGCAGCCCGCAGCCGGTGCAGGGCGACACCTCGCCGCTGCGCGACGGCGGCGGTGCGATCGGCTACGTCGTCTCCGCGCTGCTGCAGGACCTCCTGCGCACCGACCTCGTGGTCGTGCCGGTGCTGCTGCTCCTGGCCTTCTTCGGCCTGCTCGTCATCACCGCCACGCCGCTCTACCGCGTCCCCGACCGGCTGCGCGAGCTCGGCGACACCCTGCTGGGCCGTCAGGTCGGCGCGGACGACGACGCCACCCAGGCCTACCGCTTCGACGACACCTTCGAGCGCATGGGCGACCCCGCCTACGACTCGCCGGTGCTCACCGAGCCCGAGCCGAAGAAGAAGCGACGCCGCAAGGCCGCCCCGGAGGCGGTCGAGGAGTCGATGGAGCTGCTCGAGCCCATCGACGTCGCCCTCACCGACGACGCGGCACCCGAGGAGGAGATCGACCCCCTCGCCGGCAGCGACGCCCTCATCGGACGACGCCTGGACGCCGCCCGCGCCTCCACCCCCGCGGACGACGACGAGACCGAGGTCGAGCCCCCGCCCCACGCGGACCTCCCGCAGCGCGTCGAGCAGCTCGCGCTCTCCGGCGACATCGTCTACACGCTGCCCGACGCCAGCGTCCTCAAGCCCGGAGATCCGCACCGGGCACGCTCGAAGGCCAGCGACGACGTGGTGGCGCGCCTGCAGCAGGTGCTCGACGAGTTCAACGTCGACGCCGCGGTTACCGGCTACACCCGCGGACCGACCGTCACGCGCTACGAGATCGAGCTCGGCACCGGCGTGAAGGTCGAGAAGATCCTCGGCGTCCAGCGCAACATCTCCTACGCCGTGGGCTCGGAGGACGTGCGCATCCTCAGCCCCATCCCGGGCAAGTCGGCCGTCGGCGTCGAGATCCCGAACACCGACAAGGAGATCGTCTCCCTCGGCGACGTGCTGCGCTCGAACGTCGCCCGCAGCGACCACCACCCGCTCGTCTCCGGCCTGGGCAAGGACGTCGAGGGCGGCTTCGTGGTCGCGAACCTGGCGAAGATGCCGCACCTGCTGGTGGCCGGCGCCACCGGCTCGGGCAAGTCGAGCTTCATCAACTCGATGATCACCTCGGTGCTGATGCGCTCCACCCCCGATGAGGTGCGCATGATCATGGTCGACCCCAAGCGGGTCGAGCTCAACGCCTACGAGGGCGTGCCGCACCTCATCACGCCGATCATCACCAACCCGAAGAAGGCCGCCGAGGCCCTCGAGTGGGTGTGCCGCGAGATGGACATGCGCTACGACGATCTCGCCAACTTCGGCTTCCGCCACATCAACGACTTCAACAAGGCCGTGCGCGAGGGCCGCGTCGAGGTGCCGCCGGGCAGCGAGCGCACGCTGACGCCCTACCCGTACCTACTGGTCATCGTCGACGAGCTCGCCGACCTCATGATGGTCGCCCCGCGCGACGTCGAGAGCTCGATCGTGCGGATCACCCAGCTGGCCCGCGCCGCCGGCATCCACCTGGTGCTGGCCACCCAGCGGCCCTCGGTCGACGTCGTCACCGGCCTGATCAAGGCCAACGTGCCCTCGCGCCTGGCGTTCGCCACCTCCAGCCTGGCCGACAGCCGCGTCATCCTCGACACCCCCGGCGCCGAGAAGCTCGTGGGTCAGGGTGACGGCCTGTTCCTGCCGATGGGCGCCTCCAAGCCCATCCGCGTGCAGGGGTCGTGGGTCACCGAGGCCGAGATCCACCAGGTCGTCAAGCACTGCAAGACCCAGCTCGAGCCCAGCTACCGCGAGGACGTCACCGCCCCCGCCGGCGCCAGCAAGGTGCTGGACGACGACATCGGCGACGACATGGACCTCGTGGTGCAGGCCATCGAGCTCGTCGTGTCGACGCAGTTCGGCTCGACCTCGATGCTGCAGCGCAAGCTCCGAGTCGGTTTCGCCAAGGCGGGCCGGCTGATGGACATCCTCGAGAGCCGCGGCGTGGTCGGACCCAGCGAGGGGTCCAAGGCCCGCGACGTGCTCGTGAAGCCCGACGAGATCGACGCCGTGATCATGACCATCCAGGGGGAGGCGTGAGCCAGATGACCGACCACAGCGAGCCCGACGAGTCGCTCGACGCCGGCGCTGACGCCGTGGAGGTGCGCCGCAACGCGGGCCTCTCGGCCGGGGTGGGCGCCATGGCGGCCCTGCTGGCGATCGCCTTCGCCGCCCGGGCCTTCACCGGTGGCTCGGGACTCGACTGGCTGCTCCTCGCGCTCCTGCTCGTGATCACCGGGGTGCACCTGGCGTCGCTGGTCGACAGCCGGGCACCCCTGCTGGTGGCCGACGACCACGGAGTGCGCCTGCGCAGCGGGGCGCGGTGGCGCGGTATCGCGTGGCCCGAGATCGACTGCCTCGAGCACCTCCCGCGCCGCGGTCTGCTGCGCGACGGTCACCTGCTCGTCGACGGCTTCGACGACCAGCAGCTCATCGTGCCGCTCACCCTGGCCACCCGGGTGGTCGGTGCGACGCCCGCGACGCTGAGCGACGTGCTCGCCGGACTGGCGCGCGGTCGCGCCGACGTGGTCGAGGTCGTCCCCGAGATCGAGGAGGAGCCCGTCGCCACCGGCACGGTGCCGACGCTCTCGGACCTCTACCGTGACGACGAGCCGTCCGGCCCGCCCACCGTGGAGCGCCGCGGCATCGCCGCCCAGGTCGCCGCGGGCCTCAGCGGCGGCGCGGCGACCACGGCCGCCGACGACGAGTGGGCCGACCCGTGGACCGACGAGGAGGCCGAGACCGGCGAGATCGCGCAGGTCGAGCGGGCCGAGCCCGAGCCCGAGCTCGAGGACGACGGCCCCGAGCCCACCCGCCGTCTTGCCACCGCAGCCCGCGTGGAGGCCACGGCGAGCCCGCGCGTCGTCCTCGCCCCCGAGGCGACGCCGGCCCTCGACTCGAACCCGAACCCGATCTCCGACGGAACCGAGGGCACCGTGGTGCTCCACGACCTGGCGCTGCAGCCGGCAGCCGAGCCGGTGATCGGCCCCGACCTGGCGGCGGCCCGTGCGCGTCTGCGCCTGACGATCGACCAGCTCTCCGAGCGCACCCGCATCCGACCGCACGTGATCGAGGCGATCGAGGTCGACGACTTCGCGCCCTGCGGGGGCGACTTCTACGCCCGCGGCCACCTGCGCACCCTCGCCCGGGTGCTCGGGATCGACGCCGCGCCGCTGGTGGCCTCCTACGACGAGCACTACGCCCACGAGCCGGTCGACCCGCGCCGGGTGTTCGAGTCCGAGCTCGCCACCGGCACCTCCGGCTCGATCCGCGGCACCCGCGGCGGTCGGAACTGGTCGGTGCTCATCGCCTTCGTGATGGCCGCCGTGCTCGTGTGGTCGGTCGCGCGCCTGGTGATGGGCGACGCCACGCCGGTGGCCGAGAAGCCCTACGTGCTCAACCAGAGCGGGGGAGTGAGCGCCGCGCAGCCGGGTGCCGAGCCCGTGCGCCTGCGCCTCACGGCCGCCGGCGGCGGTGCCACGCTCGTGGTGCGCGACGGCGTGGGCAAGGTGGTCTTCGACGGTGCGCTGGCCTTCGGCCAGACCACCCAGCTGCGGCTGGTCCCACCCGTGCGGGTGCAGACCTCCGACGGATCGGTCACCTTCGCCTTCGGCAAGGACGACCCCGCGGCGCTGGGCGGCACCGGCACCGAGGTCGCGCGCACCCTGGTGCCTCGCTGAATCCCGCTGCGGGGGCGGGCGCGAGTAGGCTCGTGCGGTCATGACCAGCACCTCCTCCGACGCCCAGACCGTGCCCGCGCCCGTCTCAGTGGCCCTGCTCACCCTCGGCTGCGCCCGCAACGACGTGGACTCGGAGGAGCTCGCCGGCCGCCTGGCCGCCGACGGGTTCGAGCTGGTCGACGACCCCGAGCAGGCCGACACCGTGGTGGTGAACACCTGCGGGTTCGTCGACGCGGCGAAGAAGGACTCCATCGACACGCTGCTCGCTGCGGCGGACCTTAAGGAGACCGGGCGGCCGCAGGCCGTCGTGGCGGTGGGATGCCTCGCGGAGCGCTACGGCTCCGAGCTCGCCGACTCGCTGCCGGAGGCCGACGCCGTGCTCGGCTTCGACGACTACCAGGACATCTCCGGGCGGCTGCGCTCGATCCTCGCCGGTGAGCGCCCCCACCCGCACACCCCGCGCGATCGTCGTCTGCTGCTGCCGATCAGCCCCGCCGAGCGCCAGAGCGCGGCCAGCGCCGTGCGCACCGACGAGCGCGGCGTCGACGAGGTCGAGGTGTCGATCCCCGGGCGCTCCGCCATCCGCCGCCGGCTGGACGGCGGCCCGATGGCCCCGCTCAAGCTGGCCAGCGGCTGCGACCGGCGCTGCACCTTCTGCGCCATCCCCTCCTTCCGCGGCTCGTTCGTGAGTCGCCGGCCTTCCGACGTCCTCGCCGAGGCGCACTGGCTGGCCGACCAGGGCGTCAAGGAGCTCTTCCTCGTCTCGGAGAACTCCACCTCCTACGGCAAGGACCTCGGCGACCTCGGCCTCCTCGAGACCCTCCTGCCCGAGCTCGCGGCCGTCGACGGCATCGAGCGGGTGCGCGTCTCGTACCTCCAGCCCGCCGAGACCCGTCCCGGCCTGGTGCGCGCCATCGCCACGACCCCCGGTGTGGCGCCCTACTTCGACCTCTCCTTCCAGCACGCCTCGGCCACCGTGCTGCGCCGCATGCGCCGCTTCGGCGACCCCGAGAGCTTCCTCGGCCTGCTCGACCAGGTTCGCACGCTCGCGCCCCACGCCGGCGTCCGATCGAACGTCATCGTCGGCTTCCCTGGGGAGACCGAGGCCGAGTTCGAGACCCTGTGCGACTTCCTGGTGGCCGCGCGCCTCGACGTCACCGGCGTCTTCGGCTACTCCGACGAGGACGGCACCGAGGCGGCGTCCTACGACCACAAGCTGCCGGACGACGAGATCCGCGCCCGCGTGCAGCACCTCACCGACCTCGTCGACGAGCTCGGTGCGGCCCGCGCCGCCGAGCGCATCGGCAGCACGGTCGAGGTGCTGGTGGAGGACCTCGACCCGGACCAGCTCGGACCGGCGGATGCCGGCGAGGTGCGGGCCGTCGAGGGCCGCGCCGCCGAGCAGGGCCCCGAGGTCGACGGCTCGACCCGCCTGGTCGGACTCACCGCGATGCCGCGCATCGGCGACATCGTCACGGCCGCCGTCATCGACACCGACGGCGTGGACCTGATCGCCGAGCCCCTGGGGGAGGGAGCCCGATGAGCGCCGATCCGACCAGCACCGAGACGCCCGCCGCGCGTCCGAGCAACTGGAACCTGCCCAACGCCCTCACCACCCTGCGCATCCTGCTGGTGCCGGTCTATGGTTGGGCGCTGCTGCACGACGGCGGCGACTCGGTGGGGTGGCGCACCCTGGCCTGGTTCATCTTCTTCGTCGCCATGGCCACCGACAAGCTCGACGGCGACCTGGCCCGCAGTCGCAACCTCGTCACCGACTTCGGCAAGATCGCCGACCCCATCGCCGACAAGGCGATCACCGGCATGGCCTTCATCGGCCTGTCGATCATCATGGACACCTGGTGGATGTGGGCGATCAGCATCATCGTGCTCCTTCGCGAGTGGTCGGTCACCCTGCTCCGGCTCTCGGTGCTCAAGACCGTGGTGATCGCGGCGGCCGCGTCCGGCAAGTGGAAGACCGCCATCCAGGGCCTGGCGCTCGGGTTCCTCACGCTCCCGCTGCTCGAGGTCGACGGCTGGCTCGACGTGCCCGGCGAGATCACCTACGGGCTCGCGATCGTGCTGCTGCTGGTCGCGTTCGTGCTCACCCTGTACTCGGGCTACGAGTTCTTCCGCGACGTGTGGCGCCAGCGCGACACGCTGCGTCGCGGTGCCCCGGCATGATCTGAGCCGCCGCGCGGCGGTCGTTGTCACATCGTTATAGGGATTTTGCCAAGAGGTCTTGCCCGGCTCTCCGGGTGGCCTCGTAGGGTCTCGATGTTCGTTCGCGGGCCTCGTTCTCGGGCGTGCGGCGGCCCATGACCTCGTCGATCCACTCGGAAGATCCCTGATGCGTCCTGCGAACAGACTGCTCTGCGGTGCCCTCGGCACCGCCCTCTCCCTCTCCGGCCTCACGGCCCTCGCCGCTCCCGCGGCGCAGGCCGCGCCCGACGGCTCGGGCCTCGTCATCTCGGAGGTGTACGGCGCCGGTGGCAACAGCGGCGCGGTGTACAACGCCGACTTCGTCGAGCTGGCCAACCCCACCTCGAGCGCCGTGTCCCTCGACGGCCTCGCCCTGCACTACCGCTCGGCCGCTGGTGGCTCGGGAGGTGCGCCGCTCGCGCTGCGCGGCTCGGTGCCCGCCGGAGGCCACTACCTCGTGCAGATGAGTGCCGCGGGCACCACCGGCAAGGCCCTGCCGACGCCCGACGCCACGGCGTCCTACACGATGGCCGCCGCCGGTGGACAGGTCGCGCTGCAGCGCGGCACGACCGTCGTCACCGCGACCGGCGACATGGCCGGTGTCGACGGCATCGTCGACTTCTTCGGTGCTCCGGGCGCCGCGAGCTTCGAGAAGCGCCCCTCCGCCAGCGCGGCGACGGCCGCGAAGTCGCTCAACCGCACCGGAACCGCCGGCGCCGGCGACAGCGACGACAACGCCGCCGACTTCGTCCTCGCCGACCCGACGCCGACGGCCTCCGGCACCGGTGCCCCGGTCGACCCGCCGGTCGACCCGCCCGTGGAGCCGGGCACGCCCGTCGCGATCGCCGACATCCAGGGCAGCGGCACCACCAGCCCGCTGGTCGACAAGAGCGCCACGACCGAGGGTGTCGTCACCGCCGTGTACCCCACCGGCGGCTTCAACGGCTTCTACATCCAGACCGCCGGTGCCGACACCACCCCGGGTCGCTCCGACGGCCTGTTCGTGTTCACCGGAACCGCCGGCAGCAAGCTCGAGGGCCTCGCCGTCGGAGACTCCGTGCGTGTCGCGGGCACGGTGAAGGAGTTCGGTGGCCTCACTGAGCTCGACGTCGCCGCCGGCAGCGTCACCGAGATCGCCTCGCTCGGCGCCGTGGTGCCCAACACGGTGGTGCCCGGCACGGACTGCGCACTGCCCGGCACCGGCTGCGCAACGGCCGCGCAGATCGACGCCGCCCGCGAGGAGGTCGAGGGCGAGGCCTTCGCCCCCACCGCCGCCCTCACCGTCACCGACGTCTACGACGGCTCGGCCTCCAACCCGCCGAGCGCCCCCTCCGGCAACCACTTCGGCGAGATCGGCCTCGCCGTCGGCGACCAGCCGCTCATCACGCCCACCGACGTGATCGACGCCCAGGACACCGCCGCCATCGCCGCACGCAAGGCCTACAACGACGCGCACCGCATCATCCTGGACGACGGCTCCAGCACCACCTACTGGAACACCTCCAACACCGCGGCCGGCAAGGACTCCCCGCTGCCGTACGTCACGCGCGACCACCACGTGCGGGTGGGGGCGAAGGTCACCTTCGACGCCCCGGTGGTGCTCGACTACCGCTTCGGCTGGAAGCTGCAGCCCCAGCGCCAGGTGGTCGGCAAGCCGACCGGTCTGGTCACCTTCGAGCAGAACCGCCCGGCCGCCCCGGCCGCCGTCGGCGGTGCACTGAAGCTCGCCACCTTCAACGTGCTCAACTACTTCACGACCCTGGGCAAGGACGTCGCCGGCTGCACCTCCTACAAGGACCGCACCGGCACCCCGATCGCCGTGAACAGCTGCCCCGGCAACGGTCCGCGCGGCGCCTGGGACCAGGCGAACTTCGAGCGCCAGCAGGCCAAGATCGTCGCCGCCATCAGCACCATCGACGCCGATGTCGTCTCGGTCGAGGAGATCGAGAACAGCCTCGTCGTCGACGGTGCGGGCACGCCCCGTGACGAGGCGCTCGCCGCGCTCGTGGCGGCGCTGAACGTCAAGGCCGGCGCCGGCACCTGGGACTACGTGCGCTCGCCCGCCGAGGCCTCGGCGCCGGAGAACATCGGCTACCAGGACGTCATCCGCACCGGCTTCATCTACCGCACCGCCTCCGTCGAGGTCGACGGCGCCGCCCGGATGCTGTTCGGCGACCCGGCCTTCGACAACGCCCGTGAGCCCTTCGCGGCGATCTTCAAGCCGAAGGGCGGCGCCGACGCCAGCCGCTTCGCGGTGATCGTCAACCACTTCAAGTCCAAGGGATCCGGCACCGACGACGGCACCGGCCAGGGCAACGCCAACCCCGACCGCGTCAAGCAGGCCAACGCGCTCGCCGCCTTCGCCGCCGACGTGTCGGCCCAGCGCAAGGTCGACGCCGTCTTCCTCGCCGGTGACTTCAACGCCTACTCCAAGGAGGACCCGATCCAGGCCCTCGAGGCGGCGGGCTACCGCCAGCTCGGGGCCGAGGGCAAGTACTCCTACAGCTTCGACGGCCAGTCCGGCTCGCTCGACCACGTGCTCGCCAACCCGGCCGCGGCGAAGCTGGTGACCGGCGCGGACGTCTGGGAGATCAACGCCAACGAGACGCTGTACAACCAGTACTCGCGCTACAACTACACCGGCACCGACCTCTACGCGCCGGACCCGTTCGGCGCCTCCGACCACAACCCCGAGGTCGTCGGCATCAACCCGGTCGCTGCTCCGAGCACCGCCGACATCCAGGTTCTCGGCACGAACGACTTCCACGGTCGCCTGCTCGCCGACGGCGCGAACGCCGGCGGTGCGGCGGTGCTGGCCGGCGCGGTCGAGAAGCTGCGCGCACAGAACCCCAACACCGTGTTCGCGGCCGCCGGAGACCTGATCGGCGCCTCGACCTTCGAGTCCTTCGTGGCCAACGACGCGCCCACCATCGACGCGCTCAACGCCGCGGGCCTCGAGGTCTCCGCCGCGGGCAACCACGAGTTCGACCAGGGCTACGAGGACTTCGTGGGCCGGGTGCAGGACCGTGCGAAGTGGACGTACATCGGCGCCAACGTCGAGGAGCCGGCCGGTCGTGACGACCTCGCCGAGACCTGGACCAAGGACATCGGTGGCGTCACCGTGGGCTTCGTGGGTGCTGTCACCGAGGACCTCCCCACCCTGGTGAGCCCCGGGGGCATCCAGGGCGTCACGGTCACCGAGGTGGTCAAGGCCACCAACCAGGCCGCTGCCTCGCTGCGCGCCGGCGGCGCCGACGTCGTCGTCCTGCTCGTGCACGAGGGTGCTGCCGACACCAGCTGCACCTCGGCGCAGTTCACCGACCCCGGCACGACGTGGGGCAACATCGTGCAGAACGTCTCGCCCGACGTGGACGCGATCATCTCCGGTCACACCCACAAGGCCTACAACTGCGCGATCCCGGTGAAGAAGTGGGCTGACGACGGCCGCGCCGTCACGACGCGACCGGTCGTCTCGGCCGGCCAGTACGGCACCAACCTCAACAAGCTCACCTTCAAGGTCGACGTCGCCACCGGCCAGGTGAAGGCCGCCGACCAGGCGATCCTCAGCCTCACCGACGGCAGCTGGACGCCCGACCCGGCCGTGCAGAAGATCGTGGACGACGCCAAGGCGGCGGCCGAGGAGCTCGGCCGCCGCCTGCTCGGCAAGCTCGCCGGCCCGTTCAACCGGGCCAAGCTGGCCGACGGCACCACCGAGAACCGCGGTGGCGAGTCGACGCTGGGCAACCTGGTGGCCGAGGTGCAGCGCTGGGCCACCCGCAACCCGGAGTCGGGCTCGGCGCAGATCGCGTTCATGAACCCCGGTGGACTTCGCGCCGACCTCGCCGGCACGCTGCCGGCCGAGGGCGGCGATCGCACGCTCACCTACAAGCAGGCCGCCGTCGTGCAGCCCTTCGCCAACACCCTGGTCAACCTCAAGCTGACCGGCGCGCAGATCAAGACGGTGCTCGAGCAGCAGTGGCAGCGCACGAGCACGGGCACCGTGCCCTCGCGCCCGTTCCTGCGCCTCGGTGTCTCGAAGGGCTTCACCTACACCTACACCGAGGAGCCCGTCACCGTGGCGGGGGCGGCCACCACCCAGGGCACCGTCACCGGCATGTGGCTCGACGGCAAGCCGATCGACCCGGCCGCGACCTACTCGGTCACGGTCAACCAGTTCCTCTCCACCGGCGGCGATAACTTCTTCGAGTTCGCCAAGGGCGCCACGCCGGTCGACACCGGCAAGGTCGACCTGCAGGCGATGGTCGACTACATGGCGCAGTACGCCACGACCCCGCTCGCGGTGGACGCCGCCCAGCGCGCGGTGCGCGTGGAGTTCCCGGCCGACGCCCCGTCGTCCTACGACCCGGGTGCCCCCGTGCGCTTCACCGTCGGCTCGCTGGCGATGACCGCTCCGGGCGATGCCAAGGACACCTCGCTCGAGGTGCGCCTGGGTGAGCAGGTGCTGGGCACGGTCGCGGTCGACAACACCGTGGGCACCACGCCGTCCGACCAGAGCGGCACCGCCTCGGTGGACGTCGTCCTGCCGGCCTCGATCTCGGGCGGTGCCACCGAGCTCACGCTCGTCGGCACGACCACCGGCACCCGCGTCACCGTGCCGATCGCCGTCACCGAGAAGGCCGAGCCGAGCCCGCTGGTCAACACCGCGCTGCCGACCGTGGCCGGCACCGCCCGCGTCGGGGCGACGCTGGTGGCCCGCCCCGGCACCTGGGAGCCCGAGGCCACGGCCTACCGCTACCAGTGGCTGGTCGACGGACGCGTCATCGCCGGAGCCACCGGCGCGACGCTGCGAGTCACGCGGGCGATGCTGACCCACCGCCTGTCGGTGCGGGTCACGGCCTCGGCGGAGGGCAGCGCCTCGGCGACCGCGACGTCGCGGCCCACCGCCCCGGTGCAGCGTGGCCTCGCCACGGTGATCACGCGGGTCATCCCGGGCGGCAAGGTCGTCGCCGGTCGCACGAGGGTCAGCCTGGCCGTGCGCGTCGGCAACCCCGACGGCCTGCCCACCACCGGCCGCGTGCTGGTGCGCATCGGCACCAAGGTCTGGTCCGGTCGGCTGCAGGACGGTCGCGTCGTGGTGCCGCTCGGCGTGCTCCGCGTCGCGGGTCTGCGCGTGATCCACGTGCGCTACCTCGGCAACGACGTCGTCGGGCAGGGCACGGCGACCACGGCGGTGTCGGTTCAGCGCCGCTGAGCACCCCCACCGCCCGCCGCCTGGGGCCACGCCTCAGGCGGCGGGCGGTGATGCCGATCAGTCACCTGCGGGGCCATCGCGCCCGGAAGATCCACGCCTCCGGTAGCGTTGAGTCCACCACCCACGAACGGTGACACGGAGAGGAGCTCGAGATGGTGCTGTTCCGCCGCTCACTCGGCGACATCCTGCGCTCACGGCGCACCGAGCTCGGCCTCACCCTGCGCGAGGTGTCCGGCGCCGCGCGCGTCAGCCTCGGCTACATCTCCGAGATCGAGCGGGGCCAGAAGGAGGCCTCCTCGGAGCTCCTGGCATCGCTCTGCGACGCGCTCGAGATGCCGCTGTCCGACGTGCTCCGCGAGGTGGCCGACGCGGTGGCGCTGGAGGAGGCCGCCGCCGCGGTGCCCCTCACGCCGATCATCACGCGCCCGCGCGGCGACGTGGTCGCCTCCGCGGCCTGACACACGCACGAAGGCCCCGGCCGGATCGTCCGATCCGGTCGGGGCCTTCGTCGTCGTAGCTCAGCGACCAGCCATCTGCTCCAGCCGCGCGATGCGGTCGGCCATCGGCGGGTGCGTGGAGAACATCCGCTGCACGTCGCCCGCACGGAACGGGTTGGCGATCATCATGTGGCTGGCGTTCTGCAGCTGCGGGGTGGGCGCGAGCGGAGCGCGGGCGGTGCCGTGCTCCAGCTTGCGCAGCGCAGAGGCGAGAGCCAGCGGATCCCCGGTGAGGCGAGCGCCGTCCTCGTCGGCGTCGTACTCGCGGGTGCGGCTGATCGCCATCTGGATGACGCCCGCAGCGAAGGGCGCCAGCAGCGCGGTGAGGATGAGGACGGCCGGGTTGGGGCGGTCCTCGTCGTTGCCGCCGCCGAAGATCGAGGTGAAGGCGAGGAACTGCGCGACCGAGCTGATCACACCGGCGATGGCCGCCGCGATCGACCCGGTGAGGATGTCGCGGTTGTAGACGTGCATCAGCTCGTGGCCGAGCACGCCGCGCAGCTCGCGCTCGTCGAGCAGGGCCAAGATGCCCTCGGTGCAGCACACCGCCGCGTTGTCGGGGTTGCGGCCGGTGGCGAAGGCGTTGGGCGCCTGCGTGGGGGAGACGAACAGTCGCGGCATGGGCTGACCGGCGCGCTGCGACAGCTCACGCACGATGCGGTGCATGGCAGGCTGCTGCGCCTCGCTCACCGGGTAGGCGTGCATGGCCTTGATGGCGAGCTTGTCGGAGTTCCAGTAGCCGTAGGCGGTGGTGCCGACGCCGATCAGCGCGAAGATCCAGATGAAGGCCGAGCTGCCGGTGGCGCCGGCGATGAGGCCTCCGATGACCAGGAGCAGCGCGAAGATCGCGCCGAACAGGCCGGCGGTCTTCAAGCCGTTGTAGTGGCGGTGCATACCTGTGCAACGCGTGAGGGAGCCCTCCGCGTTCCGCGCCGGCCACGGACGAGATCGGCATCACGCGGAATCGCGCTCAGTCGCGGTAGGGCGAGCGCGGGGCACCGGGAGCGATGCGCAGCAGCTGGTCGGGGGTGACGTCGGCCGGGGTCGGCTGGCAGTGGGGGCACCAGTAGGTGGTGCGCACCTTGTCGGGCGGGCCGACCCGGCCGGCGAGCACGATCGTGCCGCACCGCTTGCAGGGCTGCCGGTTGCGCCGGAAGGCCCACAGGGGATCGCGCGGGTCGCCCGTGGTGACCGGCTCGCGCTGGCGCACCGCCGCCTGCAGCATCACCCGCACGCGATCGAGGAAGCGGCCCGGATCGGCGAGGTCCTCGACGCGTGCGAGCGGGCAGATGCCGGCGACGAAGCACGACTCGGCCAGCCAGATGGTGCCCATGCCGGCCACGACCCGCTGGTCGAGGAGGGCGTCGCCGAGCACGCGGTGCGGGTCGGCGGTGAGGCGGTGGATCGCCTCGGCCCGGTCGGCGGTCTCCCAGGGGCCGAGGAGGTCGGGGCCGAGGTGGCCGATGACGTCGTCCTCGGCGTCGGTGTCGAGCAGCTCGACGACGCCGAGGCGCAGGCCGACCATCGTGGCCGCGTCGGTGCGCAGCACGAGGCGGATGTCGGCGGGCGGTCCGGGCAGACGACCGCCGGGGCGCACGGTGCGCCAGCGGCCCTCCATGCGCAGGTGCGTGTGGATGGTCAGGCGACGAGCGTCGGGCATCTTGACCCGCGTGAGCAGGTGCTTGCCGTGGGTGCGGGTGCGCAGCACGGTGCCGCCGCGAAGGTCGGCGGTGGCCAGCTGCGGCACTCGGAAGTCGCTGGCGCGCAGCACGTGTCCGGCGAGCGCCCGGTCGAGTCGGTGGGCGGTGCGGCGCACCGCGTCGCCCTCAGGCACGCAACCTCAACCCCTTCGGCGTGGCGACGAATCCGGCGTTGGCGAGGGCCTCGCGCAAGGGGGTCGAGGTGCCCAGGAGCGCCTCGCCGTCGGCCTTCTCGACCGTGAGGCGCCCCAGCCCGCCGGTGCGCGCCGTCGTGGCGAGAGCCTCCGCGGCCGCCGCCAGGCGGTCCGCCTCGTCGCTCCAGGTGAGCACGGTGCGCCCGCCGCGCTCGAGGTAGAGGGCCGGCTCGCCGTCCACGAGGACGACGACCGCCCCCGCCTTGCGTCCGGGTCGGTGACCGCCCTCGGCGCCGCCCTGCACCTCGGTGAGCGTGGGTGGCCAGGGCAGGGCCGCGCCGTAGGGGTTGGCGGGGTCGGTGGCGGCGATCGCCACGCCCACCGGCTTGGTGCCGGGGGCCTCGTCGGAACCGGCACGGCTGAAGGTGCGCAGCCGGTCGACGGCACCGGCCGTGCCGAACTGTGCGGCGCCGAGCCCCTCGACGAAGTAGCCGCGGCGGGTGCGCCCGGACTCCTCGAAGGCGCTCAGCACGCGGTAGACGCCGGCGAACCCGCCGGGCACCCGCTCGCCCATCACCGCGCCTCGGGTGACGATGCCGTGGCGCTCGAGCAGCTGCTCGGCCTGCGCGTGGCCGCGGCGGGTGGGGTCGGCGTCCACCTCGGGCAGCAGCGACCAGCGGCCGGCGGTCTCGGGGGGACCGGCCATCAGCACGGCGCGACCGGCGCGGGGCGGACGACCGGGGCGGCTGGTGCGCGCGGGGCGCGCCGGGCCCCGACGGGTGGTGCGGTGGGCGGTGCGGCCGCCGCGCTGCAGGGCGCGCAGCGGCGTGAGGGTGTCGTTGGTGATGTGACCGCTCCAGACCAGTGCCCAGAGCGCAGCGGAGATCGCCTCGTCGGAGGGCACGTCGGGTCGCAGGTCGGGGTCGGTCGACTCGGCGATCACGGCGCGCACGACCTGGTCGGCCACCTGGCGGAAGAACCACGCTCCGCCGGGCGCGAGGACGTCGAGCACCCGCTGCTGCAGCGGGTCGTCGACGGCGCCGGGCACCGGCAGGGTGAGGTGCGCCTGGTCGGCCAGGTGCCGCGACACCCAGCCGTCGTTGCCGGGCAGCGCGCCGTGGCCGGCCCAGAGCACCTCGCCGGTGGCGGTGAGCTCGTCGAGCATCGAGGGCTCGTAGTCGCGCACCCGCGAGCTGAGGATCAGGGACTCGAGGCCGCTCGCGGGCACCACCGTGCCGGCGAGCTGCTCGATCACCTGCAGCACCCCGTCGACTCCGCGGCGGCCGCGACCGGTGTCGAGGCTCGTGCGCAGCTGGTGCCAGGCGACGGTGAAGCGGGCCAGCGCCGCCGGCTCGACCGGCTCGATCTCGCTGCGCAGGCGTGCCAGCGAGCGACGACGCAGACGACGCAGCACCTCGACGTCGCACCACTCCTCGCCCGCGCCGACGGGTCGGAACTCGCCGCTGACGACGCGACCGCGCGCCTCCAGGCGCTGCAGCGTCAGGCGGACGACGGCCACCCCGAGCCCGAGCCGGTCAGCGACTTCTTCGGGCAGGAATGGGCCGTGGGTGCGGGCGTAGCGGCCCACGAGGTCGGCGAGGGGGTCGTCGACCGGTTCGGTGAACGCCGAGGGCGTTCCCGGGGGCACCGGGACGCCGAGCCCGTCGCGCAGGCGGGCGACGTCCTCGACCCCGGCCCAGGCGTCGCGCGACCCGACCCGCACCGCGACCGCGCGGCGGGCGGCGACGAGGTCGTCGAGCCAGGTGGCGAGCGGGGCGTCGTCCACGCTGCGGGCGCGCAGCTCGTCGAGGTCGAGCGGGCCGAGCAGGCGCAGCAGGTCGGCGACGCCCTCGGCGTCGCGGGCGCGTCGTTCGGGCAGGGTGCGCTGCAGCTCGGCCTCGACCTCCACGAGCACCTCGGGGTCGAGCAGCTCGCGCAGCTCGGCGCGCCCCAGCAGCTCGGCCAGCAGGCCCTGGTCGAGGGTGAGGGCGGCCGCGCGGCGCTCGGCCAGCGGGGAGTCGCCCTCGTAGACGAACTGGGCGACGTAGCCGAACATCAGCGTGCGCGCGTAGGGCGAGGGCACGGTGGTCTCGACGTCGGTGAGCGCGACCTCGCGCTGCTGCACGCGCCGCAGGAGGTCGACGAGGCCGGGCAGGTCGTAGACGTCGTTGAGCACCTCGCGCACGGTCTCGAGCACGATCGGGAACGACGGGTAGCGCGAGGCCACCTCGAGCAGGGCGGCGGCGCGCTGGCGCTGCTGCCACAGCGGGGAGCGGCGTCCGGGATCGCGGCGGGGGAGCAGCAGGGCGCGGGCAGCGCACTCGCGGAAGCGCGCGGCGAAGAGTGCCGAGCCGCCGACCTCGCGGGTGACGACCTCCTCGATCTCGTCGGGCTCGAAGGCCACGAGGTCGGCACCCGGCGGCTCGGCGTCGGTGTCGGGGATGCGGATGACGATGCCGTCGTCGGAGGCCATGGCCTGGCCGTCGACGCCGAAGCGCTCGCGCAGCCGGGCGTTGATCGCCAGCGCCCACGGTGCGTGCACGGCGGTGCCGTAGGGGGAGTGCACGGCCAGGCGCCAGTCGCCGAGCTCGTCGCGGAAGCGCTCGACGAGCACGGTGGCGTCGCTCGGCAACACCTGGGTGGCCTCGGCCTGCTCGCGCAGGTAGGTGACGAGGTTGGTGCTCGCGTTGTGGTCGAGCCCGACCTCCTCGGCGCGCGCCCGCGCCTTGTCGTCGGGCAGCGCCGCGAGCTCGCGGGTGAAGGCGCCGATGGCGGCGCCGAGCTCGGTGGGGCGACCGGCGGTGTCGCCCTTCCAGAAGGGCAGGCGGCCGGGGACACCCGGAGCGGGGGTGACGATGACGCGGTCGTGGGTGATGTCCTCGATGCGCCAGCTGGTGGCGCCAAGGGCGAACACGTCGCCCACGCGGCTCTCGTAGACCATCTCCTCGGCGAGCTCGCCGACGCGGCGGTTGGTGCCCTCGCCGGCGAGGAAGACGCCGTAGAGGCCGCGGTCGGGGATCGTGCCGCCGCTCGTGACCGCCAGACGCTGGGCTCCCGGGCGGCCGGTGATGCGGCCGGTGACGCGGTCCCAGGTGATGCGCGGGCGCAGCTCGGCGAACTCGTCGCTGGGGTAGCGGCCGGCGAGGAGGTCGAGGACGGCGTCGTAGGCACCGCGCGGCAGGTGGGCGTAGGGGGCGCTGCGGCGGACGAGGTCGAAGAGCTCGTCGACGTCCCACTCCTCCAGCGCGCAGGCGGCGACCACCTGCTGGGCGAGGACGTCGAGCGGGTTGGCCGGCACCGAGAGGGCCTCGATGCCGCCGGTGCGCATGCGCTGCACCGCCACCGCGGCGGGCACGAGGTCGCCGCGGTGCTGGGGGAAGAAGATGCCGCGGGAGACCTCGCCGACCTGGTGGCCCGCGCGACCCACGCGCTGCAGCGCCGAGGCGACGCTGGGCGGCGAGGCGATCTGCAGGACGAGGTCGACCGCGCCCATGTCGATGCCGAGCTCGAGGCTGCTCGTGGCCACCACCGACGGCAGTCGCCCGGCCTTGAGGTCGTCCTCGACCTGGGCGCGCTGCTCCTTCGACACCGAGCCGTGGTGGGTGCGGGCCAGGATCGGCGACGCGCCCGCGCTCGCCCCCGACTGGGCCATCACCTGCGCCGGCGGCTCGACGTCGTCGGCACTCTGCTCGGCCGCGATCTCGTTGAGCCGGGCCGTGAGCCGCTCAGCCGTGCGGCGCCCGTTGGTGAACACGATGGTGGAGCGGTGCTCGCCGATCAGGTCGGCGACCCGCTGCTCGACGTGCGGCCAGATGCTCGGGCGCGGGGGTGGGGCGGTGGGGTCGAAGAGCTCCTCGCCGTCGAGGTCGTCGTCGACCTCGGCGTCGGCATCGTCGTCGTGGTCAGCCCGGTCGGCTCGGGCGGCAGTGGGCGCCGCGTTGAGCGCCGTCATGTCCTCCACCGGCACCTCGACGCGCAGGTCCCACTCCTTGTGGATGGGCGGCGCGACGACGTCGACCGGCGCAGCGCCTCCGAGGAAGCGCGCGACCTCCTCGGTGGGTCGCACGGTGGCCGACAGACCCACCCTCTGGGCGGGCCGGGCCAGGAGGGCGTCGAGCCGCTCGAGGCTGAGTGCCAGGTGCGCTCCGCGCTTGGTGCCGGCGACCGCGTGCACCTCGTCGACGATCACGGTCTCGATGCCGCGCAGGGTCTCGCGCGCCTGGCTGGTGAGCATGAGGAACAGCGACTCGGGGGTGGTGATGAGGACGTCGGGGGGCGCGCTGACCAGGCGTCGGCGCTCGGCCGCGGGGGTGTCGCCCGAGCGCGTGCCGACTCCGATCTCGGGCAGCGCGGGCAGCCCGAGGCGGGTGGCGGTGTGCCGGATGCCGATCAGGGGCGCGCGCAGGTTGCGCTCGACGTCGACCGCCAGCGCCTTGAGCGGTGAGACGTAGAGCAGCCGCGTGCGGTGGGTCTTCTCCTCGGGCGGGGGCGTGGACAGGAGCCGGTCGAGTCCGGCGAGGAAGGCGCTGAGGGTCTTGCCCGACCCGGTGGGTGCGACCACCAGGGTGTGCCGGCCCTGCTGGATCGATGCCCAGGCACCGGTCTGCGCCGGCGTCGGCTCGGCGAAGGCTGCGCGGAACCACTCCCGGGTGGGCTCGCTGAAGGAGGCGAGGGCGTCGGTCGTGGGCACCCGACCATCTTGACCTACGGCACCGACAGCGCCGGTCGTCCCGGTCGCGCCGTCCGGACCCTTCAGCCCCGTGTCATCGGCGGCGAGATGGTGCGGGCGGGTCCGCGCCGGTAGAGCAGCGGCGGGCGTCCGGTGCGGCCGTCGCCGGAGCCGATGGCGGCCGTGGGCGTGACGAACCCGTCGGTGCCGAGGACCTTGCGGCGGAAGTTGCCGAGGTCGGGCGGGGTGCCCCACACCGCTGCGTACACCCGGCGCAGCTCGGGCAGCGTGAACGGCTCGCTCACGAACTCCGTGGCCAGCGTCGTGTACTCCAGCTTCGCGCGCACCCGCTCGCGGGCGTCCAAGAGGATCTCGCGGTGGTCGAAGGCGAGCTCGGGGCTCTCGGGGCCGGCGTCGCCCTCGAGGAGGTCCTCGACCACCCACCAGCGAGCGTCGGCGGCATCGGTGCCGGCGGCCGGCTCCGGGAGGTCGGGGGCCAGCGCCACGTGCGCGATGGAGACCACGCGCATGCGGGGGTCGCGGTCGGGAGCGGAGTAGGTGCGCAGCTGCTCGAGGTGGCCGTCGAAGCGCTCGACGCCCGTCTCCTCGCGCAGCTCGCGCCACGCCGCGGTCTCGGCATCCTCGTCGACGCCGACGAACCCGCCCGGCAGCGCCCAGGAGCCGCGGAACGGCTCCTCGCCGCGCTCGACGAGCAGCACGACGAGGGCTCCCTCGCGCACGGTGAAGACCGCGAGGTCGACGGCCACCGCGAACGGCGGGTGCGTGCTCATCGGCTCTGCTCCACCACGACGCCGGCCGCGGCCATCGCCTCGAGGGCGGCGGCTGAGCTGTCGGGCGCCACGCCTGCGTGCAGGTCGGCCAGCAGTCGGACGTCGAAGCCCACCGCGCGGGCGTCGAGCGCGGTGGCGCGCACGCAGTGGTCGGTGGCGATGCCGACGACGTCCACCTGCTGCACACCGGCCTCGCGCAGCACGTCGGCCAGCGCGCGATCGTCGTCGGTGACGCCCTCGAAGGCCGAGTAGGCGGGTCGGCCCATGCCCTTGACCACGTGCACGGTCACCGCGGAGGTGTCGAGCTCGGGCGCGTAGTCGGATCCCGGCGCGCCCTGCACGCAGTGCACGGGCCACGTGGCGACGTAGTCGGGGTCGTGGCCCGGCTCGGCGAAGTGGCCGCCGTTGGTGCCCTCGGCGTGGTGCCAGTCGCGGGAGGCGGCGATCACGGCGTAGTCGGAGGCGTGGGCGGCGAGGTGGGTGCTGATCCGCTCGGCGACAGCGCGGCCGCCGGCGACGGCGAGCGAGCCGCCCTCGATGAAGTCGTTCTGCACATCGACGACGACCAGGGCGCGGGGAGTGCTGCTCATGGGTGGTGTCCTCTCGTGGTGCTGGATGGGCGGGATCAGGAGGTGGGGCCGGCGGTGCAGCTGAGGTGCGCGGGCCCGGCGGCGACCGTGCGGGCCCCGGCGGGCAGGCTCGCCAGCGCCGCGGCGGCGTGGGCGCGTACGTCGTCCAGCTTCGGGCTGTGGACGACGGACCCGCCGCGCACCAGCGGCACCTGGGCGGCGACCACGCCCGGCTCGGCACCGGGTCCGGTGCCGTCGGGGCCCTCGGTGCCGTCGTGCGGCTCCCACCACTCGGCCACGAGGAGCCCGGCGTCGTCGTAGCGGCGCCAGGCGCGCTTGCGTCCGCCCTGCGAGGCCTTGTCGTGCGACTTCTTCGCCACCGGCCGCAGCCCCGGCTGCCCGTCGGCCCCGTCGGCCCCGTCGTCGATGGCGACGAGCTTGTAGACCATGCTCGCCGTGGGGTGGCCCGACCCGGTGGCCACCCGGGTGCCGACGCCGTAGCCGTCGATGGGGGCGTCGGCCAGCGCGGTGATGACGAACTCGTCGAGGTCGCTGGTGACGACGATGCGGGTGCTCGTGGCGCCGAGGGAGTCGAGCAGGGCCCGGGCCTTGGTGGACTCCTCGGCGAGGTCGCCGGAGTCGATACGCACCGCGCCGAGGTCGGTGCCGGCCACCTCGACCGCGGTGCGGATGCCCTGCTCGATATCGTAGGTGTCGACGAGCAGCGTCGTTGCTGCTCCCAGCGCCTCGACCTGGCTGCGGAAGGCCTCGGCCTCGCTGCGGTGGGCGAGGGTGAAGGCGTGCGCCGCGGTGCCGGCGGTCGGGACGCCGTGGCGTCGCCCGGCGGCGAGGTTGCTGCTGGTGGCGAACCCGGCCAGGTAGGCGGCGCGGGCGGTGGCGACCGCGGCCTCCTCGTGGGTGCGTCGTCCGCCCATCTCGATGAGGGGCCGACCCGCGGCGGCGTCGACCATGCGCGCGGCCGCGCTCGCGATGGCGGTGTCGTGGTTGAGGATGCTGAGCACGAGCGTCTCGAGCAGCACGCACTCGCCGAGGCGCCCGCGCACGGTGAGCACCGGGCTGCCGGGGAAGTAGAGCTCGCCCTCGCGGTAGCCGTCGATGTCGCCGCTGAACCGGAAGTCGGCGAGCCAGGCGGCGGTCTGCTCGCCGATCACTCCCTCCGCCTGCAGCCAGGCGAGGTCCTCGGCGGGGAAGGTGAACGCCTCGACCGCCTCGAGCAGGCGACCCAGGCCGGCCAGCAGGCCGTAGCGGCGGCCCTCGGGCAGCCGGCGGGCGAAGGCCTCGAAGACGGCCGGGTGCTCGGCGTGGCCGTCGCGCACGAACGAGTCGAGCATGGTCAGCTCGTAGCGGTCGGTGAGCAGTCCGGTGGGTGTCATGGCGACTCCTCGGTTTATAGTCACTATGACTATAACACGGCCCCGCGGGGGCCAGTACCCTCCGAGCATGCCGGACGCCGCCGAGCACCCCGCCGAGCTCGCGGCCGACGAGCACGCGCGGCGCCTCGCGCGCGAGCACCGCACCCGGCGTCGTCCGATGGGGGCCTTCTACACCCCTGACGACCTGGTGGCCTGGGTGCTCGACCGTGCGCTGCCGACTCCGGCGAGCGGGGCGCGGGTGCTCGACCCGGCCTGCGGCACCGGTCACTTCCTGGTGGCCGCGGCCCGACGGGTGGGGGTGGCGGGCGTCCACGGCTCCGACCTCGACGCCGACGCGGTGGCGATCGCCCGCCGCCGGCTGAGCGCGCTCGATCCGACGGTGTCGCCGGAGCAGCTCGAGCAGCAGGTCGTCGTGGCCGACGGCCTCGAGCACTGGCGTGGACGACGCTTCGACGCCGTGGTCGGCAACCCGCCGTTCCTGGGGCAGCTGCGCCGTGACACCGGCGGGCGCGCGGAACCGGGGCGACGAGCTCTGGGGGCCTACACCGACACGAGCGCGGTCTTCCTCCACGCCGCCCTCGACCTCGTCGAGCCGGGCGGCACGGTGGCGCTGGTGCAGCCCCTCTCGCTGCTGGCCGCCCGCGACGCCGGGCCGGTGCGCGAGCGCGTGCTGGCCGCGGGCGCCCTCACCGACTTCTGGACGACGCCTCGCCCCGTGTTCGAGGGCACCGACGTGCTCTGCTGCGTACCGGTGGTGCGCGTCGGGTCACCGGTGGGCGAGGGGCTCGTGGCGGATCCGGACCGCTGGGGGCCGCTGGCGGCGGAGGCGTTCGGCATCCCGGCGGTCGATCTCCTCCCGCCCTCCGGCGCGGGTGCGGAGGATCGCCCGGGGGTGGTGGGCGACCTCGCCACCTGCTCGGCCGACTTCCGCGACCAGTACTACGGCCTGGCACCGCACGTGCGCGAGGCGGGACCGGATCCTCGGCCGGGCGACGGCACGGCCGTGCCGCTCGTCACGGTCGGACTCATCGATCCGGCCGAGTGCCGCTGGGGGGTCGCGGAGGCCCGCTTCGCACGCCGCTCCTGGCAGGCGCCCGTGGTCGACGTCGAGGCCCTCGCCGCGGCCGACCCGCGCCTCGGCGCCTGGGCGCGAGGGCGGCTGGTGCCCAAGCTGCTCGTGGCCGGCCAGGGACGTGTGCTGGAGGCCGTCGTCGACCGCGAGGGCGCGTGGCTGCCGTCGGTGCCGCTCGTGAGCGTCGTGCCGCACGGAGGGCCGGAGGTGCTGTGGCGGCTGCTGGCCCTCACGCTCGCCCCGCCGCTGGTGGCGCACGCCGCCGCCCGGCACCTGGGCGCCGGTCTCTCCGCGGGGGCGGTCAAGCTCAGCGCCCGCCAGGTCGCGGCACTGCCGCTGCCGGCCGACGACGAGGCGTGGGCCGCGGGCGCCGCGCTCGCCCGCCGCGCGCAGGAGGCGCCGGCCGAGCGTCGTCCACGGGCGCTGGAGGAGGTGGCGCGCACGATGACGACCGCCTACCTGCCGGACGCGGGAGCCGGTGGGTCGCCGGAGGCGGACGCCGCCCTCGCGTGGTGGCTGGAGCGGCGGGCCGCTCAGCGACCGTCGGCGACGCGCACCAGGCCGCCCAGCGTGCCCACGTAGGCGGCTCCGTCGCGTCCGATGCCGATCGCTGCGTAGTGGTTGTTGTAGAGCGAGTTGCTGCCCACGTAGCGGCTCCACAGGGCCTTGCCCGTGCGGATCGAGAACGCGGTGAGGTACCAGGCGTCGGGAGCCAGCTGCCCGGACGGCAGGGGAGCCCGCAGCGGCACCTCGGCGGCGGTGGGGTGGGTGTAGCCGTAGACGACGCCGGTGGCCAGCGAGGCCTTCGACACCGACGACGGGATGCGGGCGGTGGTGTTGTTCCACCGCACCCGGCAGCCGCCGCGGCGGTAGTCGACGTCGACGCGCACGAGGCCGGGCTCGGTGTCGGGCTGGCGCAGACCGAGGGCCTGCAGCTTGTAGCCGTAGTTGTTCTCGGCGATGAGACCGCCCGGCACCGAGATCAGGCTGTTCTCGTCGGCGCTGCGACCGGCGGCGAAGACGGGCTGGCGGCACAGGGCCCGTCCGGGCCCGGCCTTGCCGCGGCGGAAGACGAGCAGGTGCATCCGGGGCTCGGCGTTGTCGAGGATCGCGATCGAGCCGCCGCCCGGCGACGAGGCGCTGCCGATGAGGGTGGGCGTCGTGCCGCTGCCCTGCGACACGTGGCTCGGCTTGACCCGTGTGCCGCGGTCGTAGGTCTGACGCCACGTCGTCACCGGTCGCCCGGCGCGCACGTCGAACCGGTAGAGCGCGCGGTCGGAGACCACGAAGACGCCGCCGGACTCGTCGATGGCGAAGCTGTTCGCGATCACCTCGTCCTTCAGCGTCAGGAAGCGGACGGCACCGCGAGCGTCCGCGAAGCCCACGCGGCCGCTCTGCGTGACGAACCACAGCCGGCCCGCCCAGTCGGGCAGCACGCTCTGCACCGAGGAGCCTGCGGCTGCTCGCGACAGGTCGACATCGCGCTGCACGGTGTAGGCACCGTTCTCGAGGGCGAGCACGAGCACGTGCGCCTGCGAGGTCACGACCACCGGCCGGTCGCGCTGGTCGAGGTAGAAGTAGCCGCCCGAGAAGTTGGTCGTGTCGACGCTGCCGCGGTTCGGCAGCGGGTAGGAGGCGATCGTCGCCAGGGTCGTGGGGTCGATCAGGCGCACGGTCGGGCGCACGAGCCCGACGCACACGGTGACGATGCGCCCGCGCGAGTCGAAGGTCTGCGACGCGCACTCCTCCTGGCCGAACCACGTGCTCGTGACGGTCGTGTCGACCCCGCGCGGGCCGCGGCGGGCGTAGGCGTCGCTCTGGTAGGCGTCGTTGTGGATGTTGCTGTCGTCGTTGCGCGCCATGAACGGGTGACGCGGGATCCGCAGGCTCGGCAGGGGCGCCTCGCTCGATGGCGCACCGACGAAGGGCTCGGCTAGCAGTCCGCGCGGATCGTCGGGGATGGGCACCGCCCCCGTGCCGTCGGCGGCGCGGGCGGTGCCGCCGACGGCCGGGAGCAGGGCGAGGGC